>NZ_JBEUOQ010000002.1:0-720826 GCF_040489275.1 Rhodococcus baikonurensis | reverse complement strand
TCAAATCACTAGCAAAAAAACTCAACTAGCAAAAAATGTGTCGGCAACCATTCAGACGGAAGAATGAACAATCACCGACGAAAAATACTCACACCCCGAACATCAGAACCGAAACCCGAAGGCCCGGAACATCATCCGACATGTGAAGTACCAAATTAATTTTGGCACTGACATTCATCGACACACTGTTGAGTTCTCAAAGAACACGCGCACACCATCACCACGACCCTATGGCCGCTGCTCCGGGGCAACTTTTCCAGCCTATCCCAACCAAGTCACCGGCGCAAACCGGAACCCCGTGAAGAAAAACTGGATTGTGTTCGCCAGGCACTTCGTACAACCTCGTGTCACTCACCCTCGCAGGTGGGAGTCGGTGTCCGTGTCGCTCTGACCTGGACAAAGTTACGCGAAGATCAACACAACACCAAATCGCCAGGTCAGAGCGCTGACGCGGGTTAACAGCCGATACTTTTCTCGAATTTTTGCTTCTCGCGATGACTTTCTGCGCCCACTGCGGTCTGTATGAGCAGGAACCAACAGGAACCGAAGCGTTCAGTAATCAGTCAACCGACTTCAAGGAGCCACCCATGTCTCGTCTTCTCTTCGTCAACATGCCGGTCAAGGACGTCGCCGCTACCCGGGCATTTTTCAGCGGGCTCGGCTTCGAGTTCAACGACATGTTCAGTGACGAGAACACCGTCTCGATGATCGTCAGTGATTCCGCCACCGTCATGTTCCTGAACGAACCGCGATTCGGGGACTTCATCGCCGACGACATCTGTGACACGTCGAAAGCTCGTGAAGCACTGATGTGTGTGTCGGCCGACAGCAGGGAGGAAGTCGACACTTTTGTCGATGCGGCGATTGCTGCCGGCGGTAGCAAGTGGATGGAGCCCCAGGACCACGGCTTCATGTACGGACGCGCATTCCGCGACCTCGACAATCACGTCTGGGAGGTCATGTGGATGGACCCGGCTGCGACTGTTCCTCAGCAGTAACGCAGAGCAACAGCAGTAACGAGTAGCTGCGCGGGTCCTCCGTACCGGAGGGCTCGCGCAACTCCCTTCCCCTACAGCTCTGCAGGCAATCCGAACCGCGCGAACAGACTCAGATCGAAGAAACACGTCACGTGCGAGATCCCGGACTCGGTCACATCGAGAACGTGCAACTGGAAAGCACGGTGAACCCCATCGGGCTCGCGCATGTAGAGGCCGAACGCCGGCTGGCCGTTGGCGGCGGTCGGAAGTAGACGCATCGCTCCTGGTCCGTCGGCCGGGCATTTGGTTCCGATGAGCTGCCCGATCGCCTCGGGTCCCTGGTACCAACCCTCGAACGGAGGCATCTCCCAGATGGCTTCACGCGTGAACAGCTCAACGATGGCCTCGACGTCGTAGCTCTCGAAGCTGTGCACGTAGTCGCGAAGCAAATTCCGGGCAGCCTCGGTAGTCGGTTCCACGAGATCGTCCTCAGTGGGCCCGATGTGATTGATCTGCGCGCGAGCCCGCTGCAGCAGGCTGTTAACCGCAGTGGTTGTGGTGTCGAGGGCCTCCGCAACTTCCGATGCCTTCCACTGCAGAACGTCGCGCAGGACGAGAACCGCACGTTGGCGCGCGGACAAGTGCTGCAAAGCGGCAACAAGCGCGAGCCTGACCGAATCGCGATTGACGACCATTACGGCGGGATCATTGACGTCGCCCAACGCAGAATCCGCGATCGGTTCCAACCAGGCAATCTCGTTGCGCTCGATCAAATCGTCGGCCGGGTCCGAACTAGGTGCGCCGAGGCCGGTCGGGAGTGGACGCCTCGATCTCCCCTCCAGCGCGGTCAGGCAGGTATTCGTCGCGATGCGGTAGAGCCAGGTCCTGAGCGACGACTGGCCTTTGTAGCCGTCGAACCCGCGCCAAGCCCGGATGAACGTCTCCTGGACCTGGTCTTCGGCGTCGTGAATCGACCCCATCATGCGATAGCAGTGCGCCAGCAACTCGCGGCGGTACGGATCGGCAAGAGTGAGGAAATCACTGTCCAACGCCTGATCGACTGTCATTTGTTCAGACTAGTGGCCGAGAGCCCGAAACACAGGCGTCGGCGAGAATTTGATCAGGCAGGCGCCTGCACCGCAGTCAACCTGGATCTCTTCCGGAGAACGAACCCCAGTGATTCGTAGAGTCTGATCGCATTCGTATTCGATTGCACTGCATGGAGAAACGGCAGCTCGCCGCGCTCGCGAATCCCGGCAGCGACGGCACGGATCAGCGTCGTACCCAGGCCTCGACCCCGAAAGTCGCTGTCAGTGCACACCGCACTGATTTCCGTCCATCCCGGAGGGTGCAGCCGCTCCCCCGCCATGGCGACAAGTCTTCCGTCGACGCGAACGCCGTAGTAGCTGCCCATCTCGACGGTACGAGGAAGAAAGGGTCCGGGCTTGGTGCGCTCGATCAATGCCAGAATTTCGGGAACGTTACCCGTCCCGAGAAGTTCGACCGACGGATCAACGGAGACTTCGAGTGCGGACCCATCCATCTGGACCGAGCCGAACTGATCCACAACGCGCCACCCTTCCGGCGGGTGATGATCAAATCCTCGTAAACCTACCGTGCCGCCTGGACCTACGAGTGTGAGTAGGTTCTCCCAGTCTTCGGCGTCCAACTCGGGCGGATGACCGACAAACGGAGCGACTGTCGGGTCGTATCGCGCAACTCTCCCTGCCCAGCGAGCGAATTGCGCATGATGTCCGCGAAGTCCTTGTCGCACAGGGTCGTCCAGTGGATGAGTATCGACATCCGTGTCAACGGTCTCGACAAACGACGCCAGGGTCGCCTCCGTGGTCATCGAACCTCTTCCTACCCATGTCTGCCAGTGATGAAAGCGAACGAAACTCCCCGTCCACCTCGACTACAACGCTAAGAACACTTGCTGTCGTAGTCTCCGGATAGAATCAAGATGATTCTGACCTCGGCCCGTATTTCCGGCGTCAATCAGGACTCGATTGCAGATCCGCACCAGGACATTCGTCGCGACGCCTCACCAACCGGAAGGCTATTTGGCATGAGCAACTCCGACCCGATCAGATCTGCATTCGAACAGTTACCCCTGAAGGAGATGGACGCTGCGACGCTGGTCTTCGCCATCGAGAGCGCCGTCGACGAGCTGGCGATCCCGGGTGAAACCCTGCGGCTCGCCATGGAGGTCGCGACCCTCGCGCATCTCGATCAGCTCAGAAAGAACGGGATCAAATCCAACGAGGATCCCTACATCGTTCATCCCCTTCGAAATGTGTTGCGGCTGCTTCGGTACGGATGCTCCGACGTCGAGATCCTGAGCGCAACCGCGCTGCACGACACGGTCGAGGACCGACCACACGCCGTCATCGCGCTCCTCGGCGGCCAGACTGCGGACGACATGTCCGCATCCGAGGCGCAAGAACGTGCGTCAACACTTATCGCCTCGCACTTCAGCCACAGAATCTCCGAACTTGTTGAGGCAGTGACCAATCCAATCGACTACCCGCACGACAACACCACCGGCTACCAGGATCACGTCATCCGCGCGATCGAGGATCCCGCGGTGTTCCTCGTGAAGTTCAGCGACTTCGTCGACAACGCGGGAAGCGTGAAGTACCTGAACGAGACCGACAGACTGAGACTGGTCACGAAATACGAACCCCTTGTGGAGCACTTCAAGCGGACTTCCCTTACTCTCGGCAACGCATTGCAGCTCCCTTCCGGAGGACTCGACGCGATCGCACAGCACATCGCGACCATCGAAGGCGATTTCTCGAATACGGTCCGACAGGACGTAAAAAATACTCGCCAGTAGTACCGATCAGTAATAATCGAGCAATCGTGAGAATTCTCCGAATACGCGATTTTGTTACCAGTGAGTATTCACTTCCTTGCCGATTTCATTACCATCGTGATCCGTATCACAGAGCCCAATCCTCTTGGGCCACAATGATTTAACGCCATAGGTGTAACCGTGGTTCACGTTGACTAATATTCTTCAATTCGCCCAGGTGACATGAGCGTCGACATACTGCATTCTTAGATAAACCAGGGATTCCCTGGAAGCAGACACAATATGTTGCTGATTCGTGATTGGAGCGGTTCTGAGTCCACGCCTGCAGGGTGGCACACAAGGCACGCCGTGCCTGAGCGCAGGGGACTCTACGAACCGGATGGGCAATCACTTGCCGACGCGCAACCGTGGGGAAACACAGCGCATCGCGGCGTAGTTCACGAACCAGGTAATCCGGGTATGTGGGACACGGTCGGCTCATATCGCAACGTACGTGACGAAGAATCTCATCAAGGACGGTGGCAGTGACAATGTTCAAACGAATCGCAGTGGTCAATCGAGGTGAGGCCGCGGTCCGGCTGATCAGGGCTGTACGCGAACTGAACGCCGAACACGACTACGGCATTCGCGTCATTGCACTGCACACAGAGGCCGAGCGCCGCGCCATGTTCGTCCGCCAGGCCGACGAGGGCGTGACCCTGCGCAGCACCGGCACCGGTAGCCCGTACCTCGACTACGCCGAACTCGAGCGAGCACTCCTCGCAGCCAAGGCCGACGCAGTCTGGGTCGGCTGGGGCTTCGTGGCCGAGGATCCCGCCTTCGCGGAGATCGTCGCGAAACTGGGCATCACGTTCATCGGCCCGAGCGCCGACGCGATGCGCCTGCTCGGCGACAAGGTTGCCGCCAAGATCCTGGCCGAGAAGGTCGGCGTACCTGTCGCTCCGTGGAGCGGCGGACCTGTCGAAACGCGCGCCGACGCTCGTCGTCATGCTCAGTCCATCGGATATCCCCTGATCATCAAGGCCCGAAGCGGCGGCGGCGGACGCGGTATCCGCAAGGTCTGGGCCGAAGACGAACTCGAAGTTGCACTCGAGCGCACGCAGGGCGAAGCAGAGCGGTCCTTCGGCGACCCCGTCGTCTTCCTCGAACGCCTCGTCACCGATGCACGCCACGTCGAGGTACAGGTCATCGCCGACAACCACGGCAATGTCTGGGCTCCGGGCGTTCGCGACTGCTCGATTCAGCGTCGCAACCAGAAGGTCATCGAAGAATCCGCCTCTCCCGTGCTGACCGAAGAACAGTCGGACCACCTCAAGAAGGTGTCCGCCGAACTGGTCAAGGCAGCCGGGTACCAGGGCGCAGGCACGGTCGAATACCTCTACCAGCCCGAGAACAAGCTGTTCACGTTCCTCGAGGTCAACACCCGTCTGCAGGTCGAGCACCCGATCACCGAGGTCACCACCGGAATCGACCTCGTCAAGCTGCAGATCCTCGTCGCCAGCGGTGACGAATTGGTCGGCGACTGCCCGCCCGCGTTCGGCCATGCCGTCGAGGCTCGTCTCAACGCGGAGGACGCCGACAACGATTTCGCGCCGGCGCCCGGCACCGTTCAGCTCCTGAAGTTTCCGCTCGGCTCGGGCATCCGCGTCGACACCGGCATCGCCGCGGGCGACGTCATTCCGCCCGACTACGACTCGATGGTCGCGAAGGTCATCGCGTGGGGCCGCAACCGCTCCGAGGCACTCGCGCGTCTGCGTACCGCCCTCCGTGAAACCACTGTCGTACTCGACGGCGGCACCACCACCAAGTCGTTCCTCCTCGATCTACTCGATCGCGACGAGGTCGTCTCGGCATCCGCGGACACCGGTTGGCTCGACCGCACGGGCGCTCTCACCGGCACCACTCGCCGCGCGGACGTCGCACTGATCGCCACCGCCATCGATGCTTACGACGCCGAGGAGTCCCTCGAGCGTGCGGCCTTCCTCGCCTCGGCACGTGGCGGCCGTCCCCGCGCCAATCACGCGATCGGCCGTACCGTCGAGCTCAACTATCAAGGTCAGGCATACAAGCTGACCGTCGGGCGTATCGGCCCGCACCGCTACCGCGTCGACGGAGACGCCGGCGACATCGAGGTCGACGTCGATCGTCTCGGTGACTTCGAGTCGCGTCTGGTGATCGGTGATCGGCGCTTCCACGTCGTTTCCGTCGTGAGCCCGGCGCGCTATCTCGTCGAGGTCGACGGCATCAGCCACCAGATCAGCCAGGACGACGCCGGCGTGGTCCGTGCGCCCGCTCCCGCCGTCGTCGTCGCAGTACCGGTCGCGGTCGGCGACGACGTCGAAGCCGGCTCCACCCTGGTCGTGCTGGAATCCATGAAAATGGAGACTGCGGTTCGCGCTCCGTACGCGGGCAAGGTGCGTGAGGTCCTCGCTACCGTCAACTCCCAGGTCGATGCCGGCGCACCGCTCCTGCGCGTCGACCAGATCAGCGACGAAGCCGTCACTGAAAAGGCTCCGCGCGTCGAATTCGATCTTCCGGCAGCAACTTCCGGTTCCGACACCCGTGGCGACGCGCTGGCGCAGCTCGAAGCGTTGACCGCGATGATCAGCGGCTACGACGTCAGCGGCAAGCACGCGAACGCAGTCCTCGCCGAGTACGACGCACTTCGTAGCGCGCTCGAGTCCGAGGACCGCGAACTGGTACAGGCCGAACTTGCAGTGCTGACCACCTTCGCCGACATCTGCGAACTCTCGCGCAACAAGCCCACCTCGGGTGAGTCGGCGAAGGACGAATCCGTCCACAGCCCTCGCGAGCACTTCCACACCTTCCTGCACTCACTCGACTCCGAGCGCGAAGGTTTGCCGGCGTCGTTCCGCACGAGACTCGAACGGGCACTTCGCCACTACGACGTCACCGATATGGACGATCGCCAGGCCGTCGAGGAAGCGGTGTACCGACTCTTCCTGGCACTGCAGCGCATGGAAGCCCAGATCCCGGTCATTGCAGCACTTCTCGAAGGCTGGCTGGTCGGCGACAAGGCCCCCGGTTGCTCGGCTCAGGAGCTCAACGAGGTCCTCGATCGACTCATCGTCGCGACGCAGGTCCGCTACCCCGTCATCGGCGACGTAGCCCGTAACCTTCGCTTCCGGTTCTTCGACGAGCCGCGCATCCGCAAGGTTCGCGAAGACGTCTACGACGGAGTACGCGGCAACCTCGCCTACCTCGAAGAACAGCCGGACGCTGCCGATTTCGACGAGCGGATCGCCAACCTCGTCGCCACTCCCGAGCCTCTCCTGGACCTGTTGGGTCGAAAGATCGGCCTCGGCAACCGCGATGGCGGCCCTCTGCTCGAGGTCATCACGCGTCGCTACTACAAGATTCACTCCTTCGAAGACGTCCGCGTTTTCGAGCACGTCGACCGCCGTTTCGTGACCGGCAACTTCGACCTCAAGGGCGACGGGCTGCATCTGGTCTCGACGGTGGCCGAATTCGACGCTCTCGGAACGGCTCTCGACGATGTCGCCACGATCGCGCAGGATGCTCCGTCGGGCCGTGGCCTGGTAGTCGACATCTACCTCGACTGGCCGAATCAGCCCGCTGACGGCGACGCTCTCGTCGAGACGCTGCGCACCGAACTCTCCCGCAACGAGGCGATCACCCGATCACGACGCGCGACGGTGATCATCTGCAACCCCAACGGGGATCCGGTCAGGTGGGTCACCTTCCGCCCGGTCGACGGCGAACTGGTCGAGGATCACATCATCCGCGACATGCACCCGCTCACGGGTCAGCGACTGGACATGTGGCGCCTGAAGAACTTCAACGGAAAGCGTCTGCCGGCTCCGGAGAACACCTACCTGTTCCACCTCTCCGCCAAGGAGAACCCGAAGGACGAGCGCCTGATCGCCCTCGCGGAAATCCGTGACGTGACACCGCAACTGGACGACGAAGGTCAGATGGTTGCACTCCCGGCCATCGAGCGCACGCTCGCTGCCTGCCTCGACGGCATCCGCCGTGCGCAGAGCCAGCGCGGCGACAAGCGTCGACTGGCAGCCAACCGCGTCGTGCTCTACGTGTGGCCGGTCGCAGACGTTCCCAGCGAACGCTTCTCCGTGATCGCTCAGAACGCAGCCCGACTGACCGTCGGCGCCGGGCTCGAAGAGATCACGCTCATCACCCGCTTGAAGGACCGAAAGGGTGGCGCCCCCAAGGAAGTTGCGCTGCGCTTCTCCTATCGCGCAGGTGCCGGTGTGGTCATCAACAAGACAAGCCCGCCCACCGAACCGCTGCTCCCCCTCGACGCCTACGCGCAGAAGGTCCAGAGTTCGCGGGCACGCGGCACCGTGTACCCGTACGAGCTGATTCCGCTCCTGACCGGTACCAAGGGCACTTTCGTCGAACACGACTTCGACGAAGCGGGCGTCCTCTCGCCCGTCGAGCGTCCGTACGGACTCAACAAGGCCGGCATCGTCGTCGGCCTCGTGAACACTCCGACGCCGCGTTATCCCGAGGGAATGACTCGTGTCGCGCTCTTCGGTGACCCCACCAAGGCGCTCGGCACCGTGGCCGAGGCCGAATGCTCACGCGTGGTCGCTGCCATCGACCTGGCCGAGAAGTTGAACGCTCCGGTCGAGTGGTTCGCACTGTCCTCGGGTGCCACCATCTCGATGGAGAGTGGCACCGAAAACATGGACTGGGTCTCCCGCGGCCTGCGCCGGATCATCACCTTCACCCAGAACGGCGGCGAGATCAACATCGTCGTCACGGGCATCAACGTCGGCGCTCAGCCCTACTGGAACGCCGAAGCCACCATGTTGATGCACACCAAGGGCATTCTGGTGATGACCCCGGACAGCGCGATGGTGCTGACCGGCAAGCAGTCTCTCGACTACTCCGGCGGTGTGTCGGCCGAGGACAACTTCGGTATCGGTGGTTACGACCGCGTCATGGGCCCCAACGGCCAGGCGCAGTACTGGGCCCCCGACCTCACTGCGGCGTGCGAGATCCTGTTCCGCCACTACGCACACTCGTATCTCGCTCCCGGCGAACGGTTCCCGCGTCGCGCAGCGACCACGGACCCCGTCGATCGTGACGTGCGCAGCTTCCCGCACACCCACCCGTCGAGCGACTTCGAGACGGTCGGCGACATCTTCTCCTCGGCGAAGAACCCGGATCGCAAGAAGCCCTTCGACATTCGCACCGTGATGCGGTCGGTGGTCGACCAGGACCACTCGGTTCTCGAGCGTTGGGCCGACATGGCCGGCGCCGACACCTCGGTCGTTCTGGACGCGCACCTCGCCGGACATCCGGTCACAGTGGTGGGCATCGAATCCCGCGCGATCCCGCGTAAGGGTCACTTCCCCGCGGACGGTCCCGACACCTGGACGTCGGGAACGCTGTTCCCGAACTCGTCGAAGAAGACTGCCCGCGCGATCAATGCTGCGAGCGGCAACCGTCCGATCGTGGTGCTGGCCAACCTCTCCGGCTTCGACGGTTCCCCGGAGTCGCTGCGTAACATCCAGCTCGAGTACGGCGCCGAAATCGGCCGCGCCATCGTCAACTTCGACGGACCGATCGTGTTCTGCGTCGTTTCCCGCTACCACGGCGGCGCGTTCGTCGTGTTCTCCGGTGCGCTCAACGACAACATGGAAGTTCTTGCTGTCGAAGGTTCGTTCGCCTCGGTACTCGGCGGCGCCCCCGCCGCCGCAGTGGTCTTCACCCGTGAGGTGAACACCCGCACCAACAACGATCCGAAGGTGCAGCAACTGGAGGCAGACTTGGCAGCAGCCAAGGACGACACGGAGAAAGCACATCTGCGCGTAGAACTGAACGCTCAGCGCATCGCCGTCCGCTCCGACAAGCTCGGCGAAGTGGCATCCGAATTCGAAGCGATCCACAACATCCAGCGGGCCCGAGAGGTCGGCTCGGTGGATGAGATCGTCCCTGCCGCAGAACTGCGTCCGCAGATCATCGCAGCAGTCGAACGCGGCATGAAGCGCGCACTCGCGCAGTAAGTTTCTCCGCACGTCGAGCGGCCCCGCGAATTGCGGGGTCGCTCGATTTGTATCCGGCAGCGCTGGCGTCAGACGCCCTCTAGCGCCTCTCCGATCTCTTCGAGGACATGATTGTGCTGCTCTGTTGCGAGCAGATGCCCCGCCGCGATGGTGACTGCCACGGGCCACTCGATGATCTCGAAGGCGACCATCAGTCCCATCACCGCAAAATAGGCGATCTGTTCAGGGGGCGGAACCGGAATGGAACCGACGATCGGTAGCTCCAACTCGAAGCTCCGAGCCGAACGGACGGATTCCACTACGGCGCGGTGATCGACGGGGTTCGTGCGGTCGACGGTGTTCTGGGACATGTCACGATTCCTCAGGATTCATCTCGGGTCGCCCGGGAGTTCGGCGACGTGTCACTTCCAGCAGCGACGCTCACAAGCGTGTCCGATTCACCGGTTCCCGCTTCTTTGATTTCCGCTTCGCTGATTTCCACGCTGTCGCGAGCGCTGACTCCCCCGATTCGGGAGGTGTACGCCGTGCTGGTTCGCGTCGGGGTCTTGCGAATCGTCGACTGACCTTCCGTGTTTTCCTCAGGTCCGGCGATCCGCTCCAACACCCGCGGGGCGAGCGCCGCCAGCAGCGTCGCCGCCGACGAACAGCCCACTGCTTGGCCCCACGCGATCGGACCGAGCGGCGTACAACCGAGAAATTGGCTCACCACCGGTGTGCTGACGAGGGTCGCCAGCGCCGCAGCGGATCCGGCAACGGTGGCGACCACCAGCGGACTACGCGATTCGAGCAGCGTCTGCCCCAATTGAGCACCAACCAGGGCAACCAACGCCACCGTCGACGCTCGCCGCCTCCTGCCGCTCGTCCGGGCCAGAAGCCACGCAGCCAGCGCACCGATTGCCGTGGCACAGCCGCGGACAGCGATTGTCTGCCACAACGCATGAGTGTCCATCTGTTCGGACTTGTCGGATCCGTTCTCGGACGGGGTGCTCACCGCGAGCGCAGCAGCAGGCAAGGCGTCGGTCATCAGATTGACCAGCAGCAACTGCCTTGCGTTGAGCGGTGATTCGCCGGACAACGCAGAACCGATCAAAGCAAACGCGACTTCACCAGCGTTGCCTCCTAGCAAAACCCCCACCGCTGATCTGACCCGCCGCCACAATTGACTGCCCTCGTCCAATGCGTCGGTCAATCCGCCGACGTGGCCGTCGAGGAGCACGATGTCTGCCGCACCGCGCGCCGGATCGCTGTCGGTCGACGCCACCCCGATTCCCACGCTGGACACTCGGATCGCCGCAGCATCGTTCGCGCCGTCACCGACCATGGCGCAGACCCGCCCGTCGGTCTCCAACGCTTGCACGATCTCGACCTTCTGCTCGGGCGTCACGCGTGCGAAGACACTGCTGCCGCGGACCGCGTCCCGTCGTTCGGCGCGAGAGAAGTTTTCCCAGTCCGGACCGGTGACAACATCCTCGCGGGCGACGTCCAACCCCAGTTCGGCGGCGACCGCGGCCGCAGTGGTCGGATGATCGCCGGTCAGCACGCGTACTTGGTGCCCGCTGCCTTGAAGGTCTCGAACAAGTTGCGTCGATTCGGGTCTCAGCGTGTCCGCGAGTCCGAGAAGGCCGACCGCTTCCAATCCCTCGGAGCAACACCGTTCGAGAAACTCCGAGTCTTCGCGGGCGCGTCGCGCATCGTGTTCCGACAACTCTCGCTGGGCGACGGCAACCACCCGCAGTCCACGTCCGGCCATGCTCTGCACGTGCTTCGACGACACAGCATTCGGATCGAGTCCTGCTTCGGACACGAACTCCGGCGAACCTTTGAGTGCGATCCGCCTACCGAGCAAAGCCGCCGAGTACGGCCGCCCCGACCTGAACGGAACGAGATTGTCCGCCTCGACGTCACCGAACACCGAAGCATTGCCTAGAGCTTGCTCGGCTGCATCGACGACGGCGGCGTCCGTCGAATGAAATACCCGATCATCCCGGCGTCGCAGGGCACTGCGCGCTGCAACTTCCAAGATCTCACCTTCGTCCCAACCGTCGACGCGTTCGACCGCGGCCACGCGAAGCTTGTTCTCGCTGAGGGTTCCAGTCTTGTCGAAGCAGACCACGTCGACACGGCCGAGCGCTTCGATGGAACGTGGAGCACGAACCAGTACGCCTGCTGCAGTGAGCCTTCGAGCTGCTGCCTGCTGAGCCAGAGTGGCAACCAGAGGCAGCCCCTCCGGCACGGCAGCCACTGCCACGGCCACGCCGCCGGTGACTGCGCGGCGCAGACCGGTGCCACGAATCAGACCCGCCACTGTCACCAACGCTCCGCCGCCGATACTGGCCGGCAGGGTCGCCCTCGTGAGCTCGCGCAGTCTGTTGGACAGGCCAACGGCCGGCCCGGATCGGGACACGCCGGCATCAGCGCGCCTGGTTACCGTTCGGGCTCCGGTGGCCGTGACCACGCCACGGCCGGAGCCGGCAAGCACTGTTGTCCCTGCATAGACCATGCACCTTCGCTCGGCCAGTGGCATCCCCGGGGTCGGGTCGGTCTGCTTGTCGACGGGCAGAGACTCCCCCGTCAACGACGACTCGTCGACTTCCAGCGATTCGGCGCTCAACAGACGACAATCGGCGGACACGATGTCCCCGGACTCGAGGGCCACGACGTCACCGAGTTCCAACGCGTCGGCCGCTGTCTCGACCGTGCCGGCGTTCGTCACGCGCCGAGCTACCGGCTCCTGCATCTGCAACAGTCGCTGCACTGCGCGTTCCGAGTGCAGACGTTGAAAGGCGGACATCGCGGCATTACCGACCAAGACCGAACCGACCAGGATCGCATCTACTGGTGACCCGAGGACTGCACTGGCCGCAGAACCGGTTGCCAACACCGGCGTCAGTGGATCGGCCAATTCTGTTCGCAACGCCGACAATCCGTCACGGATCAACCTGAAGCGTGCGGGCGCCCGCACAGGGGCGTCAGCGCGCCGCGGCGTACGTCGGACGGATTCGGAGAGTTCGTGAAGGACAGCATCACCGTCCATCTCATGCCAGGTATCGCTCGGAGTACCGACTGGGACGGGAGCCTGAATCACAGATCGGGACAGGGTGTATCCCGTCCACAGTCCCGCTGCGGAACCAGCCGTGACGGGCCCCGGCCCAACCCCTCGAACTCCCGGAAGCATGATCAAGCCGCCCAATGCCGAAGAACCCGAAGATAGTTCGACCCCGCGCCTCGTCGCTGTCCGGGCGGCCCGGAACGCATGGACCACCCGCCACGCCCCGGCCAAGTCGGTGTGGATGTCAGCGCTCACGTGCTCGCCGCTCGGTGGCGCAATCCCGATACGCAGCACCGCCTGCCCCGCTATCGCCTTACTCGACACGACCGCAACTGTCCGGCCCTCGGCGACCAATGCCGAGAGAGCCTCGCGCAGGCCGGCTTCGGGAGTCGACCGCGCCGGATAGAGCTCGTCGAATCCACTTCGGAGTGATCCGAGCCCGTCGTCGTCGATCGTGACGGCTGCGACCCCGGCCGTGCGTATCTCGCCTATCAGTGTTTCCGCCAACTCTTTTCGCACCGGTCTCACGACGACGTCCGCGCCGCCGATGCGATGCCGTCCCGCCCCGACAGTTCCATCGTTCAGAGCTTTCCTGGCTCGTGTCCACACCGCGACGCGATCGGACTCGGCCACCCCTCGTATGTCGGACACCCGGAGCGCGTCGTCGAAGAGGACGCTCGGATCGACGAGAACGGTGTCGACACGATCGAGCATGCGTAGCGCTGCAGGATCCGAAACGGCTGCGTGGTGTGTCCGCCACAGACCGAATGACAAACCAGCAGCGAACGATTCGCGCGAGATCCGAAGTGGCCGCGGCGCCGAAACCTTGATGCTCGTCGCGACGGTGTCACCGCCGGCAGACACGGCCGCGAGTGCAGCCCCGGCGAGCAGTTGAACCCCAGCGATCCTGTCAGCGTAACGCTCCCCCGGACCACTCGGTTCATGCCTCACGGTTGAATGGCGAACTCCGGGTTCGAGTGAGCACCCGCGCCGAGCGGTGCGCACTGCCAAAGTTTCGCGCAGCAGCATCGTCCGCAATCCGAAGTCCACGCCAAGCGATGCAGGCGCATAGGTCACAACATCCGCGAACGACGTCGCCGACTCCAACGCGAAGTCGGTGAGCGAACGGCCGAGGCTCTGTTCGATTCGCCGACGCACGCGGGGTTGATAATTGATCGCCGACGCCGCCGCCGAGACATAGGTGGAACCAGGCATTCGCGGGGCACGAAGAATCGATCCCGCTGCTGCCGGAATCATCCCGACGCCCGCCAGCGCAAGGGCGCCGGTCCGCAGCGCCACGTCACTGACAGCGGTTCGCGGAATCGTCGAACCACCGACCAACGCGAGACCCGACAACACCAGGCGCGGCGGCAAAGTTGCCACCGACACCGCTCGCCGGGCCATCGCTGTGAACATCAGTGAGTGGATCGCGTGTGCGAAGAACTGTGAGTTCGATCCTGTGACCGACTGGCCGCCTTGTGGGAGTTTCCGCTCGATTCCTTCTTCGCCGGTTCCGTCTTGCTCGCGCGGCCAACCGCCTTGACCTCACGATCAGGCCGCCCGCTCTTGCGATCCCATTCGTGAAGTAGCAGGGCCGTGCCGCCGACTGCCACGACCACCGGCCATTCCACCAATCCCGCCGCACCGACGGCGGCCATCGTGAGAACGGCGGTCGGCGTCGAGGAACTACCCGCACGAAGTCCGTCTCGGACGCCCTCCGCCGTTCCGCGTATCCCGCCTGTCACTCCACCGATCACTCCACCACCGACGGCACCGGCCACCGTCGTCGTTGCGTCTGCCACACCACGAACCACGCGAGTGGCTTCGTCCACGATCATCATCGGACGCTCCTATCAGCAGTCCATCGAAGAATTCAGTATTTGAGGCCATACCCAACGCTGACGGCGGCAATCACGATCCGATACATTTTTCGGCGAACCTGGCGAGGGCGCGCCATCGCCAGCGCCGTGAGAGGGTACGGTGCGGGATGCAGCGACCACCTTCATCGACGGGAGTTCCACACAGTGGCGATCATCGGAAATTCGGACCTCGACATCTTCCGACTTAGCTTGGGCGGCAACCCTTTCGGATGGACCGCAGACGAGAAGACGTCCTTCGAGATCCTCGACTCGTTCGCCGAAGCCGGTGCAAACTTCATCGACACCTCCGACTCGTACACGGCGTCGGCTCCCGGCAATTCCGGTGGGGAATCCGAAACGATCATCGGGAAATGGATCACCGACCGAGGTCTGCAGAACGACATCGTCGTCGCCACCAAGGTGGGTAGCCATCCCGATTTCAAGGGCCTGAAGGCAGACAACATCGCAGCCGCGGCAGAGGCTTCGTTGCGGCGCCTGCAGACGGACTGCATCGATCTGTACTACGCACATTTCGACGACCCGCAGACTCCGCTCGAGGAAACTCTCGAAGCATTCAATGCGTTGGTCGTCGCGGGCAAGGTTCGCTACCTCGGAATCTCCAACTACAGCCCCGACCGAGTCCGGGAGTGGCTGCGGATCACCGAAGAGAACGGTTACGCCGCGCCCATCGCGCTGCAACCGCACTACAACCTGGTACACCGCAAGTCGTACGAACCCGAACTCGCGCAGATCGCCACCGACAACAACATCAGCGTCTTCCCGTACTTCGCTCTCGCTTCCGGCTTCCTCACCGGAAAGTACAAGACCCGCGCGGACATCGAAGGCAGCTCCCGCGAACGACTGACCGCCGGATACTTCAGCGACGCCGGACTCGACGTCGTCGCGGAGCTGGCAACAATCGCGCAGGCCCACGAGAGCGAGATCTCGACGGTTGCGCTGGCCTGGCTGCTGACTCGACCGGGCATCACGGCACCGATCGCGAGCGTCAGCCGGCCCGAGCAGCTCCCGGCGCTACTGGACGCCCCGAATCTCGTGCTGTCGTCGAATGAACTGGACACTCTCGAACGAGTGTCGGCGGCGGTCGGAGCCTGAGATCAGGCAGTTTTGAGATGAGCGCCGAGGGCCGTGTTGTTGATCGTCCAAAACGACCAGCCGTCATGGCTCTCGGTGTCGCCTGAGATGTGACCGGTGACGGCATTGGCGGCCGCCGTCGGATCGGGGAATCGGCGGCCTTCCATCGGTCCGCGCATGATCTCCACGACCTCGGTGGTTTCGTCGAAACGTCCGACCCAGCGGTAGCCATGGCAATCGGCCGTCATCTCGAGGCGATTGTCGACGACTTCGATCTCCTCGACACCGCTGGCGCGACGCTTCTTCGCGGCAACCGGCGACGTCTTGCGCTTGGTCGCAACCGGGGCCTCCACGTAAATGCTCGGATCCTTGACCGCGGCAAGGCCCAACGCATCCCAGCGATCGTGACCGTGCACCACGCGCCCACGCGGAATCGCGTGATGGCCGGTGCGATTACGTCCGGGGCTGTCCATGATCCACAGATCGACCTCGGCGCGGATGTCGTCGGCGACCTCGTTGGAGGGCAGCATGAAGAACTCGTGCGGATCGGCCGCCAGGTCGACGAACACCCAGAACTCGGAGCGGGTGTCGTCACTCTCGAGCGACTCGTCCTGACGCCTGGCCTGCCAGTCTCCGTCGAGCTTCGATCGCACTCGAACGATGCGGCTGATGCCGTCTGCGCCCGTCACCTCGACGGGGTTACGACGCGAGTGAGTGAGACGGACAGCCTTGCCCCCACGCTGCGTAGCTTCGGAAATGAACGCATTGATGCCGCGGCTTGCGGTGTCTTCCATGATCGACCTGTCTCGAGCGGGTACGCCCGCATCACCGGATCGGCATCGGGGTCGAGCATTGAACGAAATCCCGGCCTGTTCTTCGATCGTGTGGCCGGTCAGTACCTTCGACCTTACAGCGCAGACGACGGCCTGACTACGGCGCCCGACGCTCGTTCCCAGAGGTCAGCAGTGCAATGTCCCCGTAAAGCGCCGCCCGGTGAGCGAACATCAGCTCTTCCACGCCGTCGAATTGGTCCCCGACGTAGTGCGTGTTTGCAGCCGAAAGTTCACGTGAACCGGAGCGCGCAAGTAGGTCGTCGATCCGGCTGTCGAGGCTCGCCGCATGCGCAACCGCGCGCTGCGAACTCAGCTGATCCTCGGCCCGTGCGACCAGGTCACCGATCCGCGCGAGGGCCGCAACGCGCTCGACCAACTGGTCCCAGACCGCGCCGAGCGCTTCCCGGCGCGAAGCGATTCCGGCTCGGGTTCCCTCGTCGCGTGCCAGTGCAACCGCGTCGTCCAACTCCGCAAGAATCGAACGCAGCGCGACGGTGTCAACCGCGATCTGGGTGATCTCGTCGGCCAGATCGAGTTGGTTGCGTTGAATGACGAAGTGGTCGGAATGCCACGCGCTGGAACTCTCGATCCGGTCGAACAGATTCCCGGCAAGGTAGAGCAGGGCGTCGTACTCACCGGCGCGTCCTTCGGGTTCTGAATCGACGAGTCCGTCGAGGACCTCGGCGATGCGTCTTCCGGCATCGGCGATGACTCCGGTTCCCTGAACTTTCCCGAACTGGGCGGCAAGTTTGTCGAGCGCAGCATTTCCGCTACTGGCCACGACGCCGAGACCCACCGGCAGCTTGGCTGGGACCGGGGTGCGGGTGAGCCCGGCGAAAAGAGCCTCACGTTGCTCCACATCGAGATGCAGTCCGTCGCGGCGATCCTTGCGAATGGCACGGACGCTGCTCGCGAAGTGGCGATTGGAGTGCACGATCGCCGACCGCATCGACTGAACGCGCTTCTCGAGCGCCTGCACCCGCCGGTCGAGGACAACCTGAACCGGGCCGATACGGGTCGCGAGCAGCCGACGCCTGGTGCGGGCAAGTTCGTCGGTGAGATAACGCAACTCCGAGAAGCCGCCGATCTCCGGGAACGAACGTCCGATACTGCGACGGTTCGCCAGGATCGACCGAGTCGACTCGTCCGCATAACCACCGGCTATCAGCAGTGCGACGTCATCGGACAACTCCGGCCGGTTCGACTCGACGGTCCCCGCTGCACACCACTCCCTGACCCGAGTGGAGATGAGTGTTCGGCGTTCGGTCACCGACGCCACGACAAAGACGTCGTCAGTTCCGTCTGTCATCTCACGCCTCCTGGTGGTCGCCGGTTACCACTGTTCCAGAATCTGCCGACACGCGCCCGACCCCTGCGCCCGAGCACGACGCACCCCTGCCATACCGTAGGCGGGTGACCTCCCTGCGATCAGACGCGCACGCAGGTTACTCGCGCGCATCAGCGACTGCTTCAGCGGTTCAACCGCTGCTTCCCGACCTCGCCATCGAACAACTTCAGTCCTTGTTGCACGTTCGTTCCTGGACTCTCGCGGAATGGTTCGCACTGGCCGACCGACACGGATTCCTCGCGCCAGCGGCCAGTGTTCCGCTCTTCATGGAAGCCGCGATGAAGTATCCCGAGCACCGCGAGGCGCTCCTTCGCCTCGCCGGTCGACGGGGGCAGTACCTGGCGGAACAGAATCCGGACTGGGCCCAGCTCCGGCGGATCGGGTCCCGCCGGGACGAGCTGTGGCTCTCGCCCGATCCGGACGACCGAACCGCCTGGTTCGATTACATACGTACGGTCGACCCGGAGTTGGCGAGCGAAGAACTCGAGATCGCCTGGGACGACGAGCCCACGGCAAACCGCCTGCATTTCCTCGATCATCTCGACGTCGGACTGGGTGAACACGACTACACCCTCCTCGAACGCGCACTCGACGATCCAGCCGTGCGGGTCCGTGAGCGCGCCATTCAACTACTACGTCAACTCCCCCGATCACCGTTCGCCTCTCGCATGGTCACTCGGGCTCGGTCCTGGGTGCGGCTCGAGACGAAACCGTTGCGACCGCGCCTGGCCGTCCGTTTGCCCGGTTCACTCGACGACCTCGCATTTCGTGACGGCATCGAAGACGTCCACTACAAGAACAAGGGAATCCGGCGCTGGTGGCTGCGCCAAGTCGTGACTGCAACTCCGCTGACGCTGTGGGAATCGATGGCCGGTTCACCGCGCGACGCCCTCACTATCCCCATCGAGAAACAATGGCGTGACGTGATGATCGAATCATGGACTGCTGCAACCGTTCTCCAGAAGAACACAGCGTGGGCTTCGGCCTTCTTGGAGAGGGACGGGCGCACGACCGACCGGAGAATCGTCGCAATCGCCGACCCACGCGAGCGCGTCGAGTACATAGTCGCCGGACACGCGGACGAGTACCTTCTGGGAGTCGACGGCAGCGCACTCCTCGACGGCATCGACCGTCCATGGCCGCTGGCCGTCGCCGAAAAATTGTTGAATGCCTTGGAAAACGAGGCGTTGGAGCACGCCGCGACAGGCGAGGACCTGGGCATCCACTCGCGGCACAGCCACTTCTCCACCCTGCGCAGTGTGCAGGCTCGGTTCCCTTTCGAGGCGATACCACTGCTCCGCAGCGCCGCGTCCAGAACGAGCGACCCCGGCTGGCAACAAGCGTTCACCGACAGTGCGGTCAACATCGAGCAGCGTCGACTCCGCTTGGACGTCTTACGCTCTCACCGCTGAACGACGAAGGGTCGCACTCCGCGAACGGAATGCGACCCTTCTGTCGATCGTGAAAGATCAGACGACGCTGACCATCTCGTGATCAGCCACGCCGGCGGCCAACACCCGGAGATGGTCTTCGGTGCTGCCGAGGGTGTGCTCGATGGCGACGAGGCGACTCACGTAATGACCCACCGGGTATTCGGCGGTCATTCCGATACCACCGTGCATCTGGATGGCCTCTTGACCGATGAGCCGAGCCGAACGCCCGATCTGCAACTTCACCCGCGAAGCGATCACCGGATCCACGACTCCGTCGGCAAGGGACATCGTTGCGTACAGACTCATGCTGCGCGCCAACTCGAGCGAGACGTACAGATCGGCGGCACGATGCGTCAATGTCTGGAACTTTGCGAGCGGAACACCGAATTGCTTACGCGTCTTGAGGTATTCGGTGGTCAGACGCAGCGCCTCTTCCATTGCTCCGACAGCCTCGGCGCACAGAGCAGCCTGCTCACGGATCTGTGCGGCCTGGATCAGCGCGGAAGCGTCTCCGCCCTCACCGAGCGCTTCGGCCGGAGTATCGGTGAACTCGATCTGCGCCCCGCGCAAACCGTCGTGAGTGGCGTAGGACTTGCGTACCAAGCCGGAGGCATCACTCTTGACGAGGAACAGTCCGACGCCGCCATCCGGGAGCGCAGCGCTCACGACGAGGATGTCCGCCGTCGCGCCGTGGCCGACCGGATTCTTGATGCCGGTGACGGTCCAGCCGCCGTCGACCTGGGCCGCCGCGGTGGTCCGTTCGGTTGCCGGCCAACGGATTCCGGGTTCCTGATCGGCGAAGGCGAGGAACGTGGTGCCTTCGGCCACTCCGGGAAGAATCGACGAGCGCTGCTCTGCACTGCCGCCTTCGGCTATGAGCCCGCCCGGCGTCACCACCGCGTCGAGTAACGGTTCGGGTGCCAAGCGTCGACCGATCTCGGTCATGACCGCGCCGATTTCCACCGGGCCCGCGTCCATGCCGCCGTCGTCCTCGGAGAACGTCAGGCCAAGCAGGCCGACCTCGGCCAACTGCTTCCAGACCTGCGGGCTCCACCCTGGATCGGAGTCGATGATCGCGTTGCGCTTCTCGGCGTCGTAGCTACGCGCGAGGAGGTCCTTGGTGGTGTCGCGGAGAAGCTTCTGCTCGTCGTTCAGTTCGAAGTCCATGCCACGCCTCACAATCCGAGGATCGAGGAGGCGATGATGCTGCGCTGCACTTCGCTCGATCCGCTGTAGATGGATACCTTGCGGTAGTTCAGGTACGTCGGGGCAGTGTGCTGCGCCCAGCTCGCGGAGGCGATGTCGCTGCCCGCGTCGTACGGCAGTGAATCAGGGCCGGCCACGTCCATCAGCAGTTCGACGCTCGCCTGCTGCAATTCGGAGCCACGAAGCTTCAGCAGCGACGACGCCGGGTTCGGCTGGCCGTCAGCGGAACTGGCGACCACCCGGAGCTGAGTGAGCTCGAGGGCAAGCAGTTCGTTTTCGAGTTCGGCGAGACGGGCGGCGAAGAGCGGATCTTCGAGCAGTGTTCCGTTACCGACCTTGACCTCGGCAGCGCGGGCCTTGGCCTGGGCCAGCCGAACCTTCGAGAAACCGACGCGCGTGACACCGGTGCGCTCGTTGCCGAGCAGGAACTTGGCGTAGCCCCAGCCCTGGTTCTCTTCACCGACCAGGTTCTCTCCCGGCACACGGACGTCCTCGAAGAACACTTCGTTGACCTCGTAGCCGCCGTCGATCAGCTTGATCGGGCGGACCGTGACGCCAGGCGTCTTGAGATCGACCAGGATGAACGAGATGCCGGCCTGACGCTTGGGCGCATCGGGATTGGTACGCACGAGGCAGAAGATCCAGTCGGCGTACTGTCCCAGCGTCGTCCACGTCTTCTGACCGTTGATGACCCAGTCGTCGCCGTCGCGGACCGCGCGGGTCTTGAGCGACGCGAGGTCTGAGCCGGCCTCGGGTTCGGAGAATCCCTGGCACCACCAGATGTCGAGGTTGGCGGTCGCGGGAAGGAACTTCTCCTTCTGCTCCTGCGAGCCGAAGGCTGCGATGACCGGACCGACCATGTTGGCGTTGAACGCCAACGGTTCGGGGACCGACGCAAGCTGAAGTTCGTCGAGCCAGATGTTGTGCTGGACCGGGGTCCAGTCCTTGCCGCCCCACTCGACCGGCCAGTGCGGTACCGCCAGACCGTGAGCGTTGAGGATCTGCTGCGCCTCGACCATACGGTCGCGCCCCAATTCCTCGCCGTGGGCGTACGCCTCCCTGATGTCCGCGGGGATTTGCGTACGGAAGAACGTCCGCATCTCGTCGCGGAACGCTAGTTCCTCGTCGGTCAATGCCAGGTTCATCGGGATTCCTTCGCACTCGAAACCGGATTCATGTTCGGTTCGACCGTACCCCGACGACACTGGAGGCGGAACAGGTACCGCGAAAGACGGCACTCAGAACCGAGCTACTACACGGTTTTGAGGACCAACAGGTAACCCCCGCCCGCGGCGTCGATGCTCGTTTCCACATTCAGCGACGGAGCCAGTCGCGACAACCTGTCGATCAACCAGTCCGACGCTTCCTGGGCATCGTCTTTGCCCGGGCAACGAGCGACGGCGACGCGACCACCCTTGCGCTCGAGCTGCTCGACGACCCCGATGATCGGAGCGGGATCCACGACGAACAACCGATCCGGCCACTCCACAACAGGTTTGACCGCACCCTTCTTGGTGTTACATGCGCGGTGCGCCAAGCGTTCGACACCACCTTTGGTCTTGCCACCCTTTTTCGCGGTGTTGATGCTGTCGATGCTCGGGCCGCGCGGATCGTTGACGGACATGTCGGGATCGACCGGTTCGTCACACAGCCAGCAGCGCCAGGATTCACGTTCGCCGACTTCTTGAAGGGTGCTCATGTGGCAACGGTACCGTGCGCACTTTCGGCTGTTTCCGCTGCCGAAAGTGCGCACGGGGGCCGAAGGCCCTACATGTCTGCAATCGCCTCCAGCGGCTTCGTCTTGGCCGCTCGGTTGGCCGGCCACAGTGCGGCCAAGACACCGACCACACCCGAGCCGATCAGCATTCCGACCACCTGACCCCACGGGATCGTGATCTTGTCGAGGCCCTGGTCGGCAAGGGTGCTCACAAAGGCCCAACCGAACGCGATGCCGAGAACAACTCCGACCGCTGCGCCGTACACCGCGATAAGCACCGACTCGAGATAGATCGTTCGCCGCATCTGTCCGCGCTGCATGCCGACGGCTCGCAGCATTCCGATTTCTCGTCGCCGCTCGACCACCGACAGCGCCAAGGTGTTGATGATGCCCAGGATTGCGATCACGACCGCGAGTGCAAGCAGTCCGTAGAGGATCGCCAGCAACGTGTTGATCTGTTGCCCCTGAGTTCCCTTGAACTCCTCACGATCCTGCACCTGGACGACGACGTACTTCTCCGTGGCCGTTTCGAGTTCGGATCGCAGCGTGGTCAGATCCGCGCCGGGCTGCGCCTTCACCAGCACCACGAAGTCCGGCAGGCTCTCCGCTGGCATCAGCTTCCGGTACGCCTCGTCCGAGACGATCCACGAACCGATCAGCTGGTTGTCCTCGAACACTCCCGCGACAACCGTCTGGTACTCGACGCCGCCGGGACCGGTCAACGTCTGAGTCGAGCCCACAGTCCAACCCTTGTCGTCCGCAGTCGACTTCGAGACGAGCATGTTGTTGCCGGTCAGATCGACCGTGCCCTCGAGAATCTTGTACTCGAGCACGCCTTCGATCGGTCCGTCGAACGAAGCGCCCTGCTCGTCCTCGCCGTCGACCTTCGCACGCACTCCGTGCAACGACGTCGCGCTCTGCACGTCGGGCACCTGTCGGACTGCGTCGGCCGCACCCCGCGGCACGCCGATCGCGTTGGGGCCGGTCAGGATGTAGTCGGCCGAGACACCCACGTCCACAAGAGCATTGATGCTCGCCTTGGCCGAAGATCCGAACACTCCGATGACCGTCACCAGCATCAGACCGAGAGTCAACGCGAATGCCGTTGCAGCCGTACGGCGGGGATTGCGCACTGCATTGGTACGAGCCAGCCGCCCGATGGCGCCGAACGGCTTGGCGAACACGGCACCGAGCGCGCCGACGATCGGCCGCGACAGGGCCGGAGCACCGAGAAGAACCGCGATGATCAACGAGAACGCACCGAGCCCGACGATCAGAGCCGCGCCGCCACCGGTACCGCGAGAGCCGAATACGAGCAGTGCCACACCGATCACGCCGAGAATCGCACCGATCAGCGTCCGCACCCGCAATGAGTCGCCGGTCGAGGCGAACTCCTCACGCATGGCCGCTACCGGCGGGATCTTCGACGCACGACGAGCCGGGGCATAAGCGCTGAGCGTCGTGACGACGACGCCGACCACCAACGCGACGATGATCGTGCGGGCACCCACCTGGAGCGGGCCCTCGGGCAGACCGACGTCGAACGTGTTGAGCAGACTGCGCAATCCGTAGGCGAGACCGATGCCGCCGAGCAGACCGATGATGCTGCCGATGAGTCCGACCACGAGCGCCTCGGTGACCACCGAGCGGCCGACCTGCGCCCGGCTCGCACCGATCGCACGCAGCAGCGCCAGCTCACGAAGGCGCTGGGCCACGATCATCGAGAAGGTGTTGTAGATGATGAACGTGCCGACGAGCAGAGCAATCGCACCGAACGCCAACAGGAAGTAGTTGATGAAGCTCAGCGCCGAGTCGACCTCCGCCTTGGTTTCCTCGCGAACCTCGTCACCGGTCTGCACCTTGAGATCGGGGAAAACCTGCTCGACGCGTTGCTGCAGTTCCGTCTGGGACACGCCGTTGCCCGCGACGTCGATGTACTCGACATGTTGGCCGTCGGTGAAGAGTCCACGGGCCTGCTCGTCGGTGAAGAGCGCGCCGATGAATCCACCGGTGTCACTACCGGCGCCCTCGTAGATGCCGGACAACGTCACGTCCACGATTCCGCGGGCCGGTGCCAGAACCTTGGCGGAGTCCCCCACCTTCAGCCCGGCTCGCTCGGCGGCGCTGGTGTTGAGCGCCACCTGGCCGGTCTGCGTCGGAGGCGCGCCTTCGACGAAGGTGTCGGGTTCGGCAATCGCCTGGCCGGGCGGCAGGTAGGACTGACCGATACTCGGCGCACCGCCGGTCTGAACAGCGCCGCCGTCTGCATTGATCAGGACGATCTGCCCGCTGACGGCCGGAGCTACCGCTCGGACACCGTCGACAGCGGCAAGTTTGTCGACATCCTCGACCGGAACGCCGCTGGTGTTGCGCTCTTCCATCGACACCCGCACGTCGACGCCCTGGGCGGTGTTCTCGAAGATCGAATCGAAAGTCTTCTGGAGGGTGTCGGTGAAAACGAACGAACCCGCGACAAAAGCCGTGCCCAGCACCACGGACAGAACCGTCAGCGCAAGTCGCACCTTGTGTGCCGCCAAGTTGCGCAGGGAAACCTTGCGCATCGGCGAGTTACTTACCGAAGCCATGTGCTCAAGCCCCGGCTTCCACGTTCACGACCGCCTGCGGAGCGTCCAGACGCTTCATCCGGTCGAGGACCGAATCCGCCGTCGGCTCGCGCAATTCGTCGACGATCTTGCCGTCCGCGAGGAATACCACCCGATCGGCATACGCCGCTGCCCGCGGATCGTGTGTCACGATCACCACTGTCTGGTTGAACTCGTCGACAGCCGCCCGCAGGATCGAGAGCACCTCCCCGGAGGACTTCGAATCGAGGTTTCCGGTCGGCTCGTCGCCGAAGATGATCTCCGGCTGACCCGCCAGCGCACGCGCGCACGCCACACGCTGCTGCTGACCACCCGAGAGCTCTCCTGGCCGGTGATCGAGCCGATCTCCCAGACCCAGCTTGGTCAGGACGCTGTTCAGCCAGGTCGGATCCGCTTTGCGTCCCGCGATGTCGAGCGGCAGCGTGATGTTCTCGAGCGCAGTCAGCGTCGGCACCAGGTTGAAAGCCTGGAAAACGAAACCGATGCGATCGCGTCGCAGTTGGGTCATCTGTTTGTCGGAAAGCGTCGTGAGTTCCGTGTCACCGATGAGAACAGAACCCGAACTGGCGGAATCCAGACCGGCGAGGCAATGCATCAGCGTCGACTTGCCGGAGCCGGACGGGCCCATGATCGCCGTGAACTCACCGCGGGCAAAATCTGCGGAGACCGAACTGAGGGCGTGCACCTGGGTATCTCCGGTGCCGTAGGTCTTGGACAGGCCGACTGCGCGGGCCGCGACATCCTGGGCGTGCGAACTCATGATCGCCTTTCCTGTTCACTTCGTACTACTTTGCGGGCGTGACGGGCGCCCGTGAAAACACGGACGCCCGCAATGGTTGGTTCCATCCTGTCGGGTGGCGGGCGCCCCCGCCATCGGGGACCACCCTGATATCCGTGGCAGAGCCGATCAGGGTCTGGGAGATCACGGCTCTCCGACTGGTGCGCACTGGTGTGCATTGGAGAGAAACAGCGATACGAACGGCGGACGCACACTAACCTTGTGACACCAATCACACGAGAGAGGCGGCCGAATGTCCGACGCCACCGCTGGAATCATTTTCGATCGGCTAGAGCACTGGGCGACGGTCAAGCCTGATCAAGCAGCGATGACCTTCCAAGGAACCGAATACACGTGGGCCCAATGGCGGGAACGCATCTTGAAGATCGCCGCAGCACTCGCCGAATCCGGGATCCGCGCCGGCGATACTGTCGCCTTCGTCGACAAGAACCATCTGTCCTGCCTCGAAGTCACCTACGCCGCCTCACTGCTCGGCGCCGCGAATGTCGTTCCCAACTGGCGACTTTCGAGCGAAGAGCTGGATTACGTACTCGCGGACTGTGGCGCTCGCATCCTGTTCGTCGGCAGCGAACTACTCCCCCAGATCGTCTCCATGCGAGACCGCCTGACGGCCGTCGAATCGATCTTCGCCGTCGGCGGTGAACACGACGAATTCGAACCCTGGATCGACGAGGTCGCCCCGCTGAGCTCCCGACCCGAGGTGAGCCCCGATGCCACCGCACTGGTTCTCTACAGTTCCGGAACGACCGGTCGACCCAAAGGCGTCCAGCTCACGCATCGAAACCTGTTCGCGCACAGCAACAGTGTTCTCGAGATCCTGCCGGCCCACGAGGATCATCGATTCCTGATCGCGATGCCGATGTTCCACGTCGGCGGAACGTGCTACGCCATCATGGGAATTCACGCCGGCGGACGCTGCTACTTCACCAGAGAAGCGGACGGCCCGTCGATCTTCGCCGGTCTGGCCGCCGGAGCCAACATCGCCTTTCTCGTCCCACCGGTCATTGCCGGAGTCCTGGCCGCAGGCGAGCAGGCGGTCGCCGCCTTCAAGGCATTCAAACGCATCACGTACGGCGCCGCACCCATGCCGCTCCCGCTGTTGCGTGCGGCACTCGCAGCCTGGCCGGACACCGAATTCGTCCAGGTCTACGGCATGACCGAGATGGCGGGCGTCGTCACGGCGTTGATGCCGGACGTTCACCGCGACGAGTCGCAGATCGAGCGCATGGCGTCAGCAGGCACAGCGATCCCCGGCGTCGAGATGCGCGTGGTGGACCCCGTCACGCTCGAAGACGTGCCTACCGGTACGACCGGCGAACTCTGGTGGCGATCAGAGCAGTGCACTCCCGGATACCTGGGTAAGCCCGAGGCGACAGCCGAAACGATCACCGCAGATGGATGGCTGCGGAGCGGCGACATGGGCCGCGCCGACTCCGGCGGTTTCGTGTTCATCGAGGACCGCCTCAAGGACATGATCATCACCGGCGGCGAGAACGTCTACTCCCCCGAGATCGAGCGAGTTCTGGTCGAGCATCCGGCGATCGCCGAAGTCGCGGTCATCGGCGTGCCAGACGATCGTTGGGGTGAAACCGTCAAGGCCGTCGTGGTTCTCACCGGCGATGCGCAGATCGACGAAGCCGAACTGATCACCTACACCCAGGAACGTCTCGCAAAGTTCAAGTGCCCGACCAGTATCGACGTCGTCGAGATCCTTCCACGCAATCCCACCGGAAAGATCCTCAAGCGCGACCTCCGCAAACCGTACTGGGAGAACCGCGAACACAAGTTGGTCTGAGACCCCGTGCTGTAATGGGGCGGTGACCTCGAGCCGCCCCACCAGACCTCGCCCGAACGATCCGTGTCCGTGCGGCAGTGGCAACACGTTGGCCGAGTGCTGTGGCAAGTACGTCAGCGGTGACGCGCACGCACCGACCGCCGAAACCCTGATGCGTTCGCGCTACACCGCATTCGCGTTGTTGGACGACGAATATCTCACGCGGACTTGGCATCCCGACCATCGCCCTACCGAACTCGATCTCGACCCCGACCAGAATTGGCTCCGCTTGGAGATCCTGGACACCGAACGAGGTGGGCTGTTCGATTCCGACGGCATCGTGGAATTTCGCGCTCACTACGCATTCGGACGCAATCGGGGAATGCTCCACGAACGCAGTCGATTTGCGCGAGCAGACGGCAAGTGGCTCTACGTCGACGGCGATATCGGTTAGGTAACTCCGGGCACCGCCGCCGCGGATCCCGATTACGCGAGCCCTACGATCGAGTCATGACAACGAACCGGACGAGATCATTTGCCGCTGTCGCTGCCATCGCAGTGGGCGTGAGCCTGACTGCCTGTTCGCAGGACACGGAGACCACTCCCACGGCAGCCACCTCGGCCGTCACCTCGACATCGAGTGCCGCAGCGTCGACCACAGAACCAGTCCCGACGGACAGCTCGGACAAGACGTCGGCTGCGGGTACCGAGTCCAAGCTCACCGTCGTCGACGTCCGCGTGGGCGAGCACGACGGATTCGATCGTGTCGTCTACGAGATGGGCGGCACCGGCACACCCGGATGGCGCGTGAAGTACGTCGACGCGGCCACGCAGGAGGGCAGCGGAAAGCCCGTGGACATCAAGGGTGCCGCAGTGATCCAGGTCCTGATCGACGGTTCCGCCTACCCCTTCGACAGCGGAGTCGAACAGTACTCCGGCCCCAACCCGGTTCCCGGCGTCGGCGGAGTCGTGACCGAGGTCAACGGGTCCAACGTCTTCGAAGGTGTCACCCAGTCGTTCATCGGGGTGACCGAGAAGCAACCGTTCACGGTGACGACGCTCAGCGATCCTCCGCGAGTCGTGGTCGACGTGGCCCGCTGAGGCCACACTTGACCTGAAGTTTGGTTTAGGTTCTACCTTCGTGTCGTACCGGCCACGTATTCTTCGTGGCCGGCGACCGGAGGGGCGAAGTCATGAGTATGGAAGTCACCGCGTGGAACGCGATGTACAACGCGATGCACGCGCAAGAAGATCGGCGCCCGTTCTCGAAGGCGACACTGAAGCGAATCGCGACGTTCGCGGTTCCGCAGAAACGTAACCTCAGCTGGTACCTCGTACTGAGCGTCGTCACCGCTGCACTTGCCGTGGCAACCCCCGTCCTGGCCGGGCGCGTGGTCAACGCGATAGTCGGCGGCGACGCCGTGGACGTAGTCGTCAAACTTGCCGCGCTGATCGCACTGGTTGCACTTCTCGAAGCCGCTCTGGGCCTGTTGACCCGGTGGCTTTCGGCCAGCATCGGTGAAGATCTGATCCTGCATCTGCGCACCACCGTCTTCGATCACGTCCAGAAGATGCCCATCGCGTTCTTCACCAGAACTCGAACCGGAGCGCTGGTCAGCCGGCTCAACAACGACGTCATCGGCGCTCAGCGCGCCTTCAGCGACACCTTGTCCGGAGTGGTCAGCAACCTGGTCACCCTGGTGATCACGCTGATCGTCATGCTCGGGATCTCCTGGCAGATCACCGTCCTCGCGTTGTTGCTTCTCCCCATCTTCGTCATCCCCGCTCGGCGGATGGGCGCAAAACTTGCAGCACTCAATCGTGAAGCAGCCAACCATAATTCGCTCATGAGCACCCAGATGACGGAGCGGTTCTCCGCTCCCGGAGCGACTCTGGTCAAGCTGTTCGGTCGCCCGTCGCAAGAGTCTGCGGAGTTCGCGGTTCGTGCCAGGCGTGTGCGCAACATCGGAGTCCGGACCGCAATGCTGCAGTCCGTCTTCGTCACAGCGCTGACACTGGTCTCGGCCCTGGCTCTTGCCCTCGTCTACGGGCTCGGCGGCTTCTACGCGCTGCGCGGACAGTTGGACGCAGGCGCCGTCGTTGCGATGGCGTTGTTGTTGACGCGCCTGTACTCGCCGCTGACCGCACTGGCCAGCGCGCGGGTGGACGTCATGAGCGCTCTGGTCAGCTTCGAGCGGGTATTCGAGATTCTCGATCTGGCACCGCTCATCACCGAGAAGCCCGATGCACGCACGGTGCCGCAGGGCCCGGTGTCGGTCGAGTTCAAGAACGTCACTTTCGCGTACCCGTCAGCGGACAAGGTGTCTCTCGCCTCTCTGGAGGAAGTCGCGATCCTCGACACTCGCGGCGGCGAGGACGTGTTGCACGACCTGTCGTTCCGCACCGAAGCAGGACAGATGGTCGCCCTGGTCGGCACGTCCGGTGCCGGAAAGTCGACCGTTGCCCAGATGATTCCGCGTCTCTACGACATCGACTCCGGATCGGTCGAGTTGGGCGGCGTCGACGTCCGCGACCTCAGTGCCGATTCCATCCGCGAGACCGTCGGCATGGTCACGCAGGACGGGCATCTGTTCCACGAGAGCCTTCGATCCAACCTGCTCCTTGCCCGACCGGATGCCACAGAAGAAGATCTGCGTGAGGTGCTGGAGCGAGCACGTCTCACCGACCTGGTTGCGTCGCTGCCCGACGGACTGGAGACCGTGGTGGGTGAGCGCGGATACCGCCTCTCGGGCGGCGAGCGTCAACGCCTGACCATCGCGCGACTGCTCCTGGCCCAGCCTCGCGTCGTGATCCTGGACGAGGCCACCGCGCATCTCGACTCGACGTCGGAAGCCGCGGTTCAGGAAGCACTCGGCGAAGCACTCGCCGGGCGGACTGCAGTGGTGATCGCTCACCGTTTGTCGACGATCCGTTCAGCCGACCTGATCCTTGTCGTCGAAGCAGGCCAGATCGTCGAGCGCGGAAATCATGAGGAACTGCTGGCGCGCGGTGGTCGGTACGCCGAGTTGTACCGCACGCAGTTCGACACCAACGCCAGGAAGAACGACGCTCTCGCACCGACGCCGATCTGACTACCGCCCGGCGCGCTGAACTGGCCGACAAAAACAGGCGCTGTCCTCCTCACGGAGGGCAGCGCCTGTTTCAGCTCTGTACGTCAGTCGTTGTAGCGATCGCGTCCGCCACCGCGGCGGTCGTCACGTCCACCGCGATCGTCCCGGCCACCACGGTCGCCACGGCCACTCGGACGTCCCTGGGGCGGGCCGAAATCAGGCTGCAACTGGATCAGGACGCCGGAGATGCGCGTACGACGCAGAGCTTCGAGAGTCTCGTTGGAGAGGTCGGCCGGCAGCTCGACGATGCTGTGATCCGGGCGAATGCTGATGTGCCCGAAGTCGCTTCGACGGAGTCCACCCTCGTTGGCGATGGCACCGACGATGGCACCCGGAACGACGCGGTGACGCTTGCCGACGGCGATGCGGTACGCAGCCAACTCCTGGCCCTCGGGTCCACGCGAGCGAGGAGCCGGGCCGTCGTCGAAACGACGAGGGGGACGCGGTTCACGCGGCTCGCGCTCACGACGCGGCGGTGCCGGCGGCTCGGGAGAAAGCAAGAATGCTTCGCCGTCACGCGACTGCAGTGCCAGAGCGGCAGCGATGTCGATGAGCGGAACGTCGTGTTCCTGGTCGTAATCCTCGATCATCTTGCGGAACATCGCGAGATTCTCCGAGGCCAGGCTCTCGGTAATGGAGTCACCGAACTTGGCCACACGCTGGGCGTTGACGTCGTCGACACTGGGAAGCTGCATCTCCGCAAGCGGCTGACGCGTCGCCTTCTCGATGGACTTGAGCAGATGCCGCTCACGCGGTGCCACGAACAGCAACGCGTCACCCTGACGACCGGCGCGGCCGGTACGACCGATGCGGTGAACGTACGACTCCGTGTCATGCGGGATGTCGTAGTTGACGACGTGGGAGATTCGATCCACGTCGAGGCCGCGCGCAGCAACGTCGGTGGCGACGAGGATGTCGAGGGCCCCGCTCTTGAGCTGACCGATGGTCCGCTCACGCTGTGCCTGGACGATGTCGCCGTTGATCGCGGCGGCCGAGTGCCCGCGGGCTCGTAGCTTCTCCGCCAGGTCTTCGGTGGCCTGCTTGGTGCGGACGAAGATGATCATCGCCTCGAATGCCTCGACCTCGAGGACTCGGGTCAGTGCGTCGAGCTTGCGCTGGTGAGCAACCTGAATGTAGCGCTGTGTGATGTTCGAAGCGGTCGACGTCTTGGACTTGACGGTGATCTCGACCGGATTGTTCAGGTACTGCTTCGAGATCCGGCGAATCGAGCCGGGCATAGTCGCGGAGAACAGGGCGACCTGCTTGTCGCCGGGGGTGTCGCGGAGGATGCGCTCGACGTCCTCCTGGAAACCCATCTTGAGCATCTCGTCGGCCTCGTCGAGAACGAGGTACTTGAGATTGGTCAGGTCGAGGGTGCCCTTTTCGAGATGGTCGATGACACGACCCGGGGTACCGACGACGACGTGTGCACCGCGGCGCAGGCCGGACAGCTGGACGCCGTAGCTCTGGCCACCGTAGATCGGCAGGACGTTGAGTCCGGGGATGTGCGCGGAGTACTTGCCGAATGCCTCGGCAACCTGAAGCGCCAGCTCACGCGTGGGAGCAAGCACCAGCGCCTGGGTCTGCTTGATCGACGTGTCGATCCGCGACAGGACTGGAACTGCGAAGGCTGCGGTCTTGCCGGTACCGGTCTGTGCGAGACCGACGACGTCCTTGCCTTCTAGCAGCGGCGGAATGGTGGCAGCCTGAATGGGCGAGGGCGACTCGTAGCCCACGTCTGACAGTGCCTTCAGTACCCGATCATCGATGTCGAGGTCGGCAAATGTTGGGGGTTCGGGGTCACGCTCAATATCACTCATTTGACCAGCAGTTTAGCGGATAGAGTATAGACACGACGACATACCGGGGGTGCATTTACGACAGATCCACCCTCCCAGCGGGTTTCGCCTAGCGTAGGAAGCATGACCGAAGCCACCGCAGCCACCCCCGCCCAGACCGTTGTCGCGATTGCCCAATTCGCCCCGGGGACGGACAAGAAAGCCAACCTCGAATCGCTGCGATCACTGGCTTCCGATGCAGCAGCACGGGGCGCGAAAGTTGTCGTGGCGCCGGAATACTCGATGTTCACCGCACCGAAGACGGATGAACGGCTGATCGAGTCCGCAGAGGGCCTTGACGGCGAATTCGGTTCGGCACTGGCGGCGGTCGCCGCAGAGTTGGGAATCTTCCTCGTCGCGGGAATGAACGAGCGGATCGACGACGTGAGCAGAATCTCCAACACTCTCGTCGCGATGGACCCGAACGGCGAACTGGTGGCGACCTACCGGAAACTGCATCTTTACGACGCTTTCGGATACCAGGAGTCGGCCGTGATCCGTGCCGGCGACATCACGGAACCGCAGACTTTCGGGTGCGACGGCCTGACCTTCGGCCTCCAGACCTGCTACGACCTGCGCTTTCCGGAAGTCACCCGGCGCATTGTCGACGTCGGCGCGGACATCCTGCTCCTGCCCGCCCAGTGGGTGCCCGGGCCACTCAAGGAAGATCACTGGACCACTCTCGTACGCGCCCGGGCCATCGAGAACACGATGTACATCGCAGCGGCTGATCAGAGCGCGCGCGGCGGCGCTGGTGCCAGCATGATCGTCGACCCGATGGGCGTCGTGATGTGCTCACTGGGCGAGCAGGTCGGTGTCGCCACCGCAACCGTGTCGGCCGCTCGCATCGCCGAAGTCCGGGAGAAGAACCCCGCTCTCGCCCTGCGGCGGTTCACGGTCTCGTCGCGGTGACGCGCAGCGAGTAGCGTCGAACTGGTCGGGGTTCGAGCTTCTCGAGGACAACGCGGTGACCCAGTATCGGGATCGATCTTCCGCCGGCAAATTTCTGGCCGGGCGGCTCGAGTCTTTGCGTATCGACAAGCCTGTCGTTCTCGGACTCCCACGCGGCGGAGTACCGGTAGCAGCCGAGGTGGCTGCGGCACTGAACGCTCCGCTGGACATCGTGGTGGTGCGCAAGCTCGGCAGTCCGTACAACCCGGAACTGGCGATGGGCGCAATCGGTGAGGGCGGCGTGCGAGTCCTCAATCACGATGTCATCGCAGCGGTACGCGTCTCGAAACGTGAACTCGCCGCCGTCGAACGCGACGAGCGAACCGAATTGGACCGGCGGGCACGTCTCCTGCGCGAGGGACGGACCCCGGTTTCCCTCCACGGACGCACTGCGGTGATCGTCGACGACGGAATGGCTACGGGTGCGAGTGCAGCCGTTGCCTGTCGCTGCGCGCGCACCGCGGGTGCTGACTCCGTGATCGTCGCTGTCCCCGTCGCCTCCCCCGAAGCCATGAGAGTGATCGCATGCTCCGCCGATCGCGTCGTCTGCCCCTTCGTTCCTGCCCTGCTGGGCGGCGTCGGTGCTGCATTCGAGGACTTTCATCAACTCAGCGACGACGAAGTGCTGACCTTCCTCGCCTGAGTGCAGACCTCTCCAGCCTGAGCACAGACCAAGAGGATTCTGAGAATTTGTGATGTGTGCAACATTTCGCTCCTCGGTGCCGATAGGCCAAATGGAACAAAAAGAATTCGGCTTTCTGGAGGAACCGTGACCATCTCGACCGATACCGTCGACGCCGTCGCAGCCGCGTGCCGTGACCGCCTGGGCGACCCGTCCGCCTGGGTTGCGTCAGACGCTTATCGACAGAGCCTCGCCCTGTGCATCATCGAATCCGTTCAGTCCACGTCGGGTCACAGCGAAGTGACCGTCGTCGATCGCTACCTCGCCTACCGGCGAGCCCGCGAAGACAAACCCGTCACGGACGGCGCACGCGAACTACTCCGCACCTTCGAGGAAGCCGGGAGTTCGGACCAGTGGGCAGGCAAGATCGGTTCGTACAAGCGCCGCTACACGGCAACGGGCGTCCCGATCGAGGCACGGCACATCCAACAGGTCGCCGAGAAACTCCATCACTTGCGAATCAACAGCGTCGAGGATCTGCTGTCGGCCGCTGATTCCGACCACGCTCTCGACGCGGTTCACCTTGCCTGGGTGGACGCCTGCGGAGACGGTTCCGAAGTGACCTGGGCACACCTGTTGATGTTGGCCGGAATTCCACACACCGATCTGGGTACCGCTGCCGACACCTTCATCAGCGCAACACTCGGCACCACCGAGGTGCCGGGAGACACGTCGGAGATCCTCGCAGCTACTGCAGAGCAACTCGGAGTGGATCCGGACCGATTGGACTACGCAATTCGCCGGTGGTTGTCCGTGCACGGCCGCACGCTCCAACACGTCGCCTGATTACCTGTAAACAGGCGGTCACACTAAACTGCAGGTCAGCGCCCGACCAGTTCTACCGAATAGTAACGACAGTGCAAAATGACGACTAATGTGATGCAATGCACATCAGAAATGTCAGTAGTCACTGGAGGGGTCAATAGTGCGCGAGTTCTCAGTTCCACAGTCGTTCTCAATTCCGGAGAACGTTTCCATGGCCGACTCCGTGTTCCGTCACGCCGAAGAAGACCCCACATTCGTGCCGTTCAAGAGGCCGTCGAACGGCGGATGGGTCGACGTCACTGCAGCTGAATTCGCGAAGCAGGTCTCCGCAGTTGCCAAGGGCCTGATCGCTTCGGGTGTCGAGCTCGGCGACCGCGTCGCTATCCTGTCCGCGACTCGCTACGAGTGGGTCGTTCTCGACTACGCCATCTGGACTGCCGGCGGATGCACCGTCGCGATCTACGAGACCTCCTCCCCCGACCAGGCGCAGTGGATCCTCGAGGATTCCGCGACGACACTTCTGGTCGTCGAAACGGCCAAGCACGCGGAGACTCACAAGGAAGTCACCGACGGCGCAGAAGCCCTCCGCGAGGTTCTCGTCATCGAGTCGGGTGCGATCGACGAGCTTTCCAGTCGCGGTTCGGCAATCACCGACGAAGAACTGCACACTCGTCGTCACCAGGTCACCGCTGCCTCGCCCGCGACCCTGATCTACACCTCCGGAACCACGGGACGCCCCAAGGGCGTCCAGCTGACGCATTCCAACTTCTACGCCGAGTCCAACGCCTGCCGCCTGGCCATGCCGGAGTCGATGGTCCCCGGCAAGAAGACGCTGATGTTTCTGCCGCTCGCCCACGTATTCGCGCGTGCGATCTCCTTCGGTGCTTTCGACGCCAAGGTCACCGTCGCCCACACGTCGGACCTGACGACGCTCCTCGAGCAGTTCGCCGGTTTCAAGCCCAACTTCATCCTCTCGGTGCCTCGCGTGTTCGAGAAGGTGTACAACTCGGCTCGCCAGAAGGCAGTCGACGGCGGTAAGGGCAGCATCTTCGACAAGGCTGCCGCCACGGCCATCGAATACAGCGAATCCCTCGAAAAGGGTGGCCCCGGACTGGCACTCAAGCTCAAGCATGCGGTATTCGACAAGCTCGTCTACTCGAAGTTGCGCGCAGCACTGGGCGGCGAGTGCGAGCGTGCAGTCTCCGGTGGCGCAGCCCTCGGCGCGCGCCTCGGCCACTACTTCCGCGGCGTCGGCATCCCCATCTACGAGGGCTACGGACTCACCGAGACCAGCGCCGCAATCACCGTCAACACCTCGAGCGCGCAGCGCGTCGGCACCGTCGGCAAGCCGATCAACGGCCACGCCGCCCGGATCGCCGAAGACGGCGAACTCCTCCTGCAGGGCCCGGTCGTCTTCGCCGGCTACTGGCACAACGACAAGGCGACGGCCGAATCGATCGTCGACGGCTGGTTCCACACCGGCGATCTCGGATCGATCGACAACGAGGGCTACGTCTCCATCACCGGTCGCAAGAAGGAAATCATCGTCACGGCCGGCGGCAAGAACGTCGCACCGGCCGGCCTCGAGGATTCCCTGCGCGCGCATGCTCTGATCAGCCAGTGCCTCGTCGTCGGTGACGGCCAGCCGTTCATCGGTGCACTGATCACTCTCGATCCGGAAACCCTGCCCGGTTGGGTCGAGCGCAACGGACTGCCCGCCGGCACCCCGATCGCCGATCTGGTGAAGAACGCCGACCTGATCGCCGAGATCGATTCGGCCGTTGCCGACGCCAACAAGAAGGTCTCCAACCCGGAGCAGATCAAGAAGTACACGATCCTCGAGGTCGACTTCACCCAGGAGACCGGTGAATTGACGCCGACTCTCAAGCTCAAGCGCAACATCATTCACGAAGCTCACAAGACCAAGATCAGCGACCTGTACGCCTGACCGATCGTCTTTCACGAGTGTGGCCCGGTTCGAATACGAACCGGGCCACACTCGTTTCATTCTTCGGCGGCGAGTAGTTCTCTTTCGATCTCCGGGGGCAGTCCGTGCACAGCACGATCCTCCCGCTGGGTCGGGGCAGTTTCCCGCTGCATCCACTCCCAGGTATCTCGCACGGTTTCTTCGACGGGACGGCACTGCAACCCGGCCCGCGATGCCTTGGTGGTGTCGGCTTCGAGGAAGCCGGCGAACTCGCCCTCTTGTGGAACCCAACACGGAAGTTGCGTCCACGGCTGCGCTCCCGCTGCCGCCAGTCGACCCTCGTCGATCCACACGAGTTCCGCGTCCGAACCGGTGGCGTCCACGCACGCCTCGAGGAGCCCGGAGGTAGTGGTGTGCCCGGACGCACTGATGACGTCGTACGCCCCGCTGATCTTTGCCGCCAGTCCGGACAGGACAAACGATGCGACGTCACGAACATCGACGTACTGCAGCGGTCGAGTCGGCGCTCCCGGGGCCACGACACGTCCGCCCGTAGCGATGCGCCGTAGCCACCACGGCAGCCGCCCGATGTCCTCGTGCGGGCCGAGGATCAACCCTGCCCTCGCGAGCAGCGCCTCCGGGAAGGATTCCAGGACAGCGAGTTCGGCCCCACGTTTGGCGGACGCGTAATCGGTGTTGTCATCGGACGTCGCAGATGCGGCAACCACCGGTGAGGTCTCGTCTACGTGCAAGCCCCACCGATAGGCCGATACGCTGGAAACGTACGCGTACCGGTCGACGCGGCCGCGCAAGATCCGGGCATTTTCAGCCACCACTCGGGGGCTACCCGACCACGTGTCGACCACAAGGTCCCATCGACGATCACCGAGCGCATCAACCATCGCTCGCTGATCGGTGCGATCCGCGAACAGGACCTCCGCTGTAGACGGCGGCGCTCCGGTGAGCCCCCGATGGAGCACTGTCACTTCCCAGCCCCGAGCCAGAGCGTCGTCGACGAGAGCACGGCCGAGGAACCGTGTTCCTCCGAGCATCAACAGCTTCATGACGGATATCGTCACTCGAAAAGCGTCGTGCAGCAACACGTTCGTCTGGTAGCGCAATTCTCGACGAGTGAGGGTCGGACGAGGCGCTCAGATACCTCGTCCGGGATTGAGAATGTTCTTCGGATCGAATGCGGCCTTCACTGCAAGCATCATTTCGCGTTCGGTCTGGCCGACCATATCTGCCATGTACGGCGCTTTGAGAACGCCGATACCGTGTTCACCACTGATCGTTCCGCCCAAATTCAATGCGCCGGCAACGATGTCGTCGAACGCTTGACGCGCACGATCCTGCGCTCCGGGGTCGGCGGCATCGAACACGATGGTGGGGTGGAGATTTCCGTCGGCGGCGTGACCGAACGTTCCGATCGTGACACCGTGACGCCCAGCTGCCTCGCGGATGCACCCCAGCATGGACGGCAACGCCGGAACTGGCACCGCGACGTCGTCGAGTAGCACCGTTCCCAACGCCTCGAGAGCGGGCAACGCCATCCGCCGGGCGGCAGTGAACTCTTCACCTTCCACCGGATCGTCGGTGTGGAAAACTTCTCGCGCCCCGACGCTTTCGCACGCCGCGGCACAGTCCGCTGCCTCGGCGGCCGCTGACCTACCGTCGCACTGGATGAGCAGCATCGCCCCGGCCGATTCGTCCAGCCCCATCTTCGTCAGGCGATTGACCGCGCCGATCGTGACGTCGTCCATCAACTCCAGCTGACACGGTTCGGCCACTGCCGACACGGCGAGGACGGCATCGATTGCGGACTCCGCGGAATCGAAGAAAGCGACGACGGTGGTCGCGGCTGTCGGCGCTGTACGCAGACGCATCGTGGCTTCGACGATGACCGCCAGAGTCCCCTCCGACCCCACGAGCAGATGTGTCAGGTCCAGTCCCGCAACATTTTTGCGCGTCCGTGCACCGGTACGGATCACACGCCCGTCGGCCAGCACCGCCGTCAGGGCAGCGACGTGATCACCGGTGACGCCGTACTTGGCGCAACAGATGCCGCCTGCATTTGTCGCCAGATTGCCGCCGATACTCGAGATGGCCCGGCTTCCCGGATCAGGAACGTACCAAAGGCCCTGCTGTGCAGCCGCTTCCGCCAGGTCACCGTTGATCACTCCGGGCTCCACCGTGGCGGTACGTGCAGCGGGATCGATCTCGAGAATGCGATCCATCCCCGCGACGCTCAGAACGATGCATCCGTCGAGTGCGTTGGCGGCGCCGGCCAACCCGGTACCCGCCCCTCGTGTCACCACGGGAACGGAGAGTTCATGGGCCACGGTCATGACCGCGACGACGTCGTCGACAGTCTTCGCCTTGACCAACGCAGCGGGACTTCCGGCCGCGGTGAGCAGCGATTGATCGCGGACGTACGCGCCCATGCGGTCGGGGTCGGTTGTTGCCCTGTCCCCCAGCGCTTTCTGCAAGCGTTCACCCAACAGGTCGATACTCGTGGTCATTCCGTTCGTCCTTCGTAGAATCCGCGCACATGGCGCTCGACCAGATCGGCAGCCTCGTCGGCTGCGCCGCGCTCGATCGCGTCGGCGATGCCCTCGTGTTCTGCCAGCAGTGCGCCCAGCGTGGCTGCCGAGTTCTCGCGCGAGTCGAGTTCGCTCAGCAGGTAGCCGGCAATGCTGTCGCGGAGAACCGTCATGACCAACCCGAATGCCTTGTTCCCGCCTGCTCCGGCGAGCGCGACGTGAAAGTCGACGTCTGCGTCGTGGAAGGCGACCGAGTCGTCGGCACGCGTCGCGACTCGCATCCGCTCGATCGCAACCCGGGCGTCGCCTGGCACGGCTACGAGTGTGCGCAACGCTGCGGCTTCGAGCAGCACCCGCAATTCGACAAGATCGCCGAGCGGAACTGCCCCCACCTGCAACGCCGTACTGAGAGCGGTGGCCGCAGAATCGGCCGTATGCTCGTGCGTCACCCGAGGCCTGGCAGTCGAAGTAGTGTCCGCCCCGGTCAACAATCCCTGCGCTTGCAGCACGCGAAGTGCCTCGCGCACCGTCGATCGACCCACCGAGAACGTCTGCGCGAGTTCCTGTTCGGTCGGCAATGCCTCCCCGACGGGAAGCGAGCCGTCGAGAATGGCAGCGCGGATTCTTCCCGACACGGCAAGGCTGAGCGGCATGCGCGACAACGGAGTCGTATCCATGCCGCGACGCTACCACCCCTTGCCTGCTTGTCTGACAAACTGTTTAATTGAGAAGATTCGTGACCCGGACCACAACAGAGAAGGTGCCGACCATGACCGACAAGCTCGAACTGGATCCCGCAACCACCGCCGTCGTGCTCATCGAGTACCAGAACGACTTCACCACCGAAGGCGGTGTCCTCCACGAGGCCGTCGCACCGGTCATGGAATCGAACGGACTCCTCGCGAACACCGCCACGCTGGTCGATGCGGCGCGCGCGGCGGGTGTCACCGTGATGCACGCACCGATCACCTTCGCCGAGGGGTACAACGAAATCACCTCGCATCCTTACGGAATCCTCAAGGGCGTCGTCGACGGCAAGGCTTTCGTGAAGGGTTCGTGGGGAGCCGCGATCGTCGACGACCTCACCCCGAAGGACGGCGACATCGTCATCGAGGGCAAGCGCGGACTCGACACATTTGCCAGCACCAACCTCGATTTCATTCTGCGCAGCAAAGGAATTCGCACGATCCTTCTCGGCGGCTTCCTGACCAACTGCTGCGTCGAATCAACCATGCGCACCGGATACGAGAACGGCTACCGGGTCATCACACTCACCGATTGTGTGGCCGGAACGTCGGTCGCCGAGCACGAGAACGCGATCACCTACGACTACCCGATGTTCTCGCATCCCGTCACGTCGAAAGAGGTGCTCGACGCGCTCTCCTGAGAGGACTACCTGGAATGCGCGAGAAGGAATTCACGGCTGACGTTGGTGACACTGGCGTGAACCTTCTCGTGCAGCAGGTCGTGACCGGCGTCCTCGAACTCGCGCATTTCGACGTTGCGCAGCGTCCGCGCCCAGTCTCGGACGGGATCGACCGGGGCGATCCGGTCGTCGGTGCCGTGAACGACCAGGACTGGGATACCAGCTTCGGAGAGTTCCGCCCACCCGTGTTGCTCCACCGCGCTGCGCGGAATGCCGCACAACACGGCGGACGCGAACTCGTGATCGCGGTGAGCCAGCACCGTCAGCGCCGTCACGGCACCTAACGAATGCCCCATCACCGCCTGCGGAACTTCGGGCAGTTCGGCCAAAGCGATGTCAGCCAGCGTGGCTGCATCGGCAGCAAGATCGGAGAGCGGAGCTCCGACCCCCGGATCACCCTCCGACAAGCCGTGTCCGGTGTGATCGATCGCCCACACGTCGATCCCCGACACCGTCATGGCGCTCGCGAAGCGGTGATACTGCCCGCTGTGCTGACCGAGACCGTGCAGAAAGATCAATGACACCGTTGGCGCCGCACCCCCTGCCGCCGGCCAATGCCGAAAGTGCACTTGACCGGTTCGTCCGTCGAAGAAAGGCATGATCGTCATTCTGCACTCCGTTGCCGGTATCCGCGGCGCGTGGGCGATTACTGGTGGGTTGCCTTGTCGGTGAGCGATGGCACAATCTCCGTGTGTTCCTACTCGATGATCAGATCGTCTACAGCGCCAGTGACCTCTCGGCCGCGGCCTCGTGCGAGTTCGCGCTGTTGCGGCAACTCGACGCCCGTACCGGTCTGATCTCAGCCGAGAAGGCCGAGGCGGATCCGATGCTCGAGCGGACGTCGAGCCTCGGCGACTCCCACGAGCGCGAACAGCTTCAGAAGTTCATCGATCAACACGGAGACGGCGTGGTCGTCATGCCGCGACCGGAACACTCGCGCGCAGGCCTGACAGCCGCCACCCTGGCCACCGTCGAGGCGGCCCGATCCGGCGCTCCCGTGATCTATCAGGGAACCTTCTTCGACGGCCGATTCCTCGGCTTCTGCGACTTCCTCGTCCGCGAGGGCGACACGTACGCGGTCTACGACAGCAAACTCTCCCGGCATGCCAAGGTGTCGGCGCTCCTCCAACTCGCCGCGTACGCGGACGCATTGGAGCGCAATGCAATCGCAGCCTCCGATCAGGTTCATCTGCTTCTCGGCGACGGCAGCACGTCGTCACACGACATCGGCGACATCGCACCGGTTTTCGCGGCGCGCAGAGCCGAACTTGAACGAGTCCTCGACGAGCATCGCGCCGAGGGAAAACCCACCCAGTGGCTCGACGATCGATACCTGCGCTGCGGCCGCTGCGACACCTGCAGCGTCGAGGTCGAGAACCATCGCGATCTGCTGCTGGTTGCGGGCGTCCGCGGCAACCAGCGCGAACAACTGATCGTCTCGGGAATCACGACAATCGACGGACTCGCCGTGAGCACTGGACCAGTCGAAGGAATCCGCCGGGAAACACTCGACAAACTCCGTGCACAGGCTGCGGTTCAACTACGCCAGGAACAATCCGGCGACGCCGAATTCGAGGTCTACGAACCCTCGGCGCTCGGCGGTCTGCCCGTCCCCGACGACGGCGATATCTTCTTCGACTTCGAGGGGGACCCACTCTGGGCCGAGGACGGATCCACCGATTGGGGGCTGGAGTACCTGTTCGGCGTGGTCGAAGGCCCGGCAGACGACTACGTGTTCAAACCCTTCTGGGCACACGATCGCGAGGGTGAACGCCAGGCGCTCCTCGACTTTCTCGACTACGTCACCGCGCGCCGAGAAGCTCACCCCGGCATGCACATCTATCACTACGCCGCGTACGAGAAATCGGCCCTGTTGCGCTTGGCCGCACGTCACGGCGTCGGCGAGCAAACAGTGGACACGCTGCTCAGCGAGAACGTCCTCGTGGACCTCTATCCGATAGTCCGCGCCTGCCTGCGGATCGGACAACGCTCGTACAGCATCAAGAAACTCGAGCCGCTCTACATGGGTGAGCACGGCCGCGACGGTGACGTCACCAATGCCGCCGCTTCGGTCGTCGCTTATGCCGACTACTGCGAACTGCGAGACGGCGGACAGGCCGACCAGGCCAGGGAACTTCTTCAGGGTATCTCCGACTACAACGAGTACGACTGCGAATCCACCCTGCGCCTGCGCGATTGGCTCGCCGAGCGCGCCGCAGAACACGGCGTGGAACTGCGTGAGCCCACCGGACAGATCAAGATTCCACTCGAGGAACTCACCGAATCGGAAATCGCGCTCCGCGACTTCGCAGGCCACAAGGCCGGTTCGACACGCACCCCCGATCAGCAGGCTGCGGCGCTCCTGGCCGCTGCAGTGGGATACCACAATCGCGAACGGAAGCCGTACTGGTGGGCGCACTTCGACCGATTGGTCACTCCGATCGAAGACCTCGTCGACGTCCGTGACGTCATGGTGGTAGATCAGTCCGAGATCGAAGCGGACTGGCACAAGAGCACCCCGCGGCAGAAGAAGTTTCGTCGCCACATTCAGCTGACCGGAAGTTTCGGCACCGGAACGTCTTTGAGCCCGGGCAGTGATCTGTTCGCTCTCTACGCAACCCCCTCCCCCGATGCCGTTGCAAGCGAGAACCCCACCCAGCGCGGCACCAGCAGCGTCAAGGTCACCGCCGTGGTCAAGTCCGAAGGACTCGACGTGGTCACCGTCGAAGAACTGCTCAGCGGTGACGAATACCTCGACGCCCCCGTCGCATTGGCACCCGGTCGTCCGATTCCCACCGGACGCATGGAGAAGTCGATCGCCGCTGCCGCGTCCGGCGCCAGCGAGAGCCTGCCCGAGCTGCCACGCATCGCAGCGGTCGACATTCTCCGGCGCAGCACCCCGAGGACGCTCTCGGGTTCACCGCTCCCGCCCGTCGGAACCGACAACAACTACGCGGACGCCATCACCGCCGCACTTCTCGACCTCGATGATTCCTACGTGGCAGTACAGGGTCCCCCCGGTACGGGCAAGACCTACACGGGCGCCCGTGTCGTCAAGACACTGATCGAAAAGCATCACTGGCGAATCGGAGTGGTGGCGCAATCACATTCGGTGGTCGAGAACATGCTCGGCGGCATTCTGAAGGCCGGCGTGGACCCTGCACTGGTCGCGAAGAAGGGCAGCCGCAGCAAGACCGCAGAATGGCAGGACATCGCATCCGAAGAATATGCGGGATTCATCGCCGAAGCCGAAGGCGTCGGCTGTGTCATCGGCGGCACTGCGTGGGACTTCGCGAACACCGATCGCGTTCCGGCAGGCAGTTTGGACCTGCTCGTGGTGGACGAGGCCGGCCAGTTCGCGCTCGCCAACACCATTGCCGTCGCGATTTCCGCGCGCAACCTGTTGCTACTGGGCGATCCCCAGCAGCTACCCCAGGTCAGCCAAGGTACGCACCCCGAACCTGTCGACGAATCGGCACTCGGTTGGCTCGCCGAGGGACACGGCGCACTGCCACCCGAACTCGGCTACTTCCTCGAGAAAACGTGGCGGATGCACCCCGATCTGTGTGCGCCCGTGTCCGCACTGTCGTACGAGGGCAAGCTGCATTCCCAGGAAACCGTGAGTGCGGCAAGGAAACTCGACGGACTCGCTGCTGGAGTACACACGGTGTTCGTCGATCACCGCGGCAATTCCACGTACTCCCCGGAAGAGTCCCAGGAGATCGTTCGCCAGATCCAGAGCCTCCTCGGTACGCCATGGACCGACCCGAGCGAGTTCGAGGGCACCCGCCCCCTCGAGCAGTCGGACATCCTCGTGGTCGCGGCGTACAACGCCCAGGTCGGCACCGTCGAGCGCGATCTCACCGAGGCCGGTCTCACGGAGGTCGAGGTCGGTACCGTCGACAAGTTCCAGGGCCGCGAGGCCGCTGTGGCAATCGTGTCGATGGCCGCCTCCGCCGTCGAGGACGTTCCGCGAGGAATGTCGTTCCTGCTGTCGCGAAATCGCCTCAACGTCGCCGTCTCCCGCGGCAAGTGGTGCGCGATCATCGTTCGATCGCACGCATTGACGCAGTACATGCCGAGCACGCCCGCTGGATTGGTGGAACTGGGCGCGTTCATGAGGTTGACGAGCTAGGCGATGCCTGCCCTACCCGAAGCACTGCCCTACCCGAAGCACTGCCCTACCCGAAGCACTGCCCTACCCGAAGCACTGTCCTTCGCCACGGTAGGTGGGAACCGAGGTTCTGCTGCCGTCGGCTTCGACCACGTACACGCGGTCGAAGCGCTCGCACAACTCGCCGGCTTTGGCGTGCCGGAACCACACGCGGTCGCCGATCGCGATGTTTCCGGCTTCCTTTCCGGTGACCGGCGTCTGAACCTCGCCTGCGCCTTCGTTGCGGAGCAGTTTGAGACCGGAGGGCCAGACCGGCGACGGAACGCGGGTGGCTCCCGCAGGTCCCGACGCGATGTATCCGCCGCCGAACAGGGTCGTGACAGACGGGGTCGGCTTGCGCACTGCCGACAGCGCGAAGAACAGTGCCGGATCGGGACGGAAGGCGCGGTAGCGGTCGAACAGGGTCGGTACGTACAGTCCAGATCCTGCTGTTACCTCGGTCACCACAGGATCGGCCGAGCTGACCTCCAGTGACCCCGTACCGCCGCTGTTGACGATCTCGAGTGCACCCACGGCATCGGTGACTGCTGCAACCACTGAGCCCCTTCTGGACGCCAATTCTCGGGCGGACGCCTTCTTGACCCAACCGATCGGAGCACTGGTGTCCGGGAGGCCGGCGATCTGCGCCTCGTAGAACATCACTCCTGCGACGGAGAAACCGCGCTGGCGAGCACGCGCCGCGAGTGCGGCGACCGCGGCAGGTTCGCGCAGCGGTGAGCGTCGTACGCCCAGATGGATCGGGCCGATCCGCAGTGACGCGTCGACGTCGAGACACACCCGGACGGGCGCATCTCCTGTCGACGCCGAACGAATGAGATCCAACTGTGCGTCGTCGTCGATCATCAGTGTGATCGATGCGAGTGCGGTGTCATCGGCAGCGAGATCCGCGATGGCGCCGCGATCGGCGGTCGGGTATCCCATCAGGATGTCCCGTGCGCCGAGCCCGACGAGCCACAGAGCCTCACGCAATGAGTACGCCATGATTCCGCGGAATCCACCGGACGCGGTCAGTGTGTCGCCGAGAGTTTCGGCCAGAACCGTACGACAACGGACCGATTTGCTCGCCACTCGCACTGGAGTTCCACCGGCGCGGCGCACCAGGTCGGCTGCGTTACTGCGCAGTGTGGTCAGATCCAGAGCAGCCAGAGGCGGGTCGAGTTCTCGCGTGGCAGCAGTGAGTCGATCGAGGGTCCTGGTCACAGATGATCCAATCGTCGAGGCGTGCGACCAGTCAATCACCAATCCTGGACGTATGTCCAGGATGGCGGTTCTACTGAGGCGCGACCACTGCTTTGTTGGCGATTACCTGAACCATTTCTCCGAACTCCGCAATTGTCGCGTCGGAGTCGCGATCGACCAGCCATCGCAGGACGAGCCCGTCGATGAGCGCAAGACTCAGTCGCGCAATCGAACTCAACGGCTCGGTCCACACGGTGCCGGAAATCTTCGCGCATTCTTCGAGGAACGACACCGCGAGCTCGTCCATGATTCGGTACTGGTCGTGTGCGACGGCCCCGGCACGTTCAGCTCCGAGATTGCGACTACGGAGGGCCTGCGCGGTGATTTCGTAGGTCAACAACTGCCGGTCCGGCGTTGCTTCGATCGTGGGCCACATTCCCGTCAACCCGATATGCAGCAATTCCTTGAGCCCCTGCACACCACTGAGATCCGGAGCGTGTCGCACCTGCGCGAATGCGTACTGCATCGACGCACTGAGCTGCAGGATGAGCGTTTCACCCATCGCCGCGATCAGCGCTTCCTTGCTCTCGAAGCAGTAATGAACGACGCCGAGTGATACTCCGGCCTCTTCTGCCACCGCCCTCACCGTCACAGAACTGACACCGCGTTGTTCCGCAATAGACAACGCGGACTCGACCAATTGTGTGCGGCGTTCGTCCGCCGGGAGCCTGTTCAGCATCCAATGATCGTAGAACGCAAATGACAAAATCTTCGCGCAATACTTGCCTGGACGACCGTCCAAGTACATTATTGCGTAATGGCTTCGGACACTTGGCAGAACTGGGCGGGCACTCAAAGCGCCGCGCCGCGTCGCTTTGCGACGCCGACAAATACCCGTGAACTTTCGTCTTTGGTCGCCGAGGCCGCGGCGCGTGGCCAACGCGTGAAAGCGGTCGGCGCCGGCCATTCGTTCACCGGTGTCGCGGTCACCGACGGTGTCCTCGTCAGCCTGGACAATCTGAGCGGAATCGATTCGATCACGCCAACCGACGACGGCGCGCTGGTGACAGTTTTTGCAGGCACTCGCCTTCACGCCCTCAACGACGCCCTGTGGCAGCGCGGATATGCCATGGCCAATCTCGGTGACATCGACGTCCAGTCACTGGCCGGCGCGACGTCCACCGGCACACACGGAACCGGCGCCCGCTTCGGCGGTATCGCCACGCAGATCCGCGGAATCGAGATCGTTCTCGCCGACGGATCCGTCGTTACCGCAAGCGCCGACGAAAACGTCGAATTGTTCGAAGCGGGCCGCCTCGGATTGGGCGCAATCGGCATCATTTCGAAGATCACTCTCGCCTGCGTTCCGCGATTCACACTCCGTGCAATCGAGGAACCCGACACGCTGTCTCACATATTGGACACCCTGGAGAGCGACCGCCTGGGCCTGGATCACTTCGAGTTCTACTGGTTTCCGCACACCGACCGTGTCCTCACCAAGAGCAACACGCGACTGCCCGGAGACACCGAACCCGATCCTGTCGGCAAAGTCCGCGCATTCGTCGACGACGAACTTCTCTCCAACACACTCTTCGAAGGTGTCAATCGCGTCGCCACCCTGGCGCCGGCCGCGATCCCGAGAATCAACAACGTCTCATCTCGATTGCTCGGTGCCCGAGAGTTCACCGATCGCAGCTATCGAGTATTCGCGTCTTCGCGCCGGGTGAAGTTCAAGGAAATGGAATACGCGATTCCCCGCGAACACGTCACCGAGACACTCCACGAAATCGATCGCTGGATGAAGAAGTCCGGAACCAACGTCGCGTTCCCCGTCGAGGTACGTTTTGCCGCTGCCGACGACCTCTGGCTCTCGACCGCGCACGGACGCGATACCGCTTACATCGCGGTTCATCAGTACCACCGCCGACCCGAAACCGAATACTTCGCCGCGGTGGAAGCCATCGCGCGCGCCGTCGACGGCCGGCCGCACTGGGGAAAAATGCACAACCGGACCGTCGACGACCTGCGTCCCACGTACGACCGACTCGACGATTTTGTCGCCGTTCGAGACAAGTACGACGCGAATCGTGTCTTCGACAACGAGTACTTGCGTCAGGTACTGGGCGACTGACGGTCAGCGCCGCAGCAGTTCCGCTTTTCGCGCGTCGCTCGCAAACGAGGCTTTGATCGAATTCCGGGCGAGGGTGTCTCGCTCGGCCTCGGTCAGCCCCAGGGCTCGGCCGAGTTCGGTGAAATTGTCGTCGACGTATCCCCCGAAGTAGGCCGGGTCGTCGGAGTTGACCGTGACGATCAACCCCATCTCGAGCATCGATCGAAGCGGATGATCCGACAGCGAATCGAACACGCGCAGACGAACGTTCGACAGTGGGCAGACCGTCAGTGGAATCTCCTCGTCGACCAGACGCTCGATCAGGGCAGGATCCTCGAGTGCCCGGACGCCGTGGTCGATCCGCTCGGCGCCGAGGATGTCGAGTGCTTGCCAAATGTATTCGGGCGGTCCCTCCTCGCCGGCGTGAGCAACGACGTGCAAGCCCTCGGCGCGCGCACGTGCGAACACGTCCTCGAACAGTGAAGGCGGGTTGCCGACCTCGGCGGAGTCGAGTCCGAGCCCGACGATCGGCGCCTGCAAGCGAATGATTTCGGAGAAGATCTCTTCGGCGTCCTTGACGGGCTGATCACGGAGGATGGCGGCGATTGCCGCACTGCTGAGCCCGAACTCGCGCTCACTCGATGCCACCGCGTCCATGATCCCGTCCAGGACCTCGGTCAGCGGAACACCCCGGACCACGTGAGCCTGCGGATTGAAGAAGAACTCGGCATGCGCGACTCCGGCCGCTGCGGCCCGACGGAAATACGCCCGCGTCAGGTCGGCAAAATCCTCCGCGGTGCGCAGGACGGCCATGTTGGCGAAGTAGAGATCGAGGAACGATTGCAGGTCGGTGAACTCGTACCTCGACTTCAGATCGTCGATGTCCTTGTACGGCAAATCCATTCGATTGCGCTCGGCAAGCCGGTAGATCTGTTCGGGCTCGAGCGAACCCTCGATGTGCATGTGCAGTTCTGCGACGGGTGTGGCCATCTCGGTTTACCGCCCCTTCCAGACCGGGGCGCGCTTCTCGGCGAACGCCGTTGCGCCCTCGCGTGCGTCTTCGGATGCGAACACCGGCGCCATCACCTGCAACTGCTTCGCGAAAGCTTCGTCGTCGGACCAACCGCCGGCTTTGACGATGATCTCCTTGGTGACCGCAACCGCGAGCGGTCCGTTGCGCGTGATTCGATCAGCCAGCTCGAGTGCGCCCTCGAGCGCCTTGCCCGGTTCGGTCAACGTGTTCACGAACCCGTACCGGTAGGCCTCCTCGGCGGTGAAGCTGTCACCGGTGAGGGCCAGTTCCAACGCCTTCTGGTACGGAATCCGCTTGGGCAGGCGCAACAATCCGCCGCCGCCTGCAACCAGTCCTCGCTTGACCTCCGGGATACCGAACTTCGCTTCGGACGACGCCACCACCAGGTCGGTGGCAAGCACCAGTTCGGTTCCTCCGGCCAACGCGAAGCCCTCGACCGCCGAGATGATCGGCTTACGCGGCGGCCCCTCCGTGAATCCGAGACCGCGTCCCGGAACGAGTACGTTCTCGCCGGCCACGAATGCCTTCAGATCCATACCCGCACAGAAGTTTCCGCCCGCACCGGTGAGCACCGCCAAGGACAGATCGTCGTCCGCATCCAGCTCTTCGACCGCAGCGGCCAACGCGTGACTGACCGCCGAGTTGATGGCGTTGCGCGCCTCGGGTCGGTTGATGGTGATGATCAGTGTCCGCCCGCGCCGCTCGGTGAGAACCTCGTCCGCCATGATGTCCCTCTCGTTTGTCGACCACGCCCGCGTGACTACGCGACGTTGCGCTCGACAATACGGACGAAGCCATCGGGGTCGATCTGCGCGGTGTCGTGAGTGCAGAACCACCCCTGGGTGAACCTCGTCGAGGTCGCTTCCGGCGAGTTCCAATACCGGCGCGTGACACTCGGTCCGCGGCACAGCAACTCACCGAAACCACCTGGAGCATCCGGGCCGTACAACGCCACTTCCATTCCGCCGAAAGCGATTCCGACGCTTCCGAGGTGAGTCGGTGCCGACTCGCTCGGCAGAATGAGACCGGCCCCACAAGTTTCGGTTTTGCCCCAGCCGATCACATGCCGAGCGGCCGGGAACAACGTCAGCAGCTTGGATTCCTGTTCCGCGGTGATCGGCGATCCGCTGCAGTCGATCCACTGCACCGACCTCGAACCGGCACGCGCCGCCGGCCCGAGCGTGAGCAACCGCGGTTCGAGCAAGTCCTCGGGCCGCCCGGTCACGATGTCGACGGTATGCACACTCTCGCGCCAGAAGTCGCCGGCGAGGACCACCGTTCCACCGACCACCAGCGTCGCAAGCACATGCACGAACTGACGCACGGACTTGAAATCGTTGTCCACCAGAAGATTCCGAACACCTTCGACGCCGTAGTCGCGCGAGTGCAGGATACCGACGATGGCCGAGAGCACGTTCTCGTTGCTCAACTCGACGCCCAGCATCTCGCCCGAAGAATCGGCGGTGTACGCGAGGATCGCCATCTCGTCAGGAGCCGCACCGTCGTCGATGAACGGAACACCGTGTGGGAGTTCCCCGTCGAGCACCAACACCGAGCCGCTGTCCGCGATGACGAAGTCCGCCGCGTCGTCACTCAGATGAACACCCACGGAGACCGGAACACCTCCGGCGAGGATGACTCCGAGGCACGCCTCCATCCACCGCACCCCCGCGGCCACACGAATTGCCACGCGGTCGCCGATCTCGACACCGCGTGACTTCAGCCCGCCTGCGACCCTCGACGCCTCGGCCCACAGTTCCGCGAAGGTGACCTGCTCGCCGTCGACCTCCTCGACCGCAATGCGGGAGGAAAATCGATGAACGGCGATATCGAGGAGTTCGGACAGCGAAGGGTCGAGTTGGCTGTACCGAAGCACCCCGTCACCCGCACGGGTGACGCGGGCGTCGGCGAGGAGCTGAGTCGAACACGGGTATTCCACGAGCGTCGACCGCATCGATACCTCCACGTCACTGACAAACCCACCGGCCCTTCGACTATATGACGCGGATCACAGTTCGTGGAGGTCTCTGGCGATAAAGGTCGCAAACTCACTTTCCCGAGTAGACGGCTTTACCTGGTCCCACCTCGAGGAAACTACGGACAGCGCCGCGCAGGTCGTCGGTGTCGAACAGCGCGCCGGACACCCCGGGAGTCACCGAATCCGCGTGGGCGATGCCGCCGGAACGCCACGCTGCCACGATCTGCTTGGTGGCGTCGTGGGCTCGCGTCGGTCCGTCTGCCAATCTGGTTGCGAGGGCCCGCGCCGCATTGTCGACATCCTCGTGAACTGCATTGACCACGCCCCAGGAGTGGAGGGTAGCGGCGTCGTACAGATCGCCGGTCATGACCAACTCGCGGGCCCGTCCGGAACCGGCGCGCTCGGCCAGGCGTTGCGGTCCACCCATGGACGGCGTCAGACCGACCACTGTCTCGACCAGCCCGAACTTTGCCTTGGGCGCCGCGAGGATGATGTCGCAGGCCAAGGAGATCTCGAAGGCAGCAGTCAGCGTCAGCCCGTGCGCCGCGTAGATGACCGGGCACGGCAAGGCCTCGAGCGGATGGCAGATCTGGGCGAACAATTCTCGCCACAATTCCGCGCCCTGCTCCGGGTTCAGCCCGTCGAATACGTGGACGTCGACGCCGGCCGAGTTGACCTTGCCCTCGGCGCGCAGAAGCACTGCGCGCGGCGGGTTCTCGGTCAGCGCTGCAACATCGGCGATGACCGCGTCGAACATGGCCTGATCGAACAGATTGAGTGGTCCGTGCGCGAACGTCAGGACAGCCACCTCGGCACCACGATCGGTGGTGAAGCGCTCGAGACGGGTGGGGTGCGATTCGGGAGCAGTCATGCCGCCACACTGCCACATCGAACCGGCCTACGATCGTCGGGTGGACGGTCTGAGAAATGTGCTCGCGGACGTGGTGGGACACCGGTTCGTCGTCGACGACGCCGACGTGTTGGCGACCCGTTCCACCGACCAGACGGGGCGCTACCGCGGGCGTGCCGGCGCTCTGGTCCGACCGGGAAATACCGCCGAAGTCGCGGCGGTGCTGAACGCGTGCCGCTCTCGCGGAGTTCCGGTCACCGTCCAGGGCGGACGAACCGGCCTGGTCGCGGGTACGGTGCCCGAGCACGACGACGTCCTGCTCTCCACCGAACGCCTCACCACGATCGGCGACGTCGACGCGGCCACCGGGCTGATCACCGTCGGCGCGGGAGTGACACTCGCTCAGGTACATTCCGCGGCGGCCGCCGCCGGTCTGAAGTTCGGTGTCGACATAGCGTCGCGGGACACCGCGACGATCGGCGGCATGGTCTCCACCAATGCCGGTGGCCTGCACACGGTTCGATACGGGAACATGGCCGAACAGGTCCTCGGCCTCGAGGTGGTACTCCCCGACGGGACAACGGTGCGCCGGTCACCGAAAGTGTTGTCCGACAACTCCGGATACAACCTGCCCGCACTGTGGGTGGGCAGCGAAGGAACTCTCGGCGTGGTCACAGCAGTCGACCTGAAACTACGCCGGGTACCGGCTCATCGGGTCACGACGCTGACCGGTTTCGACAGACTGGAGGACGTCGTCGACGCGGGACGGATGTTGCGCACCCTCGACGGCGTCGACGCCCTGGAGTTGTTGGACGGCCGCGGACTCGAACTGGCCGCTCGACGGTTGAACGCGGCAGTGCCGACCGGGCGCGCGTGGTATCTCCTCGCCGAGGTATCCGCGGCTCACGATCCGATGGAAAGCCTGGCCGAAGCACTCGCACGCATCGACCCGCCGGAAACTCCGTCGGTGGGAGTCGACGGCCCGAGTTCGACGCGCTTGTGGGCGGCGAGGGAATGCTTCGCCGAAGTGGTCGGACTCTTCGGTCCCCCACTGAAATTCGATGCGGCACTGCCCCTGGACTCGCTCGCCGCCTTTGCCGAGGACGCCGCCGCGGTGATCGCGAGCCGAGCACCGGAGGCGATCCCCGTTCTCTTCGGACACATCGCCGAGGGAAACATCCACCTCAATGTCCTGAACTGCCCGAACGCCGACACCGTCTACCGCAGCGTCCTCGAACTGGTTCGCGATCACGGTGGAAACGTCAGCTCCGAGCACGGGGTGGGCTCGCTCAAACGCAACTATCTGGACCTGGCCCTCTCGGCGGAGGACATAGCCACGATGTGGGCGATCAAGCGAGCCCTGGACCCGAGCGACTATCTCAATCGCGCAGTGATGTTTCCCGACGCGCTTCGGCACTGACGGCCATCGCGTCGTCGTGGGCGTCGCCGCGTAGAGGCCGAGCGAAGCACACGGAGGCGACGAAACCGATGAGCAGCACACCTGCGGGCAGCCAGATCGACTCCGACATCGCCGTGCTGAACGGTTCACGGACGAACTCGGGGAGGTGACCCACCCCGGCTTCGGAGCTACCGCCGGTCAGACCCTGGGCAGCCAGTCGCGCGGTGATCAGAGCGCCGATCGCAGCGCTGCCGAGAACCGCACCCACCTGCCTGGTGGTGTTGTAGACGCCGGCGCCCGCGCCCGCCTGCATCGGAGGCAGGTTGTGTGTGGCGGTGGCCGCGAGCGGAGACCAGATGCATGCATTGGCGAAGCCGATCAGACCGATCGGCAGAAGCAGTTCCCAGATCGCGACGTCGGGAGACATCACCAGTGCCAGCCAGCCCAAGGCGACCGCGAACAGCAGAAAGCCGGTGCCGGCGATGTAGCGCGGATGCGTCTTGTCGACGAGTTTGCCGATGATCGGGGCGAAAATACCGGTCAGCACTGCCATCGGAACGAGCAGCAACGCCGACTGCGTCGGGGAGAGTCCGCGAACTGCCTGTGTGTAGAACATCAGCGGAAGGACCATCGACGTGATCGCAAAGCCCATAGCGGTGATGGCGACGTTGGCGAGTGAGAAGTTGCGATCCTTGAAGAGTTCCAAGGGAAGCAAGGGTTCGTTCTTGTTGCGCGACTGGTAGAACACGAACACCGCGAGCAACACCACACCGGCGCCGATCAGGCTCCAGACGAATCCGTTCCAGTCGTACGAGCTGCCTTCCTGGATTCCGAACACCAGCAGGAACATGCCTGCGGCGCTGAGAATCACGCCGGGAATGTCGAACTTGTGCTCGCTGGTCGGCAACGACGGAACGAGCTTCCACGCGAGGAGGAAGGCGATGACACCAACCGGGACGTTGACGATGAAGATCCATTCCCAGCCGAGATTGTCCACCAGGACGCCACCGGCGAGCGGACCGACCAGGGTGGCGACACCGGCGACGGCGCCCCACAGGCCCATTGCCGCGCCACGCTTGTTCGGCGCGAACGTGCGAGTGATGACGGCCATCGTCTGAGGCGTCATCATGGCAGCACCCAGGCCCTGGAAAGCCCTTGCCACGATGAGCATCTCGACGCTGCCGGACAGACCGCACCACAGTGATGCGCCGGTGAACAGTACGAGGCCGATCATGTACAGGTTCTTCGGACCGAACCTGTCACCGAGTCGACCGGTGACGAGCAGCGGCACCGCGTACGCCAGCAGGTACGCGCTGGTGACCCAGACGACCTTGTTGATGTCGGTGCCGAGGTCCTCCATGATCGCGGGGTTGGCGACAGCGACGATGGTGCTGTCCACCAGAATCATGAAGAACCCGATACACAGCGCCCACAGCGCGTGCCAGGGATTGACCTGCTTTTCCATCTTCAGTCCTTAGGTAGTGCGGACGAGCCTGCGGAGCCGGCCAGCCGGTCGAGAAGTTCTTGTGAGAGCCAGGGCATTTCGCCGCTCTCGATGTCTGTCACCAACGCGCCGATCCACTCTCTTTCGGCGATCGTGAGTGCGTGGGCGTAGTCCGCGCCCACCGTGAAGATTCGTGGTTTTTCCGCTGCCTTCACCGCTTCGTAGTCGGCCTCGAATTTCGCAATCGTCTTGTCGAGGTGCGCGAGACGGATCCGAAGCATCTGACACGCGGTGGATGCGGAGAGGTTGTGCATTTCGGCGAGCGCGAGCGGCAACCGCGGATACTCCCGCACCGGAACCGCCAACATCTCACGTAGTTGATGCTCGAGCGCCTCACGGCCTCGGGCGGTGATCTCGTACGTCGTCCGCTCGGGCCGATTGCCCTCACGATCGGTCCCGATCGAAGCCAGAAGTTCCTGCTTCTCCAACCGGGAAACCGTGTGATAGAGCGATCCCGGCTTGATCTTCACCAACTGATCGCCCCGACGAACCGAGGCAAGTTGATACATCTCGTACGGATGCATCGAACGCTCGGACAGCAGGCCCAGAACGGTGATTCCCAGAGGCGTCAGTGACACGTCACCCATGAATCCCCCTCCCTGACAAGCCGCTATTGACTATTTCTTGACTATTCCACCTGAAATAGTCCACATGGAATATACGACCTTCGGCCGTCTCGATCAACCCGTTCGAATCGGACTAGCCTGTAGCGAGTGGACGATCATCACCTCGACATCATCCGACTTGCCTGGGCACGTGAGCTGGGCCTCGGCGACTCGGCATTGCGCCCGGCACACACGGCCCGAGTCGTCGGCGACGACATCCACGTTCTCGAACTTGCAGGCGCCGGTGCGATCGTCGGGCCACAGTGGTTCATCGAGCGCACGGCGGACATCTCCGTCGACGCACTTCTGCAACCGGCGCGCCTCCTCGAGATCGCGGGCGATCACGGCGGCCGAATCACCGGTCCCGTCGATCTCGCCTTCCTCGGCGACTACACCGACACGCCGCCCGACGAGCAACTGCTGATTTCCCACGAGATCGACGACGCCCTCGCCGTCGCTTCCCTGTGTCCACCCGACGACAGCACCACAGCCGACCTCGAGCGCCGAACGCGGTGGTTCACCGCCCTCACCGATTCCGACGAGGTGCTCGGATGCGCGGCGTACTCCGAATTCCAGGGATTCGTGGCAGATCTCACGACCCTGACGGCTCCAGCGCACCGCCGTCGCGGAATCGGCTGCGCAGTAGCGCTTCTCGCTGCCGAGGACGCTCTGGATTCGGGTTTGATCCCGCAACTACGCACGAGTCGCGGCAGCGCTGTCGGCGCGACGCTTCCACGTAAAGCCAAATTCGACGTACTGGGGGCATACGCTCGAGTACACGTGCACCTGCCCAGTTGACACTCGAACGAGAGGGACCGCAGATGAGTACGAAAGACGACGCGAGCGAACCGACATTCGTCGAAGAGGGTCGCGAATTCACACGCGACACCAACTACATCCCGACCCGCATCACCGAGGACGGTCGCGACGGTTACCCGGTCGAACCAGGGCGATACCGGTTGATCGTCGCGCGCGCCTGCCCGTGGGCAAACCGCGCCATCATCGTCCGCCGACTGCTCGGCCTCGAAGACGTACTCTCGATGGGCATCTGCGGGCCGGTTCACGACAAGCGAAGCTGGACTTTCGATCTCGACCCCGGCGGCGTCGATCCCGTGCTGAAGATCCCGCGACTACAGGATGCGTACTTCGCCCGAGATCCCGACTACCCCAGAGGAATCACGGTGCCCGCCATGGTGGAAATCGCCACGGGCAAGGTGGTCACGAACGACTACCCTCAAATCACCCTCGACTTCTCGACGCAATGGAAGAAGTACCACCGCGAAGGCGCACCGGACCTGTACCCGGAGCCACTGCGTGACGAAATCGACGAAGTTTCCGAGTACGTGTTCCGCGACGTGAACAACGGCGTCTACCGCTGCGGGTTCGCCGGATCACAGCAGGCATACGACGAGGCATACGACACGCTGTTCGCCCGCCTCGACTGGCTCACCGAACGTCTTGCCCGGCAACGCTTCCTGGTAGGAGACACCATCACCGAAGCCGATGTGCGCCTGTTCACCACGCTGGCGCGATTCGATCCCGTCTATCACGGCCACTTCAAGTGCAACAGAAGCAAACTCAGCGAAATGCCGGTGCTGTGGGACTACGCGCGCGATCTTTTCCAAACTCCCGGATTCGGTGACACCATCGACTTCACACAGATCAAAGCTCATTACTACATCGTGCATTCGGAGATCAATCCCTCCGGAATCGTGCCCAAGGGACCGGAATTGACACACTGGCTCGAACCGCACGGCCGCGAACAATTGGGTGGCCGACCGTTCGGGGACGGGACACCTCCTCATCCGCCCATCCCGTCGGAAGTGGTTCCAGCAGAGCACTGGGCCACCCGATAGGTCGCAGCGAGGCTTACTCCCCTGCGTACGTGCCGAAACTCCAGTACACACCTTCCGGGTCACGGCAGGTGAACCCCCGCGAACCGTAGTCCTCGTCGCGCAATCCTTGCGTGATCGTGGCGCCCGCCGCGACAGCGCGTTCGTGGAGTGCATCCGCGGCGTCGGCGTCGTCGACGACGATGTACACCGAACCGATTCCCGGCGGCAGGCCGGCGATCGCCGAATCGGTGCGCGGCGAGCCCAGCATGATGCCGCCACCGCCCGGCCAGTCGAGTTGGGCGTGGTCTACCACGTCTCCCTCTCCGTAGACGGCCTTCTCCACGAACCCGAAGGTGCTCACCAGAAAGTGGATTGCCGCGCGGGCGTCGAGGTAGCGCAGTGTCGGCCAGATGGTCGTCGAACGAGATTCCGAAGTGGCGGTCATAACACTCGAACTCCTGCCTGGGAAAACTCACGGAGAAAATCAAGTCTCGTACGAGCCTATGGCCCCTGTGATCACCGCCGCTACCGAAAACTTCACCTATTCTCGAGATACGGTCCACCTCGCTTCAGAGGAGGACAACTGTGGAGGGGCAGCAATGAGCAAGTCGACGAACAACGACAGCGGGCGTATCGAGAAGGTCCTCGTTTCCGTTCTCGACAACGGAAGCCGCCTGCAAGCGCCCGCAGTGGCCAAGTACGTCAACCATGTCCGCAAGGCGCACCCCGACGAGTCACCCGCTCAGATCGTCGAGCGGATGGAGAAGATGTTCATTCTCGCCGTCACCGGAAGCGGCAGTGCCGTCGGCGCCACGGCCGCGGTACCGGGAGTCGGAACGGTGGCGTCCATCGCTGCCGTCGGCGCGGAATCGGCCTTCTTCCTCGAGGCGTCGGCGCTGCTGACACTGGCAATCGCGTCGGTGCACGGCATCTCCGTGCAGGATCACCAGCAACGACGCGCCCTGGTCCTGGCAGTCGCCCTCGGCGAATCCGGCATGGAGATCGTCCAGAAGGCCACCGGTATCACGGCCAAGAACTGGGGAACCGCGATCACGAGCAAGATTCCCGGACCCACGATGAAGGGAATGAACAGCACCCTCGTGCGGAAATTCGTGACCAAGTACGCCGCGAAGCGCAGCGCACTGATCCTCGGCAAGCTCGTTCCCGCCGGAATCGGTGCGGTCATCGGCGGTGCGGGTAACCGAGCCATCGGCAAGGGCGTCGTCAAGAATGCGCGCGAAGCCTTCGGACCGGCACCGGCCAGGTGGACCGATCACCTGATCGTGATGCCTGCCGACGAGCCCGCTCTGGCGCCCGCTTCCGAGACACGCCGGGCCATCCGCAGATAGTTGTCCGGGCCGTAGGCTCGCATCACGTATTCGCCGCCGACCCGGGAGCAGCATTGACGAACACCGCAATGGGATCCTTCTCTGCGCCCATCGAGATTCGCGGGTTGACGAAGACGTTCAAGGCGGCGCACGCGGTCAATGACCTGAGCTTCGACGTCCAGGCAGGTTCGATCACCGGTTTTCTCGGCCCCAACGGTTCAGGCAAGACGACCACGTTGCGGATGCTCCTCGGGCTGGTGTCGCCGACTTCGGGATCGGCCACGATCAACGGCGCGCCCATGCGTTCGCTGCCCAACCCGGCGCGAACCGTCGGTGCCGTCCTCGACGTGGGCAGTCTCCATCCCAAGCGGACAGCGCTGGCGCACCTCGAGATCTACGCAGCCGCCATCGGTATGCCCACTCAACGGGCCGCGCAGGTGTTGGGAATGGTCGGTCTGAGTTCGGTCGGAGCCCACAAGACCGGCACCTTCTCGCTCGGGATGCGCCAACGCCTGATCCTTGCCACCGCGATGCTCGGTGATCCCGAGATCCTCGTGCTCGACGAACCCGCGAACGGGCTCGACCCCGAGGGCATGGCGTGGCTTCGTCAGTTCCTTCAGACGTTTGCCGGTTCCGGCCGAACGGTTCTGATCTCCAGCCACGCGCTCCGCGAGGTGGAAGCAACCGTCGACAGCGTGGTCATCGTCAGTGCCGGCTCACTCGTCTACCAAGGGACCATGGACGAACTTCGCCGCTCCCAGCGCAGTCGACTGCTCGTCTCGTGTTCCAACCCCGCGCTCCTCGCCACGGCATTGGCCGCTCGCGGAATCATCGACGCTCAGATCACCCAGGACGGACGGCTCGCCGTGGGCGGCACCGATACGTCGGTGCTCCCGCCGGTGGCATCCGCCGCCGGAGTCACGATCTTCGGTGTCGCAACCGAAGGCGCAGATCTCGAGCAACTGTTCCTCACGATGACAACACCGCAGTACGCGGTCCCCCAGGTCGGATACCACCGGCCTCCCGGCCCGGGTTCGGGACCGGGCTATTACGGCCCTGCCGCATACGGACCTTCCGGAGGACACCGATGACCACGCTCGTGCGCGCGGAGACACTCAAAGTTCTCACCCTGCGCTACTGGTGGGCACTGGCCATCGCACCGGTGGTCGTGGCCGTGCTGATTGCTGCCTCGACTCGGACGTTCGTCGAAGTTGTGGCCGATTCGGCAGACACCACATTCGACGTCGATGTCGTGTCCACCGGCGTCAGCCTCGGTGTCTCCAACACGCTTGTCCTGGTGTTCGCGGCCGTCTTCGGAGCACTCACCGCCGGATCCGAATTCGGCTACAAGACTCTCACCACAACGTTCCTCACAGCCCGCGGCCGCGACGGAGTTCTCGGCGCAAAACTTGCCGTCGTCGCTGTATTCGCCGTCGGCTACGCACTGGCGGTCGAAGTAGTCAGCATCGGCGCGATGTTGCTCTTCGGTCGGGACTTCAGCTTCACCACCGATCTCTTCGCCATCTGCGCCGCAGGCATTCTGGCGTGTGCGCTGTGGGCACTACTGGGCGCCGGGGTGGCCCTGCTCACCGGTTCGTCGATGGCCGGGGCACTCTCGGTCATCCTGTGGTTCGTCTTCGGTGAATGGATCGTCCGCGCAGTGCTGCTCGCGATGGATCTCGGAGGGATCGGGGCCGCGCTTCCGGTATCGGCCACGATCGGCACGATCGTCAATGCGGCACCGTCGATAAACGTCGACGCTTTTGCGTCCTGGCCGAGCGGCCCGATGATGCTGGCGGCTTGGGTGGTCCTGTTCTGCGGGCTCGGTTGGCTGCGAACCCGGACCCGCGACATCACCTGAAAAAGCTGTCTGGGGCCGGGTCTACCGTGGATCTCGATGAACACGATCAACACGGACAGTCCGGTAGCTGGAGAGGTCGATCGAGCTCCGGGCTGGATCCGCCGCTTGGCCCACGCATGCTGGTTGCACCGAAGAGTTGCGATCGGCGCGCTTCTCGTGACCGTCATCGCTTCGGCGATCGACATCTCGTTTCCGCTTCTGACCCGCTATGCGCTCGACGCAGCCGGCCAGGAGAACCCTGGCAAGGTGATCGGCTTCGTGGCGTTGGCGATCGCAGTGCTCGCGATCGTGCGGTTCGCGTGCCAGTACGGCCGACGGATGCTGGCCGGCCGACTCTCGCTCGACGTTCAACACGACTTGCGACTCGCCCTGCTCGGCTCACTCCAACGTCTCGACGGACGCGGACAGGACCAGATCCGCACAGGCCAAGTGGTTTCCCGGTCCATCACCGATCTGCAGCTCGTCCAGGGCCTGCTCGCGATGGTGCCGATGTCGGCGGGTGCTCTCCTGCAATTCGTGCTCGCGATCGGCATCATGGCTTGGCTCTCGCCGTTGCTGACTCTCGTCGCCGTCGCCGTCATCCCCGCGGTGGGACTCGTGGTGTTCCTGATGCGACCGATGCTCTTCGCCGCCACGTGGTCCGCGCAGCAGCGGGCCGCCGATCTCGCCCAACACGTCGAGGAAACCGTCACGGGCGTTCGCGTCGTCAAGGGATTCGGGCAGGAACAACGAGCCGTCGACCAACTCGAAAAGCACAGCCGCACGCTGTATTCGGAGCGCCTTCGCGCCGCGTGGTTGAACGCGAAATTCGCGCCGACCATGGCCGCCTTGCCCCAGCTAGGGCAGGTGGGAGTGATCGCCCTCGGCGGGTATCTCGCATTGCACGACAAGATCACCGTGGGAACGTTTCTCGCGTTCGCCACCTACATCGTGACAATGACCGGTGTCACCCGAACTCTGTCGTCTGTCATCGTCATGGCACAGCTGGCGCGCGCCGCTGTCGAGCGCGTCTACGACGTCATCAACGCTCAACCCGACATCGCCGATCCGGACCATCCGGTGGACCTTCCCGACGGTCCGCTGGGCGTCACTTTCGACGACGTGGCATTCGGGTTCGACACCGAACGCGACGTCCTGACCGGACTGAACCTCCGCATAGAACCCGGCGAGACCGTCGCCGTCGTGGGTCCGGCCGCATCGGGCAAGACCGCGTTGTCCTTGCTTCTCCCCCGGTTCTACGCCCCGACTTCGGGTCAGGTCAGCGTCGACACCGGTGGCCAGAGCTTCCCCATCGGCGAACTGCGCAGTGAGCAGCTTCGTGCCGCCGTCAGCCTCGTCTTCGACGAACCTTTCCTGTTCTCCGACACCATCGCCGCCAACATCGCATTGGGTCGCGAGGACGCCTCCGACGAGGACATCCGCGCCGCGGCTGCATTGGCACAGGCAGACGCCTTCATCGAGGCACTTCCGGACGGATACGACACCGTTGTCGGTGAGCGCGGACTGACGTTGTCCGGTGGACAACGTCAGCGCATCGCGCTTGCGAGAGCTCTGCTTGTCGACCCACGGATCCTGGTACTCGACGACGCCACCTCCGCCGTCGACGCGGCAACCGAAGCGGCGATCTTCGACGCTTTCCGCGCCCGACGACGGCAGACCACGCTGATCCTCGCTCACCGGCGATCCACCCTGACGCTGGCCGATCGGGTAGCAGTTCTCGACGGCGGACGGATCATCGACTCCGGCACCGTGGACGAGTTGGAAGGGCGATGTCCGCTCTTTCGCGCCCTGTTCTCCTCGTCTCCGGAACTACCGGACCAACTCGACGAGGTCGGCCCCGATGCCTTCGGACGCGACGACCGCGAACCGACAGCCGAGCAGTTGTGGCCGCAGGCACCGGAATCCGAAGCCGACAACACCGCGGCTTCGACGCAGGGCGCAGGCGGACCGATGGCCGGGGCACTCAGCGGAATCGCGGTGACGCCCTCCCTGAGGGCAGCAGTCGACGCGCTCCCGCCCGCGCGCGAAGATCCCGGAATCGCTCCCGAGAGCCTGCGCGAATCGAATCCACAGTTCTCCCTCGGACAGATATTGAGGCCCGTCCGCTGGGTCCTGCTGGCAGTTGTCGTCTGTCTTGCTCTGGACTCGGCCGCAGCGATCGCGTTCCCCTCGCTCGTCAGATACGCCATCGACCACGGTGTCGTGACCGCGGACAGCAGCACGCTGTGGATCGCGACGGCATTCGGAGCGCTCCTGGTTGCCGCCGACTGGGTCATCGTCGCGGTCATGACGGTCATCACCGCCAGGGCCGGCGAACGCGTGTTGTTCGGGCTCCGCGTACGCAGCTACGCACACCTGCAGCGCCTGGGTCTGGACTACTACGAACGTGAATTGTCCGGACGCATCATGACTCGCATGACCACCGACGTCGACGCGCTCTCGTCGTTCATCCAGACCGGCATGTCGACGGCGATCGTGAGTGTCCTGACGGTCGGCGGAATTTCGATCGCGCTCCTCGCGACCGACGTGACGCTCGGCCTGGTGGCGCTGGCCGTCATCCCACCGCTCGTGGTTGCGACCGTGATCTTCCGCAAGATCTCCTCGGTTGCCTACAGTCAGTCCCGCGAGCGGATCTCGCTCGTCAACGCCGACTTCCAGGAGAACATCGCCGGCCTGCGAGCGGCTCAGGCATACCGCCGCGAGGAAGGTGCCGCGCGCAGGTTCGCCGAACGCTCCGAAAGCTACCGCCGATCGCGGATGCGGTCACAGCGAGCCATCTCGATCTACTTCCCGTTCATCTCGTTCCTGTCCGATCTCGCGTTGGCCGCGGTCGTGTTCGTCGGTGCGCACCAGATCGCCAACGGATCGACGTCGCCCGGCGTACTGATCGCTTTCGTGCTCTACCTCGGCCTGCTGTTCGGACCGATTCAGCAACTCTCACAGGTCTTCGACGGTTACCAACAGGCAAACGTCGGATTGCAGCGAATCGGCGATCTGCTGCGCACTCGCAGTTCGATCGAGACCGCCGACAGCGAGGATCTGATCCCGATCTCCGGACGGCTGGACGGCGCCGTCCATCTCGACGGTGTCGGGTTCCGGTACTCGGGAGCGGACGTCGACGCGCTCTCCGAATTCGATCTGCAGATCCCGCCGGGCACGACGGTCGCTCTGGTCGGCCGAACCGGCGCCGGGAAGTCGACAGTGGTGAAATTGCTCGCCCGCTTCTACGACCCGACGTCCGGATCCGTGGACGTGGACGGCACCGATATCCGGAACTTCCATCTCTCGCAGTACCGCCGTCGCCTCGGCGTGGTCCCGCAGGAAGCACATCTGTTCACCGGCACGGTCGCCGACAACATCGCGTACGGCAGGCCGTCGGCTTCGCACGAGGAGATCGCGGAAGCGGCGCGTTCCGTCGGCGCACTGAATTCGATAGCCGACATGCGTGGAGGCATGAACCATCCCGTCGGCGAGCGTGGCCAGGGGCTCTCGGCGGGCCAGCGCCAACTGATCGCATTGGCCCGTGCCGAACTGGTCGACCCGGACCTACTTCTCCTCGACGAGGCGACCGCGACGCTGGATCCCGCGACCGAACGAATGGTGCTCGAAGCAAGTCGGTCGGTCACCCGGAAACGGACTTCGGTCGTCGTAGCTCACCGCCTCGCCACTGCCGCCCGAGCAGACCTCGTTGTCGTAGTTGACCGGGGACGTATCGTTGAATACGGCCCGCACGATGTTCTGCGGTATGCCGGTGGTCACTACTCGGGACTCTGGGATGCATCGCAGGCGCGTGAGGGGAATAATCTGACGTCGAGAACTGTCATCGAAGGCAACCCCGTCGCGTGACAGTCGGCACGGATTTGTACCGCCGAGAGGGAGTGCGCGATCGCAAGATCACGGACTTCCGTGAGACAGCTCACAAATTGTGTGCCGCACAATTGCTCGTCACACGCTCGGGCTAATCTCATGTATATAGGCGCTCTGATCGGGTACCGAAATAGAAACGAGGCGAACACCTGCCGTGAGCAGCAGTTCTACATCCCAATTCGGACAGAACCAGTGGCTGGTTGACGAGATGTACCAACGCTTCCAGGACGACCCGTCGTCCGTGGATCCCAGTTGGCACGAATTCTTGACCGATTACTCGCCGGACTCGGCGAACACGGGAGGTGGAAACGGGACTGCCTCGAACGGCAACGCGGCTGCACCCGCCGCTGTTGTAGCTCCGCCTGCTGCTCCCAAGGCCACGCCTCCCGCCCCCAAGACCGCACCTCCTGCGCCGCCTGCCAAGGCTGCTGCACCGGCCCCCGCGAAGACGGCAGCGCCCGCCGCGAAGGCCGCCCCGGCCAAGCCCGCAGCAACAAAGCCCGCGGCCGCTCCCGCAAAGCCCGCCCCCGCCGGCGGAGCCGAGGAAACCAAGGTTCTGCGCGGCGCGGCAGCCGCGGTCGTCAAGAACATGTCGCTCTCGCTCGAGATCCCGACGGCAACCAGCGTGCGTGCCATCCCCGCGAAGCTGATGTTCGACAACCGCATCGTCATCAACAACCACCTCGCACGTACTCGCGGCGGCAAGATCTCGTTCACCCATCTCCTGGGTTACGCGATCGTCCAAGCGGTCAACGCGTTCCCCAACATGAACCGGCACTTCGCCGAAATCGACGGCAAGCCGAACGCGGTCACACCCGAGCACACCAATCTCGGACTCGCGATCGACCTTCCCGGTAAGGACGGCAACCGCTCACTGGTGGTTGCCGCCATCCGGAACACCGAGTCGATGAACTTCGTCCAGTTCCACGCGGCATACGAGGACATCGTCCGCCGCGCTCGTGAGGGCAAGCTCACCGGCGAAGACTTCACCGGCGTCACCATCTCGCTGACCAACCCGGGCGGCATCGGTACGGTTCACTCCGTTCCGCGCCTGATGAAGGGCCAGGGTGCCATCATCGGTGCCGGCGCGATGGAATACCCGGCCGAGTTCCAGGGCGCCAGCGACGAGAAGCTGGCCGAGATGGGCGTCGGCAAGCTGATGACCCTCACCTCGACCTACGACCACCGCATCATCCAGGGTGCCGAGTCGGGCGATTTCCTGCGCACGATCCACAACCTGCTGATCAGTGACGAGTTCTACGACGAGATCTTCCACGCGCTCGGCAACCCGTACGAGCCGGTGCGTTGGCGCAAGGACGTGCCGGAAGGCGCCGTCGACAAGAACACCCGTGTTCTCGAACTGATCGCTGCCTACCGCGACCGCGGCCACCTCATGGCCGACACGGACCCGTTGCAGTTCGTCAAGGACAAGTTCCACAGCCACCCCGACCTCGACGTCATCAGCCACGGCCTGACGCTGTGGGATCTGGACCGCGAGTTCAAGGTCGGCGGCTTCCACGGCCAAGAGAAGATGAAGCTGCGCGACGTGTTGAGCGTGCTGCGCGACGCGTACTGCCGCCACGTCGGTGTCGAGTACACGCACATCCTCGAGACGGATCAGCGTCAGTGGATCCAGGACCGGGTGGAGGGCCATCACGCCAAGCCTTCGGTCGCTCAGCAGAAGTACATCCTGAGCAAGCTCAACGCCGCCGAGGCTTTCGAGACGTTCCTGCAGACCAAGTACGTCGGCCAGAAGCGCTTCTCGCTCGAGGGCGCCGAAGCCGTCATCCCGATGATGGACGCCGTGATCGACCAGGCCGCCGAGCACCAGCTCGACGAGGTCGTCATCGGCATGCCGCACCGTGGTCGACTCAACGTGCTGGCCAACATCGTCGGCAAGCCCTACTCCAAGATCTTCACGGAGTTCGAGGGCAACATGAACCCGGCGGCCGCTCACGGCTCCGGTGACGTGAAGTACCACTTGGGTGCCAGCGGCACGTACATCCAGATGTTCGGTGACAACGACATCGCTGTATCGCTGACCGCCAACCCGTCGCATCTCGAGGCCGTCGACCCGGTTCTCGAAGGCCTGGTTCGCGCCAAGCAGGACATCCTCGACAAGGGCGAAGAAGGCTTCACCGTCCTGCCGCTCATGCTGCACGGCGACGCTGCATTCGCCGGTCAGGGTGTTGTCGCCGAGACGTTGAACCTCTCTCTGCTGCGCGGCTACCGCACCGGCGGCACCGTGCACATCGTCGTGAACAACCAGGTCGGTTTCACCACCGCCCCGGAACACTCACGTTCGTCCGAGTACTGCACCGACGTCGCGAAGATGATCGCCGCACCGGTCTTCCACGTCAACGGCGACGACCCCGAGGCGTGCGTCTGGGTTGCTCAGCTGGCCGTCGACTTCCGTGAGAAGTTCGGCAAGGACGTCGTCATCGACCTCATCTGCTACCGCCGCCGCGGTCACAACGAGGGCGACGACCCGTCGATGACCCAGCCGGCCATGTACGACGTGATCGACACCAAGCGCAGCGTTCGCAAGAGCTACACCGAGTCCCTCATCGGCCGCGGTGACATCTCGCTCAAGGAAGCCGAAGACGCACTTCGCGACTACCAGGGCCAGCTCGAACGGGTCTTCAACGAGGTCCGTGAACTCGAGAAGTTCCAGCCGGAACCGTCCGAGTCCGTCGAACTCGACCAGACTCCCCCGGCTCGCCTGACCACGGCTGTCGCTCCCGAGGTTCTCGAGCGCATCGGCGACGCGTTCGTCAACGTCCCCGAGGGCTTCACCGTTCACCCGCGCGTCAAGCCTGTTGCCGAGAAGCGTCGTGAGATGGCTCGTGACGGGCATGTCGACTGGGCGTTCGCCGAGTTGCTCGCATTCGGTTCGCTGGCCGAGCAGGGTGCCTTGATCCGCCTCGCGGGTCAGGACTCCAAGCGCGGAACGTTCACCCAGCGTCACTCGGTCCTCATCGACCGCAAGACCGGCAACGAGTACAGCCCGATCGCCAAGATCGCAGCCGACGCCGAAAACGGCGGCAAGTTCATGGTCTACGACTCCGCACTCACCGAGTACGCGGGTCTGGGCTTCGAGTACGGCTACTCGGTCGGTAACCCCGACGCTCTGGTCCTGTGGGAAGCGCAGTTCGGTGACTTCGTCAACGGCGCGCAGACCATCATCGACGAGTTCATCTCTTCGGGCGAGGCCAAGTGGGGTCAGCTCTCCGACGTCGTGCTGCTCCTGCCGCACGGTCACGAGGGTCAGGGCCCGGACCACACCTCCGGTCGCATCGAGCGTTTCCTTCAGCTGTGCGCCGAAGGCTCGATGACCGTTGCGGTTCCGTCCACCCCGGCAAGCTACTTCCACTTGCTGCGTCGCCATCACCTCGACGGCATCCGCCGTCCGCTGGTGGTCTTCACGCCCAAGTCGATGCTGCGTAACAAGGCTGCAGTCAGCAACGTCGAGGACTTCACGACGGGCAAGTTCCGTTCGGTCTTCGAGGAGCCGGCATACGAGAGCGGCGAAAGCGCTCGCGAATCGGTCAAGCGGGTTCTGCTGGTCAGCGGCAAGCTGTACTGGGAGCTCCTGGCGAAGAAGCACAAGGACGAGCGTGACGACATCGCCATCGTGCGCATGGAGCAGCTCTACCCGGTGCCGAAGCGTCGCCTCAAGGAGACCCTGGACCGTTACCCGAATGCGGATCAGTTCCGTTGGGTCCAGGAAGAGCCCGCCAACCAGGGCGCGTGGCCGTTCCTCGGACTGGCACTGCCGGAGCTTCTGCCGGAGACCTTGACCGGCATCAAGCGCATCTCGCGTCGTCCGATGTCCGCTCCCTCTTCGGGATCGAGCAAGGTGCACGCGGTGGAGCAGCAGGAGATTCTGGACGAGGCGTTCCTGCCGACCAACTGAGCAGTGGCGTTCCTGCCGACCAAGTGATCTGACATAGCGTTACTCGAGGCCGGGCCCCACATTCCGCAAGGAGTGTGGGCCCCGGCCTTTCTGCATTCACGTCAATTCGATTGCAGCAGACCCAGATCCGGCCCGGCGTCGAAGCCGACGGCAGCCAGCGCCAACGCAGGCAACGACTGAACCGTCAGGTCGATCAGTTCCTCGCGGGTGATGGCCGGCGCACGGAGCCAACTGATGGTGGCTTCCTCGACGAACGCGATCCAACCGCGAACGGCCAGCTCCACCTGAGGCGTTCGAGTCAGGCCGATCTTCGGGAGCTGATCGAGGGTTCTCTTGGCCATGATGTCGCGGGTCTGCTCGAACACCTCACGCATCTGCGGATCTCCACTGGCGGTTCCCCGCAGCAGTGAAACGTAGGTATTGCGGTTCTCGGTCACGTAGTCGACGTACGACGCCAGCACCGAGCGGAGGGTGAGCATCGGGTCGTCCGATTCACTCGGTTCGGTGCGTTGGAGCATCTGTTCACTGCTGTGTCGGACGATGGCCAGGTGGAACTCGCTTTTCGACGCGAAGTAGTGGAACAGAAGCCCCCGCGAGACACCGGCCTGATCGGCGATGTCCTCGACGGAAATCTGTTCGAGCGGCCGTTCGGCCAGCATGCGCGCTCCGAGGTCGATGAGTTGCGCTCGGCGTTGCGCAGGGTCGAGTCGCGTTCGCTTCACTGCGTCCATGCCAATAGACTACTGAATATTCGTCAATAAGCTATTGACCGTGACTCAATAAAGGCATATCGTTCCCTACATGAGTCTTCCAGTTACAGATACCTCAGCACCTGCCGCGGATACTCGCCACGTCGGCACACTGATCATCGGCAGCGGTTTCGCCGGTCTCGGTGCGGCGATCAAACTGGCACAGGCCGGCATCACCGACTACGTCGTTCTCGAGCGCGGCAACGACGTCGGCGGAACCTGGCGTGACAACAGCTACCCGGGCGCCGCGTGTGACGTGCCGTCGCATTTGTACTCGTACTCTTTTGCACTCAATCCGGAGTGGACGCGCTCCTTCTCCACTCAGCCCGAGATCTACAAGTACATCCAGTCGGTGGCCAACCGCCACAAGGTGCTCGACAAGCACATCTTCGACTGCGACGTTCTCTCCGCCCGGTGGGACGAGGCGTCTGCTCGGTGGCACGTCAGCACGAACAAGGGTGAATTCGTCGCAAAGATCGTCGTCTCGGCCGTCGGCGCACTGTGTGAGCCTTCACTTCCGGACATCAAGGGCATCGACGGATTCAAGGGCGAGATCTTCCACTCCTCGCGCTGGAACCACGACGCGGATCTGACCGCCAAGCGCGTGGCCGTCATCGGAACCGGCGCCTCCGCCATCCAGATCGTGCCGGCCATCGGCAAGAAGGTCTCACACCTCGACGTGTACCAGCGCACGGCGCCGTGGATCCTGCCCCGCGCAGACCGCGAGTACACCAAGATCGAGCACCTCGCGTTCAAGTACCTTCCCGGCTTCCAGAAACTGTGCCGTACCGGCATCTACTGGATGCGAGAGACGCAGGTCGTAGGCCTGGCCAAGGCGCCGGTGTTCATGAAGCCGCTGCAGTTCGCCGCCGAGCGTCACCTGAAGGCTCAGATCAAGGACAAGGATCTTCGTAAGAAGGTCATGCCCAACTTCCAGATCGGCTGCAAGCGCATGCTGATCTCGAACAACTACTTCCCCACTCTCGCCCAGGACAATGTCGATCTGGTGACCGAAGGCATCGAGGAGGTCACCGCCAACGGGATCGTCTCGAAGACCGGCACCACGCGTGAGATCGATGCCATCGTCGTGGCGACCGGTTTCCACGTCACCGACTCCCCCACCTTCGCGGGAATCTTCGGCAAGGACGGGCGCTCGCTCGCCGAGGTCTTCGAAGAGACCGGCATGCAGGGGTACAAGGGCGCGGCAGTTGCCAACTTCCCCAACATGTTCTTCCTCGTCGGACCCAACACCGGCCTCGGACATTCGTCGATGGTCTTCATGATCGAGTCGCAGATCAATTACCTGGTCGACGCGATCGCCACCATCGACAAGTACGACATCGGCACCATCGAGGTGCGCAAGGACAAGCAGGACAAGTACAACAAGGACCTGCAGGCAGCTATGTCCAAGAGCGTCTGGAACAACGGCGGTTGCGCCAGCTGGTACATGGACAAGCACGGAAACAACACCACCCTGTGGCCGGGCTTCACCTTCCAGTTCCGCAATGCCACCAAGCATTTCGACCTCGCGGCATACCGCAGCGTCGCCACCTCGGATCTCGGCGCCGTCGGCACCGCGACCACTTCACAGATCGACCTCGACGACGAGAAGGCAGTAGCACAATGAGTGATTTTGCAGGCAAGGTCGTAGTCATCACCGGAGCAGGATCGGGCATCGGTCGCGCTCTCGCACTGAACCTGGCCGGCCAGGGCGCCAAGTTGGCGATCTCCGACGTGGACACCGTCGGTCTGGCCGAGACAACGCGTCTGGTGGAAGCCATCGGCGCCGAGGTGAAGTCAGACCATCTCGACGTCACCCAGCGCGAAGCGGTTCTCGAGTACGCCGACGCAGTCGTCGCCCATTTCGGCAAGGTCAACCAGATCTACAACAACGCCGGAATCGCGTACCACGGCACCTTCGAGAAGTCCGAGTTCAAGGACTTCGAACGCGTCATGGACGTCGACTTCTGGGGAGTTGTCAACGGCACCAAGGCATTCCTCCCCCACGTCATCGCCTCCGGCGACGGGCACATCGTGAACGTGTCGAGCCTCTTCGGTCTGCTGTCGATGCCCGGTCAGAGCGCCTACAACTCGGCCAAGTTCGCCGTTCGCGGCTTCACCGAGTCGCTTCGCCAGGAAATGCTGATCGCCAAGCATCCGGTGAAGGTGACCTGTGTGCACCCGGGCGGAATCAAGACGGCCATCGCACGCAACGCCACCGCAGGACCGGGCGAAGACCTTGCCGTCTTCTCCGAGTTCTTCGACCGCAAGCTCGCGCGCACCACTCCGGAGGACGCGGCCAAGACGATCGTCAACGGTGTTCGCAAGAGCAAGCCGCGAGTTCTCATCGGGATGGACGCAATCGCACTCGATGCCTGGGTTCGCCTCGTAGGATCGGGCTACCAGCGCATCGTCGCGATCGTCGCCGGTCGAATGATGCCCAAGTCCAGCTGAGTTCGTCTACAGCGCAGTTCGTATACAAAGTCAGGAGCCCTGCCGGTGAGCACGTTCACCCTTCCGCTGCCCGTGGTCGCGTTCTTGTTGAAGCCGTACTTCCGTCTGGCTTTCAACTCGAGACTGCCGTATCGGATTCAACGTCTGCTGCTCGAGGCCGGGGCACCACTACAGCAGGTCCCAGCGGGCGCCGTCGTGCGCCCGCTGGAGCTGGCTTGCCGACCGGCGGAGAAGATCACCGTCGGCGCAACCGAGCGCCCCACTGCAGTTCTCTACCTGCACGGCGGGGCATACACGCTGGGTTCGCTGGCCACACACCGTTCTCTCGCAGCGCATCTCGCACGTGAGTCGTCGAGTGCGGTATTCACGCTGGACTACCGACTTGCGCCGGAGAACCCGTATCCCGCCGCGCTCGACGACGCGGTCTCTGCTTTCATGCAGTTGGTCACCGAGTTCGACTATTCGGAGGACCGCGTTGCCATCGCCGGCGATTCGGCCGGTGGCGGTTTGGCCGCCGCGACCGCTCTGCGTCTGATCGAGCGCCACGGCGTGACCCCCGGCGCGCTTGCGTTGATCTCACCGTGGGTCGATCCGGGCGATCGAGGTGCCACCAAAAAGGCCGACCTCGTCGTCAACACCGCGTGGTCCTTCGATGCCGCCGACGCTTACCTTGCCGGCGGCGATCGCACCGATCCCGGCTACGCACCGATGCACGGCAAGCTCGACGGGTTGCCACCCACCAGGATTCACGTCGGGTCGGAGGAAGTTCTCTACCCGCAGATCATGACGTTCACCGACAAACTCGCCACTGCCGGCGTCGATGTATCCCTGGTGGAGTACGCACGACTGTGGCACGTGGCTCATGCCCAGGCGTCACTGGTCAAGGAAGCAGCAGACGCCGTTGCCGACCTCGGCCATTTCATCGCCTCGAAACTGATTCGCGCCAAGGATGATTCGAGTTCAGCGGTGGGATCGAGCGCTCACTGACGGGTGTCCCACTCCGTCCATGTCACTGACGGGTGTCCCACCAGGTGCGGGCGACTTCCGAGGCTGACGCGTTGCCGGCCCGCACCTGCTCGATCATCGTGGCGAGGTCTGTGGTGGACAGTTCACCGGCGACGACGCTGAGCGCCTTGACAGCCGAATCTCCCAGTGCGCCCGTTCGGAAAAGCGGAACGACGTTCTGCGCAGCCAGAACGTGATTCGAATCAGCGAGCACTGTGACGGCATCGGATTGTGCCAGCGCTGACAGCGTCGTGGTTCCGAATACTTGTGCACCGGGCACGTCGACCGGAGTTACCAGATCGACCCCGGCGAAGACACACTCGGCACCCTCGGCCAACTGTTCCACTGCCCCGTCCTCGACGAATCTCGCGGAGACGAGGGGCGTTGCCGCGGCACACGAAGGGGCAAAGGCCTCTATCGTCTTCGCTCCCAACGACTGTGCGTATGCGGTGTCGAGTGCAACGACCGCACGGTCTTCGGCCATCGCATAGTCGGAGACCGAAAGACCCTCCGGCAGAGAGCGACTCAAGGCTTCGAAGACGTCGTCGGCCTTGCGGGCCGGGGATGACGGGTCGTAGTGATCGAGCAGCGCACCGGTGAACTCGGGTACCAGCGTGACTCGCGCTGCGTCCAGAGCCTCGAGTGATTGGTTTCGGCCACCACCCACCGATTCGACGCGAGCCGACAGACCGGACGAGGAGAGCACCGTCGAATACACTTCGGCCAACACCGAACTCTCCACTGATGCGTCAGCAGCCACCACGATCTGCTCGCGAGACTCCGCTCCGGCGCCCTCTACCACCGAATCACCGTTTGCGCATCCGCTGAGAATCGGCAGGACCGTCAGTGCTGCAACAACAGTCGAATACTTCGTGCGTGTGCTCTTCACCGAAATCCTCACATCCAATCCCATGGATCGAAAACCGTGCCATGTCGGTACCTATCGTTACACTTGTCGGGCGATGCGCGGTAACCAGTCCTGACGCTGCCACTCGGTGGCGGCGCCGTCGAAGTCACCCAGGTGGCTTCGCCACAAGGGATGGTCACCGACGCCCGAAACACGGGACGCCCGAAAAACCGGAAGGACGCTCATGCGCACCTCACGATTTCGTTCCAACCGTTGGCTCGTAGCCGCGGCAACTGTCGTCTCTCTCACTGCACTGACAGCGTGCGGTAGCAGTGACGGTGACTCCAACAGCGATCCCAACGCGGTCGTCGTCGGCTCCGCCAACTTCACCGAATCCGAGACGATCGCCAACATCTACGCCGAAGCGCTGCGTGTCAACGGGTTCGATGTCTCCACGTCGTTCAACGTCGGCAGCCGTGAGGCGTACATTCCGGCGCTCAAGGACGGGTCGATCAGCGTAATTCCGGATTACACGGGAAATCTCCTGCAGTACTTGGATCCCGACAGCACGGCCACCAGCTCCGCTGACGTCCTCGCCGCCCTTCCCGCAGCTCTCGGGTCGGAATTGGCAATTGCGACGCCTGCATCCGCCGAGGACAAGGACGCCGTCGTCGTCACGAAAGAAACCGCCGACAAGTGGAACCTGAAGACGATTGCCGATCTGGCTCCGCATTCCGCCGAAGTCAAGTTCGGTGCTCCGGCCGAGTTCCAGGAACGTCCAGCCGGATTGCCCGGTTTGAAGTCCAATTACGGGCTCGACATCTCGGCTGCCAACTTCGTTCCGATCGCCGACGGCGGTGGACCGGCAACCGTGAAGGCGCTCTCGTCCGGTGACATCACCGCAGCAAACATCTTCACGACGTCGGCCTCCATCCCGGCGAACAACTTCGTGGTTCTCGAAGACCCGAAGAACAATTTCCCGGCTCAGAACGTGGTGCCGGTGCTGCGTGCCTCGAAGTCTTCCGACAAGCTGAAGACGGTCCTCGATGCGGTGTCCGCCAAGCTCACCACCGAAGAATTGTTGGCTCTCAACGTCCAGGTGTCCGGCGACACCAAGACGGAGCCGGCAGCGGCGGCCAAGGCGTGGGTGACGGCGCAGGGCCTCGACAAGCCGGTCTCGTAGTCACGTGATCACCTTCGAAGCTGTCACCAAGCAGTACCCGGACGGCACCACCGCCGTCGACCGTCTCGATCTCACCATCGAGGCCGAGTCGTTCACGGTGTTCGTGGGGCCGTCCGGGTGCGGCAAGACGACGTCGATGCGCATGATCAACCGGATGATCACACCGACGTCGGGCAAGATCTTCGTCGACGGTCGTGACATCGCCCAGACCGACGCGGTGAAACTGCGTCTCGGCATCGGGTACGTCATTCAGAATGCCGGCCTACTTCCCCACCGCACCGTGATCGACAACGTCGCAACGGTTCCGGTGCTGCGTGGTGAGTCCCGCCGCGCCGCACGTAAAGCCGCGTTGGGTGTTCTCGAACGAGTAGGTCTGGACATTTCACTTGCCACTCGCTATCCCGGGCAACTCTCGGGTGGGCAACAGCAACGTGTGGGAGTAGCCCGTGCGCTGGCAGCCGATCCGCCGATCCTGTTGATGGACGAGCCCTTCAGCGCCGTCGATCCCGTGGTGCGTGAGGATTTGCAGACCGAAATGCTCCGTCTGCAAAGCGAACTGAAGAAGACGATCGTCTTTGTCACCCACGACATCGACGAGGCAGTCAAACTCGGTGATCACATTGCCGTCTTCGGTCCCGGCGGACGGCTTCAGCAGGTGGCGGCGCCTCGCGACGTGTTGGCCGCACCGGCAACGGATTTTGTCGCCGGATTCGTCGGACGCGATCGCGGCTATCGGGGATTGTCGTTCCGTGCTGCCGACGAGGTTCCACTTCACCCGGTCCGTACGGCCGTCGAGAACGAATTGAAGGCTCTGCGTCTCGAATTGGGCGAGTGGGTTCTCGTGGTCACGGACAACGGAAGTCCACAGGGATGGATCGACGTGACCGGCGTCGAAGGTCTGCGCTCGGGACGCACTCTTGCGCAGTCGACGTCGGCCGGAGGTTCGTTGTTCTCCCCCGGCGGCGATCTCCGCCAAGCACTCGATGCGGCAATCTCTTCCCCTTCCGGTATCGGTGTTGCCGTCGACGCAGAGGGCGCGGTGATCGGCGGGATCCTCGGTTCCGAAGTCGTCGCGAAATTGGCAGATCAGCGTCGACGCGAGGACGAGGAACGCAACCGAGTCGCCTTCACCGAGGGATTCGGGGCGTAGCGGCATGCGCTGGCTCATCGACAATTTCTCGACGGTCGTGGATTACTCGAAGACCCATCTGTATCTGGCGCTGCTCCCCTTGCTGATCGGTCTCCTGATTGCCGTTCCGGTCGGTACAGCGATCCGCAACGTCAGGTGGCTGCGCCGAATCACGTTGACCCTGGCGAGCATCGCGTTCACGATTCCGTCGCTCGCGCTGTTCGTCACGATTCCTCAGTTGTTCGGCCTCAAGACCCTTGATCCGCTCAACGTGGTGATCGCACTCAGCGTGTATGCGACGGCACTGCTCATCCGGGCTGTGCCCGAAGCACTCGACTCGGTGCCGGACAACGTCATCGACGCCTCCACCGCCGTCGGATTCACGCCACTACGACGCGCCCTGACGGTCGAGTTGCCGTTGGCGCTGCCGGTCATGATCGCGAACATCAGAGTTATTGCCGTTACCAATATTTCGCTGGTGTCGGTCGGATCACTGATCGGAATCGGCGGGCTGGGAGTTCTGTTCAAACAGGGTTACGACCGCGACTACCCGGACCAGATCGTTGCCGGCATCATCGCGATCGTCGTGCTGGCACTGGCGCTCGATCTGATCCTGTATCTGATCGGCCGATTCCTGACCCCGTGGACCAGGACCTCGACCTCGAACTCTTCGAAGGTTCCCGCCGTCCTGTCAGCCGAGGGGGAACCCGTATGAGCATCTTCACCGGAGCCTGGGACTTCATCGTCGATCCCGGAAATTGGAGCGGCGACACCGGAATCGGCACACGCATTCTCCAGCACCTGTGGTACAGCGTTCTGGCCGTGGCACTTTCGGCCGTGATCGCGGTGCCCATCGGATTGCTCATCGGCCATCTACGCCGCGGTGAGATCGTGGTCGTCAGTCTGGTCAACGCACTGCGGTCGTTACCCACACTCGGTTTGCTGACGTTTCTCGTTCTTCTCATGGGACTCGGGGTGATGCCGCCGATTCTCGCGCTCGTGATCCTCGGCATTCCCCCACTCCTCGCCGGCACGTACGCCGGAATCGCCAGCGTCGACCGGGGCGTCGTCGAGGCCGCGCGGGCGATGGGTATGACCGAACTCCAAGTACTCTTCCGCGTCGAGATACCCAATGCGCTGCCATTGATTCTCGGCGGACTCCGCAACGCCACACTGCAGGTGATTGCCACAGCGACGGTCGCTGCCTACGTCAACCTCGGCGGTCTCGGCCGGTACATCTTCGACGGTCTCGCTCTCTACAAGTACGACCGAGTTGTCGTCGGCGCAATCCTGGTCGCGGTAGTGGCTCTCGTCGTGGACGGCCTACTGGCACTGGTGGTCTGGGCATCGTTTCCCGGCACCGGCAGGCTGCGTCGAACACCCGACCTCGCTCGTCTGTAGCGCGAGAATCCCACGAAAAAGCCCCGATCGGAACCTTGTGTGCGGGTTCCGATCGGGGCTTTCGTAGTCCCTCTTAGCTGGTCACGCCCTCAGCATGCGCTGCGGCCGCGACGGCTTCCGCTACTGCGGGTGCCACGCGAGGGTCGAGTGGGCTGGGGACGATTTTGTCCGCTGCCAACTCGTCGCCGACCACCGACAGGATTGCCTCGGCGGCAGCGAGCTTCATACCTTCGGTGATGCGACGGGCGCCGGCGTCGAGCGCGCCCTTGAACACACCGGGGAAGGCGAGAACGTTGTTGATCTGGTTCGGGAAATCACTGCGACCCGTAGCCACGATCGCCGCGTACTTCGACGCGGTTTCGGGGTGAATCTCCGGGTCCGGGTTGGAAAGCGCGAACACGATCGACTCGGGAGCCATCGAAGCGATGAGCTCCTCGGGGATCTTGCCCGCCGAGACACCCAGGAACACGTCAGCACCTTCGAGTGCCTCGATGGCACCACCGTGCAGGTCGCGGGGATTGGTGCGGGCTGCGAGTTCTGCCTTCACGTCGTTGAGGTCGCTGCGCTCACCCGAGATGATGCCCTTCGAGTCCAGCACGATGACGTCGCTGATTCCGGCGGCGAGCAGGATGTTCGCGCAGGCAACACCCGCAGCGCCGGCGCCGGAGATGACGACCTTGAGTGTGGTGATGTCGCGGCTCTGGACCTTGACAGCGCCCTTGAGGGCAGCGAGGACCACGATGGCGGTTCCGTGCTGATCGTCGTGCATGACGGGGCAGTCGAGGGCTTCGATGACGCGCTTCTCGATCTCGAAGCAGCGCGGTGCCGAGATGTCCTCGAGGTTGACCGCGCCGAAGCTCGGGCGCAGACGGATGAGCGTCTCGACGATCTCGTCGGGATCCTTGGTGTCGAGAACCAGCGGAATGGAGTTCAGTCCGGCGAAGTTCTTGAACAGTGCCGACTTGCCCTCCATGACGGGCAGCGATGCGCGAGGGCCGATGTCGCCGAGCCCGAGAACCGCGGTGCCGTCGCTGACCACGACGACGAGTCGGTTGGTCCACGTGTATCGATCGGCGAGGGTTTCGTCTGCAGCGATGGCGCGGCTCACCTGAGCAACACCCGGCGTGTAGGCGATCGAGAGGGCCCGCTGCGTATCGAGCGGTGCGGTGGTCTCGACCGAGAGCTTGCCACCGACGTGAGCGGCAAAGATTTCTTCGTCGGTCAACTCGACCTTGGGTACGTTGATGGCTTCAGTCACGAGGGACACGATGACACTCCTGATTAGTCCAGCCTCAAGCGGGGCTGGGTTACTGGGAAGTAATCCTTCGGACCGCTGCGAAACCACGTTCACAACGGTCAGAGATCATTTCTTCCGCGAACGACTACTGAGAAGAAGAGCATTCGGCGTGCGCGAGAAAGTGGGCCGCAATACATCCGAAGCGTCATGGTGTGGGGCGGGTGAGCCCTGGCGTATCCATGCAATCTAGGTTTCGGGAGAAATTCTGACGAAACCTGCACTTCGGGGCCGGGCTGTGGCGCCGCCTCGAAGTAACTCCAGTTTGCCACCAGAGTCGGATCACAATCAAATCCTCCAAGCGGTCGGATTCCTCACCACACTCAAACCTGAGCGGTCATCCCCACCCAGTCATCCCCACCCAGTCATCCCCACCGTGTCATCCCCACCCAGTCATCCCCACCACTGCGTCACCAACAACAGCCCCGCCACCACGAGCACGACCACCGATCCGGCAACCGCCGCGATACCCCGCCTGCGGTCGCACCAGATCTGCGCGGCCAAAGCAACCACCGAGGCCGCAATGTGCGCGGCGATCGACGTTGTTCCCGGTCCCGGGAATCCGCGGTTGCCGCCCAGATAAGCCGAACCGATGATCACGAGTGTCAAGACCACGATTCCGGCCGCCACGGTGCCACTCAGGGCGCGTAGAGCGCGGACCAGCAGCCATTGCCGTTTGTCGGCGGGATAGTCGTAGTCGTAGTCGTCTTCGTACTGATAGTCCTGATAGTCCTGGTACTGGTAGTCGTCCTCGTACCTGTCGTTCCGGTCGTACCTGTCGTCGTATGTCATCTCTTACGCTCCCGCGACGAATCCGCGGACTGATTCCGCAATGAGTTGAACCGCGATGGCGGCGAGCAATAGACCGGCGATGCGCGCCAGCAGACTGATGCCACCCTCGCCCAGTATCCGGATCAGTGCCGTCGAGAAGCGCAGGACCACGAACAGCACGAGGTGGATGGACAAAATCGCCAACGCGATCGCCAGATACGACGCCGCTTCACCGTCGGCCTGGGCGACAAAGACGATGACGGCCGCAATCGCACCGGGACCAGCCATCATCGGCGTGCCCAAAGGAACGAGTGCGACGTTGACGTCGTCGGCTCCCTGCGGACGGTTCGAGGCCTTTCCGGTCAGCAGTTCGAGAGCGATGAGAAGCAGGAGTAGTCCGCCGGCGCCTTGCAATGCCGGAATACCGATGTGGAGGTAGTTGAGAATCGCCTGACCGCCGACGGCGAAGACCGAGATGACCGCAAGGGAGACGGCGGGGGCCTGCCATGCCGCTCGATTGCGATCTTCACGGCTCTTGCGGCCGACCAGTGACAGGAACACCGGGATGACTCCGGGCGGGTCCATGATCACGAACAGCGTGATGAACACGGTGAGGTAGAGCGTGGTGTCGAGCATCAGCGCCCAAGTACCTCCACGCCGGTGGCAGCCGAGACGAGTTTGTCGAACTCCGCCTCGTCCGTGAGCTCGTCGCCGAGTCCGATCGTCTTGTTCTCCCCGTGGTAGTCCGAGGATCCGGTGACTGCCAGACCGAGGTCGACGGCCAGGCGGCGCAGGACCTCGCGATCGTCGCTGCGATGGTCCGGGTGATCGACTTCGAGACCCCCGAGACCCAGCTCGGCCAGATCACGGATGTGGTCGAGCGCAAGCAATCCGCCGCGCGAACGCGCCCGTCCATGCGCAAGGACGGTCACTCCCCCGGCTGCTGCCACCAGTTCGACGGCGTACTCGAGCGGAGTGTCGTACTTGGGAACGTCGTATCGCCCGCGACTGGACAACAGGTCGGAGAAGGCCTCGCTGATGCTCGACACCACTCCCGCTCGCATCAAGGCCGCTGCGACGTGCGGGCGTCCGACAGACGGACCGGCGTCGGCCAGGATCTGATCGGGATCGACGGGCAGACCGTCACGAGCCATCATCGTCGTCATCACCCGGATACGTTCGACGCGTTCGGCGCGCAGTCGCTCACGTTCTTTTGCGAATTCGGGGTGCGTCGGATCGAAGAGGTATGCCAGCAGATGAACGGCCACCGGCCAACCACGTTCACCTCGCCCCTCACACGACATCTCCATCCCGCGAACCAGGCTGACCCCGCTCGGCAAGGCCTGCGCCGCCTCGGCCCAGCCCGAAGTCGTGTCGTGATCGGTGATGGCGACGACGTCGAGTCCGGCGTCGGCTGCGGCGCGCATGAGGGCAGCCGGGGTATCGGTGCCGTCCGATGCGTTGGAGTGGGTGTGAAGGTCTATTCGCACTGTTCCAGTGTGTCAGCAATCGGCAACTTCATCGCGCTCCGGTAGGCGAGCCGGAAGCTGACGTACGATTACGCCGCAGCGGCAGCGCAATTCGATCAGGTGTCGCTGTAGTGCCGTTACTGCATCACAGGTTCACTGCACTACAGACCGAGAAGGAGCGAGCGTGCCAACCATGCCGTCACTGCCGAATTGGTCGAACGGCAAATCGACGCAAGCGGATGCACCCAAGATCCCCGTCCCGGCAGCCCGCGCGATCGTCGACTGCGCGGTCTACGTGGACGGCGTGCGGTTGCCGGGCAAGTACACGCACCGCGCCGCGTTGGCCGAGGTCCGTAGTCGCGACAACGCATTCGTCTGGGTGGGCATGCATGCACCCGACGAAGGCCAGATGCAAGATGTCGCAGCAACTTTCGGACTCCACGAGCTGATGGTCGAGGATGCCGTCCATGCACACGAGCGCCCGAAACTCGAACGCTACGACGACGTCATGTTCCTGGTGCTGCGCACGGTCGTCTACGTACCGCACGAATCCGTGGCGACGGCGAGCGAGATCGTCGAAACCGGCGAGATCATGGTGTTCGTCGGTCCCGACTTCGTGGTGACCGTCCGGCACGGGGATCACTCCGAACTGGCAAGCGTGCGCAAGTCGCTCGAACAGAATGCCGAGCGTCTCGCCATGGGACCGTTCGCGGTGCTGCACGCGATCACCGACCACGTCGTCGACAGCTATCTCTCCGTCATTCAGCTGGTCGAACAGGACGTCGACAGCATGGAAGAGTTGGTGTTCAACCCGCGGAACACCGTTGCCGTCGAGCATATCTACCTACTCAAACGTGAAATCGTCGAACTACGACGCTCGGTCACTCCACTCGGATTGCCACTGCTCCAACTCACTCAGCCCGCGGGCGGCCTCGTCCCGAAGGAGATCCGGCGATACTTCCGTGACGTACGAGATCACCACACGATCGTGGCCGAACGAATCTCGGAATACGACGAGGTGTTGAGTTCTCTGGTCGATGCCGCACTCGCGAAGATCGCGGTGCAGCAGAACACCGACATGCGCAAGATCTCGGCGTGGGTCGCTATCGCCGCCGTGCCAACCGGCGTTGCCGGTATCTACGGAATGAACTTCGAGAACATGCCGGAACTCGGGTACAAGTACGGCTATCAGTCCATCCTGTTCCTCATCGCGTCGGTGTGTGTCGGCTTGTTCTTTCTCTTCCGCCGCAACAACTGGCTGTGAATCGCTCACCCTGACTCCCTGTACTTGCCACCGTCGCAGGCGGACAATGGATATGGGTACGCATTTTCATTCCGTTCCCGAAATCCATTTTGCGACAAGCAAATTCAGATCCAAAGAGAAGTGGAGGAGCAACCATGCCTACAGTCGAGCAATCCGTAGAGATCGCGTTGCCACCCAAGGACGTCTGGGAGTACATCGCCGTCGCCGAGAACTGGCCCAACTGGGAGAATTCGATGGTCGAGTGCACACAGATCACCGACGGCCCGATGGGTGTTGGAAGCCGTTGGCGCGGTGTCTCGAGAATCCTTGGCAAGCGCCTCGAGTGGACATCCGAATTCACCGAGTACGACCCACCGAGATCGTCGAAATCGACGTCCGTCGAAAGTCCGGTCAGCTTCTCGCAGACCACGACCTGCGAAGAAGTCGGTGACGGGACTCGGGTCACCTACCGACTCGACAGCGAAAGCGGACTTGGAGGCGTATTCGGCAAGATGGCCGACCCGATCGTCACGAAAGCATTTTCACGGACGGTTCGGGTGAGTCTCGAGAACCTGGCAGACATACTCGTGCACGCCGAATGATCTGACCGACAAAGCGCCAGGGCAGCCGGAACCACAGGGGCAGCCGGAACCCTACAGCGAGGCGGCCGAACGGTGCGGATCGCGAATGTCGATCCCCGCCTCGGTCCACGCGTCCCTCAGTGCCGCCGCGCCGCGCAGGCGCACCCAGGCGGCTTCGGTACCGGTCAGGGGGACCACGCCGAGGAAGCGAACCGGATCGAACGGCTCCGGCAGCGTCAGGTCGGCGATCCCGCTCTCACCGAGAAGCACGGCCGTGAACGCGGTGTCCTTCCACAGCGGCTCGCCCAGGTCCAGCAGTGCGTCTTCGAGCAGCACGACCCCTTCGACGGACGGCGCCGCAGCCAGCACCGCGAGCGTCCTGGCCACACCTGACGCAACACCCGTGCCACCGCGCAGGGTGAGCACCAACTCGGCGCGAGGACCGCGTGTGGGGTCTGCGACCAGCTCGTTGGGGTCGCCCATCGGATGACGTGAGCACCCCAGCGTGGCGTAGCGAACCAGGCCGTCGGGCGACTCGAAACGCAGCACGTCCAGCGGTTCGACCCCGAGGAACGTCACTGAGGCCGCGGTGGGGTCCGGCCCCTCGATACTGCTGACGAGGTGGGCCCGGACGGAAGATACGACGCTGTCTGACACTCGTCCATCTAAACACCGTGCCCGCAAGGTTCGCAGCGCAGATACCTCGCGGTGGCGGTAGCGTCGTCGAAATGGTCTCCGTTCTCGCTGTCAGCGACGAGACCGTCGAATTCCTGTGGAGCAGTCAGGTTCGTTCACTCGAAGTCGACGTGATCCTCGGCGCAGGCGATCTGCCGTTTGCGTATCTGGAGTACCTGTCCGATCAACTGAATGCGCCCTGCGTGTTCGTTCCCGGGAACCACGACGTCGATCTGTCCGGATATTCGAACAAGAGATCGGGTTGGATGCGGGCCGGGATGCCGGCGCAGTGGCCCGGGCCGACCGGCGCGGTCAACGCCGACGGACGCATCGTTACCGTCGCCGGTCTGCGGATCGCCGGCCTCGGCGGTTCCATCCGATACAACACGGGCCCCAATCAGTGGACCGAGCGCCGGCAGAGTCGACGCGCCCGCTCGCTCACCTGGCGAAATGCCTGGCAATCGCGGCTTCCCGGCGGTCGGGCGGGCGTCGATGTGCTGCTCACACACAGCCCTGCCCGCGGTGTCGGCGACGCCGAGGATCGGCCACATCGTGGGTTCGAATGCTTCACCTCCTTGATCCGCACCCTCGATCCGACAGTCATGATCCACGGACACATCCACCCGCACGGGCGAACACCTCTCGATCTGGAAGTAGGCCGGACTATCGTGCTCAATACCGTCGGCTTCACGCTGATGGAGATTTCCCCAGGTACTCCGCCGACGATCGTGAGGCGCCGACATGGCTCGTGACACCGGATTTCCCACAGCCGACGCGGAAAACGACTTCGCTCGTCAGCGTCGACGTGCCGACGTTGCACGTCTGGTCAGTTGGCTACGACGCGAACCGGACGACGTCAACGCGATTCTGCCGTTCGACGAAGTTGTCGCAGCTCTCGGCAAGGTCGGCGAGAAGTCTCTGGGTCTGCAGGTCGTCACCATCGAATCGATAGTCGGAAGTGTCGACCGCACAGGTGATTTCGACAGGTACTTCCGTCCGACGTCCACTCACTCGCGCGCTCGTTGGGAGCGACTTGCGGTGGCGCAACGACGCGGCGAATCGGTGCCACCTGTTCAGTTGTATCGCGTCGGCTCCATGCACTTCGTGATCGACGGGCACCACCGAGTGTCCATTGCATGTGCGATGCACCAGAAGACTATCGACGCGTACGTCACCGAGATCATCACTCGTATCTCGCCGGAAGGCATCACTCAGCGCGCCGATCTGCTCATCAAGGACCATCGCCGACTCTTCCTCACCCGCGTTCCGCTGCAGGGTTCACAACGCGAAGCCGTCCAGGTCACCGACCCGTGGGAGTACGCCGAACTCAGTGAGTGTGTGGAGGCGTGGGGTTTTCGGCTCATGCAGGAGAAGGGCGAGTTCCTCGGCCGAGACACGGTCGCCCGACGCTGGTTCGGCGAGGAGTTTCTCCCCGTCGTGCGGATGCTGCGGGGCGCCGACATGTTGCCCGAGCACACCGACGCCGAGGCGTACTTGTGGATCGCCCGGGAGCGGTACCGACTGGTGCGGCGTCACATGTGGAATGACGAGATCGTGGCCGAACTGCGCGATCGGGCACCACGAAAGCACAAGCCCGCTACGTAGCGACAGCGAACCGCACTTCGCGGTTCACGATATTCGGGTGCATGAACTTCAGCAACGAACGCGCTTCTTTCTCGATGGCCGCGAGCGCAGTCTTCGCTTGCTGCGCAAACAGAGTCGCACCCAACTCGACCGTCTCCTTGTCGGGCGTCACCGTCGCGAATCCCACCACCTTTCCTCGCACCAGGATGGCGGGCTTGATGATGCCGTTGACGGTGAAGACACGAGTTCGGTACTGCTCGTCCATGATTCGCGAGCGGTCGGCATGCGAGAGCAGGATGTTGTCGAACGGAGCAAGGATTCTGACCGGCGGTGTTCCGGAGGTCGGTCGTGGCGCGTCCGGTAGATCGAATACCTCGGTCCCATTCTCGTTGACAAAGGTGATCAAGCCGGGGCGTAGCCTCTCGAAGACCTCGGTGAGTCTCGTAAGCCCTGACCACGCTTGCGCATCTTTCACACTCGCGGGCCCGAACGCAGCCAGATAGCGCAGCACCAACGCGTCGGTATCGGGAGATGAACTCACTTCTGTGCCAAGCCAATTCTCCAAGGTCGTCAGTGCCGGTGCTCCGGATCGTCCCCACAGACCTCGCGGTGGGACCTGGACCATCGGCAGAAGCCCTCGAACGCCGTGCGCCAGGCCCTCGGCCGCGTGGCCGGGAAAGCGCTCTGCCAGTATCGGTCTCATCTGCATCTGGGTGAGCGGCCCGTCCGCTACCAGTTCGCGTCCCGCCTGCGCCAGCGCCTCGAGATCCAAACCGGTGAGCGCCGCACGCTGAGTGCTGTTGGTGTGGAGATCGCGTTCCATGATCGTCTGCACCGTGGCCCGGAAGGGACCCGCATCGGCGGCCGAGAGAGCAAAGACCGTGCCCCGCATGGCAACCAGCCGCACCACCTGGCGATTCTCGACAAGGGTGGAGAGGTCTTCTGCCGCAAAGTTCTTCAGCCGCGCCCACAGTGCCAGGTAGGGTGGATTCGGCGCCTGGGCCTGCAGTCCTGCCAGGTGCTCGATCGCATCCAACGCGCTTACCTCGGCGCGTCGAAGCAGGAACTGCCTCGCCAGAGTCGCCAGGTTGAGCTCGCGATCGGTGATCAGTGCAGCCATCGACAACTCCTCAACGATCACGGTCGGTGGCAGCGGCGATCTGGAACGGTATCTCGACTCGCGCGAGAGTTCCGGACTCTTCACCCGGTCCGACCGAGAACGACCCACCCGCGGCAACCACACGCAGTTCGTGTGAGAGCAGTCCGATGTGACCGGCGGCTCGTCGTTCGGCAATCCGATCAGCGCTGATCCCCCGGCCGTCGTCCGAGACCACGAGCACCGCACGGTGGTCCAGCCGTGCAAGCTCGATCCGAACATTGTGCGCGCCGGCATGTTTGACGACGTTGCCCAGAAGCTCTCGAGCGGCGCCGAACAGGACGTCGTCCGCGGACGTGCGTAGATCGTCTTTCCAGCCTGAAGTGTCGACGTCGACCACTACTCCGCCGCGTCCATGTGCCGAGCGCGCGAGGTCCCCGATCGCGCGGGCAAGGCCCACGTGAACGAGAACTGTGGGATGCAGTTCCGAGACGGACGATCTCAGCAGCGTTGTTGCTTCACCGAGCGCTTTCCCCGCTCGCGCCAACGCGACGGGCTCCGCACTGCCTGCCAATTCGTCGAGATCCATCCGCGCCGCGAGAACGTACTGGAGCGCCCCGTCGTGCAATTGCTCGGACAGTTCTGTGCGCTCACGCTGCTCCAACCCCATGAGCTCGGCCAGAAGGCTCGTGCGATGCCCGACGAGGTGCCCGATGGTCAACACACGTGATCGTTGAATCCGGGTCAGTCCGATTGCACCCGCACCCACCCCGACCAAGGCCATGGTGCTCAACAGGATCGACGGCCACGGCTCGGAATTCGAAGTCATCGTTGCCCAACTGGAAACGAAGAACACACCGATCGTGCAGCCAACGACGCCGACACACACGTCCGTCCGAAGCTGAGTACACGCCAGGACCGGTATGACGAAGAGCCCGTTGCTCAAGATGTCGGCGGTCCAACTCTGCTCGGCTGCGAGACCGGTCAGCAATGTCAGAGTTGCGAGAACGGCGAGGTCGACGAACAATCCGAGCCAGATCATCGTCACCGGGCCGGTGCCGCCCTTGCGGATCCACAGCGCCACGGCTGCCGACCAGAGCGCATACGCGCCCAGAATCGCGAAACACCATCCCGCGTCGTTCATCGGCGGGACGAAGATCAGTGTCAGGGCGATGAACAGCACCAGAGCGCCGCGCACCGTCAGCTGCAGGTACGCACCGCGGTAGGCGTGTTCGCGCAGTATCCGTTCGAGGTCCGGGCCGCCGGGCAGGTGCTCGGTTCGTACCGAGGATCCGTTCATCTGTCCTCCTGTGCCGCCCATCCCAGTTCCCTGTGAATGAGCTTCGCACACGAGATTTCACAATCAACCCGCAATACCGTGAATGGCACAGCATTCACCGAACCTCGACACCACGCAGGAGTGCTCATGATCTCGACCCGAGCAAGCAAGCGCCGCATCGCCACTCGATTTGCCGTCGCCGGCGCCCTGGCAGCGGCGCCGATCGCCGTGGTGGCCGGGACAGCACAAGCTGCCCCGGCCTCCACCCATCACGAACAGTTCGGCCGGTTGATCCCCCTGCCCGAGCCGGCCGACGTCGCACCTGGCCCCGAACAGGTACCGCTCCCCTGGGGCACGACGTATTCGGTCACCTTGCCCGGGTAGAGGTTCACAGCAGCAGATTGGCTCCCGTACCGCCGTCGAACACCGCGATCTTGGCGGGATCGAACCACAGATCGATCGACCTGCCCTGCGCCACCGTGGACTCGGACGAGAGCCTGGCGACCAGCTGGCCGCCACCAGCGACGGCGGTTCCCGAATCGGCGGCGAGTTCCTCGAGTTCACGAGAATTGACGGCGGGGCCGCCGGCGAGGAAATACGCGTACTTGTCGGAACCCATCGATTCCAGCACGTCGACGTCGACGGTGAACGTCCCGCCGTGCGGCTTCTGCACTGCATCGACCAGCGCCACGTCCTCGAAATGCTCCGGCCTGATTCCGACCACCACGTCCTTCCCCGAGCCGCTGCCCGAGATCTTCGACTGCGCCGCCGCGGGCAGTCGAACATCGCCGATCGGCGTGCTGACTCCGTCGGCCGTCAACTGTCCGGGGAAGAAGTTCATGGACGGGGATCCGATGAACCCCGCCACGAACAGATTGTTCGGACGATCGTAAAGCTCCTGCGGCGCACCGATCTGTTGCACGATTCCGCCGCGAAGCACGACCACCCGATCGCCGAGTGTCATCGCCTCGGTCTGGTCATGGGTCACGTAGATCGTTGTCGTACCGAGTCGCTGCTGCAGACGGGCGATTTCCGTCCTCATCTGCACACGCAGTTTGGCGTCCAGGTTCGAGAGCGGCTCGTCCATGAGAAACGCCTTGGGGCTGCGCACGATGGCGCGTCCCATCGCGACACGCTGACGCTGACCACCCGACAGGTTCGCCGGTTTGCGATCGAGATGCTGGGTGAGGTCGAGCACCCGCGCCGCGTCGTCGACCTTGGCGTTGATCTCGTCCTTGGACATCTTCGCCAGTGTCAAAGGGAACGCGATGTTCTGGCGCACCGTCATATGCGGATACAGCGCATACGACTGGAACACCATCGCGATGTCGCGATCCTTGGGGGCGCGTTCGTTGACGCGTTCACCAGCAATCCTCAGCTCGCCGGTCGAAATGTCTTCGAGCCCGGCAATCATGTTGAGCGTCGTGGATTTTCCACAACCGGACGGGCCCACGAGAATGATGAATTCTCCGTCGGCGATGGTGATGTCGACATCACTGACCGCCTTGGCTCCGTCCGGGTACAGCTTGGTCACCTTGTCCAGCACGATCTCGGCCACAGGTTTATCCCTTCACTGCGCCGGAAGTAAGCCCGGCCACGATACGACGTTGGAAGAACAGAACAAAGATGATGATCGGAATGGTGATGACCATGGCGGCCGCGGCGATCGACCCGGTGGGCTCCTCGAATTGTGAAGCGCCGGTGAAGTTCGCGATGGCTGCAGGGGCGGTGATGGAGCGTTCGGTCGACGTCAACGAGATCGCGAACAACAGATCGTTCCAGCAGAAGATGAAAACCAAGATGCCGGCAGTGACGATGCCGGGAGCGGCAAGTGGAGCCACCACCTTCCGGAACGCCTGACCCGGCGTCGCGCCGTCCATCTGCGCCGCCTTCTCGAGTTCCCACGGAATCTCCTTGAAGAACGCCGAGAGCGTGTAGATCGCCAACGGCAACGCAAAGGTGATGTACGGCAGGATGAGCCCGGCCCAGGTGTCGAAGAGTCCGAGTCGTCGTTCGATGTCGAAGAGCGGGCTCACCAACGAAATCTGCGGGAACATCGCGATCAACAGGGCGACACCCACCAACAGTTTCTTGCCCGGAAAATCCAGGCGTGCAATGGCGTACGCCGCCATGGTCCCGATCACCACGGCGATGACCGTCGAGATGAGTCCGATGCCGATGGAGTTGATCAGGGCACTGGTGAAGGCGCTGGTGTCGAAGATTCCTCGGTAGTTGTCCAGCGTCCACTTCTCCGGAATGAACTTGCCGTCCTTGATGGTTCCGGCAGGCTTGAAGGACAGGCTGGCAATCCACAGGACGGGAACCAACGCGTACAACAAGACCAGAAGGTTGACGACGGACCAGCTGATCTTGAGTCTGGGAGTCACGGTCATGTCAGCGTCCTTCCGTATCGGATCCGGGAGCCGAGGCACCGAAGAGTTTGATGAAGACGAAGGCGATCAACGCCACACACACGAAGATCAGCACACTGATCGCCGATCCGATGCCCAGGTTGAATGCCTTGAACAGGTTGTCGTACCCCAGGATCGACACCGATCCGGTGTCGTTCGCTCCCTTCGTCAGCACGTAGATGTTGTCGAAGATGCGGAACGCGTCGAGTGTGCGGAACAGCAGCGCGACGAGGATAGCGGGTTTCATCAGCGGAAGGATGATGCGCACCAAGCGAGTCCACGCGCCGGCGCCGTCCACCTGTGCCGCCTTGAGGAGGTCGTCCGGAACCAACGCCAAACCGGCGAGCAGGAGCAGCGCCATGAACGGCGTCGTCTTCCACACCTCGGCAAGGACGATGATCGCGAGCGACGGGATCTGGTCGGTGAGCGGCGCACTGCCGTCGGGCAGGAGATTGGCGAGGTAGCCGGTGCCCGGCGTCCACGCGTAGTACCAGCTGTAGGCCGCGGCGACGGTGACAATGCCGTACGGGATGAGCACAACGGTGCGGACGAGGCCTTTACCCACGATCGTTCTGTGCATCACCAGCGCGATGGTCAGTCCGAGAACGAACTCGATGACGACTGAGACGACGGTGATGGACGTCGTCACCGCGAACGCTTGCCACCAGTATCCGTCGGTCAGCACCGACACGTAGTTGTCGAACCAGACGAACTTTCGTTGATCCGGGAAGCGTAGGTCGTAGCGCTGCAAACTCAGCCAGACGGCGTAGACCACCGGATATGCGGTCACCGCGATCATGAGAATCGCGGCCGGGGCCACCAGCCACAGGCCGAGTCGACGCTCGGCGGCCTTTCCGTCCGACATCTTCGACTTCGCGGAGTGCTTCGGCTCCGGCGAAGGCGTCGCGACTGTTGGTGCAGCTCCCGAATTTTCGCTGTCGATCGTCACGGAATCAGCCCCTCGGAATTGACTGCCTTACGTACCTGCTCGGCAAGATCGTTCACGGTCGATTCCGGATCGATGTTTCCCACAGGGTTCAGCGTGGCAGTGATGAGCGTCGAAATACTCTGATAGGCAGGAGAAACGGGGCGGACCGAGGCGGTGTCCAGGCTGTCGCGAACCTCACGCCACGCCGGGTACGCCTCCTGGAACGCCGGGTCGTCGTAGAGGCTCTCGAGTGTCGGCGGGACACCACCGGCGACTGCATTGTTGCGCTGATTCTCCTCGTTACGCAGGCAGGTGAGTGCCTCGAAAGCGAGATCCGGATGCTGACTGGTCTTTGCCACCGCGACGTTGAAGCCACCGATCGTGACTTCCGCCGGTTTGCCCTCGATGACCGAAGGATAAGGAGCGGCAAGGAAATTCCGTTCACCGTTTACCGTGAGAACCGTATTTCCGGTGTTCTGGCTGGTGACGTTTCCCTTGTCGTCGATGTAGGGAAGATCGCCCTTCTCGGCGTTCTCCAGGATGCCCGGCAGCACGAACGGCCAGTTGACTTGGAAGGCAGATTTGCCGCTCTCCATACCCAGGCGTGACGACGCTTCGTCCCCCTGCGAGATCGAGGGGTCCGCACCCTTCGCGGTAGCCACACGCTTCATGACGGTCAGCGCCTGCTGGGCAGCATCACCGTCGGCGACTGTCACCGTGGTTCCGTCCGGCCCGACCACCGAACCTCCCGCACTGGCGAGAAGGGTGTTGAACCAGACCATCAGTCCTTCGTACTGCTTGCCCTGCACACCGATCCAGCTGGGGCGCCCCTCCGCGGCCAGTACTTCGGAGATGTCGATCATCTGATCCCAGGTTTGGGGTGGTTGCCCGTCCGGCATCAAATCCTTGCGATACCAGAGCAATTGGGTGTTGGTGTTCAATGGCGCCGCGTAGAGCTGGTCCTGCCACTTCGCCGACTCCAGCGGCCCCTCGAGAGTCCCGTTGCTCACCTCGGCCGCCACGTCGTCAGGAAGCGGCAATGCCCAACCGGCTTCGGCGAATTCGGCGGTCCACACCACGTCGAGCGTCATCAGGTCGAGTGACTTGTCGTTGCCGGTCAGCCGCCGCGCCAACTGAAGCCGCTGATCGTCAGCACCCTTGGGCAGAGTTTTCTGCTCGACCCGGTACGCGCCGTTCGACGCCGCCGAACAGTTGGCGGCGGCCTCTGCATACTGCTCGGCGCCGTCCGCGGCGGTGTAGAAGGACAGCACCACCCCGTCCTCGTTGTCCGATCCACACGCAGTGAGCAAGGGCGCCAACAACAATGTCGCCGCGCCGAGCAGCCCCACCCGCAATTTCTTCTTCTGCCCCGCCCGCAATCTCTTGTTCTGCACAGCCGTCCTCCTCGGGCGGCGAGACGGCGCAGTCGTTACGGCTGGCCGACGCACCACACATCGGCACTTCTGCCGGAGAAGGGACCTATTTCCTTGTCCGGCAAACGGTCACGGGGAAGTGAGTGTCACCTCGCCCGCGTGTACACAAAGTAACCGAGATCACACGAATTGGCAGCCCGAGCAAGAATGTCAGATGGCGAGCTTGGCAAGTAGGTCGCGCGCCGACTCCGCCGTCTTGGGCTCACACAGAACGTCGTATCGTCCGGCGACCAACTGCATCGTCGAGGCGAAGTCCCGCTGCCCACGCGTCGCGGCATACGGAATGGTCGTCGAGATGACGCCGAAGATGATGCCGCCCACGATGCCCGCGATCAACGGCGCGAGGAACCCACCGGTGACGATCCCGAGCACCAGGCCGAAGAAGACGCCGAGCCAGGCGCCGGACACGATGCCGCCGCCGATCACCTTGGCCCAGGTCAACCGACCGAGAACTCGCTCGACCTGCATCAGGTTCACGCCGACGATCGTGACGTCCTGAACCGGGAATTCCTGGTCGGAGAGGTAGTCGACTGCGCGCTGCGCCTCGGCGTAGGTGGGGTACGACCCGATGGGCCATCCCGAAGGCGGTGTCGGCAACGCTCCACGGCGCGACCCATTCGACGATTGACCGAGCGGATTGGACATGGCTGGCTGCGCTCCTCTTTTCGGGCACGTCATCCACGCGGACGACGCAAGTACATCTACCCCTATTGTGCCCTTTACAGACCTGATTCGTTCGGCTATGCGAGCGTCAGGCGTGTTCGGGTGGGGTGAATTCCGACGTACGCGTCATCCCCGCAGCACGCCCCTTGGCCGAAATCACCAGCGCCATTTTGCGACTCGCCTCGTCGATCATCTCGTCGCCGAGCATGACGGCGCCCCGTCCTCCCCCGGCGGCCGAGGTGTGGAATGCGTACGCGTCCAAGATGAGTTCCGCACGGTCGTAATCGGATTGGCGCGGACTGAACACCTCGTTGGCTGCCTCGATCTGCGTGGGATGCAGAACCCACTTACCGTCGAAGCCGAGCGCTGCCGTTCGCGCCGCCGAACGAGTGAAAGCGTCGACGTCACGGATCTGCAGGTACGGACCGTCGATCGCCTGGACGCCATGCGCACGCGCGGCCATCAAGATGGTCATCAGAATGTGGTGATACGCGTCACCGCGGTCGTAGCCGTCCGGTTGCTCGCCGACGACCAGAGTTCGCATGTTCAGGCTCGCCATGAAATCCGCCGGGCCGAACACGAGCGCCTCGACGCGAGGGCTCGCGGTGGCGATCGCGTCGATGTTGGTCAATCCGATCGCGTTCTCGATCTGAGGTTCGATTCCGATCTTGCCGACCTCGAGACCGTTGGCCTTCTCGACCTGCGTCAACAACAAATCGAGCGCCTGGACGTGGCTCGCGTCGGGCACCTTGGGCAGCAATATGGCGTCCAGATGCGCTCCGGCGCGGCCGACCACCTCCACGACGTCGGCATACGTCCATTCGGTGGTCCAGTCGTTGACCCGGACGACCTTGACCTGTTTGCCCCACCCGTCCTCGGCCAACGCGTCGCCGATCGACTCCCTGGCCGCTTGCTTCGCCAGCGGCGCCACCGCATCTTCGAGGTCGAGAAAGATCTCGTCGGCGGGCAATCCCTTCGCCTTGTCGATCATCTTCCGGCTGCTGCCGGGAACTGCCAATACCGATCGACGGGAACGGTTGCGTGAAGTCATTGCGGACTGCCCTTCTCGATTTTCGGTGGCGCCGTTGCAGATTTTGACGCTGGACGAATTAGCCTTGCAATCATGGCAGCAGCAGGCAAGGTATTTGCAGCCAGGCTTGCCGGCCTGGTTGTACTCGGCCCGGACGGCGAATCGATCGGTCGTGTGCGCGACGTCGTCATCACGGTCCGTATCGGACGCCAGCAACCCCGCGTTCTCGGTCTGGTGATCGAAATGTTCACGCGCAAACGTATTTTCGTTCCGATGCTCCGCGTGACGGCCATCGAACCGAGTGCGGTCACCCTCACCACGGGCAACGTCAGTCTGCGGCGTTTCAACCAGCGCCCGGGCGAAGTGCTCGCTCTGGCGCAGGTACTCGATTCGCATGTGCGCGTGGACGACCCGGAACTCGAGGAGCTTCACGGCGTCGACACGATTGTGGTCGACCTCGGGATCGAATCGACTCGAACCCGCGACTGGGTCGTCTCGAAGGTCGCGGTTCGCGGCCATCGTGGACGCCTCGGTCGACGCGCGGCGATTCACATCGTCGACTGGCAGCACGTCGCGGGCCTCACGCAGAGCGATCTCTCACTCCCCGGTCAGGGCGTCGCTCACCTCCTTCTGCAGTACGAAGGCATGCGACCCGCCGATGTGGCCAACGCCATGCGCGAACTGCCGGAGAAGCGCCGTCACGAACTGGCCGTGGCCCTCGACGACGAACGCCTTGCCGACGTCGTCCAGGAACTGCCGGCGGACGACCAGACCGATCTGCTGATGCACTTGGAAGTCGAACGTGCCGCCGATCTTCTCGAGGCCATGGATCCCGACGACGCCGCCGACCTGTTGGGCGAGCTGCCCGAGACCGAAGCCGAATCACTGCTGCAGTTGATGGACCCTCAGGATTCCGAACCTGTTCGACGCCTGCTCGAGCACTCCCCGGACACTGCCGGTGGTCTGATGACGCCCGAACCGGTAGTACTGACGGCCTCGACGACCGTCGCCGAGGCCCTTGCCCGCGCCCGCAACTACGACGTGACCCCGGCGCTGTCGAGCATGGTCTTCGTCGTACGTCCGCCGACCGCGACTCCGACCGGGCGGTACCTCGGATGCGTCCACTTGCAGAAGCTTCTCCGCGAGCCTCCCGCCAGCCTGGTCGGCGGAATACTCGACACCGATATGCCCAGGTTGGCTCCGGATGACTCGTTGGCGTCGGTCACCCGATATTTCGCTACCTACAACTTGGTGTGCGGGCCGGTCGTGGACGACGAGAATCACCTGATCGGGGCCGTGACGGTCGACGACGTGCTCGATCACCTCCTGCCGGAAGACTGGCGCGAGGATTACTCCGACGACGAGGAACTACTCCGATGAGCGAACGGGCGTCGAGCACGACCGCACGGCAACGACTGGAAACGCCTCGCGGAAGCCGCCGGTTCAATCTCGATTTCGACGTCGAAGCTGTCGGACGCGTCAGTGAACGCATCGCCCGCTTCCTCGGTACCGGGCGTTATCTCGCGATCCAGACGATCATCGTGATCGTCTGGATCCTGATCAACGTGTTCGCGGTGGCTCTGCAGTGGGACCCGTACCCGTTCATTCTTCTGAACCTGGCCTTCTCCACCCAGGCCGCCTACGCGGCGCCGCTGATCCTGCTGGCACAGAACCGTCAGGAGAATCGCGACCGGGTCTCGCTCGAGGAGGACCGCTCGCGCGCCGAGCAAACCAAGGCGGATACCGAATTCCTCGCCCGTGAACTCGCAGCTCTGCGTATTGCCGTCGGCGAGGTCGCCACCCGCGACTACCTGCGGCGCGAGCTCGAAGAGATCAAGTCGATCCTTGCTGCCGACGGCGAACCGACCCCGAAGAAGAAGCACCGTGACTCGAATACTGCGAAACAAAGTCACAACTAGCTGAGCGTTCGCTGAGTTTTGCTGCACGCACCGTGACCGATATGTAACGTAAGTCACAGCAATATGGATATCACGGTGGGTACTCCGGAGCGGGAGCGCCAGCAAAGGGGAATCGTGCGAGTACGCGGAATGATTGCAGCATCCACACTGGTGGGGGGACTGCTTGTCGTAACAGGTCCAGCGGCCCTCACGGCCGGAAGCGCACCGTCCGGTGGGTCGCAGGTCCCCATCGCCCTCGCAGGCTCCGCCTCCGCTGCGCAGCCGGACTCTGTCGACTTCCTCCCGACGCCCCGCACGGTCCGAACGCAAAGATCGGCCCCGCCCAGCGATACGGTCGCCGGCGCTCCGGCAGCGCCCAACGCCGCGGCCGTCGTCCTCACCTCCCTGGGCATCCCCGAGATCGTTCTGAACGCGTACCGCTCCGCCGAACTGGTGATGATGACCGACGCGCCGGGTTGCGGCATCCCCTGGCATCTCCTGGCCGGCATCGGACGCATCGAATCCGGTCACGCCAACGGCGGCAAGACGACCTCGGTGGGTACGACGGTCACCCCGATCCTCGGCCCCGTCCTCGACGGACGGCTGGCAGGCAACGAAGTCATTCGGGACACCGACAAGGGCGCGATCGACGGCGACCCCACTCACGACCGCGCCGTCGGGCCGATGCAGTTCATTCCGGCCACCTGGGCCGGATATGCCAGCGACGGCAACGGGGACGGAATCAAGGACCCCAACAACGTCTTCGACGCGGCGCTCTCGGCAGCGAAGTACCTCTGCAGCGGCGGACTCAACCTGCGCGATGTCGCCCAGGAGACCAAAGCTGTTCTGCGATACAACAACTCGGCCGCTTACGCAGCGAACGTGATCATGTGGTCGACGGCCTACAAGAACGGTGTCATCCCTTCCGGTCAGCTGCCGTACACCTCGGGCATCAACACCGGCAGCTCCGCGATCAACGCCGCCGCCTCGGCGGACTCCGCCGCTTCGGCCGTACTCGCCGCGGCTGCCGCTACCGATCCGGCGGCCGGCGACAAGGAATCAGCTTCGACGACGCCGACCCCGACCACGACCCCCCTCTTCCCGGGTCTGCCGGACATGCCGGCGCTCTCACCCGAAATCCAGGCACTGATCCCACCTGGAGTCATGCCGACCAGCCCCACTCCGGGACCGGACGCCGCCCGGAACGCAGCTCCCGGTCCGATCATCCCGCTCCCCGTCCTCACCTCACGGGGTCTCGTCTGGCCGATTCTGACGGCCGAGGGATGGCGCTGGCCCGACGACATGTGTGTGATCCTTCCGGACCCCGCAGCACTGGACGCCTTGCAGGACGGCATCCTTCTGCCGTGCACCGTCCCGGGCATGGCAGTGGCCGCCACGGCACCCGTCACCACCGACGCAGCCCCCGCGGAATCTTCGCCGCCCGCCGCGCCCGCGCCTGAGCCAGCTCCGGCACCCGCCCCGGCTCCCGCGCCGGAGCCCGCCCCGGCGCCTGCGCCGGCATTCGTTCCGTTCTTCCCGGGCCTGCCCGGCATGCCCGCTCTGTAACCGAAAAATCACGAAAGAACAGTGCATATGCCCCAAACTGCCCTTCTAGATCACGGTTGAATAACGGAAACGCAACAAATCAGGTAGCCTCGACTCCGTCAGTTGAACGGAAAACCTCCTCGCGGAGGTTCAGGAGGCATACACAGTGGGTCGGCACAGCAAGAAGACAGATTCGCACATCCGTCGAAATTCGGTCATCGCGCTCACCGGACTCATCCCTATCGGACTCGTCACCGCAGCCAACACGGCCGGCGCCGCTCCCAAGGTTCCGTTCTTCAACACCAGCTCCGCAGAAACGGTGGACACTGCCGCGCAAGCCACGCAGGAACCGCAAGCCCAGATTCTGCCCGCCGTCGAAGCGATCGCCGAACCGGCACCCGCCCCCGCGCCGGAGCCCGCACCGTTGGCTCCCGTGCAGGCGACTCCCCCGCTCCCCGCCTCCATGGCCGAGGGCGCACTCGGAATCCCGAGCGTGAGCGTCGCCGCGTACCAGAACGCCGAGCGAATCCTCGCCGTCGAGAAGCCCAACTGCAACATGCACTGGACACTCCTCGCCGGAATCGGTCGCGTCGAATCGGGCCACGCGAACGACGGCAAGGACGCCGACGCGAACGGCAACCTCTACAAGCCCGTGATCGGCCTGCCGCTCAACGGCAGCCTGCCCGGCCAGGCCGTCATCATGGACACCGACGGCGGCGCCCTCGACGGCGACACCGTCTACGACCGCGCCGTCGGCCCCATGCAGTTCATTCCGTCCACCTGGAACCAGTACGCCGGCGACGGCAACGGTGACGGAATCGCCGACCCCCAGAACCTTTTCGACTCCGCACTGACCACCGGCAAGTACCTGTGCGACGGTGGACTCGACATGCAGGACGTCACCCAGGTTGCCTCCGCGATCCACCGCTACAACAACTCGGCCGCCTACGTCGCCAACGTTCTGGCCTGGTCGCTCGGGTACTCCACCGGCATCGTGCCCGCCGCATCGGACCTGCCGCGCATCCACTGACCTACCTGGACTTACCATGGAGTCATGTCTGTACTGACCGAGTCCGACGTTCGCTCCGCGCTCGCGCGAGTTCTGGACCCAGAGATCCGCAAACCCATCACCGAACTGGGGATGGTCAAGGGGATCACTCTCTCCAGTGACAACAGCGTCGACATCGGCATCTATCTCACGACCGCCGGTTGCCCGATGCGCACCGAGATCACCGAACGCGTCACCAAGGCCGTCGCCGACGTCGCCGGTGTCGGCGCGATCCGCGTCGAACTCGACGTCATGGACGACGCTCAGCGAACCGAGCTCCGCAAGTCGCTTCGCGGCGATTCCGCCGAGCCCGTCATCCCGTTCGCCCAGCCGGGTTCACTCACCCGCGTCTACGCCGTGGCCTCCGGCAAGGGTGGCGTCGGAAAGTCCAGTGTGACAGTCAATCTCGCGGCAGCCATGGCAGCTCGCGGATTGTCCGTCGGTGTCCTCGACGCGGATATCTACGGTCACTCCATCCCCCGCATGCTCGGTACCGACGCCAAGCCGACTCAGGTCGAGCGGATGATCATGCCGCCCGTCGCACACGACGTGAAGATGATCTCCATCGCGCAGTTCACCCAGGGCAACACTCCCGTCGTCTGGCGCGGCCCCATGCTGCACCGCGCGCTCCAGCAGTTCCTCGCCGACGTGTTCTGGGGCGATCTGGACGTGCTGCTGCTCGATCTGCCGCCCGGCACCGGTGACATCGCAATCTCGGTGGCTCAGCTCATCCCGAGTGCGGAGATCCTCGTCGTCACCACACCGCAGCAGGCTGCCGCCGAGGTCGCCGAGCGCGCCGGCGCCATCGCCCTGCAGACCCGTCAGCGCGTCGCCGGCGTCGTCGAGAACATGTCGTGGCTCGAACTTCCCGACGGCACCCGCATGGACGTCTTCGGTGAAGGCGGCGGGCAGACCGTCTCCGATCGCCTCACGAAGGCCGTCGGAGCCAAGGTTCCGCTTCTCGGACAGATTCCGCTGGATCCGTCCGTCCGCGAGGCAGGCGACGCCGGGACGCCGATCGTTCTCAGCGCTCCCGATTCACCTGCAGCGATCGCACTCAAGGACATCGCCGACAAGTTGGCTGTCCGTCAGCGTGGGCTGGCCGGGATGTCGCTCGGTATCAATACGGTTCGCAACCTGTAGAACCCCCTCATACGAAAGGGCGCCTGTCACCGATCGGTGACAGGCGCCCTTTCGTATGTCGAATCTAGGTTGCGTCGAAGTCCACAGGAGGACGTTCGCCCGCGGTGAGTGGCTTGTCCTTCGACAGCGTCTTCGGCTCCTGCACTCCGCTCTGCGGCTTCTTGTCGAAGTTGCCCGTGAAGATGGAGTCGTCGCCGTCGAGAAGGTGTTGGGTGATCACGGCGCGCGGCGTCATCCCGCGCAGCTTGTTCAGATCTGCGAGTGGTTTACGCAGATCCTCGAAATCGGTGCCCAGTTCTTCCTTGAGCTGATTGGAAGCGCCCGAAGCATATTCGCGCACCTGCCTCAGGGATTTCGTGACCCAGGAGACCGCACCAGGAAGCCGCTCAGGTCCCAAGATGACCAGAGCCGCTACGAGGAGGATCATGAACTCGCCCCAACCGATGTTGCCAAACACAGGGTCAGCCTACTGTGTGCTCGCTCGGTGCGCGCATGTCCGGATCAACCTCACAGGAAGATCGCAGGGTCCGATCAGTCGGACACCGGCGTGACCGAAATGTCGACCTGCCGTCCGTCGCGGATCAACTGGACGTTGACCGGCTGATCGACAGTCGTCGCGTTGACGGCAACCACCAATTCGTCGGCACTGGTGACCGGGCGGTCACCGACCTTGACGATGACGTCACCCTCGACGATCCCCGCACGTTGCGCTGGGCTGCCATCGCGGACGTTGGCCACGGCAGCGCCGCTGGTCGCGTCGTTGACCGCGGTACGGGCATTCACGCCGATGTCGGGATGATGAACCTTGCCGTCGCGGATGATGGTCTGCGCCACCTCGGTGACCGTGTCGATCGGAATCGCGAAGCCGAGCCCGACCGAACCACCGGACTCGCTGAGCATTGCGGTGTTGATGCCGATGACGCGGGCTTCGTCGTCGACGAGCGCACCGCCGGAGTTGCCGTGGTTGATCGCCGCGTCGGTCTGAACGGCGTCGATGACGGCGTTGGTGTCGGTGCCTTCACCCGACAACCGCAGCGGCCGGTTCAACGCACTGACGATTCCGCGAGTGACGGTCTTGCTCAACCCGAGCGGTGAGCCGACGGCGACGACGTCGTCGCCTACCTGGACGTCTTCGGATTTTCCGAGCTGGGCGACCGTCAGATTGTTGGCCGAGACTTTGAGCACCGCGAGGTCTGTCTTGACGTCTCGGCCGACGATCTGGGCGTCGGTCTTGGTTCCGTCGGAGAAGATCACCTGGATCTTCGCGTCTTGTGCCGGCGGTACGGCCGAGGAGATCACGTGGTTGTTGGTGACGATGTATCCCTCACCCGAGATGACAACACCGGATCCGGTACTTCCCTGGTCACCGACGGCGACCTGAATCGACACCACGGAAGGCAGCACCGCGTCGGCGACCTTCGCCACCTGCGACTCCGGCTGTTCGCCGCCGCCGGATTGAACGAGCGTGACACGTGAGCTGGTGAGCGAACTGCGATCGGCAGTGATGACCGTGGCGAGTAACCCGCCGACGAGCGCGATGACCAACGCCATGCCTGCAAGCGCGGCCAGTGCCGAAGGGGCGACCTTGCGACCGAACAACAACTCACGCACATCGAGTTTCTGGGCGGGAGGCAACTGCACCGGCGCCTCGGACGCTGCTGGATTTCCCAGTGAGACCGCGGATTCAGGATCGCGCCACGGATCGCTCGGCGGTTCTTCGTCGGGAGTGCTGTCGGCCGACGCCTCGGGATCGCGACCGATCGACGCGGTTGCGTCTGCGGGTCGACCGAACGCTTCGGCCAGAACCGGGTCCGGAGTCCCGATCACGACGTCGGACGACGGGGTCGATCGCGTGGCAACCGGAGTGAACGAGCCCTCGACTCCGCTCGGCCGACCGAACACCTGGCGCGAGGCCGGATCGATCTGAGGTCGGTACACCGGGCGGGGGTCGAGTACCGGCGCATCTGCCGGTCGATCCACCGAACCGTTTGCCGAAGAATCCGAGCTCACTCCGGAGTGCCCCCTTTTTCCGTCAGTCACGTCGTCCAGTATCACTGATCCGCGCCGGGAAGCAGGCGCGCGGCGTCATTTGCGCCAGCGACGGGACAACCGCTTGCTGATGGTGGAGAAGCCCACAGGCTGATTACCGACGGAACTGTCGGCGTTTTCCGAATTTGGTCCGGTACTCGGACTGTTGCACGAGGGAATCTGACTGAGAAGTCCCACCAGGGACAACGGCATCGTCATCTCGCCGCTTCGACGCAGTGCACCACGTGCCTGCTGCTGAGCATCGACGGCCGCAGCGCACTCGGCGCAGATCGAGATGTGATGCGAGGCCCGCAAGTAGGCCTGCATTCGGAGTTCCCCGTCGACGTAGGCAGCGATTGCCTCGCTGGCCAGATGTTCGGTCGAACCGAACTGGCGATGTGCCCGCGCCTCCGTCATTCGTCCCTCCAGGTGATTGACCACGTCCCGCTCTGTAGCTCGAACCCGACCGTCAGAAACCGACGAGTTCGGATTCGGCTGCGCGCTGCGCTGCCAGATGATCACGAATCGCCTGTCGCCCACGATGGATACGGCTACGAACCGTTCCGAGCTTCACTCCCAGTGTGGCACCGATTTCCTCGTATGACAGACCTTCGATGTCACAGAGCACGACAGCAGCGCGAAATTCAGGTGCGAGTGAGTCGAGCGCGGCCTGCAGACCTGCGTCGAGGCGCGCGTCGTGGTAGATCTGCTCGGGGTCCGGGCCGGGTGAGGGAACACGGTCGTAGTCCTCGGGCAGTGCTTCCATACGGATGCGGTTGCGTCGGCGAACCATGTCGAGGAACAGATTTGTCGTGATGCGGTGCAGCCAGCCCTCGAACGTTCCGGGCTGATAATCGGAGAGCGAGCGGAACACCCGAATGAAGGTGTCCTGCGTCAAGTCCTCGGCGTCCTGGGCATCGCCTGACAACCGGTAAGCCAGGCGGTACACCCGGTCACCATGTTGACGCACGAGTTCGTCCCAAGACGGCATGGAGGACTTCTCACCAGTTGCATCGAACACAGCTGTGCCGATCAATTCGGAATCCACAGCCGATTCCGTCGTCAAAACTTCCGACTCTCGAGGGCGAGGCTCGTCGTTGACCTGGTAAATAAGTTGATCCTCCTGCTCGGGATCGCGTAGTTCGATCACCGCGTTGTCCGAATCACGTGATGCGCGATATTCGGGAGAACCAGCCGATGCTGTGATTTGTTCCCGATCACCGAGCTGCGAAAGACCAACTTGGTAGAAATCGATACCGCCGTGCGATCTTCGATCCGGCGATGTATACACCTTTTCTCATCGCGGTGTGCACGCCATATGAGGAGCCTGAGGGATTCCTGAGAATCCTGGTGACTGCGCGCCTTGCAGCGACAATCCGAACCGCCCGATAACCTCATGAGCGTGACCCACGCCGAACAGATACTCCGCCACGTCGAGGACGTAGTTTCCGAGGACGAGATTTTGACCGCGGCGCGAGATCGAGCGCTGGATCTCGGAGCCCATCCGGTGACGCCTGCCGTCGGCGCGACTCTCGCCATGTTCGCGAGAATGCTCGACGCGAAGACGGCCGTCGAGGTGGGTACCGGAGCCGGCGTGAGCAGCCTGTGGCTTCTGCACGGAATGCGTGACGACGGCGTTCTGACCACGATCGACAGCGAACCCGAACATCAGCGGGCAGCCAAGCTGACCTTTCGCGAAAGCGGCATCGCTCCGGCACGCACTCGCCTGATCAACGGACGGGCTCTCGACGTCCTTCCCCGTCTCGCCGACGGTGGCTACGACCTGGTCTTCGTCGACTGCGCCGCAATCGACCACCCGCATTACGTCCGCGAAGGTGTCCGGTTGCTGCGCTCCGGCGGTGTCATCGTTCTGCACAACGCCCTCGCCGACGGCCGCGTTGCCGACAGCTCCGCCCGCGACGCGACAACTGTCGCGGTCCGAGAAGCGGCAAAGGCCGTAACCGAGGACGAGCGACTCATTCGAGTCCTGCTCCCCCTCGGCGACGGCCTCCTCTGCGCGAGCAAGCTCTAGATCCAGACGCCCTTACCGATGGCGACGACGCCGCCCTGACTGACGGCGAATCGTTCGCGGTCACGTTCGAGGTCGACACCGATGATTTCGCCGTCACCGACGACGACGTTCTTGTCGAGGATGGCGCGCCGCACGACGGCGCCCTTGCCGATGCGCACACCCGGCATCAGCACACTGCCCTCGACCGTCGCGCCGTCTTCGATCATGACGTTTGAACTGAGCACCGAATTGCGCACGGTCGCGGCAGAGAGGATCGACCCCGCACCGACCACCGATTCCTGTGCGAGTCCGCCCTTCACGAACTTGGCGGGCGCGAGATTCTCGGTGGCGCCGCGGATGGGCCAGCGGCGGTTGTAGAGGTTGAAGATCGGGTGCACCGACACGAGGTCCATGTGAGCGTCGTAGAAGGCGTCGAGAGTACCGACGTCACGCCAGTAACCACGGTCGCGATCGGTGGCACCGGGAACGACGTTGTCCTTGAAGTCGTAGACCGACGCCTCACCCGCAGCGACCAAGGCGGGAATGATGTCGCCGCCCATGTCGTGATCGGAATCGGAGTTCTCCGAATCGGCGCGGATGGCGTCCACGAGCACCTTGGTGGTGAACACATAGTTACCCATGGACGCGAACGTCGAATTGGGGTCGTCCGGTGTCCCGGGAGGATGGGCGGGCTTCTCGAGGAACTGGGTGATGCGTCCGGACTCGTCGCTGTCGATGCAGCCGAAAGCAAAAGCCTCGCTTCGCGGTACACGAATACCGGCGACCGTCACCCCTGCCCCGGATTCGATGTGGTGTTGCACCATCTGTTCCGGATCCATCCGGTACACGTGGTCGGCACCGAACACCACGATGTACTCGGGGTCCTCGTCGTAAACGAGATTGAGCGACTGCAGGATTGCGTCGGCGCTGCCGGTGTACCAGCGCGGCCCGAGCCGCTGCTGGGCCGGGACCGGAGTGATGTACTCACCCGCGAACCCGGACAATCGCCACGTCTGCGAAATGTGGCGGTCGAGTGAATGTGACTTGTATTGCGTCAACACACAAATACGCAGATATCCCGCGTTGACAAGGTTGCTCAACACGAAGTCGATAAGTCGATATGCACCTCCGAAGGGCACTGCGGGCTTCGCTCTGTCCGCGGTCAGCGGATACAAGCGTTTGCCCTCGCCCCCGGCGAGCACGATTCCAAGCACATGCGGCTGGCTTCTCACACCGCTAACCTATCCGCACTGGTGAACTCCCGCTAGCGAAGCAGTCCGAGAGGTCCGATCGTGTCCCCTCCGGGCGGACGGGGTTACGTTCGATCGGTAGCCGGATCGACCACGGGCGGTTAGGTTTAGCGCGTGCGAGTCGCGATGATGACCAAGGAATACCCGCCGGAGATCTACGGCGGCGCAGGAGTACACGTAACCGAGCTTGTCGCTCAGATGAAGCGGTTGTGCGAGGTCGACGTGCACTGCATGGGCGCCCCGCGCGAAGGCGCGATCGTCCACTCACCCGACCCCGCTCTCGCCGGATCCAACCCCGCCTTGACGACGCTCTCCACCGAACTGCGGATGGCGGATGCCGCAGCCGGCGTCGACATCGTCCACTCCCACACCTGGTACACCGGACTGGCCGGGCATCTCGCCTCGGCGCTCTACGACGTACCGCACATCCTCACTGCCCACTCACTCGAGCCCAGACGCCCGTGGAAGGCCGAACAGCTAGGTGGTGGCTATCGGATCTCGTCGTGGTCCGAACGCAACGCCGTCGAGCACGCAGACGCGATCATCGCCGTCAGTTCCGGTATGCGACTCGACGTCCTCGACGCGTACCCCGCTGTCGATCCGAGTCGCGTGCACGTCGTACGCAACGGAATCGACACCGAGGTTTGGCATCCCGGTGGAGCGGCACCGGGAGCGCAGTCCGCACTCGCGTCGATCGGCGTCGACCCGGCGAAACCCGTCGTGGCCTTTGTCGGGCGGATCACGAGACAAAAGGGCGTCGGGCACCTCGTCGCAGCAGCACACCACTTCGATCCGGAGATTCAACTCGTGCTGTGCGCCGGTGCGCCCGATACACCGGAGATCGCCGCCGAGACCGAGAAGGCGGTGGCCGAACTCGCCAGGCACCGGGGCAATGTCTTCTGGGTGCGCGAAATGCTACCCACGGAGCAGATCAGGGAAATACTCTCGGCAGCAACGGTATTCGTCTGCCCTTCGGTCTACGAGCCCCTCGGGATCGTCAATCTCGAAGCCATGGCGTGCGAGACCGCCGTGGTCGCTTCCGATGTCGGCGGCATCCCCGAGGTGGTCGCCGACGGCGTGACCGGACGACTCGTGCACTACAACGCCTACGAGCCGAACGCATTCGAGGAGTCACTCGCGGCCACCGTCAATGCCGTTGTCGCCGACCGAGAAGGCGCAGACGCGATGGGTCGTGCAGGCAGAATCCGTGCGATCGACGAGTTCTCCTGGGCCGAAATAGCCAAGCAGACGCTCGAGGTCTACGCGGACGCCGTCACGAGACGCTGATCCGCATCAGATCTTGCGATAGGTCGAGACCGTCGCCGACGCGGTGACGGTGCTCGGCTGCGGCAGTTTCGCCACGGCGGCAGCCAGATCGGCGGGCGTCAGGTGTCTCGCCGACGGTCCCATCCCCACCAGGTCGAGAACATCCTGGTGCGAGAGCGACATCGTGAACTCGACCTCGTCGCTACTCACGCGCTCGAAATAGCCGGCCATCGACGATTCGAGACGTTCCACCTTGCGATCGTCGACCTTGACCATTGCGAGAATGTCGATCAGTTCACGCAGATGCCTGTCGGTGGGCGTCAAGACCACCAGAACGCCGTCATCGGCGAGAACTCGATGGGACTGCGGACCGTTGCGTGGTGCGAACACACAGAGCACGTGAGAGAGCGCTCCGTCCCGAATCGGCAGTGGTTGCCAGACGTCCGCGACGATCGAGCCGATCCTTTCGTGGACCTTCGCTGCTCGCCGTGCCGCAAATTTGGACACGTCCAAGGCTATCGCCCGAGAATCGGCAAGCGAATCCACGACGTGTGCGAGGTATTGTCCTGTGCCTGCACCGATTTCGACAATCCGCGCCGGTTCCGACCCTGCCGTCGTCACGCAGGCCCGCGAGACGGCATCCATCAGCGGACCGAAGTGGCCGGCGCCGAGCAACCGTGCACGCGCGGCGATCATCTCGGCACTGTCGCCGGTGAACTTCGTGGCACCGCCACTGATCAGGCTCACGTAGCCCTGGCGAGCGACGTCGAATCGATGTCCGCGGTCGCACTCGACGGCGCCGTCCACCAATTCCAACTCGGCAGCACACTGCGGGCAGGACAGGAGATCGATCACGGTGGCAAGCATTGATCCGTCCTTTCGGCTACCGGTGGTGCGCACACACTTCAGGCCCCGTACCGAATCGGATACGGAGCCTGCGTGCAATCACGTGCTGTTGTTCGTACTGCTACAACCTGGACCCGACTAGCTGGTGACGTTCGTGAGTTCCACACCGAGCGCTGCAGCTTCATCCGGGGTCAGCTCGACGACGAGGCGTCCGCCACCCTCGAGTGGAACCCGCATGACGATTCCTCGTCCCTCTTTGGTTGCTTCGAGGGGACCGTCCCCGGTCCGGGGCTTCATGGCCGCCATCCTCTGCTCCCTCCAGATCTGCGCTGCATTGCTCTGCGCCTCGACTAACGGTGCGCCCCGCCAACAATCAGCGAGGCTCGTACCCTCCATTGTTCCCTATGGATGCGGGAACCGGGAATCTGAGTCACATTTAGGGGTGTTCAGTCGACCGTCACACCTGCGCCGGAACCCAGCAATCAGCCACGTGATCGTCGACCATTCCGGTAGCCTGCATGAGCGCATAAGCCGTGGTAGGACCCACAAACTTGAACCCGCGCCGCTTGAGTTCCTTGGCCATGGCAGTCGACTCGGGAGTGACCGCCGGAACCTCTGCAATTGATGTCAGTCTTCTGGTGCGTCGAGGCGGCGAGAACGACCAGAGTAACGAATCGAGGTCCAGATCGGGTGAATTCACGAGCACTCGGGCGTTGGAAATCGTCGCCTCGATCTTCGCGCGATTGCGGACGATCGCGGCATCGGAGAGCAGTCTCTCCACGTCCGCAACTCCGTACGCTGCGACCTTGTCCGGATCGAACCCGTCGAAGGCTTCGCGGAACGCCTCGCGTTTACGCAGAATCGTGATCCACGACAGTCCCGATTGGAATGCTTCGAGGGCGAGCCGCTCGAACAGTTCGTCGCGCCCGTGCAGCGGACGCCCCCACTCCTCGTCGTGATAGTCGCGGTACAGCGTGTCACCGGGCGTCTCGACCACCCAGCCGCACCGAACCAGTCCGTCTGTCATCAGCCCTGGGAATCCTTCGATTCGGATTCGGTCTCAGGCGCCTCCTGCGATGCTTCAGCCTTGGCCGGAGCATCCGCCTTCACCAGGACCTCAGACCGCTCGTCACGGCCCAGTTGTGCACGCAGAGAATCGATTTCCAACCCGAGGCGATGCAGGGCCCAATCCACTTCACTCGCCTTGTAGCCGCGCAGCACCTGCTGAAAACGCAGAGCGTCGACATCCGCACCGGTGACGTCCTCTGCCGGGAGTACGGTCGCCGTCGTGCCAGGAGGCAGCGGCGGCAGCTCTTCCGAGCGCCCGAACACAGCACTGGCGGCGAGGAAGATCATCGCGCCGACCAGTGCCATGACAATCAGGTACAGGAGGATCGTCATCATGGACCGATACTCCCATACCCGAGTGTGAGCGGTCAGACCCCCGCGGTGCGCACTATCGAATTCATCGGGGGTCGATCGAGCAGCGATACCTCCGTGGTCTCGGGCACGAAAGAATCACCGTCGACCAGGAATTGGGTCAACCCCGCCCCCGAATCCTCGATCCCGCACCGTCTGAGCATCGTTCCGATGATCTGCCGACTCATCACGCCGAGATCGGCGAGCGGCCGGTTGCGATGCTTGCGCACACCGAGATTGACCTGACCGATCGCCGCCAGCCCCAACGTGTCGTACGTGTCGAGCAGCAAGCCGATCTCGACGCCGTAGCCGGGGGCGAACGGGACAGCCGAGAGCAACTCACGGGTGCCGGCGTATTCACCGCCGAGTGGTTGCAGTACCGACGTGAGTTCGGGCCGCAGCGCGGCCAACATGGGCCGCGCAACCAATTCCGTGACTCGTCCGCCGCCATTGGCGTCTTCCGTGCCGCTCACGCGCAGCGGGCGGCGGTAGTAACCCTTCACCAGATGGATGCCGTCCACCGTGAGCAACGGGCCCAGCAGTTTGGGCACGAACGCCGGATCGGGATTGATGAGGTCGGAATCGACGAATGCGATCAGATCGCCCGTCGTTGCGGCGACCGAACGCCAGAGCACCTCACCTTTGCCCGCGGTCGGTGGGATGGACGGAACTGCGCTCTCACGACTGATCACCGTCGCTCCGGCCGCGCGCGCACGCTCGGCAGTACGGTCGGTGGAACCGGAATCGAGAACGATCAATTCGTCGACCAAGCCCCCGAGCAAGGGATGAATGGTGTCGACCACCGCAGCAACGGTGTCTTCTTCGTTGAGCGCGGGCAACACCACCGAGACGGTTCGGCCACCCTTCGCCCGTTCGAGTTCGGCGACCGTCCAACTCGGATGGTCCCAACTGTTGGCTTCTGCCCATACGCGGGTCGGGCCCGCACCGGTGATACTCATGCCAGACCTCGAACCGTACGTACGGGGGCGCGGCGTCCCTGGATCGCGGCCACCATGTCGACTACACGACGGGTGGACGCCACCTCGTGAACACGGAACACCCGGGCGCCGCCCGCCGCGGCCATTGCTGTCGCTGCCAATGTTCCCTCCAACCTCTCGGAAAGCTCCACACCAAGAGTCTCCCCGATGAAGTCCTTATTACTCAGCGCCATCAGCACTGGCCACCCGGTGTTTACAAGAACGTCCACTTTCCGCAACAACTCGAGCCCGTGGAAGGTGTTCTTACCGAAATCGTGGGTGGGATCGATCAGAATCGCATCGCGCGGAACTCCGAGCGCCGAGGCGCGTTCTGCTGCCGACACCACCTCGGTGACCACATCTGCGACGACGTCGTCGTAGCGGACACGGTGGGGGCGCGTGCGCGGAACTGCGCCGCCGGTGTGCGAGCAGACGATTCCGGCACCCGTCTCGGCGGCGACCACGACGAGTTCGGGATCCGCACCGGCCCACGTGTCGTTGATCAGGTCGGCACCTTCGTCGCGTGCCAGCCGTGCGACGCCACTTCGCCAGGTGTCGACGCTGATGATCAACTCGGGGTACTTGGCTCTGATCGCGGCGACGAACGGAACGACTCGCCTGACCTCTTCGTCGGCGTCGACGAGGTCACCGGGCCCGGCTTTCACTCCCCCGATGTCCACCAGATCGGCGCCTTCGCCGACGGCCCGATCGACGGCAGCCATCGCTGCCGAGTCCGAGAACGTCGCGCCCTGGTCGTAGAAGGAATCGGGAGTGCGGTTGACGATCGCCATCACCAATGCACGGTCGACCGCGACCGGACGCCCACACAGGGTGGGCGCCGGACCTGGCTGCGCGGTCGAACCGGAGAGTGAAGACATGCCACTCATACTGGCATGACGGAACTCGGTCTAGCCCTTGGGTACCGAGCCTGCCGCGACCTTTCCGACGTATTCGTCGTACGAGTCCACATAACCACCCTCGCGGCCTTCGAGAACGTGCAGAGTGTCGGCGCCGACGTCGTAACCTTCGTTGCGCAATTCCACCTTGCGCGACTTGAAAGTGCTGGTGTGTTCGAGTGAGTCGACGATGCGGATGAACAGCGGGACCGCGTAGTTGGGGAGCTTGCCGTAGAGGTGAGCCGCGACTTCGGTGCCCTCGAAACTCCCGCCGTCCCGCAGCTTGACCGCTGCCATGCCCGCGCGACCGTCGGTGCCCGGAATCTCGACGCCGTAGACAACTGCTTCCTCGACGGCCGGGTGCGAACTCAGCGCGCCCTCGACCTCCGTGGTGGCTACGTTCTCACCCTTCCACCGGAAGGTGTCACCGAGGCGGTCGACGAAGGCGACGTGGCCCCATCCCTGCTTGCGCACCAGGTCTCCGGTGTCGAACCAGGTGTCGTCGTCCTTGAATCCGCCGCGTACCAGCTTGCTGTTGCTCGCCGCTTCGTCGGTGTAGCCGTCGAAAGGTGCTCGGTCGGTGACCTTGGACAGCAGGAGCCCGACCTGACCCGTGGAAACCTTGCGCAGTCGACCGTCGGCTCCCCGCAACGCTTTTCCGGTGTTCTCGTCGAACTCCACCACGGCGTGCGGCAACGGGCAGATACCTGCTGTCTTGTCCACGTTGAGTGCGTTGACGAACGCGATGTTGCATTCGCTCGCACCGTAGAACTCGGCGACGCGGGGAATGCCGAACCGCGCAGTGAACTCGGCCCAGATCTCCGGGCGCAGACCGTTACCCACCATCAGCCGAACTGCGTTGTCGCTGTCGGTCGGCTTGGCCGGCTGGTTGAGCAGATAGCGGCACAGTTCACCGATGTAGGTGAATGCGGTCGCCTTGTTGAGTGCGATGTCGTCCCAGAACCGCGAGGCGGAGAACTGACGTCCGATCGCGATGGTCGCACCGGACGCGAGCACCGACGACAGCGATACCGTCAACGCGTTGTTGTGATAGAGCGGCAGGCAGCAGTACAGAGTGTCCGAGCCCCGCAAGCGCACGCCCATCAACCCGAGACCGGACATCGACTTCAACCAGCGGAAGTGAGTCATCAAGCTCGCCTTGGGCATTCCGGTGGTGCCCGAGGTGAAGATGTAGAACGCCTTCTCCTTCGCCAGCACCTCGGCGGTGACCGCCGGGTTGGCCGGATCAGCCGTCTTCGCCAGATCGGAGAGTTCGCTGACAAGAAGTTGATCGGGCCCGGTAAATCCGGCGGGCAACGATTCGAGGGCTTCCTCACACTCGTCGGCGACCACCAGGACGCGAGCGTCGAGCAGCGTAAGGCTGTGTGCCAGAACGTCGTCGCGCTGGTTGTAGTTCAGCATTCCTGCCGCGGCACCGAGTTTGACGGCAGCGAGTGCAACCAACAGTGCCTCAGGAGTGTTCTTGGCCAGAACGCCGACGACGTCACCGCGGTCGACGCCTCGGCCACGAAGAACATCCGCGTAGCGATTGACCAGTTCGTTGGCCTCCGCGTAACTGGTCGCGTGGCCCTCGAACCGGATGAACGGGCGCGACGGGTGCGCGTGCGCGGCCTTCTGGAAGATCAACCCGATCGATTCCTTGGCCGAAGGCTTGCGTGTGAGCCCGGCGGCCCCCCGCGCCAGGATCGGCACCTCGGTGATCATCGACGGCAGTTTTGCCGCCAGATCCAGCAGGCCGACGGTCGAACGGGCTTCCGAACTCATGGCTCCCCTAACACGTATCCGGCGCCCATTCGGCCGCCCAGTCTGCGGCCACCTTACTGCACGGTAATAAAGCCCGCCATGCCCCAGGTCAGCCTTTCACGCACGCGTCGAGCGCGGCCTCGACATCCGTTCTCACCAGCAGGGTGTCCAGCGCCTGACGCCCGACGAAGCCGGTCCCGTCGAGCTTGTTCAGCCACTCGAGCAGGCCGGTGAAGTGTCCGACGGGATCGAGCATCACCACCGGCTTCTCGTGCATCCCCAGGTAACCCGCGGTCCACGTCTCGAACAGCTCCTCCAGCGTCCCGATCCCGCCGGGCAGCGTGATGAACGCGTCGGCGTGATCTTCCATCAGCTTCTTGCGCTCGCGCATGGTGTCAGTGACGATCAGCTCGTCGGCATCGACGTCGGCAACTTCCTTGTGCACCAAGGCCTTCGGAATGACGCCGACGGTCCAAGCGCCCGCCGCGCGAGCGGACTCGGCGACAGCGCCCATCATCGAAACATTGCCGCCGCCCGAGACCAACTGCCATCCGCGTCGACCGATCGCGGTGCCCACCTCCGACGCCAACGCCAGGAACGATTCGTCCACCGGACCTGACGCGCAGTAGACGCAGATCGAGTACTTCTTGTCGGAATCGGTCACCATTCTTCTTCTTTCCCCAGATCTGCGGCCTCGTCGACGCCCTTGTCGGCGTTGAGGACGATTCGTACTGCTTCTTCCACGCTGTCGGTGACGTGCAGCAAGTTCACGTCGCCTTCGGAAATCTTGCCGTCACGCTCGAGGGTGCCGCGAATCCAGTCGACGAGTCCGGACCAGTACTCGGTACCGAACAGGACGATCGGGAAGCGCGTGACCTTGTGGGTCTGCACCAGAGTCAGTGCCTCGAACAGCTCGTCGAGTGTGCCGAAGCCGCCCGGCAGGCAGATGAATGCCTGGGAGTACTTCACGAACATCGTCTTGCGTGCGAAGAAGTAACGGAAGTTGATTCCGAGATCCACCCACTCGTTGAGTCCCTGCTCGAACGGCAGCTCGATGCCGAGGCCGATCGAGTATCCACCGGCCTCGCTGCAACCGCGGTTGGCAGCCTCCATGACTCCTGGTCCACCGCCGGTGATGACGGCGTACCCGGCTTCGGCCAACGCGGTTCCCAGCTCACGGCCGGATTGGTACTCGGGATGATCGACCGTGGTGCGTGCCGAACCGAACACCGTCACCGCACGCGGAACCTCGGCGAGCGCGCCGAAACCTTCGATGAATTCGCTCTGGATACGCAACACACGCCACGGATCGGTGTGGACCCAGTCCGTGGGTCCGCGCTTGTCGAGCAAGCGCTGATCGGTCGTGGTCTTCTCGTCCTTGCGCTTGCGGCGAAGCTGTACGGGCCCGCGGTGCTTGATCGACGAGCTCTGCTTCTTCGAAGCCGAATTCTTCTCTGGTGCCATGCGGCAAGGCTAACGGTCAGGCCGACAGATATTTCCTCAGCACGGCCGCGACGTCGGTGATCTGTTGCACCGGAACATGCTCGTCGCGCTTGTGCGCGAGGTTCGGATCCCCTGGTCCGTAGTTCACCGCGGGAATGCCGAGTGCCGAGAATCTGGACACATCGGTCCACCCGTACTTCGCTCGGAACTGGCCACCCGCCGCCTCGATCAAGGCGGCAGCAGACGGGTTCGCCAAACCGGGGAGTGCGCCGGGCGAGGAGTCGGTGACCTCGAATCCGAGGCCCAGGCCGTCGAACACTTCACGCACGTGTGCCTCGGCTTGCGCCTCGTTGCGATCGGGCGCGAATCGGAAGTTGACGTCCATCTCGGCTTCGTCCGGGACCACGTTTCCGGCGACACCGCCGGATATCCGCACCGCCGACAAACCCTCGCGGTAACCACAACCGTCGATGTCGACCGAACGCGGCTGGTACGCCGACAACCGCTCCAACGCTCCGCCGAACTTGTGAATGGCGTTGTCCCCCAGCCAGGACCTGGCCGAATGTGCGCGTGTTCCCGAAGCCGTCAACCGAACCCGCATCGTGCCCTGGCACCCGGCCTCGATGAAACCGGCCGTCGGCTCACCGAGAATTGCGACGTCGGCGGTGAGCCATTCCGGAATCTCGCGTTCGATCCGACCGAGGCCGTTGAACGTCGCGGCGATCTCTTCGCAGTCGTAGAAGACGAGAGTCAGGTCGTGGGCCAAGTTCTCGATGGTGGCCGCCAGGTGCAGGAACACCGCATCGCCCGACTTCATGTCCACGGTCCCGCAGCCGTGCAAGATGTCGCCGTCGCGTCGCGAAGGAACGTTGTCGGCGATCGGCACCGTGTCCAGATGTCCGGCGAGCATGACGCGGCTCGGCAGCCCACGCGACGTACGCGCCAACACGGCGTTGCCGTTTCGGATGATCTCGAAGCCCGAAGTCTGCTCACGCAGCGCATCCTCGACGGCCTGCGCGATGACGGATTCGTCGTGCGAGACGCTGGGGATGTCGACCAGGGCGGCCGTCAAGTCGATGGGGTCCGAAGCAAGATCGAGGATGCTCACACACACCAGCCTAGGCCGGTGCACCCACCACCCAGTAATCTCTAGTCCCGTGAGCGCACAGGGAGCAACAGCAGTAGGTATCGCCAACGTGACCGCGGACGGAACCGTCCTCGACACCTGGTTCCCGGCACCGGAGCTGGGAACATTCGACAAGACCGGTACCGAGAACGTCGAGGGAACAGACATTCCTTCCGATCTTGCACTGCTGGCAGGCACCGACGACGCTCGCGAGGTCTCGCAGGTCGTCGTCCGCACCACCATCGCCGATCTCTCCAAGGCGCCCGTCGACGCACATGACGTCTACCTGCGCCTCCATCTGCTCTCGCACCGCCTCGTCGCGCCCCACGGCGTGAACCTCGACGGTCAGTTCGGCCTGCTCAGCAACGTCGTGTGGACCAACTTCGGTCCGTGCGCCGTCGAAGGCTTCGAGCAGGTTCGCTCGCGTCTGCGCATCCGCGGAGTCGTCACCGTGTTCAGCGTCGACAAGTTCCCGCGCATGGTCGACTACGTCGTCCCGTCCGGAGTTCGCATCGGTGACGCGGACCGAGTCCGTCTCGGTGCACACCTCGCCAGCGGAACAACCGTCATGCACGAAGGCTTCGTCAACTTCAACGCCGGCACCCTCGGCAACTCGATGGTCGAAGGCCGCATCTCCGCGGGCGTCGTCGTCGACGACGGATCCGATGTGGGCGGCGGCGCCTCGATCATGGGCACCCTCTCCGGCGGCGGCAAGGAAACCATCTCCCTCGGCAAGCGCTGCCTCCTCGGCGCCAACGCCGGCCTCGGCATTTCACTCGGCGACGACTGCGTCCTCGAAGCGGGCCTCTACGTCACCGCGGGCACCAAGGTCACCGGCCCGGACGGCACCGTCGTCAAGGCCAAGGAACTCAGCGGCAAGTCGAACCTTCTCTTCCGTCGTAACTCGGTCTCGGGTGCCGTCGAGGTCGTGCCGTGGAAGGGCACCGGCGTCGAACTGAACGCTGCTTTGCACGCCAACGACTGATGAGCAGCACCGACGTCTCCGACGGAACAACCACTGCTCTCGGCCACGGTCTCAAGGTCCGACATCTGACGATGATGGGCCTGGGCTCGGCCATCGGCGCCGGCCTGTTCCTCGGAACCGGCGTCGGTATCGCCAAGGCCGGCCCGGCCGTCCTTATCTCCTACATCCTTGCGGGCGCCGTCGTGGTGTTCGTGATGCGCATGCTCGGCGAAATGGGCGCAGCGATTCCGGCCAGCGGTTCCTTCTCGCACTACGCGCGCCTGGGGATCGGCGAATGGGCCGGCTTCGTGATGGGCTGGCTCTACTGGTTCATGCTGATCATGGTGCTGGGCGCCGAGATCACCGGGGCCTCTGCGATCGTGAACGACTGGGTGCCGTCGATCCCGCAATGGGTCGTCGCCCTGGTCTTCGTGGTGTTCTTCGCCGTGGTGAACCTGGCGAAGGTCAGCAATTTCGGCGAGTTCGAGTTCTGGTTCGCCGCAATCAAAGTCACCGTCATCATCGCCTTCCTCGTCATCGGCGTCCTGCTGGTGTTCGGCATCCTCCCCGATACCGATCCGGTCGGTACGAGCAATCTGTTCGGGCAGGGCGGCTTCATGCCCAATGGGTTGTCCGGCATCGCCGCAGGGCTTCTCGTCGTGGCGTTCGCTTTCGGTGGGATCGAGATCGTCACGATCGCCGCCGCTGAATCCGAGAATCCGGAACGCTCCATCGCCGTCGCTGTCCGAAGCGTCGTGTGGCGCATCAGTGTCTTCTACATCGGCGCCATCTCGATCATGGTTCTGGTGCTGCCCTGGAACGATCCCGAACTCGAGAGCGGACCGTTCGTGGCCGTCTTGAACAAGGCGAACATTCCGGGCGTTGCCGGGTTCATGGAACTCGTCGTCGTGGTGGCCTTGCTTTCCGCGTTCAACGCCAACATCTACGGCACCTCACGGATGGCGTTCTCACTGTCGCGCCGCGGCGACGGACCCGCTTTCATGGCGAAACTGTCGAGCACCGGAGTTCCGACCAATGCCGTTCTGCTGTCGGTGTTCTTCGGCTTCGTCAGCGTCCTGCTCAACTGGCTGCTCCCCGACGACCTGCTCGGCATCCTGCTCAACGCAGTCGGCGCTGCGCTGCTGGTCATCTGGATCTTCATCGTCGTCTCGCATCTGCGACTGCGTAAACAACTCGAAGCGTCGGGCAAGCTGACAGTTCGTATGTGGCTGTTCCCGTACCTGAGCTACGCGACACTCGCGATGCTCGGCGTCTTCGTCGTCCTCATGCTCTTCGACGCCGATGCCCGTGCACAGTTGATCTCGACCACAGTGTTGTTCCTCGTGATCGCGGCATTGGGTTTCCTGAACGCTCGCTGGCGTAAGCAGAATCAGCCCGCGTGATCTTCGCGCCTATGCATCTCGTCGGTTCACGACGAGGATGCTGAGACCGAAGACGACGAGCACGAAGAGGGCGAAGTAGATCAGGCTGCCCCAGGGTCCCCAGTGGAAGTCGACGCTACCGCCGGAACCGAGAAAGTTATTGGCGTTCATGAACGGCAGGAACGGCATGATCTTCTCGCCGATACTGCCGAACAGGTTGAACAGATTCTCGATGAGCAAGGGCCACAACAGTAGTAGCGCGATCGCACCGGCGGACTGCCGCAGCAACGCTCCCACTCCTACAGCTAGAACTACGCAGAAGAACGCGTAGATCGGCGTTCCGTAGACGATCCGCCAGTTCTCGTCGCCGGACAGAGTGAGGAATCTTCCCGCGTCACCTGATGTCGCCTTCGTGAGAGCGAAGGCGCCGAACGACAGTACGAGAGTCAGTACAGCTCCGAACCCGCCGATGAGACCTGCTTTGGCGATCAGAACCGAGGCGCGGTTCGGAACTGCCTGGAATGTCGTTCGGATTGTCCCGAAGCGATACTCGCTGGTGATCGCGAGGGCAGCCATGATCATCAGAACCAACACACCGAAGCCGGTGACTCCACTGAGCGCCCCCGACACGGTCGGCATCATTACACCGTCCCGTCTGTTGAGCGACGACTTGGCGCTCAGTCCGAAAACGGTGGCGAGCCCCAACCCGAGCACGATAATGATGACCGTGCACCACAGCGGGGACTTGGTCGTGGTGATCTTGATACGTTCAGCACTGAGAACAGCCATTACAGTGCACCTCCCATAGCCTGCTGTGTGTTTGCGTGCTGTGTGTTTGCGTGGTGGGCTCCGGCACCCGGATCGACACCGGACGCGTGGTACTGGACATCGTCTCCGGTCAACTTCATGAACGCATCCTCGAGCGACCCCTGCTGAGACGCCAACTCGTACAACACGATTCCCTGCGAGCCAGCCAGACCACCGATCACATCGGTCGTCGAATCCACGACCACCAACACCGGCTCCGATCCTGAATGCTCCTCGCGGACAGTCAGTCCGTGGGCAGTCAATGCGGCATGGAGAGCGTCGAGTTGTGGGCTACGCACCCGCACCGTCGACTCCGACGAACGATCCACGAACTCCGCCACCGTCGAATCCGAAATCAACCGACCCCGACCGATCACCACCAACTGCTCCGCCGTCAACGCCATCTCCGACAGAAGATGACTCGACACCAACACCGTGCGGCCCTCGGCCGCCAACCGCTGCATGAACTTACGAATCCAGACGATGCCCTCCGGATCGAGACCGTTGACCGGCTCGTCGAACAACAACACCTTCGGATCCCCCAACAACGCACCCGCCAACCCGAGACGCTGCGACATCCCCAACGAGAACCCGCCGGCCTTCTTGCCCGCCACCTCGGACAACCCGACCAACCCGAGCACCTCGCCCACCCGAGACTTCGGAATACCGTTCGAAGCAGCCATCCACTGCAAATGCGCCCGCGCACTCCGATTCGGATGCACCCACTTCGCATCCAACAACGCGCCGACAGTCCGCAGCGGTGTCTTCAGCTCCCGATACGGCTAGCCGTCGATCAACGCCGCACCCGACGTCGGCTGATCCAAACCCAGAATCATCCGCATCGTCGTCGACTTACCCGCACCGTTCGGGCCCAGAAAGCCCGTCACGATGCCCGGCTTGACCGTGAACGACAAATCGTCCACCGCTTTCGTCGGTCCGTAAACCTTGGTCAATCCCCTCAGCTCGATCATGCTGACCAGTCAACCACGAAAACCGAACTGTCGGAACTTTCGGTCACCAACAGAGAAAGGTGTTGCGGGCGTTCATTGTCGAAGCTATTATCGAATGTATGTTCGACACTACCGGGGGGTAAAAGTGACGACGCAAGTATCTGAACAGGCGATATCCAAACAGACGGTATCCGAAGAGACAATCGGACAATTCCGAGCGTCGCTCGTCAGCATGGATCGTTCCATCGACAACGCAGCACGCGTTGATCTTCTGCGCGCGTTGGAAGAGTTGAAGGCCAGTTGTGCTGGGGCCCAGGCATTACTGGCTGCCGATCTCGACGCGTTCACCCGCAAGGACCGCGGCGAACGGGGAGTTCCGCGCGCATACCAGGGCCGTGGAATCAACGCGCAGATTGCCCTCGCACGGCGAGAGTCGGCATGGTTCGGAACTCAACATCTGAGCTTGGCCCGCGCACTGAACGACGAGATGCCGCACACACTTCGACTACTCGTCCGTGGCTCCATCAGTGAGCATCAAGCGACAATTCTCATGCGTGAAACTGCCTGTCTCACAGTCCAGGATCGCGCTACATTGGATCGCGAGTTCTGCTGCGACGCTGCAATCTTGGACGGATGGGGCAACCACCAACTGACAGAAAGAATCCGCGCACGCACTGCCGAAATTGACTCCGACAGTGTTGCCAGACGAGCACGCAAAGCTGTGGGAGACAGACGAGTAACGTCACGGCCTGCACCCGACACGATGTGCTGGCTCAATGTGCTGCTTCCGGCAGCCGAAGGTATCGCCGTGCACGCCACGCTCAGGCGCGACGCAGATTCCGTACTTGCCGGCGGGGACAAGCGCACACGAGCGCAAATCATGGCTGATCTCCTGGTCGAGCGGGTTACCGGAATCGGCCGCGCCACACCGACACCCGTCACCGTGAATCTGGTTGTCTCTGACCAGTCATTGTTGGGCGACAATTCCGACCCGGCGCACGTTAACGGGTACGGGCCTGTACCAGCCGATATTGCACGCGAATGGATCGCCAAGTGCAGCGAAGACTCCGAAACAATGGCGACGGTCCGAAAACTCTACGCACGCCCCGACACCGGCGCGTTGACCGCAATGGAATCCACGGCGAGAACCTTCCCGAAGGGGTTGGCACGATTGATCGAACTCCGGGATCGCAGCTGCCGTACTCCGTGGTGCGACGCTCCGGTTCGCCACCGTGACCACATTCGCGACCACTCGAGGGGTGGACTCACCAGCGCAGCGAACGGTGCCGGGTTGTGCGCGGCATGCAATTACGCGAAACAGGGCTCGGACTGGTCTGCCGAACCTGTGCTGGGTAACCGGCACACCTTCACCACGACGACGCCTACCGGGCACCGATATTCGTCTGAGGCTCCGCCACTTCCGACACCCTGGACCGGTCCCGACGCGGCCTGAGTTCTTCGGTGGGGCTCATGATCCTCGGTGAGCCAGTGCGTTCACGAATACTTCGGAAATCTCCGAGGGGTCCCGTGCGATATAGGTCGACCCGCCCGTCACGCGGGAGATATCGGCGAGCGCTGCAGCGTCGGCGTCATCGGTGATGCCGATGGTGACGATGATGACCGGACGCGCCGGATCCTGCTCGCGTGCAAGAACATCGAGCAGCTGTTCACGGCTGATGCTGTCGGGATCTTCGTTTGCACCGTCGGTCAAGATGATGACGCTGTTGACCGCTCGCGGATCGTACGATTCCTGGACTTTCCGGAAGGCAGCCAGCGTCGTGTCGTACAAACCTGTGGCACCACGCTTGAGTTCGGTGAGCCGGTTCGCCTGATCAGCCATCAACTTTCGTTGAGTCACGCCGTCGACGATGGTGTCGTAGCGCCTGATCGGCACTAATTCCTGGAAGTCCTGGGTTCCGTTCATACCTTGGGAGAAGGCCCACAGACCGGCAGCGACGCTGTCCGGGAAGACTTGATTGCCGGCGAGAGCAGCAGCAGTGGTCAACTGCATGCGCGTCTTGCCACCTGCCGCCGGATAGTCCATCGATGCAGACACGTCGATCGCGACGAGTGTTCGGATCGGCTTGGCCATCAACGCCCAAGCACCCAGTGTCTGATCGGCCACCGACTGTTCGGAGACAGTCAATGCCGTGACGTCACCAACTCCACCTTCGACGGTTCCACCGCCGGAAGTACGGAAACCGCTGCGTGCCAGTACTTCCTGGGCAGATTCACTGTGCAACAGCTCGGCGATGGCGTCACTCTTCTTGGCTGCGGCGTAGTGCCGGTCCGGTGCCGACGCACTGACCACCAGTGGGTAGTCCATGATCATGGTTCCAGTCGCCGGCACTGTCGCGGAAATCTTCGACTCTGCCTTCGTGAACTCGACCACCTGCTGCTCGGTCGAAACACCAACCTTGCCTGAGCTGACCAATTCGGTGAGCATCTTCTGTCCTACCGGCTGATCTTCGGTACGAACACTTTCGGCTTGAGCATGGGGTACGAGTGCCGCTCGAACCGATTCGGAGGTGGCCCCGGTCTCCGCGAGAGCTCCGAGAATGGGCGCCGATGCAACTCCGGTGAACAATGGATTGCCCAGCGCGAGGTCAGGAACCTGTAGCGCTGTGAGCCAACTGGCAAACTGCTCGCCACCGCCGGAGGCGAGAACGACAGGTGAGGTCGCGATCGAACCGCCGGCCGCAGCGACCGGTCCCTTGGCCGTCAATGACGCTTTGCCGACCCACGCTGTCGAATCCGGTATCCACATGTCCGGCGCGTCCACGCCCTTGCCCAAAGTTCCCGCGACGTCGCCGGGCAGCGCAGAGGTGACCGTGATCCGCGAACAGCCCGTCTGCTCGGGCGACGCTTCTGCGAGAATCTCCGTTACTGCAGGCGCGATCGCAGGATCTGCTGCCAGCGAGTACTCGTCGACGCTCTCGCAGGAATCGGACTGTGTTGCCTTGAAGACCACCACCCCGGTGGCGACTACCGCGACGGCAACCAACCCACCCACTGCGTAGAACCCGATCGACCGCCCGCTGTCAGGACTCGAATGCCGTCCGCCCGCCATGAAATCTGCCCTTCCGAGGCCACTCGCACTCAGGCATACCGACGGCATGCGTGCGACTGGAGCTATCCCTACCGGGCGGTAGTGTAGCCAAGAACACAGAATTTCCAACTAGCGCTGAATCATCGGCGAACCGGCGGGCCCACATTCCGGGACAGGCGGGCCGAACTCACCAAGATTCGAGCGCCGGAGCGACTTTTCAGCAATCGGCTCCGCTCACCACAGGTCGCGCTTCTGGACCTTACCCATCGCGTTACGCGGCAGAGTCTCGGCAAAACGAACTTCGCGGGGACGCTTGTGCGCCGACAACTCTGCCCCGACCAACTCGACCAATTCGGCTTCGGTGACGTCGGGACTGCCTGGCTTGCGGACGACGACGGCGATGATCCGCTGCCCCAGATCGGCGTCGGGGACACCGATCACCGCAACTTCGGACACCGAGGGGTGCCCGAGGATAGCAGTCTCGATCTCGCCTGCGCCGACTCTGAATCCGCCGGTTTTGATCAAGTCGATGGATTCGCGGCCGACGATTCGGTGGAACCCACCCTCGTCGATGACGGCGACATCGCCGGTCTTGAAGTAGCCGTCCTCCGTCCAGGACTCGGCGGTTGCGTCTGGACGGTTCAAGTAACCGTCGAAAAGCATCGGCCCGCGTACCTGCAGGCCGCCGATGCTCTCGCCGTCGTGTGGAACGTCGTTGCCTCTTTCGTCACGAAGACGAGTCTCGACACCGCGCAATGGCACTCCGACCCAACCCGGGCGTCGCTCGCCGTCGAATCGTGTACTCAGCGTCAGCATCGTCTCACTCATGCCGTAACGCTCGATTGGTGTCAATCCTGTTCGCTCACGCAACTTTTCGAAGACTGGGACGGGAAGCGGCGCACTGCCTGAGACGAGCAGTCGGGCGCCGGACAACGCACGGGCCGCCCCTTCGTCTTCGGCGATACGCGACCAGACGGTGGGGACACCGAAGTAGAGGGAGCCTTTGGCTCGTGCATAGTTTTCCGGCGTCGGCTTGACGGTATGGATCACCCGGCTGCCGATCCGGAGCGGACCGAGGATGCCGAGGATCAGCCCGTGCACGTGGAAGAGCGGAAGCCCGTGCACGAGGGTGTCTCGCCACGTCCAGTCCCAGGCCTCGGCGAGCGCGTCGATCCCGGCTGCGATGGCCGAGCGACTGAGCAGAACACCCTTCGGTGGGCCGGTGGTTCCCGAGGTGTACAGGACGAACGCTGTGGACTGAGGAGCCGGTTCGGGATAGCTGTGCCATGAGCGCGCATGCAACCGGACGGGGACTACCGGCAGAGTGTCGCAGTGCTCGTCCGTTTCACCGAGCCACGCCTGAGCTCCGGAGTCACGCAGAATGTGCTCCCGCTCAGCCCTGCCCGAGTCCGGCGGTACCGGCACAACGGTGACGCCGGCAATCAATGCACCGGCGACGGCGAGGATCGTTTTTGCTGTGGGAGTTGCCAATACGGCAACTCGGTCGGCCTGCGCCACTCGTTCCGCGACCGAGGTCGCGGCACCGAGAATGGCACTCCGCGAGAGCACCGTGTCACCGATCGTCACGGCGTCTTCGAGGTCGTCACCGCGGGCAACAGCAAGGGGGTTCAGTGATCTCAGCAGCACCACGACAGCATCTCACAGCGCGGATGGTCGCAAACTTTCTCCTGCCCGACGCGCATCCATCGAGTGCGGAGGGAACAGCGTCACCAGCGCCGCCCCCAGTAGAGCCCCGGAAAGAACTGCGAATCCGTGCGCGTCGTCGACCGTCACCAGAGTTGCACCGCCGACGACAATCACGGCAGTCAGGACAATCTCGGGCATTCGCGGGCGCACCAGAACGCCGATCCCCGCCGCCGCCGCTGCCAGAGCCAGTGTCGCACCGGAGTTACCGGCGCCGGTCGACGGGAAGACTGCGGTGGTGAGCAAACCGAACAGCAATTGACCGAGCAGGAAGAGTGCCCAACCGCGTGCGGCGCCCCAGAGCCGAAAAGCAGGCGGCGCCACCACTGCCAACGTGAGAAGGTTGGCAACCGTCCCGGCAAGGCCGCCGTCCTGGACGAACACCGACGTCAGAATCCGCCACCACTGACCGTCGCGGATCAACGTGGGATCACGGCGAAACATGTCCAACAGTCCCGGCATCAGCGCCTGCAAAATTGACGGCACTGCCACCACGAGCCAAAGCACAACGGCCGAAAGAGGTAGGTCTCCGAATATTCGACGATCCTTCAGCCACGCGAGCATCAGCGCGATCGAGGCAACAACGACGGCGACAATCAGTACCGCGTCCAAGCCGCCGGTCCCTGAGGTGGTCACAGCGCGACCTTACATCGGACTGATACCGACATCAGGGAACCTGACACCCGCGAAAGCACACTGTTCAGGCAGAGAGGCGCTTTGCTGCCGCGGCGATTCGTTCGTCTGTTGCGGTGAGAGCGATCCGAACGTGCTTGCTCCCGCTCGGTCCGTAGAACTCACCGGGCGCAACGAGGATCCCACGATCGGCGAACCAACTGACCGTCGCTCGACATTCCTCGCCGCGGGTTGCCCAGAGGTACAGACCGGCCTCGGAATTGTCGACGGTGAATCCGGCACCTCTGACAGCTTCGATCAACACGCTGCGACGCTCGCGATACCGCTCGCGCTGGACGTTCTCGTGTTGGTCGTCGCCCAAGGCTGCGGTCATCGCGGCTTGGATCGGCAAAGGCAGGATCATGCCCGCGTGCTTGCGCACCTCGAGCAGTTCCGACACCAGAGCCGGATCACCGGTGACGAACCCGGCGCGATAGCTCGCGAGGTTCGACGTCTTCGAAAGTGAATGGACCGCAAGCAAACCGGTCAGATCGCCGTCGTTGACCCGAGGATCGAGAATGGAGAGTGCATCGGCTTCCCACGTCAACCCGAGGTAGCACTCGTCGGAGACGACGATGGCGCCGCGCTCGCGTGCCCAGGCCACGACCTTCTGCAAGTGCTCGAGCCCGAGCACCTTTCCGGTGGGGTTGGACGGCGAGTTCACGAAGATCATCGCCGCCGACTCGGGACCGAGCTTGTTCAAGCCGTCGGCGCGCAAAACGCGCGCGCCTGCGAGTTTCGCCGCGACCTCGTACGTCGGGTATGCCAACTCCGGAATGACCACCAGATCGTCGGCGCCGAGACCGAGCAATTTCGGCAGCCACGCGATCATTTCCTTGGTGCCGATGGCCGGCAGCACCGCTGCCGGATCGACGTCGGGAATGTTGTAGCGGCGATCCAGTGACTCCGCCACGGCCTCGCGCAGTGCGAGCGTGCCATGAGTAGTCGGATATCCCGGCACCTCGGCAACAGATGCCAAAGCCTCCTGGATTACCGGATCCACCGGATCAACCGGCGTACCCACGGACAGGTTCACGATGCCGTCGGGATGAGAGTGTGCCTTCGCCGTGACATCGGCGAGCGAATCCCACGGAAAATCAGGAAGCCCAGCGGCCACCGGAGTACGAGACAAGATCTCTATTCCTCACCCATGGGAGGCAGCGCCTTGATGAACGGCGTGTCGTAATCGACCTTGCCGAGCTTGGCTGCTCCACCCGGCGAACCGAGATCGTCGAAGAAATCGACGTTGGTGCTGATGTAAGCGTTCCACTGGTCCGGGACGTCGTCTTCGTAGAAAATGGCTTCGACGGGACAGACAGGCTCACACGCGCCGCAATCGACACACTCGTCGGGGTGGATGTAAAGCATGCGTCCACCCTCGTAGATGCAGTCGACAGGGCATTCTTCGATGCACGCCTTGTCCATCACATCTACACACGGTTCAGCAATCGTGTAGGTCACTGCCGATCTCCCTGCCTTCCTGTCGTGCATCGCCGCCGCAACACGCAGTTGCAAGGGGCCGAAAATCCGATACGACTCTCACGTACCGCGGGAACAGCCTATTATCCCCCTGCCGACCGACTCTGAGCAGGCGGGGGTAACACATTTCAGCCTACTGTGGTGATGTTCCTCGACCGAATCGCGATCCACTTCTCCCCCGCGGCCGCAGCGCGTACCAGTGCGCCGCGTTCACCGAGGTAATCCGCCACGACGCCGACCACCGGAATCTTGCCGAAGATCTCGAACGGTTTGGTCCGCGACGGACGCTTGTGCAGCTCGTCCGTGATGGCGCGAAAAGTCTTGGACGTGCGCCACAACGTGCCGATGAGCGCGAACGGGCGCCAGGTCTCGTCGGCGCCGCTGGCTGATTGCTCGGCGAAGTCCTCTCCGGCGAGAAGCTCTCGGGACTTCGTCTCACGCCGGCACAACACCGACGCCAGGAGGTCCACCTGTTGATCCCGTTCCGTCACTCCGTGTTCACGGGCAACCGCAACGAGCACAACGGCCTGATTCGCGAATGCCAGCAGGTCCTGGATCGGGAGCCGATTGAGGAGGACGCCGAAGATGCCGGGGAACGCGACGGCAACAGTGTTGAGTGCGCCCAACCGGGTCGTCCACCACTTCGAACGCTGCTCGTCGGTCATCACCGACCACGCCGCCGTCCCGGGGAACTTGACGACATCGAGGACCCAAGCGGCTGCGTCCAACACCATCGCGGCAGCATTTCGCTCGGGATCGGTCGGCTCGAAGGTCCGACGCTTGATTCCGAGCGGATCGCTGTAGGCGAGGTCCAGAACGGGGTTGATGCCCCAGACCGCCCGATCGAGAACCTCGACGACCTTGCGGTCCCCCAATACGTCAGCCATCAGGCGATCGCTCCTTCGCGTCGTGCATGTGTGGTGGTTCGTTCGCGTGCCGGACGTCCGATTCCCTCGGCGATGGCGCGCAGTTCTGCGACGGTCTTCTCGGACCCGTGTTCGGAGCCGGCCATCCTCGAGATCGTCTCCTCCATCAGCGTTCCGCCGAGGTCGTTGGCTCCGCCGTTGAGCATCATCTGCGTTCCGGTGATACCGAGCTTGACCCAGCTGGTCTGGATGTTGGGGATACGACCGTGCAGCATGATGCGTGCCAGTGCGTGCGCAGCGCGGTTGTCCCGGTTGGTCGGCCCTGGTCGTGAAGCGCCCGCCAGGTACAGCGGCGCGCTCTGATGAACGAACGGCAGCAGCACAAACTCTGTGAATCCGCCTGTGCGATCCTGGATTCCACGGAGGACGTTCAGGTGCCCGACCCAGTGGTGCGGCTGATCGACGTGTCCGTACATCATCGTCGAACTCGACCGCAGTCCCACCTCGTGTGCCGTGGTGACCACTTCGATCCACTCCGCCGTGGGCAGTTTGCCCTTGGTGAGGATCCAGCGCACCTCGTCGTCGAGGATCTCCGCTGCCGTACCGGGAATGGTGTCGAGGCCCGCCTCACGCAGGGCGGTCAGCCAGTCCCTGATGCTTTCACCGCTGCGCGAAGCACCGTTCACGATCTCCATGGGCGAGAACGCATGGACGTGCATCGACGGCACGCGCTTCTTGACTGCGCGAACCAGGTCGGCGTAACCGGTGACGGGAAGTTCAGGATCGATACCGCCCTGCATGCACACCTCGGTCGCCCCGGCGACGTGCGCTTCCCACGCACGGTCGGCAACCTGGTCCGCCGACAGGGTGAAGGCGTCGGCGTCACCTTTGCGCTGCGCGAACGCACAGAACCGGCAGCCCGTGTAGCAGATGTTGGTGAAGTTGATGTTCCGGTTCACCACGTAGGTGACGTCCTCACCGACAGCATCCTTGCGTAGCGCATCAGCCAGCGCCACAACAGCTTCCAGGCCCGGGCCCTCCGCTGTGGCAAGGGCCAGGTATTCGTCGTCGGAGCATCCGGCCGGGTCGCGTTCGGCACTGCGCAATGCAGCCAACAGATCGGTGTCGACGCGAATCGGAGCACTCAACTCGAGTACCTGTTCGCGCACGGTCTCCCAGTCGCCGAACGCACTGCCCAGGTCACTGCGGGTCTCGGTGTTGCGCCCGTCCGTGTCGATCTCGGTATTGAGATCGATGCGTCCGCTCGATTCCCACGACTCGTCCGGCTCCTGCCACGGTCGACCCACCGGCTTGGTGTCGGGCAAGGCGAGGCCGGTCTTGGGATCCGCCAGTGCCTGCACGTGACCCGCAATGCGCGGATCGATCCACGGAGCCCCGGCCAGGACATATGCCGGCTGAGCCGCAGTGCGTTCGGTCAGCGTGAAGCCGCCTTCGGCGCTGATCTCGGCCAAGGTCTCGAGATTCGGCCACGGGCGCTCCGGGTTGACGTGATCGGGGGTCAACGGCGATACCCCGCCCCAGTCGTCCACACCGGCGCCGAGCAGCGCGAGGCACTCGCTGTTCGAGACGAGATTCGGCGGACTCTGAATCCGCATCGTCGGCCCGAGCAACAGGCGTGCGACGGCGATGGCCGCGAGAAACTCGTCGAGTCCTGCATCAGGGGTGTTGCGCATCGCGGTATCAGGCTTGGCCAGGAAGTTCTGAATGATCACTTCCTGGATGTGGCCGAACGCCTTCTGCGACTTGCGTATCGCCATGATCGATTCGGCACGCTCGAGGAAGTTCTCCCCGATGCCCACAAGAATTCCCGTGGTGAACGGGATGTTCAGGCGGCCTGCGTCGGTCAGAGTGCGCAGCCGAACCGCCGGGTCCTTGTCCGGGCTGCCGTAGTGGCATTCGCCTTTGTCGGTGAACAGCCGAGTAGCGGTCGTCTCGAGCATCATGCCCATCGACGGCGCAACAGGCTTGAGTCGCGAGAGCTCTTGCCAGCTCATCACACCGGGATTCAAGTGCGGAAGAAGTCCGGTCTCCTCGAGCACCCGAATCGACATCGCCCGCACGTAGTCGAGGGTGGAGTCGTAGCCGCGTTCGTCCAGCCATTGCTTGGCTTCCGGCCAGCGAGCCTCGGGGCGATCCCCCAGCGTGAACAACGCTTCCTTGCAGCCCAATTCGGCACCTGCCCGGGCAATGTCCAAAACCTCGTCAGGCTCAAGGAACATGCCGTGCCCAGCGGCACGCAGCTTCCCGGGCACCGTGACGAAGGTGCAGTAGTGGCACTTGTCCTGGCACAGACGGGTCAGCGGAATGAACACTTTCCGCGAATACGTCACGGTGTTCGGCCGACCCGCTGCCAGCAGACCGGCATCGCGAACCTTGGCCGCCGAGGAACACAGATCGGTCAGATCGGTTCCCCGTGCCTGCAGCAGCGTTGCCGCCTCGTCGACGTTCAGGGTCGCTCCGTCGCGTGCACGACGGAGAACGCGCCGCATCGCCGACGCTGACGGGCCGGGCGACGGACTGGACGAGGCGGACGCGGAAATACCTGGCATCGGAAGCATGGTGGGTTTGCCGGAGTCATCACCAGTTCGGTTCACCTAGCGATCATGCGCCATGTGAGACGACTAGTGCCACCCGGTGCCAGAAGTAGGAGGCCTCACGGGCTCGATACCCCCTCGATCACGAGGGCGGATAGTCGTCGTCGACCACTACCTCGACTCGTTGATCCACCACGTCAGCCACTGGTGCGTCGAGTGGGATGTCGGTCAGATCGGGTTCTTCGGGGGCGTTCGGATCTACGGGTGTCGATTGTTCGAGCGCATCTGATTCCGGAGCCTCCGGGTCGAATGTCGCATCTTGTTCGGTCATCACGTGCTCCCTTCTCGGTCGCCACACTCCACGATAGGGCCGATGTCGACAGATCGCCCCTCACTCGACCAAAGTAGTGCCCATGACTGCGCCGCAACCGCTGACCATGGCCGACCCACTATGGCGACCCAGCACCAAAGCCCCGAGGCTGTGGGCAATCACTGCCGCACTGTTCTGGGTACCCGTCATCATCGCCGAAATCGTCTGTGCCGTCTTGATACCCGGAATCCCGTCCTGGGTGGTCGGCACCGTATTCGCAGTCACCGTCCTCTTCGCTGCCACCTACATTCTGATGGTTCCGGCGTGGCGGTATCGCGTCCACCGATGGGAGATCAGTGACACCGCGGTATACACACGCACCGGCTGGTTCACCCAGGAACGACGCATCGCACCGATCTCGCGCGTGCAGACAGTGGACACCGAGCGCGGACCGATCGACCGGATGTTGGGTCTGGCAACCGTGACGGTCACGACGGCGTCGTCGGCCGGGGCCGTGAAGATCTCCGCGCTCGACCAGGAAATCGCCGATCGCACGGTCGCTCAACTGACGGAGATCGCGGGCACCAACGTGGGAGACGCAACGTGAACGAGAAACAGTTGGGCGACCCGACCGCGATCGACATTCCCGCCGAGGCGGAAACGGCAGCTGCCGAGGCAGCCGAAGAGGAGCAGCCCTGGCTCCGCCTCGACCGACGCATGCTTCTGGTTCACCCCGTCAACGAAGTGGTCAAGCTGCTCCCGGTCCTGCTCGTCTCCGTTGTTCTCGGCAGCCAATCCGGGAATCACTGGTGGGGACTCGGCGTCGTCACTCTGCTCGTCGTCTTCGGTCTGTTGCGGTACTTCACCACCACGTACCGAATCGGGCCCGTTCACGTACAGCTGCGCACCGGGGTCTTCCAGAAGAAGCTGCTCTCCGTCCCACGCAGCCGCATCCGATCCGTCGACGTCGAAGCCGGGGTCATGCACCGACTGCTCGGACTGTCGATCGTGCGCATCGGAACCGGCCAACGCGCTGGGAGCGGCCACGATTCGAACAAGTTCGAGCTCAACGCCCTGTCGACCGCCCTGGTTCCGGACCTGCGCGCCGCACTGTTGGCCGGCGCGCAACAGGCACGAGGGCTGCAAACCCCGGGCGCTCCGGCCTCGAACGTCACCGAACCGGTCGACACCGAGATCGGACACTGGGAGCCCAGTTGGGTTCGCTACGCACCCTTTTCGTTCACCGGGATCGCCATCATCGCAGCGATCATCGGCATCTCGTTTCAATACGGCATCGGCACTGCCGTCGCGAAATCGTCGGCAGTAAGCGACAGCTTCGACTCCCTCGAGAGCCTCGGCATCGCGCTGATGGTCGTCATCGCGCTCGTCGTGCTGCTCGTGCTGTCGAGTGCACTCGCCTGCGTCCAATACCTGATCGCGTTCGGCAACATGAAACTCACCGACAACGGACGCATCCTGCATGTCAGTCACGGCCTGTTGAAGACTCGGCAGACCACACTCGACCGCGCCCGCCTACGCGGCACGACGCTCAAGGAACCGCTCCTGCTGCGGCTGGCCCGCGGCGCGCGCCTCGACGCCATCATGACCGGGGTGAGCGCCGAGAAGAAGGAATCTTCACTGCTGCTGCCGCAGGGACCACGCCGGGAGGCCGAGCGAGTGATGGCCACCGTGATCGGTGATTCACGCCAGGCTTCCACCCCGCTGATCCCGCACGGCCCGGCCGCGCGCCGTCGCCGCTACACCCGGGCACTGTTTCTCGCGACAGTGGCGTTCCTGGTCTGCGTGGCGTGCGCGGCATCCGGCGTGCACGTGCCGATCTACGCGTGGTTCGGGGTCGCTGCGCTCGCGATCGGCGGCGCTGCGCTCGCCTACGACCGATACAACGGCCTCGGCCACGCAGTTCTGCCGGGGTGGTTGATCACCCGAAGCGGCTCGCTCGACCGACAGCGTCACAGTCTCGAATCCGAAGGTGTCATCGGATGGACGGTGCGCGAGACGTTCTTCCAGCGGCGCGCAGGTGTGGCAACCGTGGTCGCTGCGACGCCGGCCGGCACGGGAAGCTACGAGGTGATCGATCTCCCCGCCGAGAACGCGTGGGCCATGATCGAAGCCGTCACTCCGGGCGGTGGCGACGTCTGGGCAGGTCGTCGATGATGAGCCTCGCCAGCGAACCGAGACGAGATCGCTCCGGCTGGATGGTCGGAACACCGAGGAGTTCGAGCGGAGCGGCCGTCACCGGTCCGACGCAGTAGGTCGGTACCGCTCCGCGCATCGCTGCGACGAACCGCTCCAGCTCGCCCATTTCTTTTGCCGTGCTGAGCATCGAGGAGACCGCGGGGGCACTGGTGAAGGTCAGCGCGTCGATTGCACCGGAACGAACTGCAGCAACCAACGCGCGGACCGGCGACTGATCCGGCGGCCGGATCCACCGATAGACCGACACCGGAGTGACAACCGCGCCGATGTCGGCGAGGGAGGCGCTCAGGTCCGTCAACGGCTCCCATTCGGTGATGGTGCCGTGCAACTGAACCGCGACGCGTAAACCGGCCACTCCCTCGCTTCCGAGGTGTGCCAGAACTTCCTCGGACGACTCGCCCGAAGGCGACCATTCCTCACGCAATCCGGCGCCCCGGATGGCGCCCGTCGCCTTCGGGCCGCGGGCAATGATGCGCGTGCGGGCGAGAGCTCCGAGGAACTCGTCGGTCAAACCCCACGACGCGACGGCGTCGAGCCAACCTCGAAAGCCGATTCCGGTGCTGATCACGACCAATTCCGGTGGATCGGCAATCAAAGCGGACGTCTGAGTGCGCAGGTCTCGATCGTCCACCAACGGCAGCACATGGATCACCGGTGTTCGCACGATCTCCGCGCCTCGACGTTCGAGGAGCGTCGCAAATTCTTCGACACGCCGTTCTGCGGTCAAGGCGATAGTCGCGCCCGCCAAATCATGTTCAGCCACAGGCTGAGTGTCCCTTATGCACGGGTCAGTTTCCTACGCGCGCGCCGAGAACTAGTGCGAACTGAGGGTGGCAAGCCTGTTGATCGCTACTTTGAAGAGGAAAACCGCGGCCGGAGCGATTGCGCCGACCAGCAGCAGGAAGGTCAGCGGGGACGAGAGCACCAGCACGTCGCCGCCTGGACCGCCGACCATGCACACCAAGAACCCGACGATCCAACCGGCGAGCGGCAAGGCGGCCCTACCCGGCGTCGTAACCGTGCGGGCGGCGATCACCAAGACGAGGTTCGCCACCGCTGCCACGAGAATGCTGATCGGAAATGCCGTAGTACCGAGATGAGTCGGCAAGAACAGGACGGACAACACCGCGCACAGGAACCCGTCGAAAATCAGGACGCCGAGGATGACAGGGTCGAGCCACGACAGTGACGTTCCTGTCGAAGCGCCTGTGTTGGTCTCGGCCGTGATCATGGTTTCGATAGTGGTCTATCGACGGCTGACGCGCGAGCGCGGGGTCCTCCCGACAAGCACCCCGGCTCGCACCCGCCAAGTACGAAGTCGATCAGGGAACCGGTGGGAACCCGAGCAGCGTCAGCAGATGACTTTGCTGATCTGCGAACGCGTAGAGCGATCCGTAATACATGTCGTGGTAGTAACCGGCCATCGGACGCAACGAATCGACGAAGGCAACGATCTGGTTCTGCAGGTCCCAGTTGTACATTTCTTCAGCCCCCAGGCTTTGCTGTCACCGAAAGGACCACCCATCCGGTGACACGCATCACACACCACTACGGCGTCGATCGCAATGCCGGCCAGCCGACGCCCAGGTCAGCTGTGCAGCCCGCCGAACAGATCGCTCTCACGACCGTCCTCACCCACCGGACCGAGCGTGCCGGCGGCCAATACGAAATGCTCGACCGTCAGGATCGGTTGAACCACGTTGTTCGACAGTGCGAACTCGGCTCCGCTCGGGGCTACCGTCACCTGAGTGGCGTGGGCGCTCAATGCCCTCGCCTTCGCGTCGATGACGCCTCGAACGTCGATCGCCGTCGTCACGTCTCCGTCGTCGACGCTCGGCAATTCCCCGGGCTCGGGCAGACGCCAGTTTTCCGGGAACTCGGAAATTGCCGCGATGCCGCGTTCGAGTCCGCTGCGCTCGGTCACGGTCCAATAGAACTTCGGAGTCGACCACGGCTCGCCCGTCTCGGGATACGCGGTCGTTGCGGCAGCTTCCACGGCCGCGGTCGTGATCGCGTGCGCCTGGATGTGATCCGGGTGCCCGTAGCCTCCGTTGGGGTCGTACGTGATCACGACGTGCGGCCGAATCTCACGAATGACGGCGACCACCGCGCCGACTGCCTCGTCGAGTCGAGCATTGACAAAAGCACGGGGATTGGCGGCCGAAGGTGTGCCGATCATTCCGGAATCGCGATACCGACCGGCACCGGCGAGGAAGCGGGGAGCGGCACTGCCCAAAGCCGACAAAGCAGCACTCAGTTCCGCGATCCGGTAGCCACCGAGTTGATCGGCCTCGGCAGCCACGAGCCCGGCCCACGCGTCACCGATCACTTCGCCTTCCTCCCCCAACGTGCAGGTGAGGACCGTGACCTCGGTGCCTTCGGACGCGTAACGCGCGATGGTGCCGCCGGTGGTGATCGTTTCGTCGTCCGGATGTGCGTGCACCAACAGAAGTCGCTTCGCCGACGCCGTCACTTTGCCACCCTCACCCAGTCCGTAGCGTTTCCGAATATCCCTACCTGCACCGGGCCGTCGAGTACGACGCCCTCGACGCCGGTACCGACTGCGACCAGCGCCCGTGACTGCACGATCGGCAATACCGCCGCAAGGTCCCACAGCTTGGGCTCCGCATCGTTGATCAACGATCCGAGATCCCCGACTCCACTGAGCGCTTCGTCGATCCGACCTTGTAGCGCAGGATCACACAGCCCGGACAGATTGCTCGGGGCCTCGACGCTTGTCGTACGGACCGGCTCCGGCGTCTGCGACGGCGTCGGAGCGGGCACTGCCGAAGCCGGCGCGGGGACGGAAGGTGCTGTCGGGCAACTGAACCGGGAGGCCAGTGACGTCGCCGTGTCGGCGCCCGCTCGGCTCCACCCGACGATCATGTCGACGCGTCCTGCAGTCAGATCCTCGCCGTAGAGCTCCTCCGGCGGCACCGATTCGACGGTCGCCAGGATTCCCACGTCACGCAATTCGTCGGCAGCGGTGTTTGCCACGGCGATCGCGATGTCGTCGTTTTCGGGAGCGCCGATCAGCAGTGTCAGCTGAGCGCCGTCCCGAACGATCGATCCGACCGTTCCAGTGCCCGTGACGATTCCGGTGGGCGGTGCCGTCAGGTAGCCGGCTGCGGTCAGCTCGCCCAGCGCCTGCTCTCTGGTCGGTTTCGGCGGGGCGGTGGGCGCATATCCCGGATCCGACGGAGCGAGGATCTGAGCTTTCACCGGGGCGGACGCCGATTCACTCCCGGCCGCCACTACGGCGAGCAGGTCCGGATCGAGCAGTCCCAGAACACCTTTACGCACCCGAACGTCGGCGAAGTTCTTGCTGCGCCCGTTGACGTTGATGTCGAGAGTGCGCGGAACGTAGGAGAATGCCGTACTGACACCCGGGATGGCAGACAGCTGAATATCCGTGGCGCTACCCGAATGAACTTGCGCCACTTGAGCATCGTCGGTACGCAGTGCGTCCGCCAACTGCGAAGCCGTTCCTCCGCGTCGCAGAACTATCTGATCCGGATCCGAAGGCTTGCCCCAGAATCGGTCGTTACGTTCGAGCACGATTTCGTCCCGGCCACGATCGACCGAGCGCACGTGAAAGTGGGCTCCCGACACCGGAATCCCCTCACTCAAGCCGGTGCTGAAACCGCCGGGAGTGTCCTTGATCAGGTGCGAGGGAAGAATATCGGTGAACAACTCTCGCCACGCCGGATACGGCGCACGCATCACGACGTTGACCGTCTTACCACCGCCGGACGAGTTCACGTCGTCGATCATCTGATAGCCCGCGGGATTGACCACGCCGGGAACCGAGATCATCTGCTGCCACAGGTAGCGAAAGTCTTCTGCCGCAATGGGTGCACCGTCCGACCATTGGGCTTCGTTGCGCAGTTGGTAGCGAATCGTGAACGGGGCCTGCGACGTCACTTCAGCCGAAACGAGGAAGGAGTCGTCGATCGCCCACTCCGTCGCACCAGGCTGCGTCGGCGAATTGATCGGACGAAATGCACTGGGCAATACGAGGTTGCCGACTGCGGAGTTGACCGGCGACTGATCCGCGAGCAGGTGCGGGTTGAATCCGCCTCCTACCTCGTCGATTGCCACAGTGACCTGCTTCATCGCCGGAACGACCGGAGTCGGTGTGGGCTTGACGGTTTCGGTGCTCTCGACCGGAGGCGGCGGATCGGCTGTACATGCAGTCAGCGACAACGCCGTCACTGCCACTGCCAACGCCAGGTAGCGACGTCCTGAGGCCACAGACAATTCCTTCCGTACGGGGCCGCGTCGCCCCTTCGCGCTCGATTTCCCGGCAGAACTTTGCCCGGAAACCATGAAGGCGAATGTACCTTTCCGCCGAAAACTCGGCTGAAAGGCACATCCGCCTGTCAGGTTGTAACCGACGAAAGACTACAGAGCAGCCTTGTCGCGTGCCTTGCTACGTGAACGCTCACGAGCGCGCTCGGTTGCGTTGAGGTGCACCTTGCGGACGCGGACGTCCTCCGGGGTGACCTCGACACACTCGTCGCCGGAGCAGAACTCCATTGCCGCTTCGAGTTCGAGCTTGATCGGCTTTGCGAGGGTCTCCATCACGTCTGCGGACGACTGACGCATGTTGGTCAGCTTCTTCTCGCGGGTGACGTTGATGTCGAGGTCTTCCTGACGCGGGTTGATTCCCACGACCATGCCCTCGTAGGTATCGGCGCCGGGCTCGACGAAGAAGGTTCCGCGGTCGGCCAACTGGATCATGGCGAACGGCGTCACGGTGCCGGAGCGGTCCGAGACGAGCGAGCCGGTGTGGCGCGCACGGATCTCGCCGGCCCACGGGCCGTATCCGTCGAACACGGCGTTGGCGATACCGGTTCCGCGGGTTTCCGTGAGGAAGTCCGTGCGGAAGCCGATGAGGCCACGCGAAGGAACGATGAACTCCATGCGAACCCAGCCTGCGCCGTGGTTCGACATCTGGACCATCTTGCCCTTGCGGTTGGCCAGAAGCTGGGTGATGGCGCCGAGGTACTCCTCGGGGCTGTCGATGGTCAGCTCTTCGAAAGGCTCGTGAACCTTGCCGTCGACGAGCTGCGTGACAACCTGCGGCTTACCGACGGTGAGCTCGAAGCCCTCACGACGCATCTGCTCGACGAGGATGGCGAGTGCGAGCTCTCCACGACCCTGGACCTCCCACGCATCGGGACGACCGATGTCGAGGACCTTGAGCGAGACGTTACCGACGAGCTCCTGGTCCAGACGGGACTTGACCATGCGTGCGGTCAGCTTGTGGCCCTTGACGCGACCGACGAGCGGGGACGTGTTGGTGCCGATCGTGACCGAGATTGCCGGCTGGTCGACAGTGATGCGGGGCAGTGCGACCGGGTTCTCGAGATCGGCGAGGGTGTCGCCGATCATGATGTCGGGGAATCCTGCGACGGCGCAGATGTCGCCGGCAACGGCGACCTCACCGGGAACGCGCTCGACACCGATGGTGGTGAGCAGTTCGGTGATCTTGGTCTTCGTGACGACAGGCTCGCCGTCGACCTCGCGGCACCAGGACACGGTCTGTCCCTTGCGCAGCTCGCCGTTGTGGATGCGAACGAGTGCGAGGCGGCCGAGGAATGCCGATGCGTCGAGGTTGGTGACGTGAGCCTGCAGCGGTGCGTCGACCGAGCCCTTCGGCGCGGGGACGTACTCCATCAGAACCTGGAAGAGGGCGGTGAGGTCCTCGGCGTCGGGAGCCTTGCCGTTCTCGGGCTGCACGGTCGATGCCTTGCCTTCGCGACCGGATGCGTAGAGGACGGGCAGTTCGAGTGCGAGCTCGGCGGCTTCGGCGGCCTCGTCGGACAGGTCCGATGCGAGGTCGAGGAGCAGGTCCTGAGCCTCGGTGACAACCTCTTCGATGCGGGCGTCGGGGCGGTCCGTCTTGTTGACGACCAGGATGACGGGCAGCGAAGCAGCGAGTGCCTTGCGCAGCACGAAACGCGTCTGCGGCAGCGGGCCCTCGGAAGCATCGACGAGCAGGACGACGCCGTCGACCATGGACAGGCCGCGCTCGACCTCGCCGCCGAAGTCGGCGTGGCCGGGGGTGTCGATGACGTTGATGACGGTGATGGAACCGTCCTCGTTGACCTTATGTACTGCGGTGTTCTTCGCGAGAATGGTGATGCCCTTCTCGCGTTCGAGGTCGCCGGAGTCCATAACGCGATCGACCAGCTCGGCGCGCTCCTCGAACGCGCCGGACTGACGAAGCATGGCGTCGACGAGGGTGGTCTTGCCGTGGTCGACGTGTGCGACGATGGCAACGTTACGGAAGCTGGTGATGGTCACGCGATGGCTCTCCTGGCTGAGTTGATTCGGCCACGCGAAAGTCAAGTCGCACGGCTCTTCTGGTGGCCGCTGCACGAGTGTGTGATCCGAATCAGGGCACGAATCGCCTGAGAAGGCACCGCGGCCTAGTAAATACTACTCGCTCCGGGCGGATACTCCTGCATTGTGCGGCCTCTATCACCGCCCCCACCAGCCAATAGTGATCTGCACCACGCCGAAGCGCGTAGGATTACGACCTGGAGAAACAGGGTGTTTAAGGGTACGCTAACCTCGTTCCAAGAGCGGGCTCTCCGCCGTAGTGAAACAGGAAAGCCGCAGCGTCACATGGGAAAAGTCAAGGCAAGCAAGGTCTCGCAGCTCAAGCCGAAGAAGAAGTGCTGCCGCAAGAAGACGCGGTGCATCAAGTGTCCCGTCGTCATCATGCGGATGAAGAAGCTCGAGAACGAGGGCGCCTCCAAGAAGGAACTGAAAGCGGGTCTCAAGAAGGCTCGTGCGGCGTAAGCGCGCTCAATTCCTCGAGTAGCTCAGGGATCCAGGCTCGATCGTTGTCGACCAGATCCATCGACAACAGTTCTTCGGCGTCGACCCACCTCAACTGAGAGTGCTCGAGCGCGACCGGCTCGCCGGACACCAACTCCGCCCGGTACGCCCGCAACACCATCCCCCGCGACAGCGGCACATCGACGCCGATTCTGGCTCCGCATCGAACCTCTACTGCGAGTTCCTCGCGCAATTCGCGAACCAAAGCACTCTGCGGCGATTCGAACTCCTCGACCTTCCCGCCCGGCAGTTCCCAGCGCCCGGCCAACGCCGGCGGTCGCGTCCGCTGCGCGAGTAGCAGCCTTCCCCCGTGGAAGATTGCACCGGCGACAACTTCCCGATCCCTTGCAGGTGCATCACTCATCGCACCATGATGGAGTATGGCCACTTTGTTGCCCGACTCCGCAATCCAAAGCGCTCTCGACGAACTGCCGACCTGGCAACTGTCGCCGGGGTCGATCACTCGCACGGTCGAGTCTGCGACGTTCCCGGACGCCATCGCGCTTCTCCAACGCATCGCAGCAGTCGCCGAGGCCGCGGATCACCATCCCGACATCGACGTTCGCTGGCGAAAGGTCACGTACACGCTTTCGACGCACTCGGCGGGCGGTCTCACGGAACTGGACTTCGACCTTGCCCGTCGAATTGACGTACTTGTCGACGATTCGGTCCGATTTGACTGATCTTCCGATGAACAAACCTCGGAATCTGACGTAACAGTTGCATCAACTTTCACATAGATCACTTCAGTCACAGGTATGGTCGCCGTAAATCACGATCGAGGCCGGTCATGCCATAGACTCCCCCCGGTGCGTAGCTGCTCAGCAACTGAACAGCTGTACAACCCGGGGGCTCTGTACATAGAGTGACCCCTCGAGCCGTCAAACGCGGAGCTCGCCTAGGCGCCCGCGCGGTATGACTAAGGATGGGGAAACAGTGCTTCGAACCCGAGGTATGCGAAAGGCGTTCACCGCCGTCGCTATTGCCGCAGTAGCAGGACTGGCATTGCCGGCACAGGCAATGGCCGATCCGGCAGCACCGCCCGCACCCGAAAGTGTGCCGATCGAGTTCCTCGCATCGTTTGCGCCCGCCATCATCGGCGCCGCTGCCGGTCCGGCTGACGTCGCCGGCGGCCCGCAGCAAGCCTTGCTCGACCAGGCCCGCGCGATCCTGAACTCCCCCGGCATTCCGCCCGAGATCAAGGCCACCCTCGAGAAGGTCATCACCTTCCTCGACGGCAGTGGCGGCGGCGGACCGGAAATCCCGAACGAGAACGCTCCCGTCATCGCGCAGTTCCTGTACCCGACGCTCGGCAAGGGTTGCATCTCGGCCACCGCCGATTCGGTCGGAACCGCGCTTGCTGTTCCGGGCCCGGCTCACCTGCCTCCTCCCGGCCCCGCTGCCGGTCAGGCCGGCTTCGTCTTCACCGCTCTCGGAACTGCTCCCGCGGTCGACGACCAGCCGGTGCCGATGACCGTCACCTGGGTCAACATCGACAACCAGCGCAGCGCCACCCAGAACCTGACCAACGCCGCGCGCATCAACCCGGACGGCCCCGCCACTCTGTCGGCTATCGCCGACACCGGCCCCGGACGCGTCCTCTCGGTGATCAGCGGCTCGCTGACCACCCAGCCGGAAGGCGCAGATCGCATCACCTGCAGCTTCCTTCCGACCGTGGGCATGTTCGCGGTAGCTTGATCGAAGTCTTGTGACAGGGACCCGCCGAATTTCGGCGGGTCCCTTTTGCATCTCCGATCACCGTGATAGACCCGATAGATGGGACATCTACGAGTGGACATCACGCATGGCCGTCGAGTGCGGAAATCACGCCCAGACGACCAGTCGATACGGTCGCACAAGTCGACGCGATCGATACTGTCCATCCGATCCGAAGGGTCCATTCTCTCGATCGGATCGGCGTACTCGATTCTCTCGATCGGTAGCGTCGGCTCTTTTCTTTCCATCGGAAGCATCGGATCTACGGCGTCGGTGCTGAGTTCGGGGTCCTTCGCCAGTCTCGGGTCGGCGCTGTCCGGTCTCTCACGCTGGTCGTTGCTGTCCTGGCGTGGAAATCATGCAGCCCCCGAAGAACACCCGAAACTTGTTGTCATTGCGCCGGAATCGGATTCGAGCGACCCGAACCCCTCACTACGGTCGGTTTCGCACTCTCAGACCTGATCCGGCCGCGGCCAGTCGCGACCCTCCAAGTTCTCCACCGAGCGATTGAATTGTCGCAACAGATCACCGAGGGCCTGGCGCTGCTCCGGCGTCCACTCGCGCAGGACCTTCTCGACGCCTGCCGTCGAGTGTTCGCGATCGGCATGAAGTTTCGACAGCCCCTGTGCTGTCGGCCGAACCTTTCGCGCCAGCCCACCGTCCGGATCCTCCACTCGCTCCACCAGACCCTGACGCCTCAGCGCGCCGATCTGCCGGTTGATGGTCGAGATGTCGAGCGAGAAAGCGCAGGAGAGCTCTTTGAGGCTCATGGGATGTTGCAGCTCCAGTCGACCAAGCAGCAGATAGGCAGACCGGTCCAGATGAAGTTCGGCCCGTTGAGCGAGCGCGTGATATCGCGAGAGCAGGGTCAACTCGTACTCGATATCCACCAGTTCGGGTTCCCGATCCACACTCATATTGTGCAGAATACACACGATGTGTAGCGTGCACACTGGGGCGAACGCACCGAAGTAGAACCTCCATGGCGGGAGCCAAATGTCCGTTCACGCAGATTCGTCGAGCGTCGACGAGAAACCCCCGGTCACGAAGTACGCACCCTCGGGTCCCGTGCTTACCGTCCTCGGGCTGTGCGGCATCGTCGTCGCCTTGATGCAGACGCTGGTCGTCCCGATCATTCCGCAGTTGCCGCACCTCCTGAACTCCACTCCCGCCGACACCTCGTGGGCGGTCACCGCAACACTCCTCGCCGCCGCGGTGATCACACCTATCAGCGGACGCCTCGGTGACATGTTCGGCAAGAAACGAATGCTGCTCGTCAGTCTCGGGATGGTCGTCCTGGGCTCGGCGATCTGCGCGATCGCACCTTCTCTGATCGTGCTCGTCATCGGTCGCGCACTTCAAGGTGCATCTGTCGGGGCAATTCCGTTGGGAATCGCAATTATTCGCGACGTGCTTCCACCGAAGAAGGTGGCCGGCGCCATGGCCGTCATGAGTGCCACCCTCGGCGTCGGCGGCGCGATCGGACTGCCGATCGCCGCAGTGATCGCTCAGAATGCCAACTGGCACTTCCTATTCGTCACTTCGGCGGCATTCGGCTTGATCTGCATCGCTCTGGTTGCGTTCGTCATCCCCGAATCAACGGTACGACGTCCGGGCCGTTTCGACTTCGTCGGTGCGCTCGGTCTCACCGTCGGCCTGATCACCCTGCTGCTCCCCATCACCAAAGGCGGGACTTGGGGATGGGGCGACACGAAAACCCTGGGCCTCCTGGCAGTTTCCGCTCTCAGTTTCCTCGTCTGGGGATGGTGGGAACTTCGACGCAACGCACCACTGGTGGACCTCCGCGTATCGGCCCGGCCTCAGGTTCTCTTCACCAACTTCGCGTCCATCGCCGTCGGTTTTGCCATGTACGGCAATTCCTTGACACTCCCCCAACTTCTGATGGCACCGACGTCCACCGGCTACGGACTCGGATTGTCCATGGTTGCAGCGGGACTCGCATTGGCCCCCGGCGGACTCGTCATGATGGCGCTCTCGCCCGTCTCCGCCCGAATTTCGGCGTGGCGTGGCCCACGAATCACGTTGATGCTCGGCGCCCTCGTCATCGGATTGGGTTATGCCTTCGCATATTTCACGGTGTCGAGCGTCTGGCAGGTCGCCGTGGCCGGAATGTTCATCGGCGCGGGCGTCGGGCTCTCGTACTCGGCCATGCCCGCCCTGATCATGGGCGCGGTACCCATCACGGAATCCGCAGCCGCGAACGGCCTGAATTCACTGATGCGATCAATCGGCACGTCGACGTCTGCCGCGATCGTGAGCGTCGTTCTGGCCGGTATGACCATCACCGTCGGCACCGCAGTGATCCCCTCGTTCGAGGCGTTTCGTGCGACGTTCCTGATTTCCATCGCCGCCGCCGTTGTGACGATGGTGTTCGCCGGGTTGATTCCCAAACAGAAAGCCATGTAAGGGAACCAACCCGGCAGAGGACTCACTTCTCCGAAGAGCCTTCGATGCTGCCCGTCTGCAACTTCGACAGAAGTGTGTAGATGAAGTCGATGATGAATTCCACGTGTTGCCCTCTCACATAATGGGTCCCGACCCGTCAACGACGGTACCGCAGAACTCTTCTGCATCGAATCGCCGACAATCAATTCTGCAACGTGTTCTAATCTGAGGCGACGACTACCCGAGGAGCCTTTCATGACCTGGACGCGTACCGAACTCGAAGACGCCTTCGCGGGGTATCAGAACACCGTTGTCGAGTGCACACGCTCCGGCGACTGGAACGCCTTCGCGGACATGTTCACCGAGGACGTCGTCTACGTGGAACACGCTTTCGGCACCCTCAACGGCCGAGAGGCGGTACGCAAGTGGGTCACTCGCACGATGACGGAGTTCCCGGGACGCCGGATGACCGAGTTTCCGGCCAACTGGTTCGTCGTCGACGAGGAGCGCGGATGGATCGTGTGCGAGATCGACAACCCGATGGAGGATCCGGGTGACGGATCCAAGCACGGAGCCGCCAACATCACGATCCTGCACTACGCCGGCAACGGACTGTGGTCCCGCGAAGAAGACGCATACAACCCGATGAACTTCCTGTCGATGGCAAAAGCATGGTGCCTCGCCGCCGAAGCGGCGGGCACCCTCCCCGAGGACGCCAAGTCCTGGCTCGCCAAATTCGGCGCTATGGTGCGATAGAACCCGTCGGCAACGAGGATCCGACGGGCTGGGCCGGACCGACCGATCCGGCCAACGACCACTGGCCGTAGTCGCGAGTGAGGATCGAATTCAGGTCGACGCCAACGCCGTCGACCTTGCGCTTGTCGATTTCGAACTGGTGCAGGTTTGCCCTCGGATGCACATACCCGGCGGGCGAACCCCAGTTGTGCTGCCAGAACCAGGTTCCGACGCCGGCACTGATCATCGCGTCGATCACGCGAGTGTTTCCGTAGACACCGAGCGCTCCGTTGCCGACAACCGACGCCCATCCCTCGAGGTACGGCCTGATCAGTGTCGTGATCTCGGTGCTGGTGGGATTGTCGTCGATCGACGCGTAGATCGGCCGACCAGAGGGCCCACCGGCAGCAGCGTGGAGTTCGAGGCCCCGGGAAGCGTGACGCTTGCCGGCCTCTCGAGCCCCACGCCAGTCCGCCGTTCCGCCCTTGCCGAATTGATAGCAGGACACGACTTGGAGTCCGGCCGCCGTCAACGCGTCGGTTTCCCGCGCCAGTACGGGCTTGCCGACCATCCAATCGGCGCCCGGGCGCCTGTCCGAAACGTATCGAATGGCGCCTGCATATCCGGCGGCTTTGATCGCCTGAGCAGACGGCACACCGGCGGCGTAATCGAGCAGGGTCCCGAGCGAACCGGCATTGGCCACCGACGTCGTACCGCTCAATGCAGCGAGTCCGGCAGCGGCCGATCCAGCCGCTGCGTACTTGAAGAGGTTTCTTCGCGAGACGTGCACAAAGCTCCGATCATCGGCGTGTCCCGCTGGAAGTGGCGGGCAGGCAAGCTATCTTCTTTCGCTCGCATTCCACCACAGTCACATCAACCCCGCCATGCACTTGACCAACAATGCTCACATTGTCATCAAATTGGACGCTAGACAGATAGTCAGACAGACAGCAGTGGCCCCCGAAGACATCGTCTTCGGGGGCCACTGAGTCGGCCTAGCGGCCGGAAGCTATCAGCTGAGCGAGGTGAAGAAGCTCAGAGCGCTGAAGAGATCAGACGCGTTGCTGAAGAAGTCGTTGAGGAAGGTGAAGGCATCCGAGAATTCTGCGCTGCTCATGCGATGTGCTCCTGTCGAAGATACGGTCCAGAGGATTGCCGCCACGTGAGTGGCTGCTGGCGATAAGAGTAGAGGTCTTCCGTTACTTCCGCGACACCAAATGTGTCCGGGACGTTACATTTCGACCCCTTCAGGACACGTACATACACACAGGTGACACCCACCAGCAGTGATCAAACTGTCACCTACGGACGATTTGTTGACACATTCCGAACATCGTTCCCGATAGCAGCTACCCCACAGCATCAAACCTGTAGGTCGACCACAAGATTGGCAAGCCTTACTTAACAGGGTGGGTGTTGCTCCCGCTAGAGCGCGTACCAGCAGCTTGGCCAAATCCCTCGCGCCAATGTGGCCACGCGAGCTTAGTGCGGGCGCAAACATTCAGCCACAGTTCGAGTTAGCGAGATCTTTACGCCGAAAACGACCGCCCCGACGGCCCGCGGGACCGTACCTATCGGTCATCATGGTGATGCTATTCACATCGATTCGAGGAACTTCGGGCACCGATAACAGCACCGATAACAACCCGATCTCGACACCGATCGGACATTCGAGGGCAAGGTGGACACCATGAACCTCACAAAGAAGAAATCCTGGAGTGAGCTTTCACCCGCGCAGCGCCGCGTCGTCGCCCTGCTCGCCACGATTCAGTCCCTGCTGGCGATCGCCGCGTGGACAGACTTGGCGCGACGCCCTGCCGATACGGTCAACGGCAGCAAGAAAAAGTGGGCGGCGATCATCTTCGTCAACTTCTTCGGGCCGCTCGCGTACTTCCGCCGAGGCCGGATTCAGTCGAAATAGTCCCAGAACTGCAGCCACTTCACGGACGCGAAGAGCGTCAGAGTCACTGCGTACACCACTACTACCGCCGCGACGCCGCGAAAATTGGTGCGGGGAACGGCACCGTCGACCGGGTCCAGCCAATGGCGGAACCACCGCGTGACCGTGGGCATCAGAAACCACGTCATGGCGCCGACGCTGACTATCTGGCTCAGCCACATCGACAGCCAGGGAGGTGCTCCGATTCCGTCGAGAAGCGGACCGAGAAATCGTGACAGGGTCATCACTGTCGGATAGAGAACGAGCAGGATGATCATCGCCGTCTTCCAATTCGGCGTCGCGCGAGTCTGCCCGTTCTCCGTGCGCAGGATGGTGCCGAACGGTGTCGACCGCGTGGTCTCGGTGAAGTCCTCGGCCAACTCGGCACGCAGTTTCGGTAGTGCTGCGGCCCTCTCGGGTGACGCCATCCAGACCGCCAACTGCTGTTCTGTCCGAAACCGAAGGACGGACTTCCACTGGGTGGAGTCGGTGACCGACCGCAACAACATCACCGATTCGTAGCCGGAAAATCGCGAACTGAGATCGATGAGGTGTCGTTGCGTTCGCAGAAACTCGTTCTCCTTGCCCACGACGACGGCGTGGTCGTACACACCGATACCGGGCGGCGGCAGCACGCCGTCGACCAGGACGAGATCACTCGTCTGCGCCAGAATTCCCGTTGCAGCAGCGGATCTTTCGAGATCGCGGCGATCACTCGACTCGAGCCAACGGTGTAGATCGTCGGCACTGTCGAAAGTGACGGACACGCCATGCGACACCGGTTCCGGTTGATCACTGATGCCACAGCTCAGGTAGCCGTCGAATCGACCGGCGGTCTCGGCCGCGCGCTCGACCCACGCCCGGAATCCCGAACTCGTTCGGTGGTACCCGGTGATGGCGGTTGCGGACACGTCAGCCCGACACCCGGCGCCCTTGCACGTATACGTGCGCAATCGCGGGCTCACGCATCGCCATCAGGAGCCCGAAGAGCGTCTGGTCGCGGGCGAGAATCGGATCGTCCGAACGCGTTCCGTGGTTGACGAGCCCGGCGAGCGGCGGCCATCCGGCCGGGTCGATCACCAGGAAGTCTGCTTCTTTGCCCTCGTCGAAGTTGCCGATCCGGTTCTCCATGTCCAGCGCGCGAGCACCGGCGAGTGTTCCGGTGAACAGCAGTTCGGCTGGGTGCATCGACACTCCGTCGTCGCCGGCTTCGGAGATGTGAACTTTGAACGCGTCGCCGAGGACTCGGGTGAGCAGGCACTCGTCGCCGCCGCCGAAATCCGATCCGATCGCGATGTTGACCCCTGACGCCACGGTGCGTTTCCACGGCATGGTGCCTGAGCCGAGAAACTGCTGGGACGTCGGGCAATGTGCGATCGAGGTTCCGGTCTCGGCCATTCGTGCGAGTTCGGAGTCCTGGCAGTGCACCGAGTGCGCGAGTATCGCGCGTGGACCCAGGAAGCTCTTTCCGCCGACCTGCGAGCCGGGGAAGAACTTGCCGTCGTACGTGTCGAGATAGGTCTCGACCTCGTACTCGGCAAGCGTGGTTGCCACCTCGCCCGTTCCGGGCCGATTGTTCTCGTTGAGATGGCTGTGAAAGTAGACGCCCCGGTCACGGACCGAGTCGTACAACTCCCCCAGATCCTTCAATGTCCGTGTTGTCACCGCGAGGGAGAAGCGGGGAACCACTGCAACGTGAATGAGTGCAGTGTTCACGTGGCCGGTGTCGGATGCGTGCCACTTGTCGATCTCCTCGCTGGTGAGTCTGATCGCGTCCTCTTCCGAGGTGATCAGCGCGGCAGCGGAGGCCGGTCCGGTGGTCTGAATCCCGCGGCCGCTGACCACTCGAAGGCCGCGTTTCAGAGTTTCCGAGAACAACGCGTCCTGCGCGTGTGGGAAGGCCGATCCGAACACCATCGCCGCCGTGGTTCCCGTGGCGATTCGGCGAGAACAGAAGGCCTCGGCAGCGTGCTGGGCGAACTCGGGATCGACAAACCTCGATTCGGAGGGAAAGACACAGAGATCGAGCCACTCGAGGAGTTGACCGCCGCCGTACGCATCGCCGGCGTAAGTCTGCGGGAAATGAATGTGAGCGTCGACGAAGCCGGGCAACAGGAATCCCGGTCGGTGGTCGCGGGTTTCAGCACCTTCGAGATCGCTCGGGAGTGATTCGAATTCTCCGCAGTAGACGATCGTTCCGGCATCGTCGATCGCCAACACGCCGTCCGGGATCGAGACGAGCGACTGCGCCGCATCCTCAACCGTCGGACGACCGGAAATGTGGAAGACATGGCCTCGATGAAGGTGCGTCACCCACTGAGCAAAGCACAGAACTACCCGGCGCCGCGCGGCGAATGCTGTCCTTTTTGTCAGATATTGGGATCAAGCAAGAGTTGCGTGCCAAACAAGAGCCGCAGCCAATGCGCCTGCCCCGTTCAACGACCAATGCAGCGCAATCGGCGCAATGAGGCTGCCACTGCGATGACGAAGCCAGGTGAACACGAGGCCGGCTGCAGCGGTTGCGAGAACAGCTCCGAGGATTCCGGCGACCTGACCGACGACTCCGGTCCCCAGAAAGCCGGAAAGCCCTTCGTTACCACTGGTCAACCCCATCGACGACGCGATGTGCCACAGCCCGAACATCAGTGAACCGGCAGCGGCGACGCCCCGGAATCCACTGACCCGGTTCAACGTGCCGTGCAGGACGCCGCGGAAGGCCAACTCTTCGGGAATGACGGTCTGCAGCGGGATCACGATCATCGACGCGATGATCGCGCCGGAAATAGTGGCGTAGCGATCCGCCATGAAGAAAGGACGTGTGAGCGGGAGCAACGCGCCAACGGCGACTACGGTCAGGACCAGGCCGACGGCGGCAAGAGCGTACTTCGAACCCCGCCGCAGATCACGAGGTGAGAGCCCTAATTCCGCCCACCCCATCCCCCGGCGCTTGGTGAGCGCCAACAGGACGAGAGCAGAAATGGGGACCGTGGCGATGCTTGCCCATGCGGTGGTGAAATGCGCGATCAGATTGGTTCCCACCAAGACCACGACGACGACAGCGATATCCACATATGCGTGCATACGTGGAAAACGAGGAGCGGTCGCTGCGATCTCCACTGGACCGATCTCCACTGGGCCGCCGCTCGTTAGCTGAAAGTTCACTTTTTCCAGTGTACCGACGCACGAGAACTGCCCGCCACTGTTTGCGAACACGCTCACAGTGACGGACAGATCCCGAAACAGCTCTGATCAGGCGCCGAGTGTGCTCGCAAACTTCGGAACGGCGTTGTCGATTGCGTAGGTCAACCCCGGTACCGAGCCACTCGAGAACGCGTTGACGAGCGCGGGATCGTCGAGGATCAACAAATGCCCCTGCTGAGCCGAAGGAATTGCGCGCAGTAGCGGATCGTTCGCAAACGCACTGCTGTCGAGGAAGATCGGGAACAGCACGGTCAGGTCGGCGTCGAACAGATTCAGGTTCTCGTTGGCGACCGGGATGTAGAAGTTGCCAGTGGCTTTTTCGGTGATCGCCGTCGGGATCGTGAAGCCGAGTCGGGTCATGAAGTCGGCGCGTGCGTCGCCGGATACATATGCGCCGTAACCATCGGAACTGTAGGCGCCGACCGCCGCGGTCTTGCCCGCGAAGGCCGGATTGGCGGCAATTGCGGCGTCGAACTTGGCGTCGAGGCCGTCCAGTAGCGCCTTTCCTTCTGCTTCCTTACCGAGAGCTTCCGCGACGAGTTCGGTCTGCTGCTCGACCGTCGTCCCGTACGCAGTGGCCAGACCCGGCGGCGGCCCGACCGTCGGCGCGATAGCGCTCAGCTTGTCGTAGGTGGCCTGCGTGTTGTCGCTTCGTGTCCACAAGATCAGGTCCGGCTCTAGAGCAATAACGTCCTCGACGCTCAGGTCCATCGTTCCGAGGATCTTCGGGTCTGTGGTGAACTCGTCCGCAATCCAGGGTCCGACGCCTTTGCCACCGAACGCCATCCAGTCCGCGACACCGACCGGCTGCGTTCCGAGGGCAAGTGCTGTTTCGGCGTCCGACCAACCGAGCGCCACGACGCGCTGTGGGTTGGCCGGAACTTCGACGTCGCCGAACATGGTCGAGACGGTTGCTCCCGCCTCCGCGGGTGCGTCAGCGCTGTCGCTGCTGCAGCCGGCAAGCCCGGCGACGGCGAGCGAGGCCGCCAAGGCCGTGACTGCGATCTTCATTCGAGAGACTTTGATTCGCATGGTTACCAGCACTCCTCCAACGCTCCAGCGAGAATTAGGGAAGGCTAGCATCAGCTAACGAAGACTGTCGCCCATCGGCCAGATCGTGTTCAGGATGCGTCCGCGGCCCGTTCGAGCTCTGCGATGTCGATCTTCTTCATCTTCATCATCGCGTCCGTGGCGCGTTGCGCCTTGGCCCGATCCGGATCCTTCATCAGTTCGAGAAGGCGATTCGGGACTACCTGCCAGGACAATCCGAACTTGTCCTTGGCCCATCCGCACGGGCCCTCTTCTCCGCCTTCGGTCAGCCTGGACCAGTAGTGATCGACCTCAGCCTGATCGACGCACGGAATCTCGAAAGACACTGCTTCCGAGAACGTGAACATCGGTCCGCCGTTCAATCCGGTGAATCGCTGACCGTCGAGCTCGAAGCTGACGGTCATCACCGATCCCGCCGGCATTCCGGAAGGCGATCCCTCGACGTACCTTTCGATTCCCAGGATCTGCCCGGAACCGAACACCGAGATGTAGAAGTTCGCTGCTTCTTCTGCTTGGTTGTCGAACCACAAACAGGGAGTGATGGAAGGCATGTTCTGTCCTTGTCGATGAGGTGACGAATCAGGTGTACACGGTTATAGACCCGGCCCGAAGCGGAAACTCATCGCAAGGAATTACTCAAGCCGACAAGGCAGAGTCGAGCATCGGCCAGGAGCGAACGAGTTCGTCGCGCCAGTACGGCCAACCGTGCGTCCCCACCGGTTGAGCGCTGCGGGTGACATCGACTCCGCGATCGCGCAACACCTGCGTGATCTGGTCGGTGCACAGGTTCGATCCCAGTTCCATGACCCCGCCGACGACCAGTACACGCCCCAGGGCAGGAGTGTCGAGAGTTTCGTGCGGGCCTGGCAGTCCCGATCCCGAGGCGAGATACACCTTGGTGCCGCGTAGCTTGTCGGCATTGGCGAAGATGTCGTGCTCTTGCCAAGCCTCGCTGCCTGCCGGACCCCACATCTGCTCCGAACGGGCATTTCCGTTGACGACCACAAGATCGGTCAACGCCTTGCCGAATCCTCCGACGGTTGTGTAGCAGCCGCTGTAGCCCGCGACTGCGTCGTACAACCCGGCCGAGCGTTGGGCCAGGATCAGCGCGGCCTCTGCGCCCATCGAGATACCACCGATTGCGTTGTGTCCGTTCGTTGCGAACCTCGTGTCGATCAGTGGGGGAAGCTCTTTCGTCAGGAACGTCTCCCATTTCAGACGACCGAATTTCGGGTGGTCTTCCTGCCAATCGGTGTACATGGTGCCTGTTCCACCGATGGGGAGTACGACGTTCACGTTCTTGTCGGCAAAGAACGGGACGATATCGCCGTTAGCCGGGGCCAACCAGTTGTTCTCTTCGATCTGCCCGGAATTGCCGTCCAGGAGATACAGCGTCCCGCGCGGTTCCGAGCGGTCGGCAGGAAGCAGCACTTTCACCTGCATGGTGCGCCCCATGGCGGGACTCGCGACGTCGAGAAGAACCAAGCGCGAAGACAGTTCGGTGACGCCCGTTATCTTCGGGGTCTCGTCGGCGAGCGCGGTCGAGGGCAGCGCAAGTAGTGAAATCAAGGCGAGCGCGCCGACGAGACCTACGCTTCGAAGGCTCGCTCGATGGGACCTCACACGCCGAGCGACGCGGCGATCATCGGCCACGAGTCGTGTAAGTCGTCTTCCCAGTATCCCCATGAATGAGTTCCTGCCGGCTTGAAGTTGTAGCGAATGTTGTTCATACCCAATGCGTTCGTCCTGTCCGCAAGCTGGGTGGTGCAGTAATGCGTTGCCGCCTCGATTCCGCCACCGAGAACGAGCTGCAACGCCAAATCTGTGACGTCGTTGCCGATCCGTGGATCGGCAAGTGTGTCGTACGGACCCGGAATCCCGGTTGCAGTGGTGATGTACATCGGGATGCGAGGTAACTTGTCCGCGTTGACAACCGGATCGTGAGCCGGCCAGCCGGGACCATCGTACGGACCCCACATGTTCTCCGCGTTACCGCCACCCACTGCAACCACGAGTTTCACGAAGTCCTGACCGATGCCGGGACTCGTCATCGCACACCCACTGAAGGACCCGACACTGTTGTACAGCGAGGGCGCCGCCATAGCCAGATCCAGTACCGACGTGCCTGCCATCGACAAGCCTGCCAGAGCGTTCTCGCCGGTCGTCGCGAACATCGAATCGATCACCGGCGGTAGTTCTTCCGTCAAGAACGTGGTCCACATGTTGACCCCGTTGTTGTTGCCGGACTTCGCGAGGCCGGGGTCCGGCCGCTCCCAATCGGTGTAGTAGCTGAATGCTCCGCCCAGAGGGGTGACCACGTTGACGTGCTTGTCCGCGAAGAACTTCGGCGCATCGGTCCGCACCGACCACGTCGCATCGTCTTTGCCTCCGTCCACTCCGTTGAGTAGGTAGAGCGTCGGAGCGGGCCTCGAGGTATCAGCGGGCCGCAAGACCTGCAACGGAATGTCGCGCCCCATCGACGGTGAGTACACCGAGATGTCGACCAGCCTGCTGTCCACCGACTGAGCGTGACCCGGTGCCATGAGGAGCTGGAGCCCACATACTGCCGTGGCCAACGACACGAAGACGCGGAAAAACGTTCGCAAAGCACGAGTCTCGATCATCGGGGTCACTCTCTTCGGCAGCGGAACCTTTCGAACGGTACCGGCCGAAAGAGACAAACCCGACGTGATCGGAAAAACTCGATCCGGTCGACCTAGTTCCGGTCGACGACGAAAGGCTCACGCACCGAGTGCGTGAGCCTTTCTCGTCAGACGACGCTTACTTGGGCGTAACCGTGCCGCCGCTGAGCGTGGTCAGTGCGTCGACGAGACGCTGACCGAGGTTGTTGACGCTTCCGATGGCTTCACCGAGAGATCCCATGAGTTTCCTCCTGCAGTTTGTCGAAATTGAAGTAACTACACCCGGAGCGGGCGTGGCAATGTCGCGCTGAATTAGGGGGTGGGGTCTTTGGAGATGGTCTCTACCGATCCCATGAAGGTCTTGAGCAGACCGTCAGCGCTGAACAGTGATCCCAGGCCCTGAACAACAGCGCCGAGAATTCCTTCCATTGAACCCATGTGAATCTCCTTGAGAGGTCAGAGGTCAGCTGCCGAAAAGCACCCGACAGTGCTGTGACAGCTGCGTCACATCTGTAATGTATCCGTGACGTGGGTAACAGTAACCATACGAACGACCAGTTGGCAAAGGATTCCGACAATGGGGTCATTATTTCGACTAATAAGGTCTGCTACTGAAAAAATTCCGGCCAATCGGTCGAATCTGACCAATTCTGTCGCCACATTGATTAACCGCCCCAAATCCTGCGGTTACCCACCAGTAAACTGAAATCATGTCTAGCGCAACCTCACTCACGCAGGTAGCTAATTTCCGGTGGCACCGCCACCAACTCGACAGGCCCCATTCCGGTGACGCCGATCACAACGACTGCGCAATACTCGACCTCGGGATTCAGAACACCGGACCGGACGGCGCCGCGTGGGCACTGCGGATCCGCGGCGTCCGCGGCGACGCCACTGACCTCGCTCTTGCCTGGACGTTGCGCGGCGCTCCCCACTACTACCGTCGTCGCGACCTGCCTGCTGTCGCCGTCGCCACGTCCCCGTTCAGCGAAGCTGATGCAGCCAAACGCATTTACGACGCGAACCGGCCACTGAAGGCCGCCGGCATTCCGACCCTGACCGCTCTGCAAACAGTTGCTACCGCGATGCGGGATATCGTCTCCAAACCCACCGTCAAGGGCGAGATGTCCGCGAAGTTGACCACCCGGGTCACCGAGCCGTATCTGAGATTCTGCCGCCCGTGCAACGCCACTCATCTGTACGAGATGCCGTTCCGGCTCGCGGCACTCCAGGCAGGCCTCGAGCTACAGCCGGGCACATCTCCCCCAGTGCTCGAACGCATTCCGGGTTGGCGCCGACGCCCGTACACATCCTCAGGTTCGGACGCCGATCCTCGCTTCGACGTGATTCGCGGATATTTGCGCTTCTACGGCCCCGCCACTCATGCTCTCGTTGCGTCGTTTCTCGATGCCCCGGTCAAGGACGTCAGGGCCCACTGGCCCACCGATACCGAGGAGATCGAGGTGAACGGCGAGAAGCGGTGGATTCTCGAACAGGACCGCGAAGACTTGCTCGGCTCCCCCACCGATTCGAGCACTCGCCTACTCGGGCCTTTCGATCCGTATGTACAGCTCAAGGATCGGGAGACCCTGGTTCCCGATCCGGACGCACAGAAGACGGTGTGGCCAACCCTCGGGCGACCGGGCACGGTGGTGGTCGGCGGCACGATCACCGGACTGTGGCGACCGCGGGCGTCCGGAAAGAAGCTGAAGGTCGCGGTCACCCCGTGGGGAACGTGGTCACGATCGGCCCGCGCAGCGGTGGCCGAGCAGGCCGAAATCCTTGCCGAATTTCGCGGCGTCGAGCTCTCCGAACTGGTCGAAGTATCTTGATCGAGCCAGTGGTATCCGGATAATTCCAGCTCACACCCGCCCCGATTCAGAGAAGGAAACCCCCAACGATAACCTGAATGCGACCTTCGCACGCACCCTTGTTCAGGAGAGATGATGGCCGACTTCCTCTATGAGGACCTGTTGCCGATCGGTGATGACACCACCGAGTACCGATTGCTCACCACCGAAGGGGTGTCGACAGTCGAGGGACCGGACGGCCGAACCTTCCTGCAGGTCGAGCCCGAAGCAATGCGCTTGCTGACCGAAACGGCGCTGCACGACATCTCTCATTACCTGCGCACGGATCACCTGACGCAGCTCGCGAGCATCCTCGACGATCCCGAAGCCTCGAACAACGACAAGTTCGTAGCGCTCGATCTGCTCAAGAACGCCAATATCGCCGCTGCCGGCGTTCTGCCGATGTGCCAGGACACCGGAACCGCCATCGTCATGGGCAAGCGTGGACAGCACGTACTCACCCCCGGCGACGACGAGAAGTCCATCGCCCGCGGTGTCTACGACGCCTACACGCGTCTGAACCTGCGCTACTCGCAGAACGCCCCCATCACGATGTGGGACGAGAAGAACACTGGCAACAACTTGCCCGCACAGATCGAGCTGTACGCCGATACTGCTGCCGGACACGAGAACTCGTACAAGTTCCTCTTCATGGCCAAGGGCGGCGGCAGCGCCAACAAGTCCTACCTGTACCAGGAAACCAAAGCGATCCTGAACCCTGACTCGATGATGCAGTTCCTCGAGGCAAAGATCCGCTCGCTCGGTACTGCTGCCTGCCCGCCGTACCACCTTGCAATCGTCGTCGGCGGTACTTCGGCCGAGTTCGCGATGAAGACGGCGAAGTACGCGTCCGCGCACTACCTCGACGAATTGCCGACCGAAGGCGCCATCACGGGTCGCGGCTTCCGAGATCACGAGCTCGAGAAGAAGGTCTTCGAGCTCACGCAAAAGATCGGTATCGGCGCCCAGTTCGGCGGCAAGTACTTCTGCCACGACGTCCGCGTCGTCCGACTCCCCCGTCACGGTGCTTCCTTGCCCGTCGCCATTGCGGTGTCGTGCTCGGCCGATCGACAGGCGAAGGCCAAGATCACCCCGGAGGGCGTGTTCCTGGAACAGCTCGAATTCAACCCTGGCCGTTTCTTGCCCGAGGTCACGGACGCTCAGCTCGACGAAGAGACGGATGGCATTTCGGGTACCGGCAAGGGTGCTGCGGTCAAGATCGATCTGACCAAGCCGATGTCGGAGATCCTCGCCGAGCTTTCCAAGCACCCGGTGAAGACTCGTCTCTCCTTGACCGGTCCGCTCGTCGTGGCACGCGACATCGCGCACGCCAAGATCAAAGAGCGTCTCGACGCAGGCGAAGAGATGCCGCAGTACCTCAAGGATCACCCGGTGTACTACGCCGGCCCCGCCAAGACACCCGACGGTATGGCATCCGGTTCGTTCGGCCCGACCACGGCCGGCCGTATGGACTCGTACGTCGAGCAGTTCCAGGCCGCCGGTGGCTCGATGATCATGCTCGCCAAGGGAAACCGCTCAAAGCAGGTCACCGACGCCTGCAACACCCACGGCGGTTTCTACCTCGGATCCATCGGTGGACCGGCAGCTCGCCTGGCACTCGACTGCATCAAGAAGGTCGACATCCTCGAGTACGCCGAGCTGGGGATGGAAGCCGTCTGGAAGATCGACGTCGAGGACTTCCCCGCGTTCATCGTCGTCGACGACAAGGGCAACGACTTCTTCGCCCATACCGGTGAAGTGACCCTGACGATCGGTAAGCGTCCAGGCCTGTAGACACGTCAACAGCAAAGAGCCCCGGCGAGTTTCGATCGCCGGGGCTCTTTTGTGTCTTTGTCAGGTCCAGAGCGCGGCCACGAATACGGTCACGATCGACAAACCGCCGACGACGTGTACCAGATTCGGATTGGGCTGGCCCTTCTTCTGCTTCGCACGGGTGATCTCGGCAAGCGCCACGATGACCAACGAAAGCACCAGTTTCACAGCGATCTTCGCGTGAATGTAGTTCTTGTCCAGGGCGCCTTCGCCCAACCCGACGATGATCAGGCCGGACACGAACTGCATCCTGGCACCCCACACCATGACCTCGGTGATCGAAGGAGCCTTGAGGACGGTGAAGTAGCTACCGACCAGGGCAGCCATACCGAGTAGGTGAATCACTACAAAGACGTTGTATAGAACAGACATACAAGCACTTTAACTTGCACCTTGTTCTGGCCGAACGGAACTGCGACTTCTCTCAGAGAATTCCGGCTTCGGATGCGGCGGAACGATATTTCGCTGCCAAGGTGTCCACCGTCTCGTGTGCGTTGAGGCCACTGGGATTGGGCACGATCCACAGTTTTGCCCCCTCGAAATCGCGGTCTTGGCGCCCGGCCTTCGCCTTCTTGTCACCGAAAGCTGTTCGATAGGCGGTGATCCCGGCGAAGGCAACGACTACTGGTTTGGTTGCGCGCACGATGTTTCGGACCCGGACTCCGCCAGTTGCGAGCTCCTCCGACGACAATTCATCTGCGCGCGCAGTTGCCCGCACCGCCAAGTTGGTGATGCCCACTCCCCGATCGATCAGATGTTGTGTGTCAGCGTCCGACATACCCGCGGAGGGGTCGATCGCACGCTCGATGATGCCTGCCCGCAGCAGTGCCGGATAGAACCGATTACCCGGCCTCGCGAAATGCGCGCCCGTCGCGGCAGTCCACAGTCCCGGATTGATACCGACGAACAACAGCCGACAATTCGGCCCGATCAGATCCTCGATCTCGGCGTCTCGGAAAGACTCCAGCTCGGCGCGCGTGAATCCCATGCTCCCAGTACATCAGGCCGTCACGACAGCGCCTCGCGCACCTCGTCGATCGCGTCGTGCATCATCTGCTCGTACACGTCGATGTCCGGAATCGAGGCCGGACTGCTGGTGATGCTGATCGTCACCGTGTCCCCGATCCCGTGGACGCCGTGGGTCAACGACATGACCGGTGACAAACTCGGGAAGCCGGCGGTGAACCGAACGACGCCGCCTCCGAGCATCAGATCCGCGTCACCGCGCGCGACACTCGACACCACGGTGTTGCCGGTGACCTCGTCGGGCACCGCCGTGAAATCGTATTGCTGCACGCCCCAACGGACCAGCGGGCCGGGAACCGCGTTCAGCGCGAGATCCGACGCTGCACTGGACGGATGGGACGCTCGTGCGCGACGCTCGTCCATCGACTCCTTGATCCGTTGGGCTCGCTCACGAAGGTCTTCGACGTCCGGGAACAGTCCGACACCTGCATTGCGGAAGTGGTTGCGCGCCGTGGGTGTACCCGCCTTGGCGATGGTCACCTCAGCTCCCAGTTCCGGCGGTACCGAGCCGTCTCGCTCGGTGAGGTAGTTCGCCATCGCCAGCGAGATAGCTGTCATCGCTCCGACCGTGACGGATACGCCGTCGCCACGGAAATCTGCGCTGTCCCGCACGACCATGCGCACCAATCGGTGAGGTCCGGGAGGGATGTTGGAGCGCACTTTGGGACGGCTCGCCGCCTGCGGCGCAACAACTCCCGATTCGGTGTCGGCCTGCAGTTGCAACTGCGCTCGGTGCCCCGCCCGGCCGTCGCGGAACAGTGAAACGAGTTGACCCGGCAGGCGCAAGGCGGCGCGGCCCAGAATCTCGGCTGATCCGCTACGCCGCACGTCCGTCTTCTGCTGCGCGGGCGGTTGCGGCGAGAACAGCTGGCGAGCAATCGCCGACGCCCGTTTGCCGTCTGCCAGAGAATGCGCGACCTGCAGAACTGCGATCAGCGCCGGGCCACTGCAGCGCGGCACGCCGGTGACGCCGTGAAACAGGTGCAGCGCCCACGGCGACTCGCGCGGATCGACGTGGTTCTCAAGGAGTTTCTCGATTCCCTGAATGCACGAGATCCACGAGTCATCGGTCAGCTCATGCACTCTCACCAACGAGGCATCGACCGGCATGGGTTCCCAGACCGGATAGTCGAGGTGCCACGGTGATTCACGAATCCGAACATTGAGATCCGGAATGAGCGACGCTCGTTCCACCGCTGAGCGGCGTAGCTCGTCGATCGACTGGCTCTGACCGTCGAAACAGTAGAGCAATAGCTGATCGTTCGGGATCTTCTCCGAAATCCAGAAAGTTTGGGCATCGGTGGGCGTCATCCGTAACACCGGGAGACGGTACCACCGGCTTGTCAGCTCTTTTCTGCAGCAGCTTTCAGCTGAGACAGGCCCTTCTCGAAATCCTTACCGACGAGCTTGTCCATGCTGAAGATGAAACCGAAGATCTTGAAGAACAGATTCTTCTTCCCGGTCATCTTCCACGTCACCTGAACATCACCGGCATTCGGCGAGATGAGAAAGGTGGTGACGTTCTGCGCCTTGAACGGCTTGAGGAAGGCCAGGTCCAGAACTACGCGTTCATTCGGGACGGATTCGGTGATCACCATCGAGCCGGAGCCCGCCTTCTTGTTTCCCGCCCAGGCGTACGAAGCCCCGACGCCCGCGTCCGGACCCGCGTACGTACGCTGCATTGCCGGGTCGAGACCTTCCCAGGGCGACCACTGCGTCCACTGGTGGAAATCGTTGATCAACGCGAAGACGTCCGATGCTTCTGCCTTGACGATCGTCGTACGTTCTACCAGGAATTCGTCGGAATTCTGCGAAGCCATCGTCGATCTCCAATTCTCGGGCCTGACAAGTGTTCGGAATTATCCACGGTCGACGAGATCGGGGCGATTCGGCACTCAGCCCCGCAGGCACAGGCAGAAGTGGTGACCGACCGGGTCGCGGTAGACGCGGAAAGTCTGATGCTCCGGGATGCCGGTCACCCGCTGCGCACCCAGGCTGATCACCCAAGCCTCCGCGGGGTCGAGAGAATCGACGAGCAGATCCAGATGGATCCCGACGCCGGAGGTCGGCCAGTCCACCGGAACGAAATCCGGAGCGAGCTGAAACGCGAGCCGCTCCCCGCCGGGTCCTTCGATCACGTGCCAATCGTCCTCGTCGCGAACACTTTTCCACTCGAGGACCTGGACGTAGAAGCTGGCCAATGCAGCCGGATCCGGGCAGTCCAGGACTGTGTAGTCCATACCGATGTTCGGGCGCGTCACTGTGCCTTCTTCTCCTGAACTTTCTTACGCACGAACAACAACGGAAGAACCAGCGTCGCAACTGCGGTTACCAGCCACACGACGACGGTTCCCAGAATCCACGTCGAGACACCGGAAATCGACAGATTGGAGAAGAGCGACGCCACCAACAGAGCGACAAACGTCGATACCAATCCGATTCCGCCGAGAAACGCCGGTGCGTGTCGCTTCGCCACTGTGGCGATGAACGGCGCCAGGACCGACTGCGCAATCGCAAAGATCACGACCGCAACGATGAATCCGGATGTGGGCGCCGAGAAACCCGAAAGAATCAACGACGCAACAAGAAGCCCGACAGCGGCAGAACCCAGGAAGATCGCGGCGCGAATCAGGAAGCTGATCATTTGTTGATCCTATATGTCGGATATCGAGGAGAACAGATATTCACAATCCCAGAGATTCCTGCACCTCTCGCAATGTACGGGCAGAAGATCGGAGGCCCGAAGCCTCTTTTTCAGATAGCGGTATTTCGAGGACTCGACCGGCACCCGCACGACCAACCATCGTGGGAAGGGACAGACAAACGCGCTCGAGTCCGTGGACGCCGGTCTGCAAAGTCGATACCGGCAGAACCCGTTGTTCGTCCCGCAGCACGACTTCCGCGATGAATGCGCTCGACAATCCGATGGCGAGGTTGGTCGCACCCTTTCCTTCGATGATCTCGTAAGCACTGCGGACCACAGACTTCGCGACGTTCGCGCGTAGGTCGGGGCCGAGGACGCCGCCCGACGGTCCCACGAACGAGGTTGCCGGCACTCCGCCGATGGTTGCGCTCGACCAGAGCGGAATCTCGGAGTCCCCGTGCTCGCCGACGATGAAGGCATGGACGTTCTCGACTGCGACTCCGAGTTCGGTGGCCAGCAGGAATCGCAATCGGGCCGTGTCGAGCACCGTCCCCGATCCGAAAATTCGGCCGCTGTACGACGGTCCAGCGGCCTGGATCGCGGCGTAGGTCGCCACGTCGACCGGGTTGGTGACGAAGAGAAGAACCGCGTCCGGCGACACCGACAACAGTTGTTCGGTCAAAGTCTGTGCAATCGTGACGTTCACCGCGGCAAGTTCGAGCCGCGACTGGCCGGGATGCTGCTTGGCGCCCGCGGTGACAATGACCAAGTCCGATCCCGCGGTGACCGAGATGTCATCACCTCCCTCGACGGTGCACGGCGGTGTGAACTGGGTTCCGTGGTTGAGATCGAGAACTTCGGCGCGGACCTTTGCCCTGTTGGTGTCGTAGAGGGCGAGCGCGTCGGCTGATCCGCGTATCAAGCACGCGTACGCAATCGCAGTGCCGACGCTTCCCGCCCCGACCACGGACACTTTTCGCCTGGATGAACGATTCGGCGTCGTCATTGGTAAATGATGCTCGTTCCATAACGATTTCGCAGCACAACGGATTGCCAGTCTCTTCTCAGGGTTTGGATGCCGACCTCTCAGAATCGACGTGGATCATCGCTGGCATGGCTGAGGTAACCGTTCTTGCAGTTGGCGGCACCGGCGAATCCCACGTCGGCGACGACGGCGCCCGTGTGCGCGGACTCCTCAGTGCCGTCACCGACGAACTCGACAGTCGATTCGATTCTCGCTGGGTCGCCTATCCCGCGTCGTACGGCCCGGTCGCCGACGGCGGCCTGAGCTTTCGGCACAGCACCGCGATGGGTGTGAAGGCCCTCACTGCCGAAATCGCACAGACAGACGGCCCAGTCATGCTGATCGGATACTCCCAGGGATGCAGCGTGATCCGCGCAGCACTTCCGACATTGACTTCTCCGACGCTGAACGGCGCCAACATCATCGGAGTCGGTTTGATCTCGGATCCTCAACAACCGGCCGGTGTCATCGAAGGTTGTGAGGGACACGGCGTTGCCGGCGACGGACCCGAAGTCCAGCCGTGGATTCCGGTCAAGTGGATCGGGCACCCACAGGACATGATCTGTAATGCCAGCGACGACAGCTACATTCGCGACATCGCAGACTTGACGCGCTGGATGTCCTTCTCCCAGGCACGCGTGTGGGCACGTAAGGTGTGGGAACTACTTCGCAGCAATGCTTTCCAGAACGCGCAGAAGACTCGGTTCAGCCCCAAGCAGTGGCGTACCGATCTACGACGCATTCGCACCGCGTTCCTCGAAGTACTCGGCTATCTGCCGACGCGGTTGAACCTGAACCGCTTTCAGCTGGAGAACCCTCGCGGCGGTAGACACGTCAGCTACGCGATCGAACCTCTCGACGAGAGCGGACTGACCGGGTGCGAGCTTCTGGCGTCGTGGATGAAGGTCCAAGCGAACGGCATCGAGCAGCGCATTCACGCGGCCTGACCTTTACCGTTAGTTTACCTAACGAACCCCAGTGGGCCATTCGGCGCCTCTACGTTTCCTTTCATGCAACTGAGCAGAATATTGTCGTGCGCCGCCGTGACCGTCGCACTCCCCCTCACCGCCTTGGCGACCCCGGCCGCCGCATCGCCCACCGGAAGTCTCGACTGGTCCGGTTCGTTCGGTAGTTCAGCGCCCCAGCCGGTTTCGACGTTCGACGTCCAAGCCCACCGCGGCGGACTCGGCCTGTACACGGAGAGTAGCCTGGCCGCATTCTCCAACGCTCTCGAAATGGGCGTCAGCACATTGGAACTCGATACCCAGATCACCGAAGACGGGATCGCTGTCGTCACGCACGATCGTAAGATCTCGAACAAGAAATGCCTCGACACCGAGCCGGCAACTGCCGGTGACCCGGAGTTCCCCTACGTCGGCAAATTCGTCAACACGCTGAACCTGCAGCAGATCAAGACCATGGACTGTGGCACGCTCCCCCTTGCCGGATACCCTGAGCAGCAAAATGTTCCGGGAGCGAAAATGCAGACGCTCGAAGACGTCCTCGCTCTGGTGAAGTCGTACAACGCACCCGGAATCAAGCTCAACATCGAGACCAAGGTGGAAGCGGGAGCGCCCCACGAGACCGCGCCGCGTGAGCAGTTCGTCTCCGTAGTTCTCGACACGATCCGGGCAGCCGGATTGTTGGACAGCGTCACCATTCAGAGCTTCGACTGGGGCTCACTCATGCTCACCCGTCAACTCGCGCCGAGTGTGCCGGTCGTCGCGCTCACCAACGGCGACTTTCTCCAGGTAGGCAAGGACGGAGCGTCACCGTGGCTCGGTGGTCTGGACATCGATGATTTCGGTGGCGACGGCATCGCGGCGGTGGCAACCTTCGGCGCCTCCGCCTACTCCCCTGTCCAAGGAACTCCCCAGGGTGGAAAGGTCGGCGACCCCGGCTTCGCCTTGTACCCGACAGCCGACATGATCGCGAGCGCACATGCGCGTGGCATGAAGGTCATCCCGTGGACCGTCGATGATCCCGCCACCATGCACGCCCTCATAGACCTGGGTGTCGACGGAATCATCACCGATTACCCTGACCGTCTCCGCGCCGTCCTGTCCGAGCGCGGTATGCCGCTACCAGCGCCTGCGCTCAAGAAGTAACCTCCACCGCGCACCGAAGCAGGTACCTGAACAGGTACTTCGGCCGATGTCCGCGGGGTGTCGCCGGACGCATCCTGGACAGGTACTTGCTCGGGTGATCGGAGGTGAATTCTGATGATGTCTTTGAAGGATCAGTTGGACAACTGCGAATACCTACTTGCCGACGCGGAAATGGCGGGTGACTGGAATGCTGTTCGGCGATTCAGGGAATACCGGCTGAGGCTCGTTCGACAACTGTGCAGGCAAAGGGCTGCCGGTCTCTGCGCCTAGAGTCCTCACGTCAGCCGTATCTGAACTGAGTCCCTCTGGGCGGTTACGATCCGCCGTCGCCCGAGTCACAGTCGGGTGCTCTCACCAATTGAGCTACAGAAGGTATGGACCGCAGTGCTTTTCGACTGCGACCTTTCTCTGCCGAACCATACGGGCCCGCATCTCGCCTGCGCTACTGATTTTCCGACTCGACGATCTCTGGTGATCACCGGTCCGAGTTGGTCCCCACGTCCCCGCGGGGACGTCTCCGGCAAGGCCGCACCGAATCACCGCTGACCAGCAGTCGATGGGATGATTACCTGTGTGTCCATGTCCCCACCGCTGCCCGTCAAGAACGGGGTTGGCCCGACGCGCCTACGCATCCCGCTCTCTGGGCCGTGGACGACGATCGCCGAGTACGTCGTAGCCAAGTTCGACCATCTGGACGCCGAAAACCTGTATCGGCGGTTCGACGACGGCGAGTTCGTGGGTATCGACCGCCACCCGATCTGCCGGAGCACCGAGCTCAGCGCGCACCGGTTCGTCTGGTACTACCGCGAGTTACCGGCGGAGGACCCGGTGCCGTTCCGCGAGGAGATCCTGCACCTCGACGACGATCTCGTCGTCATCGACAAGCCCCATTTTCTCCCGACCACCCCCAGCGGGCGCTACCTCCGCGAGTCGGCGCTCGTCCGACTGCGGGTCCGTCTCGACAACCCAGATCTGACCCCGATCCATAGACTCGACCGCGGCACCGCAGGGGTGGTGATGTTCTCGGCCCGCCCCGCGACGCGCGGCGCGTACCAGTCACTGTTCGAGAAGCGGCAGGTCACGAAGGTCTACGAGGCGGTGTCGGCGCGACCGTCCCGGTGGGACCAGGATGCGCCAGCGCTCGACGTCCCTCTCGTTTACCGCAACCACATCGAAGCTCGACGCGGCGAGTTGCGGGTCGTCGTCGACGACAGCCGTGAACCCAACTCCGAGACCATGATCGAGGCGCGAGGGATGGGCGTGAGCGCCTCCGGACGTGCTGTGCTGCACACGGTTCTACGTCCGCAGTCCGGACGGATGCACCAGTTACGGGTGCATCTGGCAGCTCTCGGCACCGGGATCCTGGGCGACCGGCGATACCCCGACCTGCTTCCCGACGCCCCAGACGATCATTCCCTCCCACTCCAATTGCTCGCGAGGGAACTCGAATTCACCGACCCGTTGACTGGGAGAGCGCGGCGGTTTGTGACACGTCGGACGCTCAGCGAGATGCCCGCGTTTGACTGCTGTGCCCACCGGCAATTAGAGAGTCAAACTGCTGATTCCGTATCTCAGCTTGCTTGCGAACTGGTTCCAGGGCGCGAACCTGCTTCGGGCCGCATGTGACAAGCGAGATGCTTGGAGACCAGCGGCCGCGCAGTGCGGCGTATTCCCCCGCCACCGTTGGAACCGGTGCCCAACGACCTGTTGGAGTCCACACAAACGGACGAGGCGGTGCCTAAAATGCGAAAGTACGGGTTACCGCTGTACCGCTCTCGCCCCCGCCATGCGGGCCAGCCGGCAGGCGCCTGCCACGAGTGACCCGTACCGGTGCCGCCCATCTCGACATACGCCTGCTCATGGCCTCAATCCGAACGAAATCCATCGACGTTGCGGCGCTGCGGTGACTGTCTGCGCGATGGCTGATTCTCTGGAAGCTCGCCGAGTCGAGTCAGCCATGCCATGTCGCCTCTCAGCCGGGAAACTGCTCACTTCTCAGCCCGTCGGCGAGCCATTCATTGGCCTGCCGCTAGACCGGAACTCGGCTACACATCGCCACGTAGCAACCTCATGACACCAACCCCTCATTGTCAGGTGCCTCCGACAAATCGTCGTCGGCGTTCATCCAGGCAAAGGCGGCAGTTACTGCGTCCTCGTCAGTCCCGAGGATGCCCAGTCCCTCGCGCGCGAGGGAGTAGAACTGTTCCACCCAAGACCCAGCTAGCTCGACGTTCCCTCCGGGGTTCAGCGACAGACTGGGTATTAGGTGCATTCCGTGGAGAACATTCAAGCACGGCTCCATCGCATGCGTTTCGACTGACCACCATTCGGAGTGCGCTACCCCGCTTGAGAGGGAGTACGCCTGCCGGTAGAAGTCCAGCAGACCGGCTTCCTCCGCCATCGCCCGGATCGACTTGCCGCCAGCGAAGGTGTCTCGTGTGTCAACTGTCCGGTGATCAACAACGTCGTGATTGTGGCTGAGGCGCTGAAGTTCGTCGATGCTTTCGCGAAAGCCAGCGGTTCGCGCATCGTCGGGCAACTCATCTGAGATGCGGGCGTAGAGCTTTGCCTTACCTGCCCCGTATTCCTGGAACTGTCTGTAGATGGCTGGATCCTGCAGCGCCATCCAGTGGAGATTTATTTTCGTCTCAACCAACATGCGAGCTATATGCGCGCCATGCTCTAGACACCACAGATCGGGGGCGCCCAGCACCGCGATGAGATCACGCCCGGCTCGGGCCACAAGCCCGGAAATCACCTCCTGCCGTTCGTTCGAGTAGAGATGGGCCGGGGCGGTCTCCAGCGCCTCGACGAAGCTGCTCATCACGTCCATCGTGAACCTGCGCAGATTCTCACCATCCACGGACATGGATGTCGGCTCGGCTTGATCGGAGTGCGCGGCTGATGCAATGTTCCCGGCCGGTTCGCCGTCATCCGGTTCAGTGCGGCCGTCATGGGAATTTTCGACAGCCCGCTTCCGGACGCAACGAGATGTCATAGAGTTCACTCCCCAGAAAACACGTGCCCACTTAATCGCTTCATCGAAGTAACCCGGATCGTTGAACTTCACCATCGCTTTGTGTGCGCCCCAGGAAGCACGAACCATGGAATCTGCTGCCGCGCGATTGTCCAGATTACCCGGGTAGTCTTTCAGGAGTTCGATCATCTGGGCATCAGAACTGAAGGTTCCCGCCTGGACCGCACTCCAGGTGCGCAGGCATTTAATGAGCGCTTCGCGGTGGCCGCCGCGTAGGACCGAGAGCAACGCATCGCGAATAAGGTCCAGATCAGGTTGCGCTGGGGGTTTGACCTCGATGTCGCCGACAAGCCACGGTGCAGGGCGGAACGGATATGAGACCAGCGCGCGAACAACTCCCGCCGAAAGCAGGCCTTGACGGTCGGCCTCCGATACAACTATTCCGACTGAGTTGGGGAACTTCTCGGCAAGGCCAGCCAAGTGTGTAAGGCGTCCATCCAACGATTCCGCGACAAAGGCAACTTCCCCATGGTGCGCGAGCGATTCCTGGACTGCCTTCTGCCACTTCACGAATCGTCGAATGCTGTCGTTCCCGTGCTCAGCCAGGACGAGTGCGGGCCAGAGAAGGTCCGGGAAATCGTCCTTGATCCAATTCTCGATGCCCAGCACACCCGTCGCAGCGAGCGGGGACTTGTAGACGCGACCCTTTCTTACATGGCCGACCATAGGTCCAGCGTGTTGGTTTGGCTTCGGGAAGCTCATGTAAAGAAGCTACCCTCTGGGTCTGACGCGGCAGTCTTGACGACGTCACGTCCCCGGATCTCGGGGCATGACCGCGACTCGCCACGAGTATGGGCAGCACTCTGCACGTGGGTACGGAACCCCGGTAGTTTCTAGCGCTGTCACCAGATGATTCGACCCGACTCAGCCAACGAGACGAGGTTGACGGGCACTCTGGTAGATATGGCCCGTCTTCCTGTGCGGATGTAAGGGTTAGACCGAAAGCGGCTACACGTTGAAGCGGAACTCCACCACATCACCGTCGGCCATGACGTATTCCTTGCCCTCCATGCGGACCTTGCCTGCAGCCTTGGCTGCGGCCATGGAACCGGCCTCGACGAGGTCGTCGAAGGACACGATTTCAGCCTTGATGAAGCCGCGCTCGAAGTCGGTGTGAATGACGCCGGCAGCCTGGGGAGCGGTGTCACCCTTGTGGATGGTCCAGGCGCGAGCTTCCTTCGGACCAGCAGTCAGGTAGGTCTGCAACCCAAGAGTGTGGAAGCCGGTGCGCGCGAGAGCGTGCAGGCCCGGCTCGGTCTGACCGATCGAGTCGAGCATTTCCTGGCGGTCTTCCTCGTCCAGCTCGAGGAGTTCCTGCTCGACCTTTGCATCGAGGAACACGGCGTCGGCAGGAGCGACGGAAGCGCGCAGTTCCGCGATCTTCGCCTCGTCGGTGAGCACCGACTCGTCAGCATTGAAGACGTAGAGGAAGGGCTTGGTGGTGAGCAGGCTCAGTTCGCGCAGCAGCGAGAAGTCGAGCTTGTCCTTGACGCTGAAGAGCGTCGTGCCCTCGTTGAGGAAGGCCTGGGCCTTGAGTGCCTCGTCGTGGGCAGGCTTGAGCTCCTTGTTCTTGCGAGCTTCCTTGTCCAGACGCGGGAGAGCCTTCTCGAGGGTCTGCATGTCGGCGATCACGAGCTCGGTCTCGATGACCTCGATGTCGGAGGCCGGGTCGACCTTGCCGTCAACGTGGATGACGTCGTCGTCGGCGAAGACGCGCACTACCTGGCAGATGGCGTCCGCTTCACGGATGTTGGCCAGGAACTTGTTGCCAAGGCCTGCGCCCTCGGACGCGCCCTTCACGATTCCCGCGATGTCGACGAACGACACGGTCGCGGGGAGGATGCGCTCGGAGCCGAAGATCTCGGCGAGCTTCTGCAGCCGCGGATCGGGCAGCTCGACCAGGCCGACGTTGGGTTCGATGGTCGCGAACGGGTAGTTCGCTGCCAACACGTCGTTGTTGGTCAGTGCATTGAAAAGGGTGGACTTGCCGACGTTGGGCAGTCCGACGATTCCGAGGGTAAGGCTCACGGTCTGTGGATTCTACGGCCTCGCGGCGACGTGACGGGTACTCGCCCCACCGTCACGTCGCGGCAGGTGATCAGTTGTAGGTATACGAATCGACGGACGACACGATCGCAACCAGGAAGATGACGTAGAACGCGATGAACAGCACCCAGCAGATGACGGCTATGAGGAGCGAGATCTGCCCGAGCTTCTTCACCCGCTCGGACGCGTACTGTGCGCCCTGGTGATCGCCCATCGCCCACTTCGGGTAGATGTCGTGGAGATGGTTGAACGCGGCGAACGCGATAGGCCAGAAGAACAGGATCGACGCGACGGCCCATCCCGCGTTGGACTTCGGCGGACCGTACTGGGGCGCCGCGTACGTGGGAGCGGCGCTGTACTGCTGGGGCGCGCTGTACTGCTGACCGGTCGGATACTGCTGCCCGGCTGAATACTGCGGGTCGGTCGGATACTGCTGGCCCGTCGCATACTCCTGGCCTGCTGAATATTGCTGCCCGGCTGAATACTGCTGGCCCGCCGGATACTGCTGCTCCTTCGGATCCTGCGGGTCGGTCGGATACTGCGGTTCGGTCATCATTCCCCCAAAGAGTCGGATTCGGTTCTCTATCGCAGAACCTAGTGGAGACTTACCGCTGCCGTGTCGCAGTGAGCGCCTACGCTCTCGAGGTGACTCGGATGCTGATCGTGCTCTTGATATGGATAGTGGGTCTCGGCACCGCCGCGCTCGCGATTGTGGTCTCTCCCGGATGGTGGGTGATCGCGGTCGTCACTCTCGCGCTGGCGGCGATGGGCACCTACGACCTCACTCAGAGGTCCCACAGCATCCTCCGTAACTATCCGGTCCTGGGGCACGCCCGATTCCTCCTCGAGAAGATTCGACCGGAGATCCAGCAGTACTTCGTCGAATCATCCACCGATGGAATGCCATTCGATCGCGAAACGCGAGATCTGGTCTACGAGCGCGCCAAGGGAACGCTGGCTGAGGAGCCGTTCGGGACCGAGCGCGACGTCAATGCGATCGGCTACGAGTTCATGACGCATTCGATTCGCGCACGCACAGCCTCCGACACCGTTCCACGAGTTCGCCTCGGCGGACGCGATTGCACGAAACCGTACGACATCGCTCTCTTGAACGTCTCCGCGATGAGCTTCGGGTCGTTGTCCGCCAACGCAATCGAGGCCCTCAACGCCGGCGCAGCCAAAGGCGGCTTCGCCCACGACACCGGCGAAGGTGCGATCAGTCCGTATCACCGCAAACACGGTGGCGATCTGATCTGGGAAATCGCTTCGGGATACTTCGGATGCCGAACCGAGGACGGCCGATTCGATCCTGACCGTTTTGCCGAGCGTGCCGGCCTCGATCAGGTGAAGGCCATTTCGATCAAGCTCTCGCAAGGTGCGAAACCCGGGTTGGGTGGCGTGCTTCCCGGAGTCAAGGTCTCCCCCGAGATCGCCGAAACCCGAGGGGTACCCGTCGGCCAGACCGTGATCTCGCCGCCTGCGCACACCGCGTTCAGCACCCCGGTCGAATTGGTCGATTTCATCGCGACCCTGCGAAAACTGTCGGGAGGCAAGCCGGTCGGGGTGAAACTGTGTGTCGGCTCGCGTCGTGAATTCCTCGGAATCTGCAAAGCGATGATCGAGCGAGGCATCACGCCCGACTTCGTCATCGTCGACGGTTCCGAAGGCGGCACCGGCGCAGGTCCGGTGGAGTTCGAGGACCACATGGGCATGCCGTTGACCGAGGGCCTGATGCTCGTGCACAACGCCTTGGTGGGAACTGGCCTGCGCCCTCTCGTGAAAGTCGGCGCCTCCGGAAAGGTGGCGAGCGGTTCCGACATCGTCAAACGCATCATCCAGGGCGCAGACTTCACGATGGCGGCCCGCGCAATGATGTTCGCAGTGGGCTGCATTCAGGCCCAGATGTGCCACACCAACCGCTGCCCGGTCGGCGTTGCCACTCAGGATCCGGCACGCACCCGCGCACTCGACATCCCCGACAAGAGCGAGCGCGTCTACCGCTTCCAGAAGGCAACCGTCGCCAGCGCACAACAGATGATCGCGTCGATGGGCATCGATTCGTTCGACCAACTGCAACCGGGAATGCTCAACCGCCGCGTCGACGGTCTCACCACCCGCACCTATGCCGACCTGTTCGACTGGCTGATGCCGGGTGAACTGCTCGACTCCCCGCCGCAGAGCTGGCTCACCGATTGGATCGACGCCGACGCTCACCGATTCTGACGTCGGTCGACTCCCGCGTTTCAGATCGCGCGGATTCACCCTTCTGGTCCTACAGTGACAGATGGCCCGCTGTGACGGCGGCCACACTGCACTAGTGGACGGAGTTCGACGATGAGCTTGACGACTGCGCCGGAACCAAATGTCGAGTACCTGAAAACCGATCCTGACCTGCCACCTGTCGGCGTCATCGACAAGACGCCCATTTCCACGACTGCGCGCGTCGTCTTCCTTGTTCTCGGACTGGTCGGCGCGGGCGCTTGGTACATGATTGCGATCGTCCGCGGTGAACACATCAGCGCCGTGTGGTTCGTGTTGGCCGCAATCTGTACCTACCTGATCGCCTACCGCTTTTATGCGCGGTTGATCGAACGCAAGATCGTCAAACCTCGCGACGACGTCGCAACTCCCGCCGAGATCATGGAAAACGGCGCCGACTACATGCCGACCGACCGTCGGGTGCTGTTCGGTCACCACTTCGCGGCAATCGCCGGCGCGGGCCCACTGGTCGGGCCCGTCCTGGCCGCGCAGATGGGATATCTTCCGGGAACGATCTGGATCATCGTCGGCGTGGTGTTCGCCGGGGCCGTGCAGGACTTCATGGTCCTGTGGATCTCGTCGAAGCGCCGCGGGCGCAGCCTCGGACAGATGGCCCGCGAAGAACTCGGCCTCGTCGGCGGCGTCGCCGCATTGATCGGCGTGTTCGTCATCATGATCATCCTCATCGCGGTCCTCGGACTTGTCGTCGTCAACGCCCTCGCCGAGTCCCCGTGGGGTGTGTTCTCGATCGCGATGACCATCCCCATCGCACTGTTCATGGGCGTGTACCTGCGGTATCTGCGGCCGGGCAAGGTTTCCGAGGTTTCCTTGATCGGCGTCGTCCTGCTTCTCCTTGCCATCGTCTCCGGCGGCTGGGTTGCCGACACCGGCTGGGGCGCAGACTGGTTCACCCTCTCGAAGGTCACCATCGCGTGGCTGATGATCGCGTACGGATTCGCCGCATCGGTGCTGCCGGTCTGGCTGCTCCTGGCGCCGCGTGACTACCTGTCGACGTTCATGAAGGTCGGCACCATCGCACTGCTGGCCATCGGAATTCTGGTCGCACGGCCCGCCCTGAACATGCCGGCAGTGACGCCGTTCGCCTCCAACGGCGAAGGCCCGGCCTTTGCCGGTTCACTGTTCCCGTTCCTGTTCATCACCATTGCCTGTGGCGCACTCTCGGGATTCCACGCGCTGATCGCGTCCGGTACGACGCCGAAGCTGCTCGAGAAGGAAAGCCAGACCAAGATGATCGGGTACGGCGGCATGCTGACCGAATCGTTTGTCGCGATCATGGCTCTGGTCACCGCCTGCATCCTCGATCAGCACCTGTACTTCGCACTCAACGCTCCCGCGGCGCTCACCGGTGGAACACCGGAAACCGCAGCCGAATACGTCAACAATCTGCCCCTCGGCACTGCCCCCATCACACCGGACGTGCTGACTCAGGCAGCCGAGGCCGTCGGCGAAGAATCGATCATCTCGAGAACCGGCGGCGCCCCGACTCTCGCGTTCGGCATGTCCGAAGTGCTCAGCGACGTCTTCGGCGGCGACTCGCTGAAATCGTTCTGGTACCACTTCGCGATCATGTTCGAGGCTCTGTTCATCCTCACCACGATCGATGCCGGCACTCGCGTCGCTCGATTCATGCTCTCGGACTCGCTCGGCAACTTCGGCGGTCCGGCAAAGAAGTTCAAGGACCCGTCGTGGCGCATCGGTGCGTGGCTGTGCTCGCTGATCGTGGTCGCTGCGTGGGGCGCGATCCTGCTCATGGGTGTCACCGACCCACTCGGCGGAATCAACACGCTCTTCCCGCTCTTCGGCATCGCCAACCAACTTCTGGCCGCGATCGCACTGACGGTGGTCATGACGATCGTCATGAAGAAGGGCCTGTTCAAATGGGCCTGGATCCCCGGCGTGCCATTGGTGTGGGACCTGGTCGTGACTATGACCGCGTCGTACCAGAAGATCTTCTCCGACAACCCCGCGATCGGTTACTGGGCTCAGCACAACGTGTTCAAGGATGCGAAGGCAGCAGGTGAGACGGCGCACGGTTCTGCGAAGACTCCGGAGGCCATCGATGCCGTCATTCGCAACACCTTCATTCAGGGCACGTTGTCGATCATCTTCGCGTCACTGGTGATTGTCGTGGTCATCGCCGGGATCATCGTATGCGCCAAGGCAATCCGAGCCGGCGGGCTGCCGACCACCGAGTCCCCGGAAGAACCGTCGAAGATCTTCGGACCCGCCAGCTTCATTCCGACGCCCGCGGAGAAGGAAATCCAGAAGGAATGGGACGAGCTCATCAAAGCCGGGAAGGTCCGTGCGCCCGGCGCCGCGCACGGAGGTGGGCACTGACCATGACCATGACCATGACGGCAAAACTCACCACAGCGTTCCGCGGAACGCTGTGGTGGGTTCGCTCGGTGATGGGTGATCTCGACTATCAGCGTTACGTCGAGCACACCCGACGCCACCACGCCGACTCACCGGTGATCAGCGAACGAGAGTTCTGGCGCCGCCGGCACGCAGCAGCCGACGCCAACCCAGGCGCCCGCTGCTGCTGAATCCCGCGCTTGATGAATCTCCGTCAGGGGCAGGTGGCCTTCGCGAGTTCGTAAATGTGGCCCGCCTGCTCGTCGGTGGGCTTGTTGCCGTTGTTCTCGGCCAGGTCGGTGATCTTGGTCTTGACCTCCGCCTCGTCCGTGCCGTTGGCGACCTCGGTGCACGTGGTCGTCAAGATCTCCTCGATGTCTGCGTCGTCGCGATTCTCCGCCAACGGCGCGTAAGCCCCACGGAACGTGGCGACGAACAGCGCTGTCTTGCCCTGATCGATGGCGTTGCCCGCGGACTGTTTGGCTGTCTCGAGCGCCTGTTGCCCGCTCGTGACTGCTTCGCTGATCTTGTTCTGCGCGTTGTCCTGATCCTCGGTGCTACACGCGGTGAGCCCGAGAACGACGATTGCTGCTGCCCCGACTGCTGCTGCGATTCTCATGACGGAAATGTTAGTCCGATCGGCATGCTTCAAAACACAGTATTGCAGCGCAACACACGAGTTATCGCACGCAGTCGTTACGATCAGCTCAGCTAGATCACCGGAATCGCACATCGGCGAGGAGATCCCTGCGCCGACGGAAAGGACGATCAGTGAGCGAGCAAGACAAGGGGACGTCCGCAGGGGTGCGCAAGCGCGACCGCGGCGAGATCATCGGGCAAGGGGGTATGTGGCTCGCAAAGTGGTCGTTGGTGTTGGCGTCGATTTCGCTGGGCGCCTGGATTTTCGGCTGGCTGATCGAAAAGCTCTGGGTCATCATCCTGCCGGTGGCTCTGGCTATCGTTGTCGCGACAGTCATGTGGCCGCCGACCCGCGGAATGATCAAGCGCGGTATGCCACCGGCCGCGGCAGCCGGCATCACCTTGGTGCTCTCGATCGGAATCTTGGCCGGCGTGATCGCAGGCATCGTTCCGTCAGTGGTCAGCCAGGCCCCCGAGCTCGCGAACAAGACCACCGAGGGCATCAACCAGGTTCAGGACTGGCTCCAGGGTCCGCCGCTGAACCTGAAGGACGACCAGATCGACAACGCCGTCCACGCCGTCATCACCAAGGTGCAGGAAAGTGGAACCGCCATCGCTTCAGGCGTTTTCAGCGGCGTGAGTACCGCGAGCTCCTTGTTGGTCACGCTCGGTTTGGTTCTGATTCTCGCCTTCTTCTTCATCAAGGACGGACCGAGGTTCATCCCCTGGCTCCACGCTGTCGGCGGCGGACGCGCCGGTCGGCATCTCGAAGAGGTCCTCACCCGCATGTGGGACACGCTCGGCGGATTCATCAGGACTCAAGCGCTGGTGAGCCTCATCGACGCGGTCTTCATCGGCGCCGGATTGCTGATCCTCGGGGTCCCACTGGCACCGGTGCTGGCAATTCTGACGTTCATCGGTGGCTTCATCCCGATCGTCGGCGCGTTTGTCGCCGGCGCCCTGGCCGTGTTGGTTGCGCTGGTGGCCAACGGTCTCACCACCGCCATCATCGTGCTGATCATCATCCTGGCGGTACAGCAGATCGAAGGAAACGTCCTTCAGCCAGTGCTGCAGAGCAAGTCGATGAAACTCCACGCCGTCATCGTGCTGCTTGCCGTGGCCGCCGGTAGCTCGCTGTACGGCATCGTCGGCGCCTTCCTCGCAGTGCCCGTCGCCGCGGTGGCAGCAGTTGTCATCCGGTACATCGGAGAGCAGATCGACGAGCGCGCAAGCGACAACGAGCCGATGCCCGCCGGCGACGCGTCGGACATCCTCGAAGATCAAGACGACGACGCCGACGCCGAATCAGAGGTAGAGAACAAAAAGGCCTGATCAGCCTGCAATCACGTTCACCGAGGAGCCTGCACGTCCGCGAATGACGTGCAGGCGACTCGGGATTCGCTGCCTCATCTCGTCCACGTGACTGACGATGCCCACCACTCGTCCTCCGTCGCGAAGCTCGTCCAACACAGCCATCACCGAGTCGAGGGTGTCGGCGTCGAGAGTGCCGAATCCTTCGTCGATGAACATCGTGTCGAGAACGATTCCGCCGGACTCCGCCGCAACCACATCGGCGAGGCCGAGCGCCAAAGACAATGACGCCAAGAACGATTCACCACCGGAGAGCGTCTTCGCCGAGCGAACGACTCCCGTGAAGTCGTCGCGGATGTCGAGTCCCAGACCGCCGCGGCGACCCCGAGAACCTGCCTCGTCACTGTGCACGAACTCGTACCGACCCCCGGACATCCGCTGCAGCCGAACCGACGCCGATACGGCGATCTCTTCCAACCGCGAAGCGAGCACATACGCTCGCAGCGACATCTTGCGACTGTTCTGACCTTTGCCTGCGATCACGTCGGCGAGGGCCGCGAGTTCGTCGTGCAGTTCCCGCTCGGGCGCAACCGCCTCGTATGCCTTCTCGAGTTGTCCGCTGAACCGTTCGAGATCCGACACACGGTTCTCGGCCAGGGATGCGGCTGCAACAGCCGAGTTCACCACCTCGGCGCACTGAACGGCGAGGCTGCGAGGACCCTCGACGTCGACTGTCTCGATTTCGCCCACCGCAACGACCTCGGGGTCGTCGAGGATGGTGCGAGCGGCCACCTCGAGGTCACGCGCTTTGGCGAGTTCGGTTTCGATCGCCGCGATTCGGGCAGGCGATCTCACCCCTTCGATCGCAGCCTCGACCGAATCGAATCCGGCAGCGGCCGCCGCAGCGGCCAGTTTGGTCGACAGTTCCGCCGATCGCGCCTGCGCACGAACGGCCTCGTCACGCATCTCAGATGCCGCCGTGGCCGCGGAGGCAAGCCTGTCGAACCGCGAGCGCCGAGCAGCGATGGTCGAATCTTCTCCCACCGCAGCGACAATCGCCGCTCGAATCTGCTCGACCGTGGCCGACAGTGTCGTCATTCGCTCGGTCAGTGCTGCCAATTCGGCAGTCAGAGAAGCCGATTCCTGTTGCAGCTCGCCGTCACGCTCGTTGAGTTGCGCGAGCTTGTCGGCCAACACTCCAACCTGACCGGCAGAGTGTGTCGCCTCGTCGACGGCGCTCTGAGCCGCGGCGCGGAGCCTGTCGAGTTCTTCGACGTCTCCATCCCCGCCGCGGGCGATCACGCGGTCGATGTCACGGTCGACGGCTACCTGGCGGTCGACTACCTTGCTCAGGGCTTTCTCCGCTGCACGCTCGGCTGCGGACGCGGCTTCCAGATCGGGCTCGGTGACCGTGACGACGTCCGACTGCGCCAGGGCAGGGTGTTCACGCGAACCACACACCTGGCAAGGGTCACCGGGCGCGAGTGAACTCGCCAACTCCGCCGCCATGCCTTCGATACGCTTCTGCACGAGATCGAGCCAGCGCCCGCGAGCACTCTGATGGACGTCGCGCGCATCCAACACCTGCACACGAATCTTCTCGGCTTGCGCACGCAGAGAGACGATTTCATGGGCCGCCGTCGCAGCATCCGACGCTCTGACGAGTGCCGCCTCGAGGCCGGGCAGAGTGGCATGCGCGCGTTGCGCGTCGTCCAATCTTCGGCCGGCCGCGCGTACCAGTTCTGGCAGTTCGGTGCGTTCAACCGCGATGGCATCAATGCGCTCGGACAGGGCGTCTCGACGAACTCCGAGTTTTTCGACCTCGGCTTCCGCCGCATCGGCTCTGCGAGCGTCCTCCGCCATCGCGTCGAGACGAACGATCTCGTCACGCCAGGTCCGGATCCGAGTTACGACGCGTTGACGCTCATCGTCGGTGGGTGGCCACACTCCCGGCTCGAAAATCTCCGGCCCGCCCGTTGCCGAGTAGGTCGACATCGCGGTGTTCATCGATTCGAGCGATGCGACAAGACCCACGCGGGCAGTCTCTACATCGTCGGCGACAGCAGCTACCTGCACAGCCCGCCTGGCGGTCTCGAGTTCGGCGCCGATCGCAAATCGGTGCGCGGTGCCCGTGTTGAATGCTGCGAGTTCAGCAGTCGCACGATTACGGCGAACGAGCAGCTCTGCGGTTCGCTGCGCCGTTGCGAGCACCCGATTAGCCTCGGCTGCTGCATCTTTGGCGGTCACCATCTCGGCGAGACTTGCATCGCGGGTGTCCTGAGCCTCGGCGAGGAGTTTGCGCGACCATTCCAGTGGGTGCGCCTCGGCGCCCACCTCGAGCCCAGCGGCAGTCTCGACCTTCGCGAGCAGCAGACGCACGGATTGCTCCCTGGCGGCGAGCGCGGTAGCACTTGCCTTTCGTTTGGCGTCGAACCATGCCTCGACGGAGACAAAACGCTTGGTGTCGAACAAACGCTCGAGCAGTTTGCCTCGCTCGTCGCTTTCGGCGCGCAGAAATTTGGCGAACTCACCCTGCGGCAAGAGCACCACCTGGAAGAACTGATCAGCGCTCATGCCCATGAGACGGTTGATCTCGTCACCGATGTCAGGGATGCGCGAAAGGTTCTCGCCGCGGCCGTCCAACCACGTCAGCGTGGCCTTGGCATTCTCGGTAATCGAACCGGTCCCGCGCTTCTTCGGGCGCGAATACTCCGGACTGCGAACGAGTTTGATTCGGCGACCGCTGATGGTCGCCTCCAGTTCCACGCGCGGCACCGAACCGGCCGGCGCGTGATCCGACAGCAATCGCTTGCCCTCGTTGCGCGCGCCCGGCACCCGCCCGTACAGGGCGAACGCAACCGCGTCGAGAATCGTGGTCTTTCCTGCCCCGGTGTCGCCGTGAAGAAGGAACAACCCGTCTGCACCCAAACGGTCGAAGTCGACTTCGACCGTGTCGGCAAAGGGCCCGAAACAGCTGACTTCGAGTTTGTGCAGTCTCACGCGGTTTCACCCAGTTCTACCGTGGACTCCTCGGCGCGCGCGGCAGCGCTGAGCGCTTCGGTCATCAACGAGACCTCATGCTCGGACGGGTCACTACGCACTGCCGAGACAAAGCCGCGGGCGATCTCCATGTCGGTTCGACCACGAACCGCGTCGCGGTACTTGAGATCCGATTGTCCTTCCGGCCTTTGCCATTCGAGATGAACGGCAAACGGGAAACGGGCTTGAAGTTGCCTCATGGCATCGACCGGACGGACCGGGTCGGTGAGCAATGCGGAGACATAGCACTGCTCGGAATCGGCATATTTCGACTCGGTGAGTAGTTCGTCGAGTGTCCCCACTACCTGGCTCAGCCCCCGAATGACCGGGAGATCCAGGCGCTGCACCGACGACAGGCCAGCGGCGTCGAGTTCGATCAGCAGCGCCGCCTTACGGTGGCTGCGCTCACCGAACGAATACGGCAACGGTGAGCCTGAGTATCGAACACTCTCCGAGAGCATCTGCGGAGAATGCAGGTGCCCGAGGGCGACATAATCGACGCCGTCGAACTCGCCCACCGCGACGGTCTCCACTCCGCCGACCGAGATCGAGCGTTCCGATTCAGAGGCCTCACCGCCCACCACGAAGGCATGGGCGAGCAATACCGATCGAGTCGACGGGTCGGCAGCCGTTCGCTCGGCGAGATCTCGCCGAACACGCGACATGGCCGCTCCGAGGATGTCGGAATGAGTACGAGCCCGGGGCACGTCCAACTCGACGCGCGTGATCTCCGGCTCGAGATACGGAATCCCGTAAAACGCGACCGGCCCGAACTGATCGCTCAGCATCACCGGAGTACCGATCTGGCCGACGCGGGTGATCAGGTGCAATCCGCCGGCAGCGGCGAAGGATGCCCCGGCCCCGAGCCGCACCGCTGAATCGTGGTTGCCGGACGTGGCGACGATGACCGCTCCGGCAGCCCGGATCGCCTCGAAGCCTCGATTGCACACCGTGACCGCGTCGGAACGGGGAATGGAGCGGTCGTAGATGTCGCCGGGCACGACCACGACGTCGACACCGTGTTGGCGGACGGAATCCGCGATGGACCCGAGCACACTCGCCTGATCGGCCAACAGATCGACGCCGTGAAAGGTGCGACCTATATGCCAATCAGAGGTGTGCAGAATCTTCATGAATCCGACGGTAGAGCAGCCCACCGACACCACCGATCTCCCACGCTGACGGCTCCGGCGGTGTGCCCCAACCCACGAGCGTCCGGTGACCCTGCACACAATCCGTCCGGTTCGTTTGGCGAAGAACCCGAAACCATCGCGCCATCGCGTCGATAAATGCGCCAGCCACGACCCGCACAAACACGGCCGACAACGCAAGAACCGCTAATGTCGTTATGTGTCTGCAACCCAACGTGCTCGCTCCGGGGTACCGCTGGACAAGCGATCGCTCATCGTGACCGTCCCCGGCCTGCCCTGGTGGGGAGTGATCCTGCTTGCTGCCGGTGTCACCGCCGTCGGCGTACTGATCGATGCCACCGGAGGCGGCGGAGAGCTCACCGCGGTGTTCTCGACCTTCTACTTCCTGGGCTGTCTCTTCGCTGTGGTTGCCGCTTCGAACAAGGCTCTCTTCACCGCGATGGCCCAACCGCCGTTGCTGCTCTTCGCTGCGGTGCCGATCGGGCACACGCTCATCGGCAAGGACAACAGCACCGCACTGCGCGACATCGCGATCAACATCGCGTACCCGTTGGTCAACCGCTTTCCGATCATGCTGGCAGCAACCGTCGTCGTGCTGATCATCGGCGGTTTCCGGTACTTCCTGCTCAATCAGCGTCCCACCGGGCCTGCGCGCTCGACCCGCTCCCGCCGCTCGGCGGCCGCCACTCGTGACTCCTCTGCGGCTGCAACGCGAGAACAATCCGCACCCGAGACCGGGCGTCGCCGCAGAGTCTCGGACGCACCCGTCCCCGGGCCGCCGCGCCGCCGCGCCCCCGAAGTGGACGAACAGCCTGCGTACCGAAGCGCTCCCCGGCGCGAACCGATCGAAGACGAACGCCCGCTGCCGCCCCGGAGAAGCCCAGTGCCACCCAGGGTCGATCGCACACACCAACCGCCTACGCGTCGCCCTCAGCCGGACAGTCGGCCAGTGGCAGACGACGACTACCCGTCGTACGGTCGCCGCCGGGCGCCCGAGCCCACTCCGTCGCCCAGGCGTGAGGAGCGGATGGAGCCATTCTTCGCTTCGGGTGACGACGTATCGCCGCCGCTGCCCCCGCGCCGCCGCCCACCCGGAGTCGATCTTCCGGCGTATCCGCCGCCGCGAGTTCGGTATCGCGATCGCGAAGAGCCCTGACAGACGAGCCCGGTACCAAAAAATGCGGGGCACCTTCCAGATGGAAGGTGCCCCGCATTTTTGTGCTGTTCTAGGACGTGCGCGCTGCCCGCAATTCGCGGGGAAGAGCGAACACCAGAGTCTCGTTGGCTGTGGTGACGGGCTGAACGTCGTTGTATCCGTGCTCGGCCAGAAGCTCGATCACGCCGCGCACGAGCACCTCGGGTACTGATGCACCTGACGTGATGCCAACTGTCTGGACACCCTCGAGCCACGCGAGATCGACCTCACGGGCGTAGTCGACCAGGTACGACGCGGCAGCGCCCGCTCCGAGCGCGACCTCGACCAGGCGAACCGAGTTGGACGAGTTCCGTGAACCCACCACGATCACGAGGTCGCACTCGGGGGCCATCGCCTTGACCGCGACCTGACGGTTCTGCGTGGCGTAGCAGATGTCGTCGGACGGCGGGTCCTGAAGATTGGGGAAGCGCTCGCGCAGGCGCGCGACGGTCTGCATCGTCTCGTCGACGCTCAGTGTGGTCTGGGAAAGCCAGATGACCTTAGACTCGTCGCGCACCGTGACCGCGTCGACCGAATCCGGGCCGTCGACGATGGTGACGTGATCGGGAGCCTCACCTGCGGTGCCCTCGACCTCCTCGTGGCCTTCGTGGCCGATGAGCAGAATGTCGTAATCGTCGCGAGCGAATCGCTTTGCTTCCTGGTGCACCTTCGTGACCAGGGGGCACGTCGCGTCGATCGTGCGCAGGTTCCGCTCGGCAGCCGAATCGTGGACGGCCGGAGACACACCGTGCGCCGAGAACACGAGGAGTGATCCTTCGGGAACTTCGTCGGTTTCGTCGACGAAGATCACGCCTTGATCTTCGAGCGTCTCGACGACGTGGCGATTGTGGACGATCTCCTTACGCACGTAGATGGGTGCGCCGTGCTTCTCGAGCGCCTTCTCGACGGTCTCGACCGCACGGTCGACGCCGGCGCAGTAGCCGCGAGGCTCGGCGAGGAGCACACGCTTGGCGCTGCCCTTGCGGGTGGACGGCGAATCAGCCGAGTGCGCGATACCGAGATTGAGAGGAACAGCCGAAGACATGTGACCAGCCTACTGGCACGTCGAACGTGAGACACTCCGGCAAACGTGAACACCTCGGTTCAGTGCCTTGATCGACGTTTCTCAGCACCCCGATCGACGGTTGCGAAGTGAACGAGTCCGGCCGTCACAGGCAAGTCGGCTACCGATTGTCGGTGCTTTGCGGCAAGCTGTGGGAATGATCCGACCACCGTTCGTGGCGCGCGTTGCCGCGGGACTCGCCGTCACCGCGATGGAAGAGGCAAGGAAGTTGCCCACCACCGCTGTCGCCCTGCCGATGACCGCCGTGAGCCAGATGCTGCAGACAAGCATGCGCGTGCAGCAGTCGATCACCTCGCTGGCGATCAAGGGCGATCAGGCATTTGCACTGATCAACTGGTCTTCCGAGGACGAACAGCCCGAGTGGGCGGTCTTCGACGACGACGTCGACGCTCCCGCGGACTCGGCACCTTCCACCGGATCGACCACCGCTGACACCCCGACCAACGCCGGACGCTTCGCGCTCTACTCACTCGAGCCGACTGCCCCCATCGAGGAGCCCGCACCCGTCGCCGAGTCCGAATCCGCGGCAGCTACGACGGACAAGCCTGCCGAAGAGCCCGAGATCGTCACGGAACTCGACTACCCCAACCTCACACTCGCACAGCTCCGTGCGCGCATCCGGACGCTCAGCATCGACGAGCTGACCGCCGTCCTGGACTACGAGAATGCGACGCTCGCCCGCGCACCGTTCCAGACCATGCTCACCAACCGCATCACCACAGCCAAGGCAAAGTGACTTCCGCAACGCCCCCCGCTTCATCGCAGCGATCGTCCGGCGCCAGCAGCGCTGAACAGCCGTGGCCGGTCCGCACGGTTTCCGCGAAGGTCGCCGGCTGGATCGATCGACTCGGCAGCATCTGGGTCGAAGGTCAGATCACCCAGATCAATGCACGCCCCGGCACCCGAACGGCCTTTCTCGTTCTGCGTGATCCATCGGCAGACATGTCGCTGTCGATCACATGCTCACCTCAGTTGTTGCACAACTCTCCGGTGCCGTTGACCGAGGGCTCGCGTGTCGTGATGTTCGGCAAGCTCTCGTTCTACACCGGACGTGGAACGGTGTCGTTGCGTGTCACCGAGATTCGTGCCGTGGGTATCGGTGAACTCCTGGCCCGCATCGAGAGACTGCGCGCCTTGCTCGCCGCCGAGGGCTTGTTCGATCCGAGACTCAAACGGCCGCTTCCGTTTCTGCCCGGCACGATCGGCCTGATCACGGGCCGAGCCAGCGCGGCCGAGAAGGATGTCGTCTCGGTCGCCCATCGTCGTTGGCCTGCAGTGGCGATCGCGGTGCGTAACACCGCGGTTCAGGGCCCGACTGCTGTTCCCCAGATCATCGAAGCGCTGAAGGAACTCGACGCCAACCCGGTGGTCGACGTCATCATCCTCGCTCGCGGCGGCGGTAGCGTCGAGGATCTTCTGCCCTTCTCCGACGAAGCACTGTGCCGCGCCATCGTGGCCTGCACGACGCCGATCGTCAGTGCCATCGGCCACGAGCCGGACAGCCCGCTCAGTGACCACGTCGCCGACCTGCGCGCAGCCACACCCACCGACGCGGCCAAGCGCGTCGTACCCGACGCGGTTGCGGAAGCTGCTCTGGTTGCGGATCTTCGTGACCGCAGCGCTGCGGCACTGCGCAGCTGGGTCAAGCGTGAGTCTCATCTGATCGAACAGTTGCGCACTCGACCGGTCATGGCATCACCGCTGCTCGCGGTGGATCGCCGCGCCGAAGAGGTCGAACGGCTCCAAGCCGCCGGACGACGCGATGTGACTCGGTTGATCGACTCCGAGTCCCGAACGATCGAGCATCTGCGCGCCCGGCTCACCACGCTGGGCCCCGCCGCGACGCTGGCCCGCGGATACGCAGTCGTGCAACGTGTTGTCGCCGACGGCGATCCGGAGGTTCTGCGCTCGGTCGAGGACGCGCCACCCGGTACCCAGATTCGAGTTCGACTTGCAGACGGCGCCGTTCGCGCCGCAGTGATGGGAAGAGAAAAATGAGCAACGCCACCGACACCGACATCAACGAGCTCGGCTACGAAGCCGCCCGCGACGAACTGGTGAGCGTCGTGAAGATTCTCGAACAGGGCGGTCTGGACCTCGACGCGTCACTCTCATTGTGGGAGCGAGGCGAAGCGTTGGCCAAGCGCTGTGAGGAGCATTTGGCGGGCGCCAGGGCTCGCGTCGAAAAGGCTCTGGCCGAAGCGGACGAATAACGTCCGCTCCGACCGCAGAACCTATGGCGTGATCGGCTGCGCTGCGCCGACCTTCTCGGCAAGAATCCGGAACTCTTCCGGCGTCGCCGCGCCCGTGAGCAACAGGCGAACGTCCCCGACGTCGGTGACCCAGATCGACTCGACGCCTTCGCCGCCGAAGACGTTCCACGTATCGGCACCGACGGTCTCGACTCCGGTCGCGAATCGCTGTCCACCGGCAACGTGTGACACCAACGGGAATTCCTCGGCGTTGCTCTGTGTCAGCTGGATGTAGCGACCACTGGTCGTGATGAATCCCACAGTGCTCGAATCTCCGCCGCCGTCGCCGGAGATGATTTTGCGACTGCCGGAGTTCGGCGTCCACCCGTCCGGAACACCGGGATTACGGATGGGAAATCCGAGTTCCTTCGCGTCGTAGTTCAGAGCTGCGTCCACGTCGACGCTCGGGATAGGCCCCTGCGTCGGGCCGCCAGGACTGAACGTGCACTGGCTGGCGATGCCCGCAATGATGATGCAGAACAGCACCAACGGTACGAGAGACCAGACCATGTCTTTGTTGTCTTCGAGAATGCGGGGTTTCTTCGATGCCACACCCCCAGTATCCAGGTACTCCGCAGTAGATACGATTCCCGGTCCCCCTCGAGCGAGACAAAACGTCTCTGCGGCGACCCGACAGCGCACGTAGCCGCTCCCATCTGGGACAATGACGCCTGAAGAAACCACTGCGTCGACACACCCCGTCGACCGCGACCGCGCCAGGAGGCACCGCACATGACGGCCAGCAGCACTCATCGTGAGACCCCGGACCGTAACCTCGCACTCGAATTGGTCCGAGTCACCGAAGCCGGTGCTATGGCTGCCGGTCGCTGGGTAGGCCGCGGCGACAAGGAAGGCGGCGACGGAGCAGCCGTCGACGCAATGCGTCAGCTCGTCTCCTCGGTCTCGATGCGCGGCATCGTCGTCATCGGTGAAGGCGAGAAGGACGAAGCGCCGATGCTGTTCAACGGCGAAGAGGTCGGAAACGGCGACGGCCCCGACTGTGACTTCGCCGTCGACCCGGTCGACGGCACCACTTTGATGTCCAAGGGCATGCCCAACGCCATCTCTGTTCTGGCTGTTGCCGAGCGCGGCGCGATGTTCGACCCGTCGGCCGTGTTCTACATGGAGAAGATCGCCGTCGGGCCGGATGCCGCAGACGTCATCGACATCAGCGCGCCGATCGCCGAGAACATCAAGCGCGTGGCCAAGGTCAAGAAGGCGTCGGTCTCCGACATCACGATCTGCATCCTGGACCGCCCGCGTCACAACCAGCTGATCCAGGACGTACGCGACACCGGCGCCCGTATCCGTCTGATCTCCGACGGTGACGTTGCCGGCGCGATCGCCGCAGCGCGTCCGGAGTCCGGCACCGACATGCTCGTAGGCATCGGTGGAACGCCCGAGGGCATCATCGCCGCAGCGGCCATGCGCTGCATGGGTGGATCGCTGCAGGGCAAGCTGGCTCCCACCGACGACGAAGAGCGTCAGAAGGCCATCGACGCCGGTCACGATCTCGATCGGATCCTGACCACCGAAGATCTCGTCTCGGGCGAGAACGTCTTCTTCTGCGCCACCGGCGTCACCGACGGCGACCTCCTGCGCGGCGTCCGCTACTACGGCGGCGGCGCCAGCACGCAGTCCATCGTGATGCGTAGCAAGTCCGGCACCGTTCGCATGATCGACGCGTACCACCGTCTCGAGAAGCTGCGCGAGTACAGCTCCGTCGACTTCGACGGCGAAGAGGGCGCGGTTCCCCCGACGTTCTGATGGGCTCCGCCCCGTGAGTGGTTAGGGAGTCCCTGCACTCCTTAACCACTCACGGGGGACGTAGTCCCCTACCCGCTCTCCAAAAGTGGCAATGTGGAGCCATGACGGAGAGCAACGATCAACAGTTCCGAATCGAACACGACACCATGGGCGAAGTTCGGGTGCCCATCGACGCACTGTGGCGAGCACAGACCCAGCGTGCAGTCGAGAACTTCCCGATCAGCGGGCGCCCGCTCGAGCGCACCCAGATCCGCGCAATGGGCTTGCTGAAAGCAGCGTGCGCGCAGGTCAACAAGGACCTCGGACTGCTCGACGCGGACAAGGCCGACGCAATCATCGCCGCCGCGACCGAGATCGCCGAAGGCAAGCACGACGATCAGTTCCCGATCGACGTCTTCCAGACCGGCTCGGGAACCAGCTCGAACATGAACGCCAACGAGGTCATCGCGTCCATCGCGAAGGCCGCCGGCGTGGACGTACATCCCAACGACCACGTCAACATGTCGCAGTCCTCCAACGACACCTTCCCCACCGCCACGCACGTCGCAGCGACCGAAGCAGCGGTCACCGATCTTGTTCCGGCACTGGAACATCTGCATGCTGCACTCGCCACGAAGGCGTCCGAGTGGAAGACCGTCGTCAAATCCGGACGCACGCACCTGATGGACGCTGTGCCGGTCACGCTCGGTCAGGAGTTCGGCGGTTACGCACGTCAGATCGAGGCCGGCATCGAGCGCGTCAACGCAACACTCCCCCGCCTGGGCGAGCTTCCTATCGGCGGAACCGCAGTCGGCACCGGCCTCAATGCTCCGGATGGATTCGGCCCCAAAGTTGTTGCCGAGCTGGTCAAGTCGACAGGCGTCGACGCCCTGACTCCGGCGAAGAACAGCTTCGAAGCGCAGGCCGCGCGTGACGGCCTGGTCGAGGCATCGGGCGCGCTGCGGACCATCGCCGTCTCACTGACGAAGATTGCCAACGACATTCGGTGGATGGGATCGGGTCCGCTGACCGGGCTCGGCGAGATCGCACTCCCCGATCTGCAGCCGGGTAGCTCGATCATGCCGGGCAAGGTCAACCCCGTCCTGCCGGAGGCAACCACTCAGGTTGCGGCGCAGGTGATCGGTAACGACGCCGCGATCGCGTGGGGCGGCGCTGCCGGAGCATTCGAACTCAACGTCTACATCCCGGTCATGGCGCGCAACCTGCTGGAGTCGTTCACCTTGCTGGCCAACGTCTCTCGACTGTTCGCGGACAAGTGCGTCAGCGGCCTGGTCGCGCACGAGGAGCACCTCAAGACGCTCGCCGAATCGTCGCCGTCGATCGTGACCCCCCTGAACTCGGCGATCGGTTACGAGGAAGCCGCAGCTGTGGCGAAGCAGGCACTGAAGGAGAAGAAGACGATCCGCCAGGTCGTCATCGAGCGCGGACTCGTGCCCGACAAGCTGAGCGAGGAAGAACTCGACAAGCGTCTCGACGTTCTGGCAATGGCGAAGGTCAAGGACTGAACAAATAAAAGGGGTGGCGGTTTCCACGTCGGAAACCGCCACCCTTTTCGCTAGGCCGTGGTGGTTGCCCGCCACTCGTCGGTGCGGTCGGGGCTCGCCTCGGCCAATGCCTTCAGTGTCGCTTCGCGATCGAAGTCCTTGCCGTACACGGGAGTTCCGGGCTGCTGACGCCAGGAGTCGTCGATCGTTCCCGCATCGACGGGATCGAAGCCCAACTGGTTGATCAGATCGAAGACGACCTGCTTGTTCGCGTCGTCGTCGCCGGCGACGGGTAGCGCAATGCGCCCCTCTGCACCTTCGGGAAGCCCCTTCTCGAGGAGATGCTTCCACCAGATTCCGTTGAACGCCTTGAATACCGGCACACCCAGGTGCTCCTGCACCCATCCGCTTTCGGTCTGTCCGTCCTCGATGGCGGAGATCAGACCGTCACGCTGTTGCGGGTAGTAATTGTTGGTCTCGATGACCGGGGCACCCGCGACCGCACCGCTGAGGATCCCCGCCGGCAGATCAACCACGTTCTTCTGCGGAATGCTCACGATGACCAACTCGGCACCCTCGGCGGCCTCGGTGCTGCGGACTGCCTTCGCGCCCGTCTCCGCTTCCAGTTCTGCAAGCGTGTCCGGTGTCCGCGAGTTCGAGACGCGCACGTCGTGACCGAGCGCAGCGAGCCTACGTGTGAGCGTGCCACCGATCTGACCGGCTCCGATGATTCCGATGCGCATGACCCTGCTCCTTCGTCGTGTGCAGTGGCGATCGCGCCACCGCTGCATTCGTCAACGACGAGGACGCACCGGGTCATTCCGTACCGACCATTTCAACTCCCGTTGATTCAATCGGTTGACGTATCGAGTGCGAGTCTGATGCGAACGCTGACCGGATCGGTCTGCAATCCGCGAAAGGCAGAGGCCGTCAGTGCCGATCTGATCTTCCCCGACGCAAATGTCTTCACCCTCGCCGGGACGTCGTCGTCAGGCATGATCTCGGCCTGCCCGTCGATCCACTCGCCGCGGCGACGGATCCGAACCTTCGGCGTCGCAGAGATATTGGCGCCCCAACCTGTGTCGATGCCATGCTGCGCAATGACCCACGCCTCGTCGCCGTCGTAGGTGATCGCGACGGGCACTCGGCGGGTCAGACCGGTTCTGCGTCCGACCGTCTCGATCTCGGTCATCAACGACGGCATCATGCCGATCCGATTCAATCCGGTGACCAGTGGATTGGCGAAATACTTCCCGACTGCAACTTCGATTCTTCTTTTTCGTGCAACTGACGTCGGTACCGGCATGTCGTTTCCTCTCCTCCGGAGCTGGTGCTCTCAGCAACAGTGCTCTCAGCAACAGCTCTATACCGCACGATATAACCACTGATCGCGGAGTTCTGCCACCAAGAATCTCCATCGATACCCACCACCTGCATACAACACTTGACTGTGTCTGTCGGTTACATCTAGTCTCAGATTCGTTCCTATACCGATCGACATACTGGGAGGCAGAGATGAACGCACCTCGAGACGCCTCGTCGCCATGACCGGCCCGCAGACGCGTTGTCCGATCGCCGCAGCGCGCCGCAAGTGGGGAGCACCAAAAGAATCAGCAGCACCAGATGAATCGAACCGCACCGTGATTGCATACGATGACGGGATGGCCGACTCCGATTCCCGCACTCTGATGCTGGTCGGCGCCATCAACGCCTTCCGCGAACACGGGATCGCCACGACCTCGCTCACAGAGATCGTCGAACGGTCCGGGGCGCCCCGCGGGTCGGTCTACCACTACTTCCCCGAAGGCAAAGGACAGTTGGCCGGTGAGGCCGTCGCGTACTTCGGCCGGGGCATCAGCGCAGCCATCAGTTCGATGATCGCTCAGTCTTCCCCACCGGAGATCATCGACGCAGTTGTCACGATTTTCCGAAACAGCTTGGTGGAGAGCAATTTCACGTCCTCCTGTCCGGTCGCGGCCGCGGCCGTCGAGGGCTCGTCGACACCGGCCGCGCTGACTGCAGCCGGCGAATCCTTCACTTCGTGGGAATCGCTCCTCACATCGTTCTTCTGGCAGCAGGGACAGCCGTCCGAGACTGCAGCACAGTGGGCAACCGTCGTGATCGCGTCGATCGAAGGCGCAACCCTGATGGCAAAAGCCCAGCACACCACCGCGCCTCTCGATCGCATCGGCGCTCACCTCAAGGCACTGGTCTCAGCCCCGAGCTGACTGACCACCTACTTCCAACCGCTGCTGCCGTTCGCGCAGGAGCAGAGATGGCGTACAAACATGTCTCACACACTTGCACCGGCGCCCTCGGCGCCCATGATGACCAAGTCCCGTCGATTCGCTGCGCTGATCTTCATCTGCCTCGCCGAACTCCTTGTCGTGCTGGACAACACAGTGGTCAACGTCGCGCTGCCGACGATGAGCGTCGACCTGTTCGCCAGCGTCAGCGACCTGCAATGGATCGTCGACGCGTACACGTTGACGTTCGCCGGGTTCCTGCTCACTTTCGGCCACCTGGGCGATCGCTTCGGACGCCGCCGAGTGATGATCATCGGCCTGATCGGCGTCGGCGCGATGTCTCTCGTCGGCGCTCTGGCTTCCAACCTCGAACAGGTGATCATGGCGCGCGCCGCCATGGGTGTCTTTGCCGCGGCTGTCTTCCCGGCTACCTTGGCCATGATCACCAATATCTTCACCGACGCCAGAGAACGGGCCATCGCCATCGCGGCCTGGACCGCAATGGCCGGCTTCGCGATTGCCATCGGCCCGACGGCGGGCGGCTGGCTTCTCGAGCACTTCTCCTGGCACTCGGTGTTCTGGATGAACGTTCCGGCAGCGTTGTTGGTCATCGTCGGTGTGCTGCTGGTTGTTCCGGAATCGAAGGCGCTCCACGTCGGCCGATTCGATTTCGTCGGAACAATCTTGTCGCTCCTCGGCATCGTCATTCTGGTGTGGACCATCATCGACGCACCACATCGTGGATGGGTGTCGACGTTCAGCATCACGGGATACCTCTCCGCGACAGTGCTGTTGGGCGCATTCGTCTTCTGGGAACTGCGCACCGATGCACCGATCCTGAACATGAACCTCTTTCGGATCCGACGTTTTTCGTTCCCCGCCTTGGCAATTGCGGTGAGTTACTTCAGCATGTTCGGATTCTTGTTCCTGATCACGCAGTACTTCCAAGGAGTCCGGGAGTACTCGCCGCTCGAATTCGGCATCCACTCTTTGCCTTTCGCTGCAGCTGTTGCCGTGGGCGCCCCAGTCGCCACCTTGGCGGCACAGAAACTCGGCACGACCGCAGTGATGGTGTTCGGCCTCCTCGTCCTCAGCGGCGGGATGTTCCTCGCGGGTCGGACGACCGTCGAGACGCCCTACCTCGGACCCGTCGTGATCTCGATGGTGCTCATGGGTCTTGGCCTCGCAATTGTCCAAGGACCGGCAACCGACTCCATCATGTCCTCGGTGCCCCTCGACGAAGCCGGCGCAGGTTCGGCAGTCAACGACACGACGCGTGAGCTGGGCGGGACCCTGGGCGTCGCCGTCATCGGCTCGATCGTCGCCTCGTACTACACGTCCAAGGTGGCTCCGATCGTCGACGCTATTCCCGACGCCGTGATGTCGGCACAGGAGAAGGGCTTCGCTCGTGAGTCGGTGCTCAGCGTCATCGAGATCCGCTCCCGCGACATCAGTCCGCTCTTCGAGCAGCAGAAGGACAGTCTGATCTACACGATGAAGACCGCATGCCTGGAAGGCTTCGCCATCGCGTCGTACTTCACGGTCGGCGCGGCACTGATCACCGCTCTGCTGGTCGCGTTGTTGCTCCCCTGGAAGCCGGTCACGGAAGGCTCCATTCTCGGCAGTCTGACAACCAAGACCCCGAAGTAGTTACAAGGTTTCCCGATTTGTCCCACTATCAGCCCACGATTCCCGATACTGGATTGACCGAGTGGTACCGACGACAGCCCTGCTAGGGAGAATCTCGTGTCCATCACCAGTAGAAACAGCTCGCTTCTGTCGGCAGCGGCGGTTCCGGTAGTACTGACGGTCGCACTGCTCGCCGGATGCTCGTCCGATTCAGACACCACCTCAGCGCCCGGGCCGGTCGTCAGCGACGCCAGCCCGGGTCTCGACGCCGGGGTGCCGATCCCGGACGGGCAAATCGACGACGCGGTCGGGAAGCTCGACGGCCTCGCGAACGATCTCATGGCACGTTCCGGTGTTCCCGGCATGGCTGTGGCCGTGGTGCACGGAGGTAAGACTGTGTATGCAAAGGGATTCGGGGTTCGCGAGTTGGGTAAGAGCGCCACCGTCGATGCCGACACCGTGTTCCAACTTGCGTCGGTGTCGAAATCGGTAGGGGCCACGGTGGTCGCCCACGAAGTCGGAATCGGGACCGTCGACTGGGACACTCCGGTGATCTCGAAACTTCCGGGGTTTACGCTTGCCGATCCGTGGGTGACCGACCACCTCACGATCTCCGATCTCTACACGCATCGGTCGGGACTACCGGACCACGCCGGCGACGGGCTGGAGGACCTGGGCTACAACCGGGGCCAGGTGCTCGAGAAACTTCGCCAGCTACCGCTCAATCCGTTCCGAATCACATACGAGTACACGAACTTCGGCGTCACAGCCGGCGCGGAGGCCGTTGCCGCTGCGGCGGGCACCGATTGGGAAACGCTGTCGCAGAACACGATCTACGGTCCGCTCGGTATGACGTCGACGTCTTCGCGGTTCGCCGATTACCAAGCCCGAGAAAATCGAACAGTGGGCCACATTCTCGAAGACGGAAAGTACGAGGTAGGGCCGGTTCGGGACGCCGACGCCCAATCCCCCGCCGGTGGAGTCAGCTCCTCGGCGAACGACATGGCCAAGTGGTTGGACATGGTGCTGTCGGGTGGTCAGTATCAGGGGCAGCAGATCGTTCGGACAGATGCGCTCGTGCCCGCGGTCAACCCGGAGATCGTCTCGCGCCACGCGCAGGAAATCGGGGAACGCTCCGGCTTCTACGGCTACGGGTTCAACGTTTCCGACAGCGCCGCAGGCCGTGTCACCGCCAGCCACTCCGGCGCCTTTCTGGTCGGAGCCGGAACGAATTTCGTGACGATTCCCTCCGCTGACGTCGGCATCGTCGTTCTGACCAACGGCACGCCCACCGGCGTCGCGGAGACCTTGACCGCCGAGTTCGCCGACCTGGTGCAGTTCGGGAAGATCACCCGCGAGTGGCGCCCGCTCTACGAAGCGTCGTTTGCCTCACAAACCGATCCCGAGGGCGAACTTGCCGGGAAGACGCCGCCGGCCTCCCCCGCTCCTGCACCACCGACAAACCAATTGACCGGCGACTACGGCAACCCGTACTGGGGTCCCGCACTCGTGACGCAGCAGAACGGTGCGCTGACCTTGACCATGGGTCCCGCGGCCGTGACGTACCCGCTGACCCACTGGGACGGAAACACCTTCACGTTCCCGCTCAGCGGCGAGAACGCACCGGCCGGGACGGTCTCGAAGGCCACCTTCGACGGAAACTCGCTAACCTTGGAGTACTTCGATCACGATCATCTCGGTACCTTCATCCGGGCAACACCCGCCGAATAATCAGCCAAGGACACCCCATGAGTAGTTCGACAGCCACGGTGAACGCAATGTTCGCGGCCCTCACCGATTTCGACGTGGACGCCGCAGCCGAATTGATGACAGACGACATCGTCTGGCAGAACGTCTCGCTCCCAACGCTGCGAGGCAAGAAGACCGTCGTGCGAGCGCTACGGCTGGTCACCAAGCCTTCACTGAAATTCGAGGCGGAGATGCACCACATCGTCGGCGACGAGACCACGGTGCTCACCGAACGCACCGACATCCTCACCGTCGGACCGCTGCGCATCGAATTCTGGGTGTGCGGAACCTTCGAACTGCGTGACGGCAAGGTCTCCGTCTGGCGGGACTACTTCAGTCTGCGAGACGTCGCGTGGGGCGTGGTGACCGCGGTCGGCCGTGCAGTCGTCGGGAACGGGACACGAAGTAGGCTTGCTCCGGCCTGAAAACACCTGCCGAAAGCGAGCGAACCTCCCATGTCCGAGAACACCACGCCTGACTCCTTCGACGCCGGCTTGGCTGTGCGAACCGAAGTCATGGGCGCCGATTTCGTCGACGCAGCTTTCGAGCGCACCCGCGGCACCGACAGCGAAGAACTGCAGAACTTCGTGACGGCCAACGTCTGGGGATCGGTGTGGACGCGCCCGGGACTCGATCGGCGCAGTCGCAGTCTGATCAATCTGGGGATGCTGATCGCGCTGCGCGCCGAGAACGAACTGAAGGGCCACGTACGCGGGGCACTGCGAAACGGCTTGACGCGCACCGAGATCGTCGAAACCGTGATCCATGCGAGCGCGTACTGCGGCGCGCCGGCGGGGCTGGCGGCGATGCGTGTGGTGCAGGAAGTTCTCGACATCGAACTGGGACCGCTGCAAAACTGAAACAACTTCGAACCCACACATCTCCCCGTGCAGACCGAAGTCCGCACGGGGAGATCGCTTCTCAGGAAGTGGGGCCGAACTCCTCGAGCATGTCGGTCACCAACTCGGCGATCGGTGAACGCTCACTGCGCGTAAGCGTGATGTGCGCGAAAAGCGGGTGCCCCTTCAGCTTTTCGATAACGGCCGCAACTCCGTCGTGCCTGCCCACTCGCAGGTTGTCACGCTGCGCGACGTCGTGAGTGAGCACCACCCGCGAGCCGGTTCCCAGACGAGAAAGCACTGTCAGCAGAACATTTCGCTCGAGTGACTGCGCTTCGTCGACGATCACGAACGAATCGTGCAGCGACCGACCGCGAATATGCGTCAGCGGCAACACTTCCAGCATTCCGCGGGCGAGAACCTCTTCCAGAACCTCGGGTGAGGCCAACCCGTCCAGAGTGTCGAAGACGGCCTGAGCCCACGGGCCCATCTTCTCGCTCTCACTACCGGGAAGGTAGCCGAGTTCTTGTCCGCCAACGGCATACAGCGGACGGAAGACGACAACCTTGCGCTGAGTACGGCGCTCGAGAACGGCTTCCAAGCCTGCCGTCAGAGCCAAGGCCGATTTACCGGTGCCTGCCTTACCTCCGAGCGAGATGATGCCGATACTCTCGTCCATCAGGAGATCGAGCGCAATGCGCTGCTCGGCGGAGCGCCCGTGCAGCCCGAACGCCTCGCGCTCGCCGCGCACCAACTGGATGCGCTTGTCGGGAGTCACCCGACCGAGAGCGCTCGACGAACCACCCAACAGGCGAAGACCCGTGTGACACGGCAGATCTCGCGCTTCGTCGAGGTCCAGGAATCCCTCGTTGAACAGCTCGTCGATGTCCGTCGACGCGACGTCCAGTTCGGTCATGCCCGTCCATCCGGAGGGCACGACGTCGTGAGCGTGGTACTCGTCGGCAGGCAGTCCCACCGCGCCTGCCTTCACGCGAAGCGGAATGTCCTTGCTGACGAGGACTACGTCCTTGCCCTCCGCCGCAAGATTCAACGCGCACGCCAGAATCCTCGAATCGTTACTGTCCGTGCGGAATCCGACGGGCAGGACTGCAGGGTCGGTGTGATTGAGTTCGACCTGCAGTGTCCCGTTCTCGGTGCCGATCGGCACCGGACGGTCGAGTCGGCTGTATTCGATCCGGAGATCGTCGAGCATGCGGAGCGATTCTCGGGCGAACCATCCCAGTTCGTGGTGGTGTCGCTTGCCTTCGAGTTCGCTGATCACGACCAGTGGGAGAACCACGTGGTGTTCGGCGAATCGTGTGACAGCCCATGGATCGGACAGTAGTACCGAGGTATCCAAGACGTACGTGCGAAGTGCATCTCCCGAATGATTCCCGGCTGATAGATCAGCCCGGGCCGAGTGGGCAGAGACGGAGCGTGATGCAGTCACGTTGGGCTCCTAGGTCTGCGCGGCACCCGCGCAAACTCAGCTCGCTGGGCCGGACGGCTCTGGTGTCAGGTGACGCTGTGTCAGCTGATACAAGGGCCGGGCGCCGGCCCTCTCGTACTGAGTGTTTCAGTCACGATCAGAACCTCCCGCACAAGTAACTTCTGGTTACTCGTTACTGCCGACGGTACTGCGGATCGGACACTCGCGCCACGGAACGAGCCGCACATCTGGTGAACGCCAGGTAACAAAATGCCACTCGTGTGATTCAGCGTCACTCAGGACTCGATCAGACCCCACTTGGCAGCGCGCACCGCTGCCTGAACCCGCGAATTGGTTCCGGTCTTGACGAAGATGTTCTCGAGGTGGGTGGCGACGGTGCGACGGCTGACGAACAACTTCTCGGCGATCTCGACATTGCCCGCGCCCCTGGCCACCAACTGCAGTACTTGGATCTCCCGCGGGCTCAGATGGACACCATCGAGCGCCACCTGGTCCCCCACGACGCGCGAGCAGGCCGCGCTGGACGCCGCCACCACCTCTCGCACACGATCGACGACGCCGGAATCCGCGAAGCTCATGTGCAGCAATCCGGTCACCTCACGGCCGGAGAACCCCAAAGCGACCGAAGCCCCCTCGGCGTACCCGGACGGCCGGAGAACATCGGTGACCATCTCGACCTGCTCGAATCGTGGCACGTCCTGCCAGAACACGGGCACGCCCGAAGCCTCGCGAATGATGCCGAAGAGATTGCGATCGGCCACGAAGTCGTCGAGCAGGAACTCGAGCACCCTGGCGTCGTATCCGGAACTCGCCAGAGCACGATGCCGTCCGCTCGACGACGGGTCCCGGTACGTGACCGCCGCAGCCGAGTACGCCAGTCCCCGTGCGCGGAGTTCTTCGGCGCACAGGCCGAGAATGCCGTAGGCCCCGGCCGCCGGCGATCGCGGCGCGAACATGTCAGGTCCGGCGCCGCGATCAGGCAGTACAGACGTCATCACACCAATCTAGCCAATCGTGTGAGCTAGGCCACCACCAGTGAATCGGCCGGCTTCTTGTCCGCCCAGGGACGCACCGCTTCGAAGTTCGCGGCAGTCCGTAGAACCAGTGCGTCCTGGCGGTGACGTGCGGCGATCTGCAGCCCCACCGGTCGACCGTCGGCGGTAAATCCGGCGGGCACGGTGATCGCCGGATTGTTGAGCATGTTGTACGGGTAGGTGAAGAGCCAATCGAGCAACTGCTCACGCAGCGACGCGCCTTCGAGCCACGACGGCGCGAACTGACTGAGCGGGAACGTGGCCGAAGCCAAGGTCGGCGAGACCAACACGTCGTAGTCGTTCATGAACGTGGTCCACGTGTCCCACATGACGCCGCGGAATGCGTCGGCCCGCCCGACGTCGACACCGGTGAGCCGCTCGGCCTCGTGCATGATCTCGATCAGGTTGTCGTCGACCTCGCCGCGCTGGTCCTCCCAGTCGAGCAAGTCGTATTCGGAAGCGAAACCGGGAACCCAGATGCCGTTCCACATCGACTCCGACGGATTTCCCCACTGCGGGGTCGCCTCGGTGATCTGGGCACCCAATTCCTCGAATGCCGACAACGCGTCGAGGCACACTGCCAGTACCTCCGGATCCACGTGGCCGAGACCGAGATTCGTCGACCACGCGACGCGAAGCCCCTTCACGTCGCCCTTCGATGCTTCGACATACGAGGTCTCGGCACGCTCGATCGAGAGCGGATCCGCATTGTCCGGCCCGGCCATGATGTCGAGCATGAGCGCGTTGTCAGCGACAGTCCTGGTGATCGGACCGTGGTACGCCCAGTTGTAGAAGCGCCCGGCCAGGATGGTCTGCGGGATGACGCCAGTGGTCGGCTTCAACCCGACGACCCCGCAGAGCGCCGACGGGATACGCACCGATCCGGCGCCGTCACTGCCCTCGGCAAGTGGCCCGAGGCCTGCAGCCACAGCAGCCGACGCACCGCCACTGGACCCACCCGCGCTGTTGCCGAGCTTCCACGGGTTGTGCGTCGGCCCGTACAGGTGGTTGTCGGTGCCACCGTAGTAACCGCTTTCGGGAGTGTTCGTCTTTCCCAGGAACAGTCCGCCGGCGCCCCGCAGCCTGTCCACGACGACGGCATTTCCCGTGGCGATGTTGTCGGCCATCGGCTTCATCCCGAACGTGGTCGGCAACCCGTTCACTGCCGTCAGATCTTTGATCGTGAACGGAACGCCGTGCAGCGGGCCGAGTTTCTCGCCCGATTCCTGCTGTCGTGAGAGTTCGGCCGCGTCGCGGGTGACCTGCTCACGATCGAACTGCACTATCGCGTTGATCGACGGATTGACGGCGTCGACGCGCTGGATCATCGCTTCGGCAATCTCGTTGGGCGAGAGACTGTTCGACGCAACCGACGCCGCCATCTCGGTAGCGGAGAGCCAATGCAGATTCTGTTCGGTCATGGGGTTTCCTTCGCCGGAGGGGTGATGCTCTCAGGCTAGGAAGCGCCGCACTCGGCCACCATCGGTCATGTGACCGATGCCACAACTCCGTGAACCGCCCATCCATGAACACCGACGGCCCGGCCCCTCGAAAGGGACCGGGCCGTCGGTGAAGAAATTCCTAGACGTTCTTGCTGAGCAGGCCCCAGTTCTCGAGACCGTCGTAGAGCGGAAGGTCGAGAGCGAGCTTGGCCACACGCGCACGCAGCGCCGGCAGATCCGCGTTGCCGGCCAGAGCGGTACCGATGATGTCGGCGACCTCGGTGAACTCGGCATCGCCGAATCCGCGAGTGGCCAACGCAGCGGTACCGATGCGCAGACCGGAGGTGGTCATCGGCGGGCGGGGATCGAACGGAACAGCGTTGCGGTTGACCGTGATGCCGATTTCGTGCAGAAGGTCCTCACCCTGCTGGCCGTCGAGCTGCGAGTTACGCAGGTCCACGAGAACGAGGTGAACGTCGGTGCCGCCGGTCAGAACGCTGATGCCCTGATCTGCGACGTCCTTGTTGCCCAGACGCTCGGCCAGGATGCGCGCACCGGAAAGGGTGCGTGCCTGACGATCCTTGAACTCTTCACCGGCAGCGATCTTGAAGGTGACTGCCTTGGCCGCGATGGCATGCATGAGCGGACCGCCCTGCTGACCGGGGAAGACAGCGGAGTTGAGCTTCTTGGCCCACTCCTTCTTCGCCAGGATCAGACCGGAACGCGGTCCACCGAGGGTCTTGTGGACGGTCGAGGAGACGACGTCCGCGTACGGGACGGGCGACGGGTGCAGGCCGGCCGCCACCAGTCCGGCGAAGTGAGCCATGTCGACCCACAGGTACGCCCCGACCTCGTCGGCGATCGCACGGAACGCCGCGAAGTCCTGCTGACGCGGGTACGCGGACCAGCCGGCGACGATGACCTTCGGCTTCTCGGCGAGGGCGATCGAGCGCACCTCGTCCATGTCGATGCGGTGATCTTCCTTGCTGACGCCGTAGGACGCGACGTCGTACAACTTGCCGGAGAAGTTGAGCTTCATGCCGTGCGTGAGGTGACCGCCGTGTGCGAGGTCGAGGCCGAGCAGCTTCTCACCCGGGTTCATCAGAGCCATCAGGACAGCAGCATTGGCCTGTGCGCCCGAGTGCGGCTGAACGTTGGCGAACTCCGCACCGAAGAGTTCCTTCGCACGGTTACGCGCAAGATCCTCGATGACGTCGACGTGCTCGCAACCGCCGTAGTAACGACGTCCCGGGTAGCCCTCGGCGTACTTGTTGGTCAGGACGCTGCCCTGAGCCTGCAGAACCGAGCGGGGAACGAAGTTTTCCGACGCGATCATCTCGAGCGTGTCGCGCTGACGAGCCAATTCACCAGCCATCGCTTCGGCGACTTCGGGATCGAGTTCGGCGAGTGATGCAGAGTTGACGTCGGAGCCGGGCACAGCGGTCATCGAGGAATCTCCAAGCTGGATGCGGAAACGAATGCGTCCAGTCTACGAAGTTCGCTCCCGCCGTCTCCACCCGGCACTAGGCAGCACGCAGAGAGCTGGGGACCAGCGGCTCGTCGAGCAGCCTGCGGAACCGTTCGGTGCGCTCTGCGCCCACCGGCACCTCGTCCAGCCAGCCCCCGAGCAGCCGGTATCCCTCGACATATGTGCTGGTGTAAGCGCGCCACAGCGGTGACGAGAGGAACTTGAGCGATTGGCGAGCGCGTTCCGGCGTCGACAGCGACCACCGTTCCAGGAAGAGGGCAACGTCGTCGAGGCTGCGCCCCTCGTCGTGCAACATCAGAGCGGCGTCCTGACGAACGCTCAGCAGTTGCCCCGACGCGGTGGAGAGCCGTTGCGCCTTTTCGCCGTCGAAAGACAATCCGAGGTCGGCGTAGATTTCCTGCGCCCACAAACCCCAGTCCGGGCCGACTATCGCTTCGAGCGCCAGATCCGCGAGGCCTTCGGCCATGATGCACTGCGGCGTGTTGACCAGAAACAGCGTCTGCTCGAGTTGGCCGGTTCCGACGAGGCCGGCTTCCTTGCGGCAGTGCTCGGTGTGATGGCCGGGGTAGGACTCGTGCGCGATCAGCCGCGGCAGGTTGGCCATGAACTGCGGCAGATCCGAATTGATCGCGACCTTGGAGCGGTAGTCACCGAGGTAGTAGTTGAAGCCGGACCACGGCTTGTCCCCCACCACTTCGTATTCGACGGTTTCCGACGCGGGGAGCCCGAAGGTGCCGCGAACCAGATCACGCAGCGCGCTCGACATCGCCTCGACGCACTCGTTCAGTCTCGCCGCAGGGATCTCGTCGGCCTTGCGATGCGCCTGCACCCGCTCGGCCAACGGTCCCGGACCGGGCAGAACTTCACCCATCAACCGGTGTGCGTCGCTGTAGGCATCCTCGTTTCCCTTGTCGATTCGTACGTCGAAATACGCCTCCACCTCGTCCACGAAGCCGATGTCCTCACCCGCGAACTTGCGCCCGGAGCATTCCAGGGCACGCAGGTGAACGTCGATGAAGTGGGCGCGCTCGGCGTTCAGACCACTTCCGGCCAGTTCGCCCCGCAATTCACGTGCCGTGCGGGCAAGTTCGCGCGGATCGGGCTTCGGGGCACTCTCGACCTGCTTACGCAGCGCCGGGTCACCGGTGAACGCGTCGACGAACCCGTCTTCGAGACGGTCGAAACCCAGTCCGAGCAGCAGATATTGGCGAACAAGTGTGTCTGGATCCATAACGACCGAGCCTAGTCGCTCGCTCCGGAATGCCACCCGGCGAAAGTCCCGGACGTGGCACCGAGCACAATCCGACTATGCACTCGGATCGTGCGCACACGCGCCTGGCTTGCTCGCATAGCTGTTTCGTCCGCCGGGCCCCGGGTTCACTACGCGCCGGTGAGCTGGGCTGATGGCGCGCACCAACGAATCGAGTCCCTACGTCGAGTTCGACCGCAAGCAGTGGCGGACACTGCGCAAGTCGACGCCATTGGTGTTGACCGAGGACGAGTTGTACGGCCTGCGTGGTCTCGGTGAGCAGATCGATCTCGAAGAAGTTGCCGAGGTGTATCTCCCCCTCGCGCGTCTGATCCACCTGCAGGTGGCGGCACGCCAACGACTGTTCGCGGCCACCGCGACGTTCCTCGGCGAGAAGCATCCGGATCGTCAGGTGCCCTTCGTCATCGGTGTGGCCGGTTCGGTTGCCGTCGGTAAATCCACGACTGCTCGTGTGCTGCAAGCTCTCCTGGCTCGCTGGGATCACCATCCGCGCGTCGATCTCGTCACCACGGACGGATTCCTCTATCCGACCAAGGAACTCCAGCGGCGAGGCATCATGCACCGCAAGGGTTTTCCCGAGAGCTACGATCGCCGCAAGTTGTTGCGCTTCGTCACCGAGGTGAAGTCCGGCGCCGAAGAAGTAGCAGCGCCGGTGTATTCGCACACCTCGTACGACATCATCCCGGGCCAGTACCACCTCATCCGCCAGCCGGACATCCTCATCATCGAAGGCCTCAACGTCCTGCAGACGGGTCCGCGTCTGATGGTCTCCGACCTCTTCGACTTCTCGATCTACGTCGACGCCCGGATCGAGGACATCGAAGCCTGGTACATCCAGCGATTCCTCGCGCTCCGCAATACGTCGTTCGCCGACCCTAGCGCTCACTTCCACCACTACTCGGGGCTCTCCGACCGTGACGCGACCATCGCGGCGAAGGAGATCTGGAACTCGATCAACCACCCGAACCTGGTGGAGAACATTCTTCCTACCCGCCCTCGCGCCACCCTGGTGCTGCGCAAGGACGCCGATCACACGATCAACCGGCTCCGACTGCGCAAGCTCTGAGCCCGCTCAGGCGCCGAACCGTCGGTGGCGCGCCGCGTAGTCACGCAAGGCCCGAAGGAAATCGACTCGGCGGAACTCGGGCCAGTACGCCTCGGTGAACCAGATTTCCGAATAAGCGCTCTGCCACAACAGGAATCCGGAGAGCCGCTGCTCGCCGGACGTGCGAATCACGAGGTCCGGATCGGGCTGGCCCGACGTGTAGAGGTGACCGTCGATGCCGTCGACCGTGACCGCCTGGATCAGTTCGTCTCCACCCAGCCCCTCACCGATCTTGTCGCGCAGGAGCGATTGGACAGCGTCGGCGATCTCCTGTCGTCCGCCGTATCCGATCGCGACGTTGACATGCGTGCCGGTTCGACCGCTGGTTCCGGCGGCAGCTTCGCGCAACCGCCTGGACTGCTCGGGCGGCAGAAGATCGAGGGCACCGACGATCTGCACACTCCAGTTCTTCCCGGGACCCGAGATCTCCTCGACGACGTCGGTGATGATCTCGAGGAGGGTGTCGAGCTCTTCCGGCTCGCGGCGCAGGTTCTCGGTCGAGAGCAGGTAGATGGTTGCCATCTCGATCCCGGCGGCATCACACCACTCGAGCAATTCGGCGATCTTGAGTGCGCCCATGCGGTGCCCGTGACTGACATCGGTGAAGCCGTTCTCGCGAGCCCATCGCCGATTTCCGTCACACATCACGGCGACGTGCCGTGGGTGCGCGAGACCGTCGAGATGACTGAGGAGCCGTCGCTCGTAGATGCTGTACAGCAGTCCGCGCAGATTCACCGTGACATCACCATGGTGTCAAAGAGTACGCCCGCCGGTCACCGCCACATGCGAGCGCCGTCACGCTTTTTGTGCGCGTCGAAAACCCGCAGGTAGGTTATGCTACTGGTGCGTAACCTACGGTACCGTAGGTTACGCGGTTCGCAACAACACGGAACGAGAGGGGTTGCACATGACGGCATTCGGGCTCGACGAGCTTCCGGTCAAACCACGCATGCGCGGTTGGATCCACCTGTGGGCGCTCGGTGTCTCCGTCGTCGCAGGCATCGTTCTCGTCTCCGTAGCCGGCGCTCAGGTAGGCGCCAAGGCGGCGTGGGCAACCGCGATCTACAGCATCACGATCTGCGGCCTCTTCGGCATCAGCGCGACCTATCACCGTATCCAGTGGCAGACCGTCAAGGGCCGTACGTGGATGAAGCGTGCGGACCATTCGATGATCTTTCTCTTCATCGCCGGCAGCTACACACCGTTCGCCATGCTCGGTCTCCCTACCCACACCGGCAAGATCATTCTTGCGATCGTGTGGGCAGGCGCGCTGGCCGGCGTTGCCCTCAAGATGCTCTGGCCCACCGCGCCGAAATGGGTGGGGGTACCGCTCTATCTTCTCCTCGGCTGGGCGATCGTTCCGGTGGTCGGTGAACTGACACACCAGGTCGGTGTGGCGCCGATGGTGCTGCTGCTCGTCGGCGGGATCTTCTACAGCGTCGGCGCAATTCTGTACGCGACGAAATGGCCCAACCCGTGGCCCACGACGTTCGGGCATCACGAGTTCTTCCACGCCGCGACGGTCGTCGCAGCGATCTGCCACTACATCGCGGTATGGCTCGTCGTGTTCAACTGACTCGCCAGTTCCACCACCGTCGTCACCGGCCGATCACACACGAATCCCCGACAGATGTACGCGGCTTCACCACCGTCGACTAGGGGTCGATCCGCAAGCAGCGGTGAAGAATCCGGTGCACCGCCGACAACTACTGCACCGCCCGGGGCAAGCCGGCGGGCATCGGCCAACAGAGAACCTTCCCCGACGACGGCCACCTGTATCGGACCGCGCAATGACGCTTCCGCCACCGCGAGCCAGTGCCCCGCCGACCGAGGCGCACGCTCGAGCGGCAGCGTGGCCCTCGCCAGCGCGTCCGCCGCGGCCTGTGCGTAACGAGAAGAGCGCTCGGCATCGGTCAACGCCGCTGCGGTCAACAGAGCCTCCGCGACGCTCGACGCACCGGACGGCGTCGCGCCGTCCAACGGGTCTCGGGGCCGAGTCACGAGGGACTCCGCGAAATCGGCCGTGTCGAACCAGCTTCCCGGCTCGGCCGGATCAGCGAAGTGGTCGACAGTGACGTCGAGCAACTGCTGCGCCGCATCGAGCCACCGCGCCAATCCCGTTGCCTGGTAGAGAGCCAGGAGGCCGGTGGCCAACATTGCGTAATCCTCGAGCACGCCCATCGGGGCACCGACAGCCCCGCCGAGGGATGCGCGACGCAAGTGACCGTCCACCAGGTGGAGGTCGAGAAGAGCGCCTGCGCACTCGGCTGCCGCAGCGATCCAGTCGGGTCGGTCCAGGGCAAGTCCGGCTTCCGTCAACGCCGTGACGGTCAGCCCGTTCCAGGCCGTCACCACCTTGTCGTCGCGGCCGGGCTGTGGACGCTGGGCCCGGACGGCGCGTAGAGCGTCGGAGACCGTCTGCCAGCGTGACCAGTCGTCGGGGTTTCGGAGCAACTGCAATACCGAAGCACCCTCTTCGAACGTGCCGGTATCGGTGACCCGGAACAAGTCCGCCGCCCACTGCCCGTCCTCCGCACCGAGTACCTCGACCAACTGCGCCGGCGTCCATACGTACGTGAGGCCTTCGATGCCGTCGGTGTCGGCGTCGAGAGCCGAAGCGAAGCAACCGTTCTCGGTCAGCAGATCGGAAAGCAGGAACCTTGCGGTCTCCTCGGTGACGCGAGTGGCCAGGTCCGAACCGGTTCGCCGCGCCCAGTGCGCGTAGAACCGCAGGAGCAACGCGTTGTCGTAGAGCATCTTCTCGAAGTGCGGAACCACCCACTCGGCATCGACCGAGTAGCGCGAGAAACCGCCACCCAACTGGTCGTAGATACCGCCACGAGCCATTGCTTCGGCGGTGCGCTCGATGCCGCCGAGAATCTCGCCCGAACCCGTTCGCTCGTACTGTCGGAGCAACCCCTCCAGGAGTGCCGACGGTGGAAACTTCGGTGCCCCACCGAATCCCCCGCGCGGGATGTCTTCGTCACCGAGGATCGATCGACCCGCCGCATCGAGCAACTCCGCGTCGACTGGCGCTCCGCCGTACGGAATTCCGCCCGACGCGCGCTGAAGTTCCGTCACGATCGACTGCGCCGCGTTGTCGACCTCGTCGCGCCGATTGGTGAAGGTGTCCGCGATCGCTTCGAGAAGCTGTGTGAACGAGGGCATTCCGCCGCGAGGCGCCGGCGGGTAGTACGTACCGCAGTAGAAGGGGGAACCGTCGGGAGTCAGGAAACACGTCATCGGCCAGCCGCCCTGGCCGGTCATCGCGACCGTCGCGTTCATGTAGACGGCGTCGATGTCGGGACGCTCTTCGCGGTCCACCTTCACACAGACGAAGTTCTCGTTCATGATGGCCGCGATCTCGTCGTTCTCGAACGACTCGTGCGCCATGACGTGGCACCAGTGGCACGCCGAGTACCCGATCGAGAGAAGGATCGGCACGTCGCGCTCGCGCGCCCAGTCCATCGCTTCTTCACCCCACTGTTGCCAGTGGACCGGATTGTCGGCGTGCTGACGCAGGTAGGGGCTCGAGGACCCACCCAGGTTGTTCCGCATCCGTGGGTCCATCATCCCTACCTCGTTCGTCTCAGGATTCTTGCTTCGGCTTCTTCTCGGTAGAGACGTTCGGTTCCGCCGGGCTCGGAGCTGTGATGGCTCCCCGGTCGGTGCCTTCGTCTGCCTGCTGATCGAGTTCGGGATGATCCGGTTCGAAGGTTTCCGGCAGCTTCTTGAGCTGACGATTCATCGACCGGACCAGAAGAATCACACCGATGAGTAGCGCAAGAATGACCACCAGGCCGACCGGAGACGACTTTCCGAACTCCGGACCGGATGGATTACTCGGGGTCTGAGCAAGAAATTGTGTGGTGCCGAGGATTACCTCGGCGGACAGAGCATTCACTTCTGAGCGTCCTCTTCGAGACCTGCGAACAGGTCGGTTTCCGGAATGGACGTGGTGACCCGCGTCTTGGCGAGCTCGAATTCCTCGGTGGGCCAGATCTTCTGCTGAATGTCGAGCGGCACAGCGAAGAACGAACCGTTGGGATCGATCTGCGTCGCGTGCGCACGCAGGGCGTCGTCTCGCTGGGGAAAGTAATCGCCGCACGTGACCTGAGTGGTCACCCGGACCATCATGTCGCCACGCTCGGTCTTCCACTTCTTGAGCCAGTCCGCCATCGGGAACGGCTCACCGCGACGCTCGTACTCCTCCTGGAAGAGTTCGAGGCGCTTACGGATGAACCCGTGCGAGTAGTAGACCTTCTTGATCTCCCACGGCTCCCCGTCCTCGGGGAAGTACTCGGGATCGGCAGCGGCCTCGTACGCAGCCATCGTCACCTCGTGGCACCGGATGTGATCCGGGTGCGGGTATCCACCGTTCTCGTCGTACGTCGTGACGACGTGGGGACGGAACTCGCGAATCACCTTGACCAGCGCGCGCGTCGACTCGTCGAGCGGAACGAGGGCGAAGCACCCTTCGGGCAGCGGCGGAAGCGGGTCGCCCTCGGGAAGCCCGGAATCGACGAAACCGAGCCAGCGCTGCTTCACGCCCAGAATGCGAGCGGCCTCGGCCATCTCCTCCTGGCGGACTTCGCTGATTCGATCGCGGACGCCGGGAACGTCCATGGCCGGGTTGAGAATGTCGCCACGCTCGCCCCCGGTGAGCGTCAGGACCATCACTTCGTGGCCTTCGGCTGCATAACGGGCGGTGGTGGCCGCACCCTTGCTCGACTCGTCGTCGGGATGGGCATGGACGGCCATGAGCCGGAATCCGCTCACGTGTTCGTTCACCTCAACTTCACCTCTAGCCGTTACCGGCAGTCTTCGATTCACACGCTGTGCAGTGCTCGGATTACTCCGGGCCTTCGCCGTCAAACGTACCGACTGCCGACAAACCTACCGACGGCGCGACGGGACACGTCCTCTATAGTTCCACCCGAGAGTTCCTGGCGCAGCCGTGACCCCTTCGGTAGTTCGGTGGGGCGCAGTCAGTTGCTGCACGACACGTGAACTCGAGTCTTCGAGAGCAGAGTGATGAGCAAACCGCTTCCCCAAGATCGGTACCCGAGCACTACTCGCACGGGCAGTCCCCGCAAGTGGATGGTGTGGGCTCTGACCGCTCTCGTCATCGTCGTAGGCGGCGGAATCGCGTACTACGCATACGGAAAATTTGCGGTCAAGGAAATCGAGACCGAGACCATCTCGTTCGACATCGCCAACGACTCCACGGTGAAGATCCGTTTCACCGTCACGCGCGACGACTCGTCACGTGACGCGATGTGCATCGTGCGCGCTCGCTCGAAGGACGGTTCCGAAACCGGACGACGTGAGGTCTACGTCCCGTCGTCTGAGCATCAAACCCTCGAGTTCAACACCGAGGTCAAGACGTCCCAGCCGCCAGGCATGGCCGACGTCTACGGCTGCAGCTTCGACGTTCCGGAGTACCTGACAAAGAGCTGACCTCGGAACGCACCCACCCTGCCGGACGTTTGGCGACGGACAGGGCGGGTAGTCATGCGTGATAGAATTGCCCGATACACGGTTCCGGGTGGAACCGTGTATTGCTGCATTGACGGCAAGGTTGCATCTTCGGTGATGTGTCCGAGTCGTTGTTCGCTGCTGTTGCAGTGATCGTCGAGGGAGCCCCCGGCTCCGACTACTAGGGAGTGATCGAGATGACCGAGACCCAGGTGACCTGGCTTACCCAGGAATCACATGACAGGCTCAAGAACGAACTCGACCAGCTCATCGCCAATCGCCCGGTCATCGCCGCCGAGATCAACGAGCGTCGCGAAGAGGGTGACCTGAAAGAGAACGGTGGCTACCACGCTGCCCGCGAAGAGCAGGGTCAGCAGGAAGCCCGCATTCGCCAGCTCCAGGAGCTGCTGAACAGCGCAAAGGTCGGCGAGGCCCCCACTCAGTCCGGTGTTGCACTGCCCGGATCCGTAGTCAAGGTCTACTACGACGGCGACGAGAGTGACACCGAGACGTTCCTGATCGCTACCCGCGAAGAAGGCGCACGTGACGCCAAGCTCGAGGTCTACTCCCCGAACTCACCGCTGGGCGGCGCGCTGCTCGAAGCCAAGGTCGGCGACACTCGTGAGTACAACCTGCCCAACGGCAGCACCATGAAGGTCACGCTGCTGAGCGCGGAGCCTTACCACAGCTGATCGGCCGTACGAACGCCGAAGAAGCACCAGCTCTGAAAAGAAGCGCCACCCGACTTGGTCGGGTGGCGCTTCTTGCTCTGTCGGCGCTTGCTGTTCCGGCTCACTCACACCACGCGGCGAGCCTTCATGCCGGCGAAGATCGGGCCGACCTTCACCACGTCACCGAATGTGGGTGCGTGAAGCATCTGACCGTTGCCGACGTAGATCGCCACGTGGCCGGGGCCGCCTGCCTGCCAGTTGCCGAACAACAGGTCACCGGGCTGCGCCTGATCCAGCGGGATCTCGACGCCGACGCCCCACTGTGTCTCGGAGGTCCGCGGCAGCGTCACGCCGGTGGCCGCGTGGATCGCGTACGACGTCAGACCCGAGCAGTCGAACCCGCCCATCGACGGCCCGTTGATGTTTCCGCCGCCCCAGACGTAGGGCAATCCGAGAAACTTCAGACCGGCCTCGACGACACCGCCGACCGCGGCGGCGAGGTTGTTGTAGTCGAAGGGTGCAAGCATCAGGGCGAAAGAGTCCTGCAGAGATTTGATCTGAGCGACGAACGGAGCGGCGACCGCCTGTTCGGCGGGGGCGCCATCCGACTTGTCTGCCGGTACGCCACCCGCTTCCCGAACAGCGTCGGGTCCGACGTCGTAGGCAGCGAGCGCGAGGTCGACGGTATCGCCCTCGACCTCACCGGACTTCTGCCAGGACTGCGCTTGCTTGACGAGATCGCACAACCGGTAGCCGGTTGTCATCACCGGGTCGGCGACACCAAGGATGTCCATCTTCCCGTCGCCGTCGCCGTCCTTGCCGTAAGCGGTCCACGCCGCAGTGGTGAAACGGCCAGGCCCGCGCCCACCTTCCGGTGAGATTTCGGTATCGGGTCCGTACTTGAATCCGTTCTCGACCGAGTACAACGAGGCGATCACCGCAGGGGTGATCTCGGAGCACAGTGCGCCGGCCTTCTTGATCCACGGCGCGAACACCGCCACCGCTCCCACGGGCGCCAACGTCGCTCCCGGAAAGTTGGAGGGTACGGACGGCACGATTCCCTCAGGCGTGTCCTGAGTTCGTGCCGGTCCGTTCCAGGCTGCGAGTGTGACTGCAGCATTCGAAGACTCGTTCTTCTCGACTTGTGCGGGCGCTCCGAGAGTTCCACTCATCACGCCCAGTGCGGTGCCGATCGACACAGCGATCGCCAGGACACCGACTGCCATCCGAACCTCCGATAAACCTCTGAAAATCTACGTACGTGGTCGTACCCGAAACTTGTCGGTGCGAACATCTACTCTTTCGAACATGCATTCGACACTGCTCAGTCTCGCGACTCCTGTAACCAATGTCTCATTTATCTCGGTGGGCGTTACGCAAATGACTACAGACGCCAAGGCTTTTCTCAGGTTCGGCGTGCAAGCTGAGTGCATGAGCGACGATCGGCCACGACCCGCCCGGGGACGCACTACGGTGTATCGACCCGTTCGCCTCGCCCTCGCAGCCACGGCTGTGGCGGGAGCACTCGCAAGCGGCGGACTTTCTCTCGTTTCTTCTCCCACTGCCACGGCACTCGCGCCGGACACCTCGGCTTCTCACACCAAGAATCCCGCTGTGAAGCGGCCCGTCGTGGTCGCCGGATTCGGAACCCCGGACGCCGTCTCCAACGGTTCGTGAGCACGCCGCGCTCGGCCTCCGAGTGGCTCACCTGGGGCGTGCAGGCTCGGGTTGTCGTCACCGACCCTGAAGTCCTGCCCTCCGCTGCCAGCCTGGTTCGCGGTTACCTCACCGCTGCCGACGCCGCCACCAATCGAGATCGTGCCGACTCCGAGATTCGAACCTACGTCAGCGCCGCAAGCAACGTCGACGGCGTCGCCGTGACGCCCATGTTCGCGCACTTCCTCGAAGACGCGTTGGCTGTCGCACGGCTGACCGACGGCAAACTCACGCCAACGGCCGGCTCGGCAGACCCGCACTCCTGGTGGAAGATTCGCGTCGAGCACAACCGCGTGTACAGCCCGGACGACGTAGTCCTCGACCTCTCCGCGACCGCTCGTGCCAGTTCGGCGGATCACTGCGCGGCATCGACTGCCACGCTTCTCGGGTGCGGAGTGCTGGTCGGCCTCGGCGGCGACATCGCCGTTGCCGGTCCGGCGCCGGAAGACGGCTGGCAGATTCAGGTTCAAGACCTACCCGGCGATCCGACGTGCCAAGTAGCTCTCCCGTCCGACTGTGGGATCGCCACGGCCAGCACCGTCAAACCACTGCACCGCGAATCGACGGCGACGCCGATGTGGCGCACGGTGTCGGTGATTGCGTCCTCCTGCGCCCAGGCCGCCGCATTCAGTCGGGTTGCGGTCGGCATGAGCGGTTCGGCCATCGACTGGCTACATCAACTCGACGTACCCGCCAGGCTGGTCGACCAGGAGTACCGCGTAACGGTTCTGGGCGGCTGGCCTGACGAGTAAGCGCGTCAGTTCTGCAAGCGCGTCAGTTCTGCAAGCGCGTCAGTTCTGCAAGCGCGTCAGTTCTGCAAGCGCACTGCGTAGCCGGCGCGGTCGAAGGCAGTGAGAAGTTCTGCCTTGTTGTCCGGACCACGCGTCTCGACGGTGAGAAAGACTTCCACTTCGTCGAGCGCGAGTTCGCCACCGGTACGGGAGTGGATGACGTCTACCACGCTGGCGCCGTTCGCCCGAACCACTTCGAGCAGCGACACCAGTGCGCCCGGCCGATCGTCGATGGTGATGTGAACGCCGAGGAACCGTCCGGCTGCCCGCAGTCCGTGGGAGATGACGTGTGTGAGCAGCAGCGGATCGATATTGCCGCCGGAAAGAACGGCGCACACCGGCCCGGTCAGTCCCAGCTCTTCCGGAGAGCACGTCATCAAGGCCGCAACGGCCGCGACGCCTGCCGGTTCGACGATCAGCTTGGCGCGTTCGAGGCACAACAGGAGCGCTTTGGACAACGCTTCCTCGCTGACCGTCACCACCGCGTCGACATGCGCGGCGACCTCGGCGAAGGGAACCTCGCCAGGGCAGCCCACGGCGATACCGTCTGCCATCGTGGACATCGACGCCAATGCGGTCGGCTTCCCGGCGGCCAACGACGCCGGCCAGGCCGCCGCGGTCTCGGCCTGCACTCCGACGATGCGCACCTGTGGGCGTACAGCTTTGACTGCGGCAGCCACGCCGGCGATCAACCCGCCGCCGCCGGTGGGGACGAGGATCGTGCCCACCTCGGGGAGCTGCTCGAGGATTTCGAGCCCCACCGTCCCCTGCCCCGCCACGACGTCCTCGTGGTCGAACGGGTGAACCAGGACAGCTCCGGTCCGGTCTGCGAATTCGCGAGCGGCTACGAGTGCTTCGTCGACAGTCGAACCGTGCAGGTGGACCTGAGCCCCATATGCCTTGGTGGCCACCAACTTCGGCAGCGGCGCCCCGGTCGGCATGAAGACCGTCGACTTGATTCCCAATTCTGTTGCAGACCAGGCAACTCCCTGCGCATGGTTGCCGGCGCTGGCCGCCACCACACCCGCCGCGCGTTCCTCCGCAGACAGGTTGGCGATGCGGTTGTAGGCGCCGCGAGGTTTGAAAGAGCCGGTGCGTTGCAGGTTTTCACATTTCAAGCTCACGGCGAAGCCGGTGGTTTCAGACAACACTCGCGAGGCGACCACCGGGGTACGGCGCATGACCGGGGCGAGAAGTTGCTGTGCAGCTTTGATCTGTTCGAGATTCACGCATGCCTCCAGAAAGTGCGCCTCCACACCCTCGTGAGGTGTGAAGGCGCACTGCAGGTTCGAAGTCGAATTACCGTAGAGAGCGAAGATCAGGACAGTGCTTGCTCGATGTCGCCGACCAGATCGGAGGCGTCTTCGATGCCGACCGACAGGCGAACCAGATCGTCGGGAACCTCGAGCGCGGAACCGGCCGTCGAGGCGTGTGTCATCGCGCCGGGGAACTCGATGAGGGATTCGACGCCGCCGAGAGATTCTGCCAGCGTGAAGATCTCGGTGCGCGAGCACAGGTCGAGAGCTGCCGCCTTGCCACCCTTGAGACGCACGGAGATCATGCCGCCGAAGCGTCGCATCTGCTTGGCCGCGACCTTGTGCGACGGATGCGAAGCCAGTCCGGGGTAGATGACGCTGGCAACAGCGGGATGACCGTCGAGCAATTCGACGACCTTCTCCGCATTGTCACTGTGACGCTCCATGCGCAGTGCCAGTGTCTTGATTCCGCGCAACGTCAGGAACGCGTCGAACGGGCCGGGAACGCCGCCGGATCCGTTCTGCAGGAAGGCAAACGCGGTGTCCAGTTCTTCGTCGTTGCAGACGAGAGCGCCACCGACCACGTCGGAGTGTCCGCCGATGTACTTGGTGGTGGAATGCAGCGCGATGTCGGCGCCGAGCTGCAGCGGCTGCTGCAGGTACGGCGACGCAAAGGTGTTGTCCACCACGATCTTTGCGTTACCCTCGTGGGCGATCTCGGCGAGGAGCTCGATGTCACCGATGTTGAGCAGCGGGTTCGTGGGGGTCTCGACCCAGACCAGCTTGGTGTTGGACTTCATTGCCGCGCGCACCGCATCGACGTCGGACACCGGAGCCGGGGTGTACTCGATCCCCCACTGCGTGAAGACCTTGTCGATGAGGCGGAAGGTTCCGCCGTACGCGTCGTCGGGGATGACCAGGTGATCGCCCGGTCGAAGTACCGATCGGAGCAGGCAGTCGGTGGCCGCCATTCCCGAACTGAACGCTCGACCGTAGGTTCCGGATTCGAGCGCGGCGAGGTTCGCCTCGAGCGGGCGACGGGTCGGGTTGCCCGTCCGCGCGTACTCGAAGCCACTACGCATTCCACCGACGCCGTCCTGGGCGAAGGTGGAACTTGCGTAGATCGGCACGTTGACAGCACCGGTCAGCGGATCGGGTTCGTAACCCGCATGCACTGCCTTCGTGGAGAAACCCTGCCAGCTGATGTTGTCGGCCTTGCTGCGTTGCTCACTCATGATCCCCAGCCTAACGGCGCCGGCCCCGGCGCAGGAATCTGTACTCAGGAATCCGAACTCAGGAAACCCAGGAGATCGTGGCGCGTGATCACGCCGACCGGCTTGCCGTCGTCGACGACCATGAGTGCGTCGGTGTCACCGAGCGCCTTCGTGGCAGCCGAGACCGGCTCGCCGGACCCGATGAGCGGGAACGGCTTGCTCATGTGCTTCTCGACGGAATCCGCCAGGTGCGCACGGCCTTCGAAGACCGCGCTCAGCAGATCCCGCTCGGACACACTTCCGGCGACCTCGCCTGCCATGACCGGCGGTTCAGCACCGACGACAGGCATCTGGGACACGCCGTACTCGCGCAGGATCTCGATCGCGTCGCGCAGTGTCTCCGACGGGTGGGTGTGAACGAGGTCCGGCAACTCGCCCGACTTGCCGCGGAGAACGTCGCCGACGGTGGGGACGTTCGCCTTGCCGTCGAGCGGGGTGCGGAGGAATCCGTACGACGCCATCCACTGATCGTTGAAGATCTTGGACAGGTAGCCGCGGCCACCGTCCGGGAGGAGCACGACGATCAGAGCGTCGGGGCCCTCGCGCTTGGCCACTTCGAGGGCAGCGACGACGGCCATGCCGCAGGAACCGCCGACCAGTAGCCCCTCTTCGCGGGCGAGGCGACGCGTCATCTCGAAGGAATCGGCATCAGAGACGGCGATGATCTCGTCTGGGATGGACGGGTCGTATGCCGACGGCCAGAAGTCTTCGCCGACGCCCTCGACCAGGTACGGACGACCGGTGCCACCGGAGTAGACGGAACCCTCGGGGTCTGCGCCGATGACCTTGACCTTGCCGCCCGAAACTTCCTTGAGGTAGCGGCCGGTGCCGGTGATGGTTCCGCCGGTGCCGACGCCCGCGACGAAGTGCGTGATCTTGCCGTCGGTGTCGGCCCAGATCTCGGGACCGGTGGTCTCGTAGTGGCTCTCCGGTCCGCCCGGGTTGGAGTACTGGTTGGGCTTCCAGGCGCCGGGGATCTCACGGGTGAGGCGGTCGGAGACGCTGTAGTAGCTGTTCGGGTTGTCCGGAGCGACGGCCGTGGGGCACACGACCACCTCGGCGCCGTAGGCACGCAGGACGTTGCGCTTGTCTTCGCTGACCTTGTCGGGGCAGACGAAAACGCACTTGTATCCACGCTTCTGCGCCACGAGCGCCAAGCCGATTCCGGTGTTGCCCGACGTCGGTTCGACGATGGTGCCGCCCGGCTTCAGTTCACCCGAAGCCTCGGCTGCGTCGATCATCTTGACGGCGATGCGGTCCTTGGAGCTACCGCCAGGGTTGAGGTATTCGACCTTGGCTGCCACCGTGCCGAAGTTTTCGCCCGTGACGGACGTGAGCTTGACGAGTGGGGTGTTGCCGATGAGGTCGACGACGTGTTCCGCGATGCGCATTCGTCCATGTTCCCAGATGAAAGAAAACGGTGCGCGCGGACGTCGGGCGAAGGCGGTGCAATCCGGCTAGATTGACAAGTGTGAGTCGAACCGGACTGAAAGCGTCGGTGGCCACGGTGGTGGCCGGATCGAGTGCAGGCACGCTCTCCTGGTTGGGCTACAACTATCTGATGTCGCAGGCGGGTGCGGCCCGCGGGGTGATCGGTCGCAATATCGCCAAACCACCCGAGGCGGACGGGGTGTACGCACCCGGCGCCGACAACCCGGAACTCTGGTGGCGGGCCGTGCCCTTCGATCTCCACCTGATGATCTTCGGCGATTCGTCTGCGGCCGGCGTCGGGGCGCTGACGGCGTCGGAAGTTCCGGGTGTGCAGGTCGCGAAACTGCTTGCGAGTGAGACCGGAAAGCGAATCCGCTTGAGCACCAAGGCCATCGGCGGCGCTACCTCACGTGGATTGAGCGGGCAGGTCGACGCCATGTTCGTCGCCGGCCCTCCCCCGGACGCTGCCGTGATCCTGATCGGCGCCAACGACGTCACGGCGAAGAACGCTATTCACGCTTCGGCAAAACGCCTCGGCGACGCCGTACGACGCCTACGCGAGAGCGGCGCCGTCGTCGTTGTCGGAACCTGCCCGGATCTGGGAGTTGTGACGGCGATCCCGCAACCGCTGCGCTCGGTGGTGCGTGAATGGGGACATCGTCTCGCACTCGCCCAGGCGTCCGCGACCAGAAACGCCGGGGGTCATCCCGTTCCGCTAGCCGACCTGCTGGCCAAGGAATTCCTGGCCTCGCCCGACACGATGTTCTCGGCCGACCGTTTCCACCCGTCCGCGGCCGGCTACGAACTCGCGGCGAAGCAGATCGTCCCGGTCCTCGCGTCGGCCCTGGGTGAGTGGCAGGGTGGCCCGCTCCCCGAACTCCCCCACGTCTCGGAGGCGGCGCAAGCTCGCACCGTCGCGGCCCGACTGACGGCAGCGGCAACCCAGTGGAAAGCCTTCGCGAGACGCACCAAACCCGCAGTTCAGCGCCCCGACGTCAACTGAGTGAGACTGCGTGACCACCATCTGGGAGCGGCAACGTAAATTGTAAGTCGAAGCTGCATTCAACTTGCCCTGCTCGACGGCGTTTCACGCCGCCCACGAGCAGTACACAAAAGGAGTTTTCATGCCCGAGGCAGTAATCGTCTCAGCAGTACGGTCGCCCATCGGCCGCGCAATGAAGGGTTCGCTCAAGGACATCCGCCCGGATGACCTCGCAACTCAGATGGTTGCCGCCGCGTTGGCAAAGATCCCCGAGCTCGACCCCACCGAGATCGACGACCTCATGCTCGGTTGCGGCCAGCCTGCCGGCCAGTCGGGCTTCAACATCGCCCGCGTCGTCGCCGTCCAGCTCGGCTACGACTTCCTCCCCGGCGTGACGGTCAACCGTTACTGTTCCTCCTCGCTGCAGACCACCCGCATGGCACTGCACGCCATTCGCGCAGGCGAGGGCGACGTCTTCATCTCCGCCGGCGTCGAGTCCGTCTCCAGCTTCATCACCGGCAATGCCGACGGCCTGCCGGGCACCAAGAACCCGCTCTTCGACGCAGCGCAGGCCCGTAGCGCCAAGCTCGCCGAGGGTGGAGTCGCCTGGACCGATCCGCGCGAAGAGGGCCTGATCCCCGACGTGTACCTGGGCATGGGCCAGACCGCGGAGAACGTCGCTTCGGCCACCGGCATCACCCGCGAAGACCAGGACCGCTGGGCAGTGCGCAGCCAGAACCGCGCCGAGGAAGCCATCGCTCGCGGCTTCTTCGAGCGTGAGATCACGCCCGTCACGCTCGCCGACGGCACCGTCGTCTCCAAGGACGACGGCCCCCGCGCCGGCACCACCTACGAGGGCATCGGCGGCCTCAAGCCCGTCTTCCGCCCCGACGGCACCGTCACCGCCGGCAATGCCTGCCCGCTCAACGACGGCGCAGCCGCACTGGTGATCATGTCCGACACCAAGGCGAAGGCACTCGGCCTGACCCCGCTCGCTCGCATCGTCTCGACCGGCGTCTCGGGCCTGTCTCCCGAGATCATGGGCCTCGGCCCGATCCAGGCCGTCAAGAACGCCCTGAAGATCGCCGGCAAGTCGATCTCCGACATCGACCTGTTCGAGATAAACGAGGCATTCGCAGTGCAGGTCCTCGGATCCGCTCGCGAACTGGGCATCGAAGAGGACAAGCTCAACATCTCCGGTGGCGCGATCGCACTGGGTCACCCCTTCGGTATGACCGGTGCCCGCATCACCAACACCCTGATCAACAACCTGCAGGAGCAGGACAAGACCTTCGGCGTCGAGACCATGTGTGTCGGCGGCGGACAGGGCATGGCAATGGTGATCGAGCGCCTCAGCTGATCCCCTGAGCACGTCGAAAGCGGCCGCCCGGCTTCTGCCGGGCGGCCGCTTTCGCGTAGTCGTGTTTCAGGTAGTCGTGAATTTCCGAGCAAAACTCCCCAACTCGCGAATCAACTCTCGCGCAGCGTCGTCCTCACGCTGCACGGCAGCGCGAGCTTCGTCTGCCCAACCGTGACGGAGCAGTCGTTTGGCGGCAAACACTGCCGGTCCGATGTTGGCGGCAATCTGCTCGGCACTCTCGCGGGCGCGTGCCTGGACCTGCTCGGCCGGCACTGCGACTGTCGCCAGTCCGTACGCGGCTGCTTCGACGCCGCTGAGCCACCGCGCCGACAGGATCAACTCGGCGGCGCGCTGCGTTCCGATCACCTTGGGCAACAACCAACTACTGGCAGCTTCAGGAGCGGTACCCAGCGAGGTGAACGGTGCCCGCAGACGTGCGTCGTCGGCAACGTAGACGACGTCGCAGTAAAGCAGCATGGTCAGGCCGATGCCGACGGCAGCGCCGTGCACTGCGGCAATCAAAGGCTTCGGGAACTCCACCAGCGCCACGATCAGCGGCGCGAATGCGTCGCCGAAGTCGGCGTTGTCGGTGCCTGGTTCGGCGAGTGCGCGTAGGTCGACGCCGCTGGAAAATGCCTTGCCTGAGCCCTCGACGATCACCACGGCCACGGCCTCGTTCGACGCCGCGTCGTCGAGCGCCTTGGTGAACGCTCGAAAACCGGCCGCATCGAAAGCGTTCAGGCGGCTCGGATTGTTGAAGGTCAGCGTTCGCACCGCTCCGGCGTCCGCCACCAGCACGGGTTCGGTGGTGTTTGTCGACATTCGCTCCCCTTCGATCCAAACCAAGCAGTTGCTAGGTATCCAAGCACCGTAACCGCCCACAGACGACAAAAAGAAGGGCCCCTCGTGGGGCCCTTCTTTTGTATTACGGAACGACTCGAGAACTAGTCGTTGTTGAAGTAGCTCAGCAGACGCAGGATCTCGACGTACAGCCAGACCAGGGTGACGGTGAGACCGAATGCGACGCCCCAGGCTGCCTTCTCGGGAGCCTGTGCGCGGATCAGCTGATCAGCGGCGTCGAAGTCGAGCAGGAAGCTGAAGGCTGCGATACCGATGCAGACGAGACTGAAGATGATGGCGAGAGTTCCACCGTCACGCAGTCCCAGTCCACCGTCGACGAAGAAGCTGGCGACGAGGTTACCGAGGGCCAGAACGACAACGCCGATCAACGCGCCGATGATCATTCGTGTCAGACGCGGTGTCACCCGAATCGCGCCGGTCTTGTAGACCACGAGCATGCCGAAGAACACACCGAACGTTCCGAGGACCGCCTGAGCGATCAGTGCCGATCCGCCGACGCCACCGAATTGAATATCGGTGAACATGAACGACAGCGCACCGAGGAATAGACCCTCGGCGACGGCATACGCCAACACGATTGCCGGGTTGTCCATCTTGCGGCCGAACGTCGCGACCAGAACCAGAACGAGGCCGACGAGACCGCCGCCGATGACCAGCGGGGCAGCGAGGTCGACGTTGTTGTTGACCAGGAAGTACGACACCAGTGCCGAGATCGTCAGCACACCGAGCGTGATGCCCGTCTTGGTGACGACGTCGTCGATCGTCATGGCCCGCGAGGTGGGACCGGTCTGGTACGGCTCGGCCGGAGCGTACTGCGGCTGACCGAACTGCTGGGTTGCCTGCGAGGCGCCCGCCGTCGCAGATCCGAACGAGGCGTATCCGTTGCCCTCTTGCTTGGGCAGATTGCGGAACACCGGGTTGCTGGTGGTGCGCACCGTGATCATCCCTTCATCGTGGTGGCCAGCGACGGGTGCGTCGCGGGTTCGCCGTACGGATCCGAGTTTCCGACACGGTCCGTGTACCTAACTAAAAGTAAAGCACTCGTAATTTACAACGTCGAAGCGTCGGTTGTAGTTCCCGGCGCATTTCCGGAAGATCAACACTCTTCGATACTAGGACGGTTTGACCGACTTCATCACGATGAACTTCGCGTTCTTCGCCATCGCCTCGCTCGGACCCACCGCGGCTTTCAGCGGTTCGCGATACCCCAGATGCGCGTTGTGAACAGTCCACAACTCGCCACCGGGACGCAGAACACGGCCGGCAGCTTCGAACATCTTGAGCGCTCCACCGGTATGCACCGCCGCTCCGACGTGGAACGGCGGGTTCAACAGAACCAGATCCGCGCTCGCACTGGGCAACGAACTCACGGCGTCGTCGCGCAGGCCGCTCACTCGATCGCCGACGCCGTTTGCCGACGCGGTCGCCAGAGCCGAAGCGACGGCTGCCGAGGACTGATCCGTTGCGATCACGTGCACGTCCGGGAACTTCCGCGCGATCGCTGCCGCGAGAATGCCGCTGCCACAACCCAGATCGATCACGTCACTCAGCGGATCGACCGCAATCTTTCCGAGGTTCTCCAGGAGCAACCGGGTGCCGATGTCCAGGCTCGCACCGGCAAACACGGCGCCGTGAGCAACGACGTCGAGGTCGAACTCGTCCAGGCGCTCGGCCATCGGGAACGTGACGACGACCTCGGCCTTCGGTTCCGACGCTTTGAGTACGCGGGACTTCTGACGCCCGCGCGAGGCGCTGACGTCGGAAAATGATTCGCCGAGAACCTTGTTCATCGCCGGGGTGATGTGCTTGTCACGCCCACCGGCGAAGACACGAACCGCCGGGTCGGCGTGGAGCGCGATCAGCTGAGCGATCTCGGCAAGTTCGGCGAGACTACGAGGCAATTGCATGAGCACGACGCGGGCACCGCTGAGCAACTCCTCGTCCAACCCGTGCGAAGTGAAGGCGTCACTGAATCCGAGTTCGCGCGCATTGTTCGCGAGGGCCAACTCTCCGGTGAGCGGATCCTGGTGACCCCGCACGCCGGCGATTCCGTGAACGAGCGCAACACCGGCGGTCAGCGCACCGTAGTGATCGCCGATCACGACGACGGTGCCCGCCGGCGCTGCAGCCAGAGCGTCGGAGGCCTCGTCGAGGATCAGCCGATCAGCCGCGTCGACGGCAAAGAGATTGGGTGCCTCGACATCGGGAAATCGGCGCAGACGATCGAACAGTTCGGGTGTGTCGGACATGCCACCAGTCTTTCAGGTGGAACTGCGCAACACTCAATCCCCCGACCAGCAGGTGATCAGTTCGACAACCCCGTCAGTTCGACAAACCCCGTCAGTTCGTCATCCACTGCACGACGTTGCCGACGGTTTCGCGTTCGGTGCGGAATCCGTTCACCGGATGGTCGGTGTCGGGGTATCCGAACGAGATCGCGCACACGACCTTGCGAGTGTCGTCGATGCCGAAGTGCTCGTGGATGAACTTGGAGCTGCCCGCGAGCGCCGCTTGCGGAATAGTCGCCACCCCCAGACTCTGGGCCGCGAGCAGGAAGCTGTTCACGTACAACCCACAGTCGACAGCGCCGTAGGTGCCCAAAGCCTCGTCGGTGGTGATGATCGCGACGTGAGGAGCGCCGAAGAGCTCGAAGTTCTTCATCGTCTGTGCCGCGGAGCCGGCGCGGTCACCGTGCTCGATTCCGACGCTCGAATACAGCGCCATGGCACAGTCGAACCGACGTGACTTGTAGATGCCCTGGTACTCGCGGGGGAACTCGAAGTCCGACTCCTGGGCGTTGGCCATCACGTATTCACCGAGTCCGGCACGGAAACGCTCGGTGCCCTCCCCTTCGGTGATCGCTACCTGCCACGGTTGTGTGTTGCACCACGACGGCGTCTTCTGCGCCAACCGAAGGATCTCCTCGATCACCTCGCGTGGCACCTGACGGTCCTCGTAGGCGCGGCAGCTGATCCGGGCATCGAGCAACGCTTCCAGGCTCGTGTCCACGACGATGCTCTCGGTCATGTGTTCTCTCCTCGATCAGGCTGCACTACAACACTTCGCACGATAGAACTATCGCCTCGGCGCGATGATCAGCGGGTCACCGTTGCGAAGGCCGACACCAGCTCACCGAACTCCTCCATCGCCGCATCGGGGTCGGGATCGACCGCTGCCAACGCGACCAGAACATCGGTGGCACCGGATTCGAGCAGCTGTTCGGCACCGAGCATCGTCGCCGGGAGGTCGATCGAACCGTCAGTCCCGCGAACGACGGTCAGTCGCCCACGAACCTGCAATTCCGCCGGATCGCGTCCGAGTTCCGCCATGGCCTTCCCGATGACGTCGATCCCTTCACGTAGGTCGTCGTCCGCGGCACCCATGATCGGAATCCAGCCGTCCCCCCAGGTTGCGACGCGTCGTACGACGGCCTTGGACAGAGAACCCGACACCCAGATCGGAATACCCGCGGACGGCCGGGGCGCGCAGTACACGTCATCGAATTTCAGGCGAGGAGTGTCGATGCTCGCCGGCGCCGACCTCCACAGCGCCCGGCACACTGCGAGAGCGTCGTCGAGCAATGGTCCCCTTTTGCCGAAGTCCATACCGACCGCGTCGTATTCGCGTTCCTGCCAACCGGTTCCGACGCCCAGGTCGAGTCGGCCACCGGACAACAGATCGAGTGTCGCGGCCGTCTTGGCCAGTACCGCTCCCCCGCGCAGCGCCGCGATGACGATTCCGGTCCCCAGACGAATTGTCTTCGTCTGTCCGGCAACAAAAGCCAGGACGGTCAGCGGTTCGAGCCAGTTGGCGTCGGGCTCGGTGGGGAACGCCGACCACGTGTATGCCGAGTTGTCCGAGCCCATCACCACGTGATCGGTGACGAGGACCCGGTCGAAGCCGGCAGCTTCCGCACTTTGACAGACCTGCACCAGTTTCCCGTAGGAGTTCTCCGCGAGGGTCGTACCGAAATTGGGAACGTTCAGACTGAAAGTTGTCATGTGTCAAGCCTTTCGGGGCCGGTTGGTCCAGCCGCCTTCTTCGGTGGGGAACCAGCCTCCGGCAGCGTGCGAGCCGCCGTCGACGTGGAGCACGGTTCCGGTGATGTATCTCGCCAGGTCGGACGCCAGGAACAGCGCGGGGCCGGCAATGTCGACGGGTTGGCCCGGTCCACCCAGCGGTGCCCACCCCGGCCACTTGTCCCAGTCGTCGGCAGAAACGATCGTGCGGTACGGCACCTGGACCGACTCGATCAAATCCGGAGCAATGGCGTTGACGCGCACTCCGGTTCGACCGATCTCCACACCAAGGCTTCTGGTGAACTGCGTCAGCGCGGCCTTGTATGCCGAGTACATGGTGTGGCCCGGGATCGCTCGATGCGCCTCCACCGTCGTCAGGTTCACGATCGATCCACCGGTTCCGCGATCGATCATGCCGGGAAGCAGGGCATGCGTCAGACGCACCACGTGATCGAAATTGATGTTGCCTGCCTCGGACCAGAAACCTGGATCGGTACCGGTGAACGCTGTCGGCGGATTCAGGAAATGACCCACATTGTTCACCAGGACATCTGGTGCGAATTCGGTCAACGCGACGGGGACTTCCAGCGCCCGCACATCGTAGTCGAGATGGTTGATCGAACCACCTGCAGCGGAGTCGAATTCGACGTCGCTCAGCGGAGCCACGTCGACAACCAGAACTGCGGCGCCGTGTGATGCGAATGCTCGAACTATCGCTGCCCCGATTCCCTGGGAGCCGCCGGTCACCACTGCCTTCTTACCTACCAACATCGGCCCTGGGGAGTACGCCGATCCGACCACCACGAAGACACCCTTCTGCAGTTCGATGTGAATCACTTCGGCGTACCGTCACACATCTAGTCGCAGAACGGGCACAACGTTCTCACTCAGTGGTAGCCGCTACACTTCGCCTGCCCTGGCCCCAGGATGCCGATGCAAGTAGGCCGGAATCTCGGCTGCCCGTATCGGCACTCCCTCCAGATACCCTTGGATCACGTCACATCCACACTCGGTCACCATCGCCCGCTGCCTCTCGGTCTCCACGCCCTCGGCGACGGTATCCAACCCCAGAGACTTGGCGATCGCGATAACGGCCCGCAGGACAGCAAATCTCGAACGCGCGGGATCCGCATCCAGCGGAGCGACGAAGGCGCGGTCGATCTTCAACCGATCGAGCGGCAGCCGCGACAAGCTGGCAACCGAGGAGAATCCGGTCCCGAAGTCGTCCATCGCAATGGCGATTCCGAGCGCGGAGAGTTGCACCAGCACATCTCTGTCGGCGTCGTCGATGACAAGTGATTCGGTCACCTCGATCTCGAGCCGTTCGGGGGCGAGGTTCACTTCCTCGAGGGTCTGGCGCACCGATTCGACGTATCGACTCGAACGCAGTTGCACCTGAGAAACATTGACGGCGACCCGTATGTCCTCCGGCCACGATGTCGCCGCCGTGCATGCGGCCCGCAAAACGCCCGCACCGATCGGAACGATCAAGCCGGTTTCCTCCGCGACCGAGATGAAGTCTCCCGGCGAGACGAGACCTGAGGTCGGATGGTTCCACCGCAACAGAGCCTCGAATCCGACGACAACTCCCGTCCCGGCCGACACCTGCGGTTGATAGACCAACTCGAACTCCTCGTCGATCAGCGCACGACGAAGATCCAACAGGGCTCGCGCCCTACCGGTTGCCCGATCCCGCAAAGCCACGTCGAAGGCTCGGATCTGGTGCCGGCCGCTCTCCTTTGCGTGGTACAGCGCAAGATCGGCAACAATCATCAGTTCTTCGAGGTTCTCGGCATCGTCGGGCAGAGAGCCGTACCCCAAACTGGCGCGAATGCGTATCTGGTTGCCGACCAGCGCGAATGGTCGTTCGAAGGCGTCGAGGATCTTCTGGAATCGATCTTTCACCTCATCTGTGTCCTCGATGTCATCGAAGGCGATGGCAAATTCGTCGCCGCCCAACCGGCCACAGATCTCGTTGGATCGCAGAACCCCGTGAATTCGGCTGGCAACATCTCGCAGCACGTCGTCTCCGACGTGATGTCCCAACCGGTCGTTGATCGACTTGAAGTTGTCCAGATCCAGAATCGCCAACCACACTCGGCGCCCGTCCCGAAGCAGCGAAGAAACCTGGGCGTTGAAGCTGTACCGATTGCTGAGCCCGGTCAGCGAATCGACTTCCGCCAACCGCAGTATGTTCTGACGCTGGTGATAGGAGTGCGTGATGTCGGATCCCACACCGCGCCAGCCGTAGTCCGAACTCTCTCCGCTGCCGGGGTGACCCGACATCGACCACCAGCGAGTATCGCCCCGCACGACAACCTGCATGGTGAGGTCCCGAAACGCGGTCCCGGCTTGAAAATTCGCAGCAAGGAGATCGAGGGACTTCCTGCCCTCGTCTGTTCGGGATGCGCCGATTCCGATCAGGATCTCGTGCATGGTGCGGCCCCGGATATGTGCTGCCGGCAAACCGACTTGTTCGGCGAATCGATACGACACGGTGCGGGCGACACCACGCGAGTCGGTCTCCCAGAGCCAATCCTGCGCACCGTCTTCGAGATCGTTCAGCAGCAACTCCACGAGGTCTCGTTCGTCCTCGGCGATGAGCTCGGCGCGGAGTCGTCTCTCGAAAAGGTTGGCCAACAGCAATGTTCCGCTGTGGAGCGAAACGAGAAAAATCACCAGCACCCCGATCAGCACGTAGCGCGAGGGTTCCGGCTCGGTCCAGAATCCCCCAGCCAACCCAAACCCGACCAGTCCGATCCAAATCAGGGTGAATCCGCGAAACATCAATGTCGGGAAAACGCCGACTGCGATGCCTCCCATCAATGTCGAGGTCAGCACCAATTCGTTACCAGGATCCAGGATCGGGAACAGCATCAGCGCCAGGCACGCGAGCAAGACCCCCCACACGACGACCTGGATTGTGAGTACCACCAATTCGGTGGTCTGCGACTCCGAAACCCCCAGCCGCGAGCGCCCCAGCCAATAGAGGCTGAACGCGATGCTCGACACGGCCACGACGCTCGGCCATACCCAGCGGAACATCCCGGTATCTGCCGGCAGAAGCACCACGATCGTCGAAAGCGCGATAGCAGCGATCAGGAAGGCCCACGGCAGTACTCGCGCCGTGAACTCCAGGCGTCGGTTGAGAAGTCGGTGACGATCGTAATCCGACAGGTGGTCGTCAGAACCTCGTCGACCGAGCCTGCGCACGGTGGTTACGACACGATGTCTGGGTACCACCGCCGGGTCATCCACGTCGGCCTGCTGTCGCCAGCGCCACTGCCTGGACAGACATGACTTCGCCGGCAGCGCGCCCCTGCACCGTCCGCACCCCGGCAGCCTCAACGGCCTTCAGTTGCTCCTCGCTGTCCACCCCCGAGACAACGACCTCCATTCCCAGTGCGTCGACCAGATCCACGAGCGCTTCGAGGATCGGCCGCCCGCCGGGCGCCGCACCGGAGATGGAGCGTTCGATGCGCACTCGCGTGAACGGAAGGCCGGACAGTGATGCAAGGGAGGAGAATCCGGCTCCGAACTCGTCGACCGTCAGCGATACTCCCATCTCCGCGATGGCATGCAACGCGGCTCTGGACTGGTCGGTGATGGCAGAGGACTCGTCGAGTTGGAGCTCGAACTGCCCTGCCCTGGCATCTGATCGACGAAGCGAGTCGCCGATCGCCTCGATGAACGCCTCCGATTCGAGCTGACGCGTCGACACCGCGACGGCTACCCTTACGTGATCAGGAAGTTGCGCCGCCGCCGCACAGGCCAGCTTGAACACCGTCGTCCCGAGCGAGTACGCAAGACCGGTGTCGTCTGCGACACTCATGAATTCGGCGGACGTCACGGCGCCGAGCCGGACGTTGTGCCAGACCACGTGAACCTCCACCGCCACTATCTCGCGGGAGACCACGTCGATCCTGGGTAGCAACTCGAGTTCGAGGTCCTTCTCCGCGACGGTGTTTCCCAGATCTTCGAGCAGACGGGCCCGCCGATCCGCCACGGACTTCATCGAGTCTCGATACTCACGTACGGCCCCGCGCCCGGATTCCTTTGCCGCGAACAAGGCGAGATCCGCAGCGCCCATCATCTCGTCGGCGGACGACGGCAGCTCGTCAGGGAGGTAGTACCCGATGCTGCATCCGATCTCCAACCGCGTACCGGCCACTGTGATCGGCTCATGAAGGGTTTCGATGTAGCGGGTCAACAGTGCGCGCACGCGTGAGCTGTCTCCGACATCGGTGAAGAGAATTGCGAACTCGTCTCCGCCCAAGCGCGCGAACAGCTGAGACATTCCGCCGGCTTCGGACAGACGATCTGCGACCTCTCGCAGAACCGCGTCGCCGACCGTGTGCCCGAGTGTGTCGTTGACCGACTTGAAGTTGTCGAGGTCGAGCATCGCCAGCCCAAGACGGCTGTCATGGGTGTGCGGATCACGTAGCAGCCTCTCGAGCTCGGTCCAGAAGCTGTGCCGGTTCGGCATTCCCGTGAGTGCGTCCACCCGGCCCATTCGCACGATTTCGTCGCTTTGCCGTTTGACTTCGGTGATGTCGGAACCCACTCCTCGCCAGACGAACTCGTCGGGTGCCCGGCCAGGGCGCGGCCGTCCGGACACCTGCCACCACCGAATTTCGCCGTGAACGCGGACCGGAACGAGTACGTCGACGAAGGCGGTCTTCGTCTGGCGGGCTTGCTGCAACTCCATGAGCGCATCGATTCCGCCGGGGATCCGTAGAGTGCCCAACTCCATGAACAGGTCCTGCCACGCCGTTCCCTGCAACTCGGCGGAGTCCAGCCCCGCTTCCGATGCGAGCCGCGTCGGGATTCGGTTGAACTTGCCTTTCTGATCGGTCTCCCACACGAAGTCCCCGGCGTTGCCTTCGAAGTCTTCGAGAAGCATCTGCACAACCGATCGTTCCGATGCTGCGCGCAGCTCGGCTCGGTAGCGAGATTCCAGGTTGCCTGAGACCACGATCGTGCCGCCGATCAGAGCTGCTCCGTACACGATCAATCCGATGAGAATTCGTTCGAACTCGGGCCCCGGTTGGAGCCAGAACGCCACGCCCAGGATCACGAGATTGGACAGCACCCAGGTAAGTCCGACGATCCGCAACATCGCGGTAGCCACGGCTCCGGCGCCGGTGATAGACGCGGACGCCGCCGTGAGGATCAGATCGCCGGAATCGTCCAGGATCGGATACAGGACCAGGGCGAGCGAGGAATACAGGATCCCGACGACTGCGAATTCGACGATGAGAAACGCGTACGACATCCGGTATGTCGGCGCGATCAGATCGAAGCGAATGGCGAGTCCGACACCCATGCCCACCAACCCGATCACCCCGGCGAGGATCGGCCACAGGCGTGGCAAGAGTCCGCTGTCCGGCGGGATGACATACAGCGTCAACCCGAGCGTGACCACGAGGTGGACAGCTGCGGCCCACGGCAGAACACCGAAGGTGACTGCAATCTGTTCACGCGTCACGTCGTCGCGTTGCGCGGGTGTCAGTCTTTCTCTTGGGCTTTCTCTGAGGCGGGATGGGAGACGAGACAGGATAGACATGACCACCTCCCGCTCCCGCGCCGTAATACGAATTGGACGTAAGGCTGAGCAATTGTCCCGTAACCGGTCCCTGCTGCGTCAAGCAGTACGTCCGACCTTTTTCGGGGGCAGATCCGCCCACAGACACAGTAATCAGCAAACTGCTGGTCCGCCCGATCTTGCTGCAGCGAGTTCGATGTCCGCGGGTTGAAATCAGACATGAGGGACAATGGCCGAAGATCGCCGATCACGTCGGTGGAGATTCCTCGACGGGTAACACGATCGGACTCATTCGAGTTCAGACAAGGACTATCACGATGGCAATCGACTACACCCGACGTTCCGGCGAGTCCACACCGTCGCAGGCACCGGTCAGCCCGAGCAAGATCACGCTCACCAAATCCGCGCCGACGGTCAACCTCGCGAAGGCTGGTGAACGACAAGGCAATATGCGCGTGAACCTCAACTGGTCGCAGGGAGCACCACCGAAGAAGACCGGTTTCCTCGCCAAGCTCGCCGGCGCAGGCTCCGGAGCGGTCGACCTGGACCTCGGCTGCCTCTACGAACTTGCCGACGGGTCCAAGGGCGTGGTCCAGGCCTTGGGCAACAGTTTCGGTTCGCTGACTTCCCCTCCCTACATCTCCCTCGACGGCGACGACCGCAGTGGCGCGAACACCGGCGGCGAGAACATGCACGTCAATCTCGGTGACCCCAGCGCTTTCCGCCGAATCCTCATCTTCGCGATGATTTACGACGGTGCCCCCAACTGGGCGGCCGTTGACGGCGTCGTCACCCTGTACCCCACCAACGGACCCGAGGTGGAAGTACGACTCGATTCGGCCAGCAACCAGGAACGGCTGTGCGCAATCGCTCTCATCCAGAGTTCAGGTCAGGGCGTGACGGTGACCCGTGAAGTGCAGTACATCAACGGCAGTCAGTCCGATCTCGACCGTGCGTACAACTGGGGTATGAAATGGGCTGCCGGACGAAAGTAGGTGTCGCGGGCGGGGTGTCCCCCATCCGAATGACAATGTCCGAATCGTCCACAATGTCGCAAGTTACTGGATAGTGTCGAGAAGTGGGGTCGGACATGAGGGGTCACGCTCGACACCGATAGTGGGTCGGTGACGCTATGTGCTTGGCGACGCCGACGTTCGACAGGAAAGGCCCTCGATTTCCCCCGAGATCGAGGGTCTTTTCGTATCTTGCATCACTGTTCGTGCCATCTTATTAGTTGATCGTTAAACTAAGCGTTCGTCCAACATGCACCGATGGAGAACGTGAATGTCCACGAATTCAGATCGACGCCCGCGCCTGCCCGTGAGAATCGCCTACCTCGCCGCAGGAGTTCTCTTTGTCGCCGCCATGCTCCTGCTGGCAAGCGTCGTGAACCCAGATCGGGACCGCGATTTCTCGATGAACCACGTCCCCGCGGGGACGTCGACGACCGCCGTCGTCGCCACGTTCGACCTCGGCTAACGAAGGTACCGGTACGTAAGTGGCGCGCGTCACGAACTGTGGGTAGTTTCAACGCCGATGGTTCGCCGTAGGTCGGTATTGAGAGGGACGGCAAGCCACTGCCCTGCCTGGTTGCCCCACCCAAACAGGCAGGGCACCCCCGGTACTTCAAGCCTCAAGTAACTGTTACTCGGGAAAGACTTGTATCAAACCGGGACGAATCGTACATTTCATCCGGCAGTCGGCCTTCGTCCGACGCCTTCGCCGTCAATGTCGACGGAATTTCTCTGAACGCCACCACAGGTCGGTCACTTGTCGTGACCGAATTCGTCCCCTCGAAAGGCTCGCCCATGTTCGATTTCTTCGGCGCAATCTCCGGCTTCTTCGGCCTACTGTTCGGCACCGGCTCGTCGAGCGGGAGCTCGGGAGGAAGCAGCGACGCACCCGTCGCGCCGCCTACCTGATCCACAAGCCTCACCCGGCGCCGATCCGTCGGGTGAGGCTCTCGCGAATCTCTTTGAAACACAACGCAACAGCACTTCAACTCCACCGACTTTTCTGCGGATCCACGCCGACACACTCTGGCGTCCGGACGGTTTCACCGCAGCGCCTGCAGTAATGGGTCCGATGCCCGCCATTCTCGGTCGAGGCACACCCGCACACCTCCCAGCCGACAAGGCAGGTGTTCGCCGTGAGTCGGTGTCCGTTCGGGCAGCGGTCCGGGGATCGCTCGGTCAACCGCATCTTCACATTTTCGCACACATGTTCGACGCCTTGGTACTGCAAACGGAAAATTCGATCGCACCGCCCGCTTCCGGTCGGCCCGAGCGCAACTATCCCTTCCGTCACTTCGGTCTGCTTTAATACGAAGGCTTTGTCGGGGGTTTACCAATGTCCGAAGTTGTCGAGTTTCTGCGAGCACACGCAGGCGAACACGGGGTTGAACTATGGGTTTCTTCAAGAAGGCGGCTGTGACTGCTCTAGCGGTCGCTGCAGTCGGAGCATCAACAGGGATCGCATCAGCTGATCCGTCGACCGACGTGAACTACGAAGCGAAGATCGTCGACAAGTCGATCGTCACCACTATCGACGCCGGGCTGTTCAAGGTGTCCGGCGACGGCAAGTCTGTCGTCTTGCACGACAGCAAGGGAGTCGACCTTGTTTCCTTGCCTCTCGCATACAACCTCGGGGATCTGCAGTTCCCCTTCGATCGCACGATCAGTGAAGACGGTAAGACCCTCACGCTGACCCCGATCACCGATTCGGCGAAGGCCACTCCTCGACCCGAGAGTGCGCCTGCTGCAAAGGATTGGACGCCGGTCGCCTCACCCGAGGAGAATGATCGGGCAATTGCGCACTTCCAGAGCCAGCTCGGTCTCGGCACTCAGGTCGGCAGCCTGCTCGGCACCATCGTCGGCGCCGGAATCGGTTGCGCTGTCGGTGCTCCGCTGGGATTGACCATCGTCGGCCTCCCCGTCGCTGCAGCACTGTGCCTGGGTGGTCTCGCAACGGGAGCCGGCATCGGCGGTGTCGCCGGAACGATCCTCGGTGGCGGCGGCGCGGCAGTCGTAGCCGGCATCGATCTCGTCAACACACTGAACGCCCCTGCCGGAACGACGGTCTGGGCTCAGTAGCGACTGGAAGGTCAGTCGCCACGCGGTGCCCCCAGTCGGACTCGAACCGACACTTGACGGATTTTAAGTCCGTTGCCTCTGCCAATTGGGCTATGGGGGCCGTGCCGCACCCGACTGGTCGGGTGCGGCAGGGATCAGACTATCGGGTGGGCCTGAGCTATCGACATCGCGATGCCGTCGAGGATGTCGTGTTCGCTGACAACCAGTTCGGTGATCCCGGCTTTGGCTTCGAACGTCTGAGCCAGCACCGTGGTGATGATCGCTCCGCCACCGATGACGTCCACCCGCCCCGGATGCATCGGGCCGAAGGCGGCACGATCAACCCGAGGCATGGCGGTAAGACGCTCGCACACCTGGAAGAGTTGCTTGAACGGAATCCTCGACAGGTGCACCTTCTCGGCGTCGTACTCCGGAAGATCCTGCGCGATCGCGGCCAGCGTCGTCATGGTTCCAGCGACACCCACCCACGTGTGCGCCTTCTCGACGGGGACGGCCTCGAACGCCTCGGCAAGTTTTGCAGTCGCAAAAGTCGTCGCCTCGGAAACCTGCTCTGCCGTAGGCGGATCCGACGGTAGGCACCGCTCAGTGACGCGCACACAGCCGATGTCGGTGGAGTACGCAGCCTGGACACCCGACGCGTCGCCGAGGACAACTTCGGTGGATCCGCCACCGAGATCGACCACCACGAAGGGGCCCTCGGACGGATCAAGTTCTCCCACAGCACCGCTGAACGAGAGTCGCGCCTCTTCGTCGCCGGTGATCACCTCAGCTCCGGATCCGGGAATCACCGCACCGAGCACATCCCGCGTCATCGTGAAGAAGTCTTCGCGATTCGCAGCGTCGCGAGTAGCCGAGGTAGCGACCATCCGAACGGCGGTTGCTCCGGCGTCGGCGATCATCGACGCGTACTCGACCAGCGCGACCCGGGTGCGTTCGATGGCCTCGGGCGCGAATGTCCCTGTCGCATCAACGCCTTGACCCAGTCGCACGACGCGCATCTCGCGCCGGACATCCACCAGACGACCGTCGGCGCCGACGTCGGCGATCAGCAGTCGAATGGAGTTGGTGCCGCAATCGACTGCGGCAACACGGCGAGTCACCGGTCCGCGGTGTCGGCATCGTCGATGCCAGGCCAGTCCGCGGGAATTGCAGTACCGCGGAGCTTCCCGTGGCCTGCCAAGGCAACGGACTCGTCACCGAGCGGATTCACGCCGGGACCCTTGGCAAGCGAATGCGCCATGAGCACGTGCAGGCACTTGACCCGATCCGGCATCCCACCACCGGCAAAGTCGGTTCCGAGAGATTCGATCGCGTCCCGCTCGGCGAGGTACGACTCGTAGGCCCGGCGGTAGGCCGCGGCAAGCTCGGGATCCTGGGTCAGACGTTCGGTCATCTCACGCATGACGCCGGCGGATTCCTGACGGCTCGCTTCGGCAGTCAGTCGCGGGTCGGTGAGGTAGTACAACGTCGGGAACGGTGTTCCGTCCGGAAGTTTGGGGGCGGTCTTGACCACGCCGGGCTGACCGTCCGGGCTGCGGTACGCGATCTCGATCACTCCGCGTGGCTCACGGCCCAATTGAGCGGCAACGGCGTCGAGGTCCGCTTGTGAAACCTGTGGGGAATTTTCGGACGTGTTGCTCACCCGGTGGGTACTCCTTGTTCTTCTGGCTCGATCGGCGCCAACGGCATCGGAGCCGGTGTCGTCGTCTCGGGAACCACTGGCGGTTCCGAAATCGTCTGCCACAGATCGCGATACCACGGACCTGTCAGCGGTGTTTCCTTTTCCTGCTTCTTCTCGGGTTCCTTGTAGTCGCCGGGAAGCTGAACCTGAAACGGGGTCTCGCCCGGTTTGACGTACCGAAGGCGTTCTCGTGCAAGAGCTTCGATGTACGCAGGGTCGTCGAAGCGAGCGTTCTGGCCTTGCAGCTTTCGCAGTTCTTCCTCGAGCACCTGGCGTTCGGCGGCCACCTGCGCGGCATCGGAACGCTGGCTGATGTAGGTGCGCAGCGGTACTGCCAGTGTCAGCGCCAGCATGAGGACAACCATCGCGAGCACAACGGCCCGACTGGTGGACAAGCCGAAAATGGTGTTGTCCGACTTCGGAAGCCGAGACCAGAACTTGTTGGTTCCGCTCTTCCCCCGAGCCGACTTGGACCCGCGCGCCAACGACTTCTCGGCGGAAACCCCCGGTTGCGCGGGGTCTGACACAGAGGAATCGACCGCTGCCGGGTCTACCGAAGGTTCCGACACGCGTGGGCGTCGGGCGCTGTCCCGACGCGCGCGCGACGGTGTGTCCCCACGACGGGAACCACGACCCCCCGGACTTCCGCCGGGGGATCGTGGCTTACCTCGCTGTGCAGACACTACTGAATCTTAGATTTCCGTCAGGCCTCGAAAGCGAAGCGCGGGAACGCAACCTCGCCGGCGTAACGTGCTGCGTCGCCGAGGTTCTCCTCGATACGCAGCAGCTGGTTGTACTTGGCAACGCGCTCGCTGCGTGCCGGAGCACCGGTCTTGATCTGGCCGCTGCCGACGGCAACTGCGAGGTCGGCGATGGTGGTGTCCTCGGTCTCGCCGGAACGGTGGCTCATCATCGTCTTGTAACCGTTGCGGTGAGCGAGATCGACGGCGTCGAGGGTCTCGGTCAGGGTGCCGATCTGGTTGACCTTCACCAGGAGCGCGTTGGCCGCACCCTTGACGATGCCTTCTTCGAGGCGCTCGGGGTTGGTGACGAAGAGGTCGTCGCCGACGAGCTGGATCTTGTTGCCGATCTGATCGGTGAGTGCGACCCAGCCGTCCCAGTCGTCTTCGTCGAGCGGATCCTCGATGGAGACGAGCGGGTAGGCGTCGATGAGCTCGGCGTAGAACGCTGCCATCTCGGCCGCGGTGCGGTTCTTGCCTTCGAACTTGTAGCCGGTGCCGTCGGTGTAGAACTCGGTGGCGGCCACGTCGAGAGCGAGCGCGACGTCGGTACCCAGCTTGAGGCCGGTCTTGTTCACGGCGATCGTGATGAGGTCGAGCGCTTCTTTGGTGCCTGCCACGTCGGGCGCGAATCCGCCTTCGTCACCGAGACCGGTGGAGAGGCCCTTCTCCTTGAGAACCGACTTCAGGGAGTGGTAGACCTCGGCACCCCAGCGCAGCGATTCCTTGAAGCTCGGTGCACCGATGGGAGCAACCATGAACTCCTGGACGTCGACACCGGTGTCGGCGTGCGCGCCACCGTTGAGGATGTTCATCATCGGGACGGGGAGAACGTGAGCGTTGGGGCCACCGACGTAGCGGAACAGCTCGAGGCCCGAGGACTCGGCAGCGGCGCGAGCCACGGCAAGCGAGGCACCGAGCAGAGCGTTTGCGCCGAGACGCGACTTGTCCGGGGTGCCGTCTGCATCGAGCAGCGCCTGGTCGACTGTGCGCTGCTCGGTTGCGTCGATACCGATGATGGCCGGAGCGATCTCGCCGAGCACAGCCTCCACGGCCTTCTCGACGCCCTTTCCGCCGTAGCGTGCGCCACCGTCGCGCAGTTCGACGGCTTCGTGCTCACCGGTCGAAGCGCCGGACGGCACCGCGGCCCTGGCGAAACTTCCGTCTTCGAGCAGAACCTCGACCTCAACCGTGGGGTTGCCACGGGAATCAAGGATCTCGCGAGCTCCGACCTGCTCAATACTGGCCACTGTGTGGTTCTCCTTCGAATGGGCTTCGCATTGGGGCACGCTCTGCGTGCTTGACACTTGGGCTCCGACCCCTCCGGTCGAAAGAGGACCACGATCGCGGCTGGGCCTCTGCAGTGCCAGCACCTCTGTAGTGCCAGCACACAGCCTAACCGCACGGGCCGAAGGCTTCTTTATCGACGCGCGGTCACGGGCCCGACCTGCGGATCGATCACCGTCAGTCCGGCCGTACCCCGACTGAATACGCCGACGCACGATCACGAACGAGGGCGAGATAGTCGCCCGAGAGGTTGTACGCCATGAGCGCCTGCTGCCACCCGGCAGCAGTCGTGAGATCTCCCCCGCGTGCACACAGGTAGCGGGCGGCGGTGAGGGCAGCGTCGTCGATGTTGTCGGGGTCCACCCGGCCGTCACCGTTGGCGTCGACTCCCCATTTGAGCCATGTCTCGGGGATGAACTGCATAGGCCCCATCGCGCGGTCGTGCACTGGATCGCCGTCCATCGTCCCGCCGTCGGTGTCGGGGATCTCGGCGACTCCCGGGCCACCGTCCAGAGGGATTCCCCGGATGATCGGAGCGACCTGGCCCGACGCGTCGACCGACGAACCGTCGTAGGTCCCGTGGCGGCTCTCGACGCTGCCGATACCGGCCAGCGTTGTCCACCCGATTCCGCAGCTGGGAAGCGTCTCGGCCATGACCGCAGCGGCGTACCCGTAGGCCTCGAGTGCCGTCGTCCCGATCCCGATGTCGTCCGACAATCCGGCTGCCCAGTCGGCGAGTTGATCAGCACTGCGACCGGGAGCATTGATGTCGATCGGCGGCGTCGGAGAGCCGGTACCTGGGGGTATGCCTTCCGGAATGGCCACTTTCGGTTCGTTCGATCCACAAGCCACGACGCCTGCGCCCAGCAAAGCTGTTCCGGCAGCTACTGCTGCTACGGCTCGAGAGAGACGCCGGGGACTTCTGCGGGCAGCGGGAGTTCGATACACCCTTCCATCATCCACATGCGAGCGAACTACTCCCGAATCCGTTGGTAAAGAACAGCAAAAGTACAGGTCAGGGCATGGTTCACCACCGAATGTGGAGTATCTTCTTCTGAGTTAAGGCTGGCCTAGCCTCATTCGTTCGTCAGAAGCTGTTGCACTCACTCAGTCAGGAGTCGCCCGTGCCCGTGTCGGTACTCGCTGCCGCGAGCACACCGTCAGTTGCCACCCAGTTATTCGGTAGTGGCCTGATCGGTCTGCGCGAAGGCCTCGAAGCGGGCATCGTGGTGATGATTCTCGCCGCCTACCTCGTGAAGGCGCAGCGCAAGGACGCACTCAAATGGGTGTGGCTCGGCGTCGCGATCGCCGTCGCGATGGTGGCGATCATCTTCTTCGCGATCCACTACGGAACGTCGACGGTCGACGGCTTGACCGCCGAGATCATCGCAGGTGTTGCCTCCCTGATCGCCGTCGTCATCGTCACGATCATGGTCCTGTGGATGCGCACGGCTGCGAAGAACATTTCCGGAGACCTCAAGGCCGGGATGGAAAAGGCTCTCGTTGCAGGCCCGGTCGCCATCTTGTCGCTGGCGTTCTTCGCGGTCGGTCGTGAAGGCGTCGAGACAGCGTTGCTCATGGTCGGTTACGCCGAGAACACCGCAGGCAGCTCCTGGCCGCTGGTCGGGTTGCTCCTCGGAATTCTCTTGGCCGCCGTCTTGACCGTCGCCATGTACTTCGGCGCCCTCCGTCTCAACCTGACGACGTTCTTCCGGTACACGGCGATCTTCCTCATCGTCGTTGCCGCCGGAATCCTTTCGTACGGTGTTCGCGCTCTACAGACCGGAAACGTCCTGCCGGGCGGATCTTCTCTCGCGTTCAACCTGACACCCGGTTACGACCCGTCGACCTGGTACGGCACCGTCCTCGCCGGAATCTTCAACTTCCGACCGGATCCGACGGTCCTGCAGGCCGTCGCGTGGCTCGTCTATCTCGTAGTCGTCCTCGCGCTCTTCCTGCGTCCCCTTCCGCCCAGCCCTTCGGAGCCGGCAACCCCGCCTGCGCACGACACACACGTTCCCGAGAAATCCTGAGAGGCATTACCGACATGCGTAAATCCACCCTCGTACTGGCCACGGCTGCGGTACTACCCTTCTCTCTCGCGGCGTGCACCGAGAAGACGACGGCGAGCGACGGCGACATCGTCGTCACGGCCACCGACGATTCGTGTGACGTCAGTGCCACCACCGGAACCACTGGCAGTTCGACGTTCCAGGTGACGAACAACGGCTCGAAGGTCACCGAGTTCTACGTCTTCGCCGAGGGTGACCGAGCGATGGGCGAAGTCGAGAACATCGGCCCCGGCCTTACCCGGCAGCTGATCGTCTCTCTTCCCGAGGCTGCGACCTATCAACTCGCGTGCAAGCCGGGCATGGTCGGAACCGGAATCCGGCAGGACTTCGTCGTCACGGGCGATTCGCAGGCGGCCACCGACGAGAGCGGCCAACTCACCGAAGCTGCCGACGGCTACCGGCGGTACATCCGCAGCCAGATCGTCGCGCTGCAGGACACCGCAGCTCAGTTCGTCGCCGCCGTTCAGTCCGGCAACGTCGACCAGGCGAAGGCACTGTTCCCGATCGCACGTACCTACTACGAGCGCATCGAGCCCGAAGCCGAGAGCTTCGGCGAACTCGATCCCAAGCTGGACCTGCGTGAAGCGGACCTGGAGCCCGGTCAGGTCTGGACAGGATTCCACCGCCTCGAGAAGGACTTGTGGGTGACCGGACTTCAGCCGGATACCAACGCGGTCGCCGACCAGCTGCTCGAAGACATTCAGTATCTTGCCGATCAGGTGAACGCCGAGGACTACACGATCGATCCCACCAAGATCGCCGGCGACGCTCAAGGGCTGCTCGACGAGATCTCGACCTCCAAGATCACGGGCGAGGAAGACATCTTCTCGCACACCGACCTCTGGGATTTCCAAGCCAATGTCGACGGCTCGCAAGCCGCCATTGCAGCACTGAACCCGATTCTGCAGGAACGCAATCCCGAGCTCGCCCAGCGCATCGCGGACCGATTCGCCGACCTCGACGCCGCTCTGGCACAGTTCCGCGTCGGCGACGGATTCGTGTACTACGACACCGTCACCGAGGCACAGCGTCAGGAACTTTCGCGTAAAATCGATGCCCTGTCCGCCGAGGTCAGCCAGGTCCAGGAAGTAGTTGCGGGACAGTAGATGACAGATTCACCAGAAGGCACACCGGCTGCGGAAAACCCAGCGCCGCATGCAGTCTCACGGCGCCGACTGTTCGGCGCCGTGGGAGCCGGGGCGGTCCTGGCCGGTGCCGGCGCCGTCATCGGTCGGGTGACCGCCGACCAGAATTCCGGCACCGATCACGCAGACGTGGTGGCCTTTCGCGGCGAACATCAGGCAGGTATCACGACGCCTGCCCAGGATCGCATGCACTTCGTCGCTTTCGACGTGACGACGAAGTCGCGCGACGAACTGATCACGCTGCTGCAGACGTGGACGGCGATGGCCGAACGGATGACAGCGGGTCAAGAAGCAACCGAGGACGGAGCGACCGGCGACGGACCGTACGCGCCACCGAGCGATACCGGCGAGGCACTCGATCTCGCGCCGTCGCAACTCACCCTGACCATCGGATTCGGACCGTCACTTTTCGACGACCGTTTCGGGCTCGCAGACAAGAAACCTGCTGCCTTGCTCGATCTCCCCCACTTCCGTGCGGACAACCTCGATCCGAATCGCAGCGGGGGCGACATCGCCATCCAAGCGTGCGCCAACGATCCCCAGGTTGCCGTCCATGCGATCCGCAACCTCGCGCGAGTCGCGTTCGGGACCGCGTCGGTCAAATGGTCACAACTCGGATTCGGACGAACGTCCTCGACCTCGACGACGCAGGCGACACCACGAAATCTGTTCGGGTTCAAGGACGGAACAGCCAACATCAAGGCAGAAGACCCGGACGCGCTCGCCCAGCACGTCTGGGTTGATCCCGCCGACGATCAGGCCTGGATGGCAGGCGGATCATTCCTCGTCGCCAGACGAATCCGCATGCTGATCGAGCAGTGGGATCGCGCAGTACTCAAGGAACAGGAAGCCGTGATCGGCCGCTCCAAACGCAGTGGAGCGCCACTCGGCGGCAAAGACGAGTTCGACGAACTCGATCTCGATTCCAAGATGGGACACGACTTCGTCATCCCGGAGGATTCACACGTGCGTCTGGCCTCTGCCGAGGAACTCGGTGGGATTCAGATCCTGCGCCGCGGATACAACTTCACCGACGGCTCCGACGGCTTCGGCCACCTGGACGCGGGACTGTTCTTCGTTGCGTACTGCCGGAATCCGGTCGAGCAGTTTGTTCCGATGCAGCAAAACCTTTCACGACACGACGCGCTGAACGAATACATCCAACACGTCGGTTCTGCCGTCTTCGCGTGCCCCGGTGGTCTCGCCGACGGCAAGGACTGGAGTTCCCAGCTGTTCACCTGATGCGCGTCACCGGTTTCAGTATCTCCACGAACGCACCAAATTGACCGGTGCCCGATTCCGCTCGGTCAGTGGATCGATTGCCTTGGTCGTGGTCGGCGGCAGCAACTCGGAGGTAGGCACCGGCGCGACAATCGCCGTTGTTTGGGTCAGCGGTGGTTCCGCCTGCGCAGGATCCGAGAACGGGCGCAGCACCGCCCACGCGAGGAAGCTGGTCAGTGCAACCAGCGAGAACCCAACGCCCACAAGGATTTGCATTCGCCCAAGCCCACCAGAAGGAAGCGAATCCGATTCCGTGTCTTCTTCGGTTTCACCGACACTGCGCACCACGGCCTGATCGGAAGACCGTTCTACCGCATCCGTTGCGATTTCCGAGTCGGAGACGCCCGAAACCGAGACTTCCGAAACCGCGACTTCCGAGCTGAGGTGCTCCTGATGTAAGACCTCGGCTATCAATGCTGCACCCTTGGCCGAGGCGAGCTCGGGCTCGGCCGGCCTGATCACCGGTACCGAAAACTCCCGCTCGAGCATCTTCTCCACCAGTGAAATTCGGGCGCCTCCTCCGACGAGAACCAAAGCGTCAGGGACACACCGGGCTCGTGCCGCAACTTCTCGGATCACCATCAGCGTGTCCTCGACTTCCCGCGTGACAACCGAATCGAAACGTATGCACATGGACTCGGGAACGGGCATCACCTGCGCACGACGGGTGCCACTGGCGAGGTATTCCTTGACTTCGCGGGCGTCGAACGCTGCATCAGCGTCGAGGGCTGCATCATCCGTGGTTGCGGAGAGTAACTCCGCGACTACCCCGTCGAGCCTGTCACCGGCGAGCGCCGTCGACCGCGTGGACGCGATCGTTATCGCGGTTCCGATCTCGATCATCGAGACAGTCACCCCCGTTCGACCGATGTCGAGAACTGTCAGTAACCGAAAACCTTCGGCCGCACCCGAAGTCCGTACCAGCGCGACAACGGCCACCGCTTCCGACACCGTGACAACACCCTCGATACCTCGGGCACGCAGTTCCGATTCGAGCGCCACGTTCTGCCGCTCGTCAGGAACCGCGATGACCATCCGTGAAGTGTCCCCGCGAACCGCAGCAACTAGGTGAATCGCGGCTGTCCTCACCGGAGAGGCGTCGTGTGCGTCTACCGTCCGAGTCAGGAATCGACTGCTCGCGGATCCGGTTTCCGGCTGGGAGTCGGCCCGAACAATACGAACCGATGCAGCGCCCAACGACGCACCGAACACTGGATCCATCGCTGTACGTACCCCCATATCCAACTCTTGCACTGCTTATTCGTCGCAAAACATACTTGCGGTATGTTATCCGTAGCGGGAAGTTTACCGGATCCTCGGGAAACCGGAGAACTACGCGAAACTGGCAGGCTGAATCAATGTGTGGAGAGGACCTTGAACAAGTCGATGGCCAACATGACAAGCGTGATGTCCGCACTGCACGTCCCCCATCTCACCCCGCTGGAGACAACCCCTCGACACTTCCGCCACCGCCAGACACCGACCGGGATTCGCACGATTGACACTTGGATTCCAGGCCCAGGCGACAGGGCTCTGTTCGCCTCGATTCACCTGCCTTCGGATGCTGCCGTTCGCGGCGCCGTCGTCATATGTCCACCCCTTGCGAAGGAACACATCAGCGCTTACCGGGGACTGCGCCAACTCGCCCAAGAACTTGCCGAACACGGATTCCTCGCGCTTCGTTTCGACTATGCAGGACAGGGTGATTCATCCGGCTGTCAGGATGACCCGCTCGCAGTTGCGCAATGGCAAGCCAGCGTTGCGGCAGCCGTTGCGTACGCGCGGCGCGCGGGCATCGAGTCCATTGCCGTCACAGGTTTGCGCGCAGGGGCACTGATCGCGGCGGCCGCCGTCGATACGCTTGGCGACCTACGTGCGATGGTCTTGTGGGATCCGGTCATATCCGGTCGGTCCTACGTTCGCGAACTAACTTCGCTGTACCGCGTTTCGGTCGACGACGACCCTCACCACGACGATTGCACGTCCATCGTCGGCGGCGTGCTTGATTCCGCTGCGGTGAAAGACCTTTCCGGACTCGACCTCAGCACCTTCGATCCGGATTCCTCGACGAAGGTCCTCGCCGCGATTCGCCCTGAATTCGCTGCTTCGCCCCGCACTGTTCGGATGCTCGAGCGATCCGGCGCAGAACGCATGTTCGTCGAACGCCAGAATCAGTTCGTATCCCCCAGCAGTTTCGTGCTCTCGGTGCCAACGCACGACATCAAACAGATTTCGAGTTGGGTGTCACGTCAATTCGGCGAGGACAAAACTTTCGTCGATCCAGAGATCACGTCGGTGGCGCATGTCTCGACGACTGACGACGGCGAAGAAGTCTGGGAAACCTTGGAAAGACGGTCCACCGGATCACTCTTTGCAATCTCCACCGCCTCCCGCACGACTACGAGTCACGCTGCCACTGCGGTCTTTCACAGCACCGCGAACGAACACCGGATCGGGCCGGCCAGACTGTGGGTCGAGTCCGCTCGAACTCTCGCAGCGCACGGCATCCGCTCGGTTCGCTTCGACAGGATGGGCACAGGAGACAGCGGAACTGTCCTCACCGACGAGAACACCCCCATCGTGTCTCCGGAAGCGCGCCGCAATGTGTTGGACCTGATTGACACTCTCGACGTACCGCCGTCGCGCCGGATGCACATCGGAATGTGTTCCGGCGCATGGATGGGTGCCTACGTGGCAAGCCAGCGCGGCGCACGGTCCGTGGTGCTTCTCAACATCGTGAATTGGTCGATCAACAATCGACGACCACCAGTGAAGAAAGCACATGTCGATGCAATGGAGTCTGACGTTGCAAACCGAATTTTCTTCGTGGCCAGAACAATTCGCAATGCCGGACGACGAGCCCAGCGGTACGTGCCTTACCCCGTGTGGCTCGGTCTCGGCTTCCTCGGACTGGTCAACGCCCCTGAGTCGATGCTTCGCACTTTGACCCGCCGCGGGACAAAGACCGCAGTGTCCCTCGCGCCTGAAGACGAAGCGTGGTTCGAGGCGAACAGAGGCAGACAAGGTGTCACGCGTCTTTCGAGCTCGAAGAATCCCCCGCACGTCTTGTTCTCAGGCTCCGGTGATCACAACCTGTTCCATCGCAGTTCGCGAGAACGCGTCGGCCGGTTGATAGTTGCCTCTGCACTCGATGCGTTCGGAGACCGAAGACGCGCCGTGTCGAAGCACGACAAGGAGGGAATCGGAGCATGATGCGCACGTCTACCCGGGACGGAATTCGAACGTCGTCCTACGTATTCGTAGTCGTTGCAGCGACAACCGCGGCGCTTCTGACCGGTTGCACTTCCGACACAGCGCCCGCAGAACCGGCTCCGACGTCCGCACCTCTTCCCTCGATCAGCGTCGACGCCGTCGCGGCCAGAGGCAAACTTGAAAGCACGTCCGCGTTCGACAACGTCGATCCACTGATAGTCGGCGTGGGCGCGACTGCCCACCAGATCACGTACCGATCAAGTTCAGGCACGGACGGAAGCTCAACGATCGTCTCTGGAGTCGTCTTCGTTCCGGAAGGCGATCCACCACCCGGCGGGCGGTCTGTCGTCACCGTCGGTCACGGCACAACGGGAGTGACTGCGGAGTGCGGACCTTCTATGCACCCGGATCTCCTGGGCTACGCGAGTACGATCGTCCCTTTGATGAAACTGGGATTCGTCGCAGTCATGACCGACTACCAAGGGTTGGGTCCGGCAGGCGGCATCAACCCGTACCTCGATCCGAACACCAGCGCGTTCAACCTGATCGACGGAGTTCGCGCGGCGCGAGAAATGGTCCCGGACACGTCCGCGAAATGGGCAGGACTCGGCGTGTCGATCGGTGGGCAAGCTACATGGGCGGCGGCAGAGTTGTCCGGTTTCTACGCGCCCGAATTGGATTTTGTCGGATCGGTAGCGCTGGCTCCGGCCGCAGATCTTTCCAAGCTCGCCGACTTGGCCCAGTCGCAGTGGCTGACACATGAACAGCAGATCATGATGTCGTACGTCGTATCTGGGCTGACCATCGCTCGACCCGGCACAGATCCAGGCAACTACCTGCACGGCGCGCTGTCGAGTAACTCTGAGATGTGGTTGGCATGTGCGGGTCCGGCGTTGAAAGAACGCGGCGAACAAGCATCACGACTGAATCCCGCCGATACCCTGCCAAGCTCCGACGACGCCGTAGCAGTCTTGCGCAACTGGCTCACATCGATCGCACTTCCGCAGCGTCCGGCCGGAGGTCCACTCCTGGTGATCAACGGCGACGCTGATCAGACGATCCGCCCGCGGTGGGTGCAAGAGGCCGTCGACAATGCCTGCGCGTTCGGCGATTCGGTGCAGCACATCGTCAGCGCAGGCCAAACTCACAACAATCTGGATCCGGGGTCGGAGACCGCAGTTTGGCTCCAAGCGCGCTTCAGAGGCGAGCCACCTCCGTCGGACTGCTGACTATGGTCGAAAACTCGAATCGACCAGGTACTCCATGTTCTGAACCGCAGGAGTGGATGCGACGTCGGAATGTGCCTTCACCGAAGACACTTCCGTCCCGTTCCGAACCACGCTGACCGAGACGGCGCCGACTGCAGAGGGAACTGTGCAGATATCCATCCCTGAATCTGCGCTGCATGTGGTCGTCGTACCTCCGGCCGTAACTTTCACTTCGGCACCATCGACCAATAAGGTCAAAACCTCGATCGTGTCGCGAACCGGGGACGACTCCGCACGCAGAATCATCGGCGATACCGAGGGTAGTGTGGGTTGCGCAGACGACAACTGGTTCCGATAGGTGACGTACGCGACGTCACGTGTAATCGCCGGTGCCGTTCCAGTTTTGAACCAGTCGACAAAATATGCGTTCAGATCGAGCAGCGCACGACCGTGCCCCTCGCTCGGTGCAAACGCCGTACCTTCGCTGTAGTCGTTCCACGAAATTAGTTGCACCCATTCGCTATCCGATTCGCGCGCAATCTGCCAGGTATTTCGGAGATTCCCGGTGTTCTGCGCTTCGTCGAAAACCGATTGGCTGGGACGCGCATCCTGGAATGAGACCGACTGCATCCATATCTTGCCGAGAGCATGCGCTCGGTTCGCTTGATCCAGTGGCGAGCCTATCCCGGTGTCCGTCACTGGATTGAAGGAAGGGTTACGTCCACCCCACGTCGACATTCCGTAGCTTATCGACGCGAATGAATCCATATTTGTGGTGGAGTTCAGGAAGAGCGGAACGAAAGCTACCTCGATCCCGTAGCGGGCCTTCATGATTTCGAGAAACTGCGACCACCACGCCGGGTCGTGCTTCTCGGCAAGAAACGGCGAAATGACCACCCGGTTGTCCGTCAATCGAAAAACCGACGGCGCTGACGCATACTGCGACAACTCGCCTGCCAGATTCGCGGGGTCCAATGTGCCGAGTTCGCCGTTCATATCCGGCATCAGCATTATTTCGAACGCAGGATCAACCGCAGCCGAAGCGGCGAGAAGTTCGGACGGAACGGAAGAAGTCCACAACGAATTCGACGACTTCGTCAGAATGTCAACCGAGAAGCCACTGATTCCCGCGTCGATTGCCTGCCGCACTTCGTCTTCGAGATCTCGCTGCCTCCACTGTGGGTCCGCTGAAACGGGCCGTGGTTGTGGCCGGTCTCGCAGAAACCCTCCGAATGCGGCGTATGCGCCCAGTTCACCGTTCGGATTGAGATACTGAGTGGCGTAATAGTCTTCGCCCGACGGTAGGTTGTCGATCGAAAGGGGATACGGCGGGAAGTAGTGCGCAAAGACCACCTTTCCGATCGACTGTCCGTTGACCGGAAGCTCGACGGCGGGATGTGAAGACACCGCCTCGTCAACCCTCGCGTTTCGGTCCACTCCATCAGAGAGCCTGAGGCCGGCCGCTACGAGAAGCGCTGACGATACCAGCGCAATGCCGACGGCAACTGCACGAAATTTCCTGCCTCGCGAACCTTCGATACTCACCCCTGCCGCTCATCGGTCGACAACTTGTCGCTCGAGCGGTTTGCCTTCGGCACGACTTTCGTCCGGAGCATCGAGCGCGGGATTGCCACTGTGGGACTGTCAAGATCACTCCGCGTGTAGCGCTCTTCGGTCTCCGCCGGCTCCCATTCGTCGAAATCGATTCGAACATCGTCGGCAAAAGATTCACCCGAATCGGCCGAATCATGCTTGTTCACTTCATTCTTCCCCGTCGAACCCATATCAGGTTCCGTACGGACCAACTGCGCAGCGGCTCCCCGCTCGACGGGAGGCCACGCGCCGACTGGTTCATTCGACGTGTCCTTCACCGGAGGCTCGTTCACCGAAGGCTCGTCGACCACGATCACTCGGCTACGGCCCTTGACCGATCCACTACGTCCAGCACCCGCCAGCACCGCACCCAATAAGTTCGCGCCGGCAGCGCGCAGAGTCGTCACTGCCCCTTCAACCTCGTCCACCGACGAAATACTCTGTGTTGAAACAAGAACCACACCGTCGACGACTGAGCCGATCACAGCCGAATCGGAATAGAGCGACAAAGGTGGACCCACGATGATCGTGTATTCGAATTTCTCGGTGGCCTCTACCAACACCTGACGTGCTGAGGTCGACGCGATGGCGTCAGCGGAACCGGATCGTATCGAGCCGGCGGGCAGCAGAGTCAATGAGCGACCAGGTACCTGAACGAGCACGTCCACGAGCGGAATTGCGCCGGCAAGTACGTCGGAAAAGCCGGCTGCCGGCGTCATCCCCAGGTATGAATCCAAGCTCGGCGACCTCAAGTCACCGTCCACCAAAAGCACTCGACGTCCCGCTTCGGACAGGACGATCGCGAGATCGGCCGCAAGGCACCCCGCAGGCTCCGAGTACCGCGGCGAGGTGACGAGGACCGAACGGATCGCGTCGGCACTCGGGCCGGCGAACTCGATACCTGTCCTGAGCTTGCGTATCGACTCGGCATAGGCGGTCCCGCCGTCGGCGGGGAACGTCAACGCGTGAGATCCCCGCGAAGCCGATTCCGGAACTGTCGCCAAAATCGGTACGCCCGCAACGGCTGAGAGCATGGAAGCACTTCGAACGGAACGATCGAGCCGCCCAAGGAGCACCCGGACGCCGACGCCGACGACCAGGCCACCGACGAGGCCGAACAGGGACATCATCACGAGATTCGACCCCCCACTGGCATCTTCGGCGTTGGCCTCGGTGACCACCTGTACAGACGTATTCGGACGTCCACCACCGTTAGGGGTCTCCAACTGCCCGACATATTGTGCAAAATTCTTCGCATACGCATTGGCGATACCGGCCGATCCTTCGGCCGTCGAATCCGTGACAGAGACTTGCAAGAGCACGGTTTTCTCCACTGCTGCCGCCGAAACCTGCGAGGCCAACTCGTGTCCGCTCATTGGAAGACCCAGGTCGTCGATCACCTTGACTGCGAGATCGTCGCTCGAAAACAATTGGGCATAGGTCGCCGCTCGTTGTTGAGAAAACAGATCGCCCTGATAGGCGCCGGCCGAGTCGGCACTGATCGGCGAGCCAATGAAGAGCACAGTTGTCGACGTGTACGAAGACGGACTCGACATGGCCATGAATGCACCGAGGATCAAGCCGAACACCGCGAAAACAGGTATTGCCCACCCCCGCCTCAGGATTCGCGCGGCAGAGCTGAGTGCATTCATGTGTTCGCCTTTCTTGGAGACCGCTGTGTGCGTGTGTCTCCGTCGCGCCGGGGCGTGTGACTTGCCACCGAGTCAGTTGTGTCGGGCCGACCGCCGGGCAACACTGCCCCTCTCTGCCCTCGGCGTGTGGTGGCCAAGAGGACCGAACCTTCGATTTTCGCGCCTGCGATCTCCAGATCGTGAATCTTCGTCATCAACGCCTGCCTGCTCGTCGAATGAGATTGAACGACAAGGATTATCGAACGGCATACCTTGGCCAATCGGCTCGAATCAGCGTACTGCGTCCCGCCGGAGTCGAAGACAACCACAACATCGAACCTGGCACTCAGATCTCGCAACATGCGTCCGAACGACTCCGACTCGAAGACTCGCTCGGGACTTTCGGTCGGCGAACCGCTCCGGAGGAGAGTCGGCTGCAGTGGTGTCGAGATCAGAACATCGTCGAGGACGCTGTCCGACATGACGATGTCGGTGACCCCCAACTCGATATGTGCACGCGAGGATCGGAAGTTGCAGTCGACGAGAACCACCGAATACCCGAGAGCGCAAGCAGCATCGGCGATACCGCCACCTGCGAACCCACTGATCTCCCCCTTGTCGGCAGCGGTCACGAGCACAGGTGATGCAGGCGTGCCTGCCCCGATGAGATCTCGGTTGAACTGCAGTCGCTCGAAAGAACTCCTCACTGCCGACTGAGCACCTTCCTCGGCGGCAAATCCCCTGTCACCGACGTACGGGATGGACTCGAGCACGGGTAGACCCGTCCAGGCCGCCAATTGGTCGATACCTTGAACTGCTTTCGACCTTGCAGCAGCCAAGATCACACCAGTCATTCCAACCATCGATCCGACGACCAACCCCAGAAGAACGTTCGGAATCGTCTGCGGGCCAGACGGGCTCGTGGGTGCTGACGCCGTGACGACAGTCAGCGGCTGAACCGTCGGGATCAAAGTCCCACTCGGCGTCTCGAGCCGCCGGATCGTTTCGTTCATCTCATCCGAAGCCGCATTCGTCAGTTGCAGCGCCCGATCTGCACTGTCGGCGGTCCCGGAGATTTCGAGCAACACGGTGTCGGGCACAACGCGAACCGAAATGACTTCGATGTCACGAAGACCATTCTCGCCCAGGCGACTTGCGACACGGGCAGAGAAGTCGGCACCTTCCGCCAGACGCGTATATGTACCGGCTCGTTGCTGCGAGAACTCGTCACCTTGGAACGGGCTCGAATCGGCATTGCCCAGAGTGGTCGGTGTTCCCCAACCTGGTGTGGTGAGGAAGAGTTCGGTCGAGGACTTGAAGGTGGTCGGCGTGAGCAATGTCAACAGAACGCCTGCCAGCAGGCCGAGCACTGTCGAGATGCCCACGACAATCCACCTGTCACGAAGGACTTCGAAGAAGCCGGACGGGTTCATCGGAGAATTCCCCCATCGGGCGCGCCCTCGCGAATCACACCGGAGGTAGTCAGCGATTCCACCAGTTTCTGAGCAATCACAGCATTCCCCACTGCATTCGGGTGCACACCATCCTCGAATTTCAATGACGCGAGGTCGACGTCGGCGTACCAACCGTCGGCGACAGGATCGATCACGGTCGCCGCTACCGATTCCCCGTAACTTCGCAGCGCTGACACGAATTGCTCGTATCCTTCGTACGGCACTGGTGTGACGTAGGTCGGCACGATGATCACCAGACGCGCATCCGGCCATGCGTCCCGGACGGCATCGATGTACGACGTCATGACGGGAAACAAATCCATCGGAGTCATGTGCAGATCGTTTCGCCCACCGTCCACGAAGATGATGTCCGCTCGATACCGCTCGATCGACACTGGTAGGCGATTCGCGAATCGTGTTGTAGTTCCCTGATACTCCGGGGCGCCGTCGTTGGTGAAACCGGTGCTTCCCTGTGCATCGACATTGCAGTTCCACCCCATCCGGACGCAGATGATTCTCGGGTACGCCCCGAGCCCGATTCCGTTGATACCCGCAGTGAAGCTGTCGCCGAACCACATCGATGCCGGCGCCGTGTCCGGCTGCAACTGAGGAACCGTTGTCGCTGTAGTGAGGGCGGAACGGCCGTTTTCGGCAGCAGAATTCTGACGCACGGCCAGCGCTGTCGCACAGACGACCAATACCACCAGCAAAGCAAGACCCGTGATTTCCAGCGGGCGGCGACGGGCAGAGATTCTCGACGAGAATCGGCTCGTCCGAGTCATCGAGTCGCCTCCCGTCGTGAGACGAAGAATGCACAGCCGATGATGACGAGGAAGTACGACATCGCTTGCAGCAGTGACCCTCTGAGAAGAATGATCAGGTAGAAGGGCAGTATGCAGGCAAGAATCGTCGGCGCCCTGGACTGGTGCAGCGACATTTCGATTCTTCTGTCCTGAATCCCTGCGATCAAGCCCAGCGCGACCATTCCGGCAATCAACGCGATCCACCCACCGTTGACGAACAGCTCGGACCACAACGGCGCAGAAAGGTTCTTGACCGTGTAGTTGCGGCTCTCTGCGAGCAGGATGCCCGTGTCCGTAGCTTTGCCGGGCCAGATGGTCCGCGGAATCCAGAAAAGAACAACTCCGAGTGCCTGCTTGCCATCGGTAACCCCGTGCGTATTCACAAAGTTGACGGTGTTGTTGACCTGCGCAAATGCGTCGTAGTCCGGAGACGTGAGCGATTCGAGAGGCGAGCTTGTCTTGAACTGTGCCGACGTGCTGTATCTGAACGCATCGGCGAGCGGAAAGACCAGGACAAGTGCCGCCACGGCAAGCAGGGCAACCACACGGAATCGAACGCGGGTCGCGAAGAGTCCGAAAAGTGCCGCCACGGCGAGTGCTGCAGTACCGAACAGATACCTCGCACTCGAGATCGGATTGAACGTCAACAACAGCACGGCTCCGAGCACGATGGCGCAGAGAAGAAACAGACGATCCGATCCGGGATTCTGATCACGGTATTTGACCACCGCGATGAATGCGACGAGCAACGACATCATCGCGACGGCGCCGATGATGCTGGCGACCGTGGATTGCCCCAGCGACGCACTCGCCTGCTCCACCACCGCACTTCGGCTCGACAGAAGCGTCCCTACACCGAGTTTCTTGATGTAGTACGCGTTGGCGACCAGGGCGCAACCGGCAAGAATCAAAACCCGAACGGGATCCACACGCACACTTGTGGCGTTTCCCCATCGCGTGTCTCTGATTCGACGCCAGACCGCACCGGAGAACACCAATCCCACCAGGAAGCCGACGATCCCCAGAAGGACGATCGAGACCGCTGTCGAGTTGAGGGAGGGATCCACTCGCGGCGTCGTAGGAGGAATCTCCCGCAGGCGGAGCTGAGCAAGTGGGGCAAGACCCATGAAGACATAGGTGAAGACCCAGAACGACATCTCGACGAGCCGACGAAAGCCCTCGCCGACAATCCACGCGTAGCGCAATCCCGAAATCGTTGTGATGGCAAGTACCGCCATCCACACGCGCCCTGGCGGTGTCGGAGTGAACTCGACGACTGCGAAAGGCACGATGATCACCATGATCACCGCGGTCCAGGTCGCAATCAGCGGTGGCATCAACGAGTCTTTCCGACTGACGTCGAATTCCGCGAACTCGTGAGGCTTTGACCGCCCGCTGAAAAGTGTTTTCACGTGGTCGTCCCGGCCAGTGTGCCTGTACGTGCTCGGCGCATGTCGCCGGGTTCGGAACGATCGACAGTGGACGGCACGATCGCAGGGCCTTCACGGCCAGAGTGCTTCCGCTGGGCAGCAACCACCAGGCAGACTGCAACCAGGATGGACGAGAGCGCCAGTCCGATCGCGACTCCGACCGCGGTTCCAGTGAGGGCTGCAGCCGCACTGCAGATGACAATTGCCGTGAGACTCTGGACGATTCGCAGTTTGAGCAGTCGGCCACTGGCTCCTTGAGTGCGGTATAGATTGTAAACGCCCGCTATCCAGCAGATCGCCGCGTACTCGAGTCCGAGAAACGGCAGAACATGGCGGGCCTCGGCCCAGGACTCTCCGAGAACGACCCGGCCGAGTGCATCCGGAAGGAAGGGAGCGGCGAATCCGATCGTTGCCGCCATCGCGGACGTGAGCCACGCTGCATAACGCAGTGTGCTCCACACCTGGCGCGCGGTATGGCCGGCCCGAACGGATTCGGGAATGACGATCAGTGGAAGCGAACTGATCAGCACGGCGAACGGACCAAGGACGGTCACTGCTCCGCGCAAAGACGCCGCAGCCACTGTTCCGATGAAGGCTGTGGACACCGCGACGATCACGATTGCCGCCAATTGGTCGATACCGCTCTCGAATCCGAACCGGACTCGATGAGTCCAGAACGACGCCCACCAGCGATACAGACCAGTCAGTCGCGGTAGCGTCTGTACGCGAATCATCAAGTAAACGAGTGCCAGCGCTCCGGAGAGGGACCACAGCCAGATCATCTCGGCGATCGAAAGTGCCTCTGGTCTAATCCAAGTCACGACAAGCACACCGAAGGCCGCACTCGCCCACAACGCGTCGCTGAAGAACGCGTGTTCCGGTTCTCCCATCGACATCGAGGTGAACCGCAACGCATCCTGCGTGAGAACAACCGGCGCGGCGACGGCGTATGCAATCCCCACCTGCGGTTCGTGTAGGAAAACAGAAACTCCGAGGGCAACGATCCCGACTACGACTCCGAAGAAGGCCGCACCCAAGATCGCGTGTCTGCTCTCGGTGCGAATCCTGTTGCGGCTGTATGCACTCATCAACAGCAGCGGAGTGCCAACTGCGCCTCGAACGAATCCGAGCGCAGCCGTGAGGATGGAGAAAACGAGGATCGCCAGGCCGAACTCACTCACCGACGACGGGCCGGCCATTGCGAACAGTATCAGCGCATTGCTGACGCTGGACAGTACCTGATCACCCGCGCTGAACAGCACGCGCAGTTTGAGACCCGCCACGTCTCTCACCTCCCCCTTGCGCTCGCTGCATTCCAAGACCTCGATGTTCCGCGACCGAGATTTCAAGACCGAGATCAATTTGAAACCATCGGTCGGCTCAGTTCACTCAAAACAGTCTATAGGATTGTTTACTGCGAAGTAGCCGAGGAGTACGAAGTGCCTGCAGACGCACCGTGGGACGCAGGTTTCCGCTATCGCTCGCCGAAGTGAAATCCTGTTTCCATCGTCACGTCGGCACCCGACAGGCCAGCGGCAGTTTTCACCGCCGCAATCAGTGAGGCCTTCGCGACATGTCCACCGGAATGACTGAACGTGCAATCGGAGACGTTTCCAGTCGCCCGAATGTTGATCGACATCGCGTTTGCGGCGTAGGTCTGCATGCCACCGGAGTACACGAGCCGACCATCACGCTTCGCATACGGCCGGTCGGCCGGGAGACGAAAACACGACATACTGGTGGTCAGAGGCTGTTCCGCGATCTCGCCACCTTCGCCGAATCCACCACCGGATCCGTGCCTGTAGTCAGCTGCGCGCGTGACCACCTCACCTACTGATCGACGGATCAGCGCCTCGCCCGACCGAATTCGCGACGACAGTTCGTGCGCCACGTCAGCAGGGTCGTCGACCGACCAGTCGGCTCGAAATGGTATGTGACTGAATGCATTCCCATCGGTGAGCCCGAGAACTGGGGAGTACGACCGAAGGTCCGCCACCACGTGATGACTCTCGTGCGCCCCACGTTCCAACGCGGCAAGTAGTGCGCAGTAGAAGTAGACCGACGGCAATTTGCGATCAGTCCTGCCTTCGAGCCGAGCGAAATACCACCACGCGCGTGAGTCCAATGCATGCATCCCCGACTCGTCCGGGCAAGCCACCGGGCGCGGAACCTCCTTCCGCATACCGACAATCTGACGTATCGCTCCGAAAGATGCTTTGGGGTGAGCGACGGACATCCGAAGTCCGCCCTCGACGATCCTCCGCGCAGTCAACGGCCGCCGGTCCTGCCGAACTGGCGCACAGTCAGGACTCAACCCACTCAATGCCAGAAAGAGTCGTTCCGACTTCGGCATGAACACCGTCTCGTCACCGAATCGGTGCGAGTAGATCAGTCCGAGCATTCCGGCACTTACGACCAACACGATTGTCGACGGGTCGACGAGGCGGCTGTTATGGAAGAAACTCACGAAGACCTTGTCGAATTCGTCGACATCGACTGTGTCGAACTCGTCGGGGAGATCGCCAGCCGCGTCGTCGAGCACCAGGTGCTCGGATTCGATTTCGGATTCATCGACTCGGCGCACCAACACGACGCGCACACGGACCTCGTCCTCGGGATCGAAAACACTGCTGATCCACACCGAAATCGCGTCGTCGACCACTGACGGTACAACTGTCGCAAACGCCTGCTGAGTATTGCAGCAGTAGATGTTCCCCCACGGATCAGACCTCATCATTTCCCCTCTGCCGCCGAATACACAACAAACCGCAAGACGGTCAAGGTGTGATCGAACATTCACGCAGACCATTGCGTGAGCACAGAATTGCACACGGTGCGAGAGCGCAGAATCCGGACCCGCCCGGACGCACACCACCCACCTCGACCCAACTATCACCAGAATCACATCCATCCAGTTATTTTTTGGCTAAATCGGTCGTTCAGGCGGTCGAATGCCGGGCATTCATCTGAGCGATTCGCCCATTTTGTCGAGTTTGGCCAGCCGACCGGGTTGATAAACCGCCCTACTGGGGCTTAAATAGCTTGAATAAAACCGTTTGACTGTTTCGCGCGCCATTTCCCAACCGGAGGTTCGTCATCAGTACACAGACCGACCAGATGCACGACTACCCTGGCGGCGCTTCGGCGATTCCCGAGTTACCGACAAGTGCCACCGTCGGCTCGCTGAACATCACAATCCTCGGAATCAACTACGCGCCGGAAACCACGGGGATAGCTCCGTACATGACGGACCTTGCCGAATCGCTCGGTGAGCGCGGGCACGAGGTGCACGTCGTCACCGGTTACCCGCACTATCCGGCATGGGAAATCGACGCTTCGTATCAGGGGCGGTCGATAGACGAGATCGTGAACGGCGTTCACGTTCACCGACGCCGCCACTTCGTCCCGAACCCACCTAACGCGTTGGGACGAATCAAAATGGAGCTGAGTTTCGGCGCACGCGCCGCCAGTTCCGGGTGGAACACACCTGATGTGATCGTGTGTACCAGTCCGGCATTGCTGGCCACTGCGATGGTCCTCGGACGTGCTCGGCTGACGCCCAATCGCCCGGCAATCGGGGTCTGGGTCCACGACTTGTACGGACAAGGTGTCGTGGAGACCGGCGCGATGACAGGCCGCAGCGCCCGCGCAACGTCTCGGCTAGAGGCGGCTGTCGTGAAGTCCGCCGACGGAATCGCTGTCGTCCATGACCGTTTCGTCGACCACGTCGTCAACGAACTTCACGTCCCACGCGAACGAGTCACCGTCGTTCGGAACTGGACGCACGTAGCACCGATCGATGTCGAGGATCTCACCGCCGCACGCACCAGATTCGGGTGGTCGCCCGATGAAACCATAGTTCTGCACACCGGAAACATGGGTGTAAAGCAAGGTTTGGAGAATGTGGTCGAGGCGGCTCGACTCGCCGACGAGCAGAATCTACCGATCCGATTCGTTCTGGTCGGTGACGGCAATCAGCGACCGAACCTCGAAGCTGCGGCAATGGGAGTCAATCGAATCGACTTCGTGCGGCCACTCGACGACCAGGACTTCCGCACTGCCATGGCCGCCGCTGACGTTCTACTGGTCAACGAGGCACCCGGAATCGTCGGAATGGCAGTGCCGAGCAAGTTGACGTCGTACTTCAGCAGCGGTACCCCGATTGTCGCTGCGACCGACGTGGCATCCACGACTGCTGACGAAATCCGTGCTTCCGGTGCCGGCGTCGTCACTCGGAACGGTGATCCCGCCGGCCTGCTCACCGCAGCCCTGCAACTCGCGGGCGACGCAGAGACCTCCGCCAGACTTGGCGCAGCCGGGGTCCGTTACTGCGCTACCGCGGTCGGCAAAACCGCGTCCATCGACAAATGTGAACAGTGGATCCGCGAGCTGGTGGCCGGCCGCAATTAGTACGCGAGCCACTCGGAACAACACCTCACACATCTCGACACACACCTGGACTCGGATCCGAAGACGACGAACACAGACAAGGCAGCTGACGCTCGATGACCAAACGCGCACTCATCACAGGGATCACCGGACAGGACGGCTCCTACCTGGCAGAACTGTTGTTGGCCAAAGGCTACGAAGTACACGGATTGATCAGACGCGCATCAACTTTCAACACGTCGCGCATCGATCACCTCTATCAGGACCCTCATGAACAGGGCGCACGGCTGTTCTTGCACTACGGTGACCTGTCCGACGGCGCACGACTCGTCACGCTTCTGTCGAAGATCGCACCAGACGAGGTGTACAACCTCGCTGCGCAGTCGCACGTGCGGGTCAGCTTCGACGAGCCCGAACACACCGGCAACACAACCGGAATCGGGTCTATTCGTTTGCTCGAAGCAGTCCGCATGACGGGATTGCAGTGCCGCTTCTACCAGGCTTCGAGTTCGGAAATGTTCGGAGCCAGTCCGCCTCCACAGAACGAGGACACCCCGTTCTATCCGCGGTCGCCGTACGGTGCTGCGAAGGTGTACTCGTACTGGGTCACCAGGAACTATCGCGAAGCGTACGGAATTCACGCGGTGAACGGGATCCTCTTCAATCACGAGTCACCCCGCCGCGGTGAAACATTCGTCACCAGAAAAATTACGCGTGCAGTCGCGCGGATTCAGGCCGGGATCGAAGATTCCCTGTACCTGGGCAATTTGGACGCGGTCAGAGACTGGGGCTACGCACCCGAGTATGTCGAGGGTATGTGGCGGATGCTTCAAGTCGACGAACCAGATGACTACGTGTTGGCCACCGGAGGGAACTTCACGGTCCAGGATTTTGTCGTGGCCTCCTTCGAACATGTTGGTCTCGACTGGCAGAAGTACGTCAAATTCGATCCTCGTTACCTTCGCCCGACCGAGGTGGACGCTCTGGTCGGCGACGCAGGCAAGGCCGAAGACGAACTGGGCTGGAAAGCAACAGTACAGACCCCAGAATTGGCTCGAATCATGATGGACGCCGACATCGCAGCATTGGCGAATGCCGGCACACCGTGGATCGACACGCCACATCTCCCTGATTGGAAGATCTCGCTCTCATGATCACAACGAAATCGATTGCACCTCTTGATCGCAGCGCCCCGACATACATCGCGGGCCACAAGGGACTAGTGGGTTCCGCGCTCTGGCGCAAGCTCGAACAGAGTGGCTTCACCGAGTTGATCGGCCGCACATCTGCCGAACTCGATCTGCGAAACCGTGCTGACGTGTTCGCCTTCTTCGAAGCAACCAAACCGTCGTGCGTTGTCTTGGCTGCCGCGAAGGTCGGGGGGATCGTCGCGAACAACACATATCCGGTCGACTTCATCTCCGACAATCTCCAGATCCAGACCAATGTGCTCGACGCAGCGTTGCGGCACGGCGTGCGTCGATTGCTGTTCCTCGGGTCCTCGTGCATCTACCCGCGCCTGGCACCACAGCCGATCACCGAAGATCAGTTACTGAACGGCCATCTCGAACCGACCAACGACGCGTATGCGATCGCCAAGATTGCGGGAATCATCCAAGTCCAGGCTGTTCGTCGGCAGTTCGGGTTGCCTTGGATCTCGGCGATGCCGACAAGCCTGTACGGCCCCGGCGACAACTTCACGGAGAATGTCTCGCACGTACTTCCTGCGATGATTCGCCGTCTCGACCAAGCCCAGAAGGATGGAATTGAATCCGTCACGAACTGGGGTTCGGGGAGCCCCCGTCGAGAATTCCTCCACGTGGACGACTTGGCCGACGCACTCCTTCACCTACTCGACACCTTCGACGAGTCCGGACATATCAACGTCGGTACCGGTCACGACGAAACCATCAAAGATCTCGCAAACATCGTGGCCGAAGCAGTGGGATATGAAGGCCGAATGGACTGGGACACAAGCAAGCCCGATGGTGCACCGCGCAAACTACTCGACGTGTCCACATTGATGGCCACCGGTTGGAAACCACAGATCTCAACACGCGAGGGCATCGAGTCGACCGTTGCATGGTATCGCGAGCACGTACGGGACTCGTCTGCAGCGGTCCGACTGTGAGCACAACACGCACTCTGTCCGGGTTCACCGGGGCAGGCTACGACAAGGGACGCGGCCTACTGGTTCAAATCTCCTGGCTTGTGATTTCCGGTGTGCTGCTTTCTCATTGGTGGTGCCCCAACGGAATACGCGTTGCAGTTCTCCGGCAGTTCGGCGCAGACATCGCCGACGGGGTCCTGATTCGACACCGTGTCCGTATCCACTGGCCGTGGAAGCTGACGGTCGGAGCAGACTCGTGGATCGGGGAGGGAACCTGGATACTCAATCTCGAACCCGTCACGATAGGGGCGAACACGGCTATCTCGCAGGATGTCCTCCTGTGTACGGGCAGTCATGATCACCGAAGTCCCACATTCGAGTTCGACAATGCCCCCATCGTTATCGGTGACCAGGCGTGGATCGCCGCCCGCGCGACGATACTCCGGGGTGTAACGATCGGGGACAACGCAATCGTCGGCGCGACGGCTTTGGTGACGTCCGATGTTTCCGCCGGAACCACAATGTTGGCGCCACGGGCCGGCGCCGCACGATGAAGATACTGCAAATCGTCACTCTCTTCTCACCGGACGCCGCATACGGAGGGCCTATCAGGGTCGCCCTCAATCAGTCGAAAGCATTGCAAGACAATGGTCATGACGTAACTATCGCCGCGGGTGAGCGTGGATACGCGGTGCCCCCGACACACGAGCAAGGTATCGCTCTGAAATTGTTTTCGGCGCGAACCGTGATCCCCAAGATCGGGTACGCGGGAATCGGCGCGCCGTCGATGCTTGTGTGGCTTCACAAGCACATCCGAGAATTCGATGTCGTGCACATTCATCTCGCTCGCGACCTGGTGACTCTTCCTGCCGCGAAGCTGGCTCTTGCATACGGCATTCCAGTTTTCGCTCAGACTCACGGGATGATCGACGAAACAGACAAGCTGCTGGCAAAACCGTTGGACGCTGCTCTCACGATCCCGGTCCTCAAACGAGCACGGACAGTGTTCTATCTGACCGAACGCGAACACGCAGACCTGCAGTCCGTTGTCGGAGACGGTCACCTAAACTTGGTGGAACTCAACAACGGGATTCCGGAGGCAGAAGACCTCGAGTCGCGGCCTTGCAACAGTTACGACCCGCCCGAGGTCCTCTACCTCGCACGCCTACAGGCAAGAAAGCGACCCCAGGTGTTCGTTGAAGCCGCAAAAGAGTTGTTGGACAGCGGACACACGGCGCGATTTTCGATAGTCGGGCCGGATGAGGGTGAAGCAGAAGCCGTCAACGGACTGATCGAACGCTCAGGGCATAGCACTTTCATCCGGTACGAAGGCCCACTTCCGTTCGACAAGTCTGCCGCGCGATTTCGTCAAGCCTCGGTATATGTCTTGCCCTCCGTGAACGAGCCGTTCCCAATGTCCGTACTCGAAGCGATGGCCGCAGGACTGCCCGTAGTCGTCACCGACACGTGTGGCCTCGCACCACTGATTCGAGACGGTCGGTGTGGCCTCGTGATCGGCGACGCCACCGAGTCACTGACTGCGGCGATCTCGTCGCTCTTGAAGGACCCCGTCGCCGCAGCAGAGATGGGCGCCCGCGCTCGAAGTGTTGCTCGCGAACGCCTAGGAATGCCTGCCGTTCGTGCAGTGCTCGAGACCCAGTACAGGCTCTGAGCGGCTCCCACATCTGCACTACAGGAAGTAATTGTGAAATCCACTCGCCCCAAGGTTCGACGACGCATACTCGTTCTCAGTGGCATTGTCGGCGGACTTACTGCAATCACTGCTGCCGGCTGGCCGGTCTACGTCGATCCGGTGATCGACACACCCGAAATGGCCGACGCGATAGTCGTACTGGGCGGTGATCACGACGGCAGAGAAGAGTACGGACTGTCCCTGGCTGAGCAGGGCTACGCGCCCCAGATCATCTTTTCGAATCCGTATCGCAGCAATGATCCGAAGATCAACGCAATATGCGAAGGAACCTACGACTTCGAGGTCAGCTGTTTCAAGCCAGATCCGTCGACCACGCGTGGCGAAGGACAGGAGATTCGGCGTCGCGCAGAGGCAGAGGGATGGAAGCGCGTCATCGTAGTGACCTTCGTTCCCCACGTCTCTCGCAGTCGTTACATCATCAACCGCTGCTGGGACGGTGACATCGACGTAGTCGCGGACCGCCGACCACTGCCCTTCTGGGTTTGGGCCGCAAACTACGTTTGGCAAACCGCGGGGTATGTTCGCGCCCAGTTCCAGGAATGCTGACCGGCTCTGGCCGATCAGTACGCTCCGTCGCTCCTGAGCACTGCAGATACGGTCTTGGTGATGATCGAGATGTTCTGCGCCGCAGACCAATTCTCCACATATGACGAATCGAGACGAACAGATTCCTCCCAGGAGAGATCACTGCGACCACTTACCTGCCAGAGACCGGTGATGCCAGGTTTGACCAGCAAGCGCCGGGCAACCTCGTCGTCGTACATCTCGACCTCGCGACGCAACGGCGGCCGGGGGCCGACGACGCTCATCTCCCCGCGAATGACGTTGAAGAACTGTGGGAGCTCGTCGATGCTCAATCGACGAAGGATCTTGCCGACGGACGTGATTCGTGGATCCTCACGCATCTTGAACAACACGCCCCCAGCGCCTTCGTTGTCGCCCATCAGATCGACAACCTGTTGATCGGCACCTTCCACCATGGTACGAAACTTGAACATGGGGAACGGTTTCCCGTTGAGGCCGATGCGTTCCGCCTTGTAGAACACCGGGCCTTTCGACGTGAACTTGACTGCAGCGGCAGCGGCGACCATGACCGGCGCCACGAGGAGGATCATCAGCATCGAAAACACCGCGTCGAAAACAGCGGGCGCAAGCCGGTTCGCCCCCTGGTAGCGCGGCCGGGCAACGTGAATCAACGGGAGTCCCGCCGCAGGGCGAAACATCAAGCGAGCCTTCGACACATCGGCCACGACCGGTGAAACCACCATGTCGACGCCCTCTGCTTCGAGGTCCCACATCAGTTTGCGAATGCCCACCTGCCCGAGGTCTTCGGTCCCGGTGACGATGACGGTGTCTGCGCCACTGGCGCGCATCGCCTCGACCACCTCGAACTCGTTGCCCAATACCGGGACTGCTGCGCCGTCGACAACGATGTGATCGTCCAACGCGGTCGCCCGACGCGGAATGCACGCTCCCACGACGTCGTAGCCGGCCGAGGAATCGCGCACGAAGGCACGCGTGGTGGCAACGACGGACGCGTGTCCACCGACCAACAGCACCGAGTTGCGGCAATCCCCGATCGCACGCTTCTTTCGAATGTCGCGTCGCCAGAGGTAGCGCCCGAGAAGCAGCGCAGCGAGTCCGACGGGCAGGGCGATCATGAGATAGCTTCGCGCAATTCCCACGCCGAGAATGATCCCGGCCAATGCACCTACCCCGAACACCTGGCCGGTAGCGAGCAGCACCTTCTCGTACTCGTCACTGCCTTCACCCAACATCGCCTGATGACGACTACGCCCCCGTGCGAGCGCGATCATCCACAACCCGCCCAGCGCTGCAGACGCGATCACCTTGAGTGGTGTCAGCCACTCGATGGGATGCGGCCACATGCTGCCGATCTGAGCGAGTGCGATCACGAACAGGACCGTGATCGAATCGCTCACGGCGATCCGCTTCCGGTATGCCCGACGCCAGTCGGTGCCGACATGAGCGGAATCTTGTAATGCTGCCGACCGGCTCTCCACCTCAGCATGAACGCTCATTTGCCATCAGTCCTTCTAGTCATTCGAACGGCTTCAGCGGATCGAACGACTTCGGCGGATCGCTGATCGGTAACCACTCCGAGCCTCCAGGTACGGCAACACCCCGCCGGTTGCCGTACCTCGCCGCTCGCAGTGCAGAAACGAACCGTCATCGGACCCCCCTACATACCTGCCGATCAAAGGCCACTTCGTGCGAGAAAACGACCCAGTGTTGCTCATTTCGTACGTAAACATACCTTAGGTTTGTTTCAACTGCACTCACCGAGCCCAAGCTATTTTCCGGTTGCCAGATGATTACCGGGTAATTACGTCAAAGTGGGCTAATCCTCCACGTTTTCGAGGCCCCTAGCCTCACGTGTCCGTATGTCGGTCATCAGTCTGTCCAGAGCGCCGAGCAGTGCCGTGTCGGCGCGTCGGCACCGTGCGATCAAGGATTTCAGGTCAGCTTCATCGGTGCTCGCGATCACACCGGCCTTGGCAGCGCGACTCAACACTTTTTCAGCGAGGAGCAACGGCGGCTGCGACCGCGCGATTCCGTCCATGGACGACGCGCGCGCCTTCTCGGCAGCCTTCAAAGCGTCCCACGCCCGCTCCTGCTCAGCGATGTCGACCACTCCGGAACTGACCAGGTGCGGGCTGCGGTGCACAAGTTTCGCGATCAATGCGCCGGCCACGTCGTCCAATTCGAAAACGCCGTGAGATTGAGCGATCCGCGAGTGGAACAACACCTGGAGCAACAGATCGCCGAGTTCCTCACGGAGATCGCTCTCGTCGTCGCTTCGAATCGCGTCGAGTACCTCATAGGTCTCCTCGACGAGGTAAACCGAGAGGCTCTCGTGCGTCTGGGTCGACTCCCAACCACCACGATTCCACAACCGGTCCATGATCGACGCCGCTTCCACCAGTCGATCGCCGTGAATGGGTTCGGCGCGAATCACCTTTACCCCAGCGGCAGAAATCCCCTCGATCTTCGGCTCGTCGGTGTCCATCATCAGAGTGACCGAGGCGCCGGGTGTCGTCGCCGGCAGCGCGCCGCGTACCGAGTCGGGAACGTCCGGGTCGATATCGATCGCGCCGGACAAGAACGGGAGCGCCTCTATCGGAAAGACATGCGGCCGCAAAGGATCGAGCAGTACGACGACGGGCGATTCGTTCACTGTGCGCTCACGCCTCGACCAGGACGGCACCGGCGGCGCGCCCGTCTATCGCCAGGATGAAGTCCGCGATGTACTGGAGTAGTTCGACGTCCCGCAGACGATCCGAGCCGACTCCGCCGGTGCGAGGCAGCGGGAGTTGCACGAGCCCGGTCGTTGCCCGGTACTGCGCGCTCGGATAGATCCTCTTGAGCCTGATCTGTTTGGAATCGGGCAGTGACATAGGCGAGATCTTGAGCTGAGTTCCGGTGACGGCAACTTCCTCCAGTTGGTACTCGCGGCAGAGGAGTCGAAGCTTGGCCACCGAGATCAGCCGTCGAACCTCTTCGGGCAGTGGGCCGTAGCGATCGACCAGTTCTTCGACTACGGCAGCGATGCCGTCGGAATCGGTTGCCGCAGCGAGCTTGCGGTACCCCTCCAACCTGAGCCTGTCACTGGTGACGTAGTCGGGCGGGATGTGCGCGTCCACCGGTAGGTCGATCCGGACTTCCTTCGTGCCCTCGTCCATTGTGATCGGCTTGCCGTCGGCTGCAGCCCGGAAGGCTTCGACCGCCTCACCGACCAGCCTGACGTACAGATCGAACCCGACCCCCGCGACGTGGCCGGACTGCTCTGCGCCCAGAACGTTTCCGGCTCCACGGATTTCGAGGTCCTTCATCGCGACGGCCATACCCGCGCCGAGGTCCGAATTCTGCGAAATCGTTGCCAACCGGTCGTATGCCGTTTCCGTCAAAGGCTTTTCGGCCGGATACAGGAAATAGGCGTATCCACGTTCGCGACTACGCCCGACGCGTCCGCGAAGCTGATGCAATTGCGAGAGGCCCAGCGAATCCGCACGTTCGACGATCAGTGTGTTGGCGTTCGAGATGTCCAGACCGGTTTCGATGATCGTGGTACAGACCAACACGTCGAAGTCGCGTTCCCAGAATCCCTGCACGGTCTTTTCGAGAGTGTCCTCGTTCATCTGACCGTGCGCGACGACGACGCGAGCCTCCGGGACGAGTTCGCGAATCTTCTTGGCTGCCTTGTCGATCGAGCTGACGCGGTTGTGTACGTAGAAGACCTGGCCGTCGCGCAACAGTTCGCGCCGGATGGCCGCGGCGACCTGCTTGTCGGCATACGCGCCGACGTAGGTGAGGATCGGATGACGTTCTTCCGGCGGCGTGAGGATCGTGGACATCTCGCGAATCCCGGCCATACTCATCTCGAGAGTACGAGGAATCGGGGTAGCCGACATCGTCAGGACATCCACATGGGTGCGCAGTGCCTTGATGTGTTCCTTGTGCTCGACTCCGAATCGCTGTTCCTCGTCGACGATCACAAGCCCGAGGTCCTTCCAGCGGATACCGGTCTGCAGCAACCGGTGAGTACCGACGACAATGTCGATCTCACCTTCCGCCATGCCTGCGATGATTTCCTTCGAGTCCTTGGCGTCGGTGAAACGGGACAGCCCTCGCACCTTCACCGGGAACGACGCCATTCGTTCAGTGAACGTCTGAAGATGTTGCTGTGCAAGCAGAGTCGTCGGAACCAGCACCGCTACCTGCTTGCCGTCCTGCACTGCCTTGAACGCGGCACGAACGGCGATCTCCGTCTTGCCGTACCCGACGTCACCGATCACCACCCGGTCCATCGGAACCGGCTTCTCCATGTCGGCCTTGACCTCACTGATGACGGTCAACTGGTCGATGGTCTCGGTGAACGCAAATGCGTCTTCGAGTTCCTTCTGCCACGGCGTGTCCGGGCCGAACGCATGCCCGGGAGCTGCCTGACGCGCAGCGTAGAGCTGAACCAACTCACCCGCGATCTCACGAACTGCCTTGCGGGCCTTACGCTTGGTGTTTGCCCAGTCGGATCCACCGAGCTTGCTCAGCGCAGGCAACTCTCCACCGACGTACCGGGAAAGTTGATCGAGTGATTCCATCGGGACGAACAGACGATCGCCCGGGTGGCCACGCTTGCTCGGCGCGTACTCGATGACCAGGTATTCACGACGCGCCCCGCCGATGGTGCGTTCGACCATTTCGACGAACCGGCCGATACCGTGCTGATCGTGCACGACCATGTCCCCTGCCGACAGCGCGAGGGGGTCAACCTGATTGCGGCGCTTGGCCGGCAAACGCTTTCCGTCGCCGACCGCCGCAACACGGTTGCCGGTCAGATCGGACTCGGTGACGATCACCATCCCTGGTGTCGAGTCGTCGCCGGCGAGTACCAGTCCGTCGTGCAGAGAACCGCGGAGCACCGCGACCTGTCCACGGGCGGGGGTCGCTCCGGCATCGAGCATCTTGGCAGGCACTTCGGCTTCACCGAGTCGCTCCACGACGCGGCTTGCCGTTCCAGCACCTGCCACCACGATCGCCGCGCGACCGCCCGTGCTCACGTGTGCCCGCAGGCTGACGAACAGTTCGGCCAACAAGTCGTCGGAACCACGAACCTGCGGTGCTGCCTGAACCGGGAGTTCGAGTTCTTCACCATTCCCGGACGCCAGCGGGCTGACCGTCCACCACGGACGGCCGGCAGCTTCGGCAGATTCGCGAACATGACGGAGCGACCGATATGCGGAGGCGCCGAGATCGACTCCCCCGCCGTTGAGGATCGACGTGTCCAGCGGTGCAGCGCCGCCGATCGACGCCGCAGTCCACGACGCTTCCAAGAATTCCTGGCCGGTGCGCACCAGGTCGGTGGCGCGGGTGCGCACCTTCTCCGGATCACACAGAAGGATGTGCGCCCCCACGGGAAGGACATCGGAAAGTAGTTGCAGTTCACCGGGTTTGAGGACCGGGAGTAGAGCTTCCATCCCCTCGACGGGGATGCCTGCCGAGATCTTGTCCAGCATCTCGACCAACGACGCGTCGGCCTGATTCTCAGCAGCAAGTGCTGCAGCTCGGTCGCGAACATCAGCTGTCAGAATCAACTCACGACACGGCGGCGCGATCACGGAATCGACGTCGACGTCCGGTAGCGAGCGCTGATCGGCAACAGAGAAATACCGAAGTTCCGATACCTCGTCACCCCAGAATTCGATACGGACCGGATGATCCGCCGTCGGCGAGAACAGATCGAGAATGCCACCGCGGACCGCGAACTCACCGCGCTTTCCCACCATGTCGACGCGGCTGTACGCCATCTCCACCAGACGAACCAGAACGGAATCGAAATCGATCTCGGTGCCGACGCGCAACGTGATCGGCTCGATCTCCCCGAGCCCCGGCGCCATCGGCTGTACGAGAGAGCGCACCGTCGTGACGATCACCCGGAGAGGCGAGCCGTACGAGGCGTCGTCTGGTCTGGCGAGTCGGCGCAGTACCTCCACTCGCCGCCCGACGGTGTCCGCGCTCGGCGACAGTCGCTCGTGCGGCAATGTTTCCCACGACGGGAACTGCGCGACGCCTCCACCGAGCATCTCGGTGAGTTCTGACGTCAGATCGTCGGCTTCGCGACCGGTTGCCGTCACCAGCAGCACCGGCGTGCGGGCGGCAAGGGCAGCGGCGATGAATGGTCGAGCCGGCTTCGGCGCCACGATGTCCAGGGCGGCCGCACCGATGGAGTCGATCACTGGAGTGAACGCGGCGTCTGCGAGGGCGACCTCGGCGAGTCCAGCGAGCGCAGTCTGGGCAGAGGACAAGGAAGTCAACGAACGCGCTCCTGAACAGTGATGACGGGTTGCGGACGCACAGCCCGAGCGCAAGATCCCCACCGAGGCAGAGTTGTGCGCCGGTTCGATTCTATCGGTGCGCGATCTCGCAGCGCAGTCCGATCCGTTCAGTTTCCCGCAACGCTCGTCTTCTTCGTCGTCCGTTTGGTCGGTGAAGATCGGGTGGCCGGGACGCTCGGCGGTGTCACAGCCACGCTGGTGTGAGAGTTGAGCGCCCGAACCCGGCCGATTACCTTCGTTGCCTGGCCGGTTCTCCGCAGATGCACGGTCCTGCGACCGTTCGGCGCGAGGTGGAACCAGGAGTCTTCGGGCTCGAAGCCCTGCAGTTCGAGGGCAACGTATTGGGCGGCAGCATCGGTCGTGACGTCGACGACCCACTCGTCGTCACCGACAGTGCGCGCAGTAGCGACAAGTCCGACCGACCGCTCGAGGGGCCGTGCCGAACTCCCCAGGAGGTGCACCACTTCGTCCACCATCTCGCCGTCTTCGCCTTCGAGTGTGACGGTGACGGCGTCGTATGTCCGCGCCCCGAACCGAAAGACGTGAGTGAGGTCGGTGAAACGGCCGACAAGACTGTCCACCGACCAGGTCAGACTCGAATGCGCCTCCACCTTGACCGGTAACGCGACGTCGACCGGGACGACTCCTGACCGACTGTGCGCTCGAAACCTGATCTCGCCGACGACAGGTTCGGCGGTCTCGTTGATCGCGTCGAGCCTCAATCCGTCCATACCGTCGTCCGTGACGAGGAGCGCGATCGGTTTGGCGCTCCTGCGGAGCACGAACCACGGAGCTTTGGGGTCGCCGTTCCAATCGAGGACCCCCCATCCCGGTCCGGGCTCCAGATCCCGCAGTGCAAGCGTCAAGGCGCCGTCGCACCGAGAGTCCGGCCGACGCCAGTAACCGAGAGTGGACGCGAACGCCTCACAGACAGCTGCGCGTCCGAGGTCGAGATAGCGTTCCGGGTCGGACCACCGGACTTCACGAGCATCTTCGCCGAAGAGCGCGTGGACGTAGTGGTCCCGTACATCCTCGAAATCCCACGACGATCCGTTGTCCCGCGGCACCGCGGCTTTCCACGCCGGGTGGTGCCCCGCGACGGCGAGTGAACCGAATTCGTTCTCGATCACGGCATTCGACGGTGGAATCGAAAACGCCAGTGATTCGGTCGCAAAACGTACTCGCGCGCTGAGCACGTCAGCCAAGGGACGACGATAGGCCCCCACCCCGAAGTAGTGAGCGACCCCGCTTCCGACGTGCGTGGTCAATTGCTCTCCCCCGCGGGGCGCCGAGGGCGACGACGTCACGTACTCGAGGTCAGGTGCCACCGTCGAGATCAACTCCGGCAGTCTCGAATGAATGAGTGGGATGTGTTGATCGACCAAGCCCAGCATGGTCGGCTGCTGTTCGGTCTCGCTGCCCCCACAGAAGACTGCCAATGCGGGATTTCCACGCACCCTGCGCAGGTACGCGGTGACCTCGGCGACGACGAGTTCGAAAAATTCGTCGGTGTCGGGCGGGTCGAGCGTCGCCAACATCATGTCCTGCCACACGAGAATGCCCAGTCGCGCGCATTCGACCCAGAAGTGGTCGCTCTCGTAGAACATCGTCCCCGGGATTCGAACCATGTTCAGGCCCGCCTCGGCCAGTTTCTCCAGCACACGGGTGGTGCCGGCGTCGCCTTGAAGCGAGATCGGGTCGGTCGGCACCCACACCGAACCACGGCAGTACACCCCGATACCGTTGACACTCAACCGGAATCCACCATCGGATCTGTCAACTTCCACCGTCCGGAATCCAACGGAACCAAGATGCTCGGAGACTCCGTCCGTTTCCAACGTCACAGGATAGGTACACGGGGCGCCGTGCGTATGCGGCCACCACAATTGCGCGTCCGCCACTTCGACGACGCCGGACACGTCGTGGAATCCGTCGGGTCCGGCAATCGCAGCCAATCGTTGCGAGTGCTCGCCGACTCGCACGGTGACGTAGTCCAGCGAGGCCGGCAACCCGGTGAGCCGAGCGCTGATCGCAACGCGACCGGTTGTGCCCTGGACACTCGCCTGAGTGGACACCGCGGTTACGGCGGCAACCCTTTTGTCCAACAACCGGATACCTCGCCACGGACCCACCGGCACCGGCACGCCACTGAATACAGGGGCCATACCGAGCATCGTGGTTCGGATCCACCGAAGGCCCTGCTCGCGTACCATCGACGAGCGCCAACGTCCGCGTGGGCGGCGTGCCTTCAAAGTCGCGGCGAGCGAATGAAAATGAATAGCCACCCGGACACGTTCACCCGCTCCGACTCCGGCCGGAATGCTCACTTCCCCAGGTGCGAACATGGATTCACTGGACGCGACGAGGACGCCGTCGATCCAGACGTCCGCAAACGCCGTCAGACCGTCGAACTGGAGCAGCCACGACCCCTCACCGGTCGTAGCCGCTGTGGTTACGAACCACCAATCCGACGATTCAACAGATGACGAAACTGACGGCGATGCAAACTGTTTTGCACGTCCGGCGTCCGATTGCGACTCACGCAACGCACCGACGACTGTTCCCGGCACGGACGCCGTCACCCACTCGGTCACGGTGTCGAGAGCATCCGGATGAGTCACGGATCCTGGTTCGGTTGCAGCGCATCGCCATCTCGCGCCGGCCAACACGTCTGCCGACGATCTGGTCACTGCTAGACCAACCTCAGATGTCGATGCGAGTCGACGCCGACCGTGTCGGCCACGACGTCCATCGCCCTCTTCCACGACACCGCCATCTCGTCGAGTTGCTCACGTGGGTCCACGGCGCGGCCCCGGGCGGCGCGCGCCATCTGAAACTGCACGCTCTTGGCCCCGGACGCCACTTTGCGGAAATCCGCCGCAGCTTCGACCATCCCGGAAAAACCTGAGGTGTCCAGGAACTCACTGGCGTCGGCCGCGAGCTCCGCGCTGGCACCGCACTGACGAAGAAGCCCGAAGGACCAGAGGTGAAAGGCATCCATGCCTGCCCCCTGCACCCATTCGAGGTCGGCGATCACCTTGCGCCCCAGCTCGCGCACGGGATTACCCGCTGCTCGAACCGCGACGTTCCGCCGAGCCACTTCGGCGATGTTTCCGGCGTTGGTGGCATGGACCGGATTCAACCGAATCTGTTCGACGTAAGGAACAAACGACGGAAGTGAGGAACGATCGAGATCGAAGACACCGGAGAAGTCTTCCCCTCGCAACATGTAATACCCGCTGTTGTGGAAGTATTCGAGCTCGCCGGCAACCCTGTCGATCCGATTGGGCACGATCGTGGTCTTGGTGTGCCCCTCGTGATAACTCGTTCCGAGGGTGTCGGGAAGCCAATATCCGTCCACCTCGACCGTCGACAACATCCCAACCGCGAGATTGTCCTCGACATGTATCAGTGGCGCCCGCCAGACGTTCATCTCGGCGACTTCGATTCCGTACAGCGCGTAGATGTCTTCTGCCTTGAGTTTGAGAAACGTCCACTGATTTCCGTCGAAACGCGACGAGAAGGCACAGGCCAACGCCGGGACGGGATCCAATCCGAGCGAATGCAACACTTCGATCCACAGATCCGTGTAGCAGTTGGTCTGCGCCCATACCCGGTCGTCCTCGTGCAACGTGTGGGGCCGGTAGCGATCAGGTGAAATGTCGATGAGCCGGGACATCAGATGCCCATTCGTTCACGAACGGTAGTCGGCCACGCAGTCACATCGAGACCATGAGTCCGCAACAAGGACAAGGCAATTCGCTCCATCCCGAAGCCGACGCACGAGCTGTGTGCTACTTCGCCCGCTGCCGTTCGGATGTCGAAGTTGACACCGAAATGGTCGAGATGGTTGTTCGAGGACACGATTGCCGTGCCCTCGTCGAGATCTCCGTAGAGCCGAACCGTCAGTTCCGTCTTGAGATTCTCTTCACGCTGGTTGGCTGCAAGCATCTTTCCAGCGCGTCCGAAGAAAGGGTCATTGGCGATCACCGGGGTGGCGTCGAGTTGGAGCTGACCGAGCACCTCGAGTCCCCGCTCGATCCAATGCTCGCGATGCGCTCGTGCTGCGGCGGCATCACCGATAGTCACGAACTCGTGCATCCGAAACGCTTGCATGCGAGCCGGATCGATCGCCGGTTCGTGCCGGAAGCAAAAACCGTAGATGTCCAGCAGCACCCCACCTTCGGGGAGCACTCCGGTGTATCGCGCATAGGCGGGATGGCACGCAGCGGACACGAGCATGGTCTCGGTCGGCTCGAGGTGGCGATCCCACGATTGCCCCTCGGCGCGATCGGCGAGCAGTCGTGCGTGATCGCGATTGGAACCGGCGAAGGTATTGATGGCGCCGGTCAGGTTGGGGAATGAAGCGATGTAGTCGGTGCGCTCGAAACTGCTTCGCGGGAACACCGGCGGAAACCGCAACCGCGTCGCGGCAGCGCCTGGTCCTGCCGCAACCACCACTCGGTCGATACCGTCGACGATGTCCTCGAACACGCCGGAACGCCCGTAGAGTCCCGGTACCTCCGTCTCGACGAGAAGTCCCTCGACGAGCAGTTCGCGCTGAAATGCGGCCCGCGCCAGATCCAGGTCGGTCTCGCCGGTCACAGTTTCGGTTGTCACAGTCTCGCTTGTCATATCGTTCCCCGGTATCCGATTGCCATGTGCGCTGAACCCGCCATGATTCGATCGTTGTTCACCATCACAGCTGCGCCGTGCGCGTCACGAAGGTGCCGGCCGAGCGAAAACTCGGTGTCCTCGCGATATCCGGAGATGCCGCAAATCAACATTGTCTGCCCGACGATTTCCACCACCGCAGTGGAGGTTGTGACTTTCAAGTTGTTCATCGCGAGCGAAAAGCCCACCGCGCCGGTCGCCTCGAAATCGGCGCTACCCTCTTCGGCCCGAACCGCCCGGTCGTACCTGCGTGCAGAAGCATCAACGAGATCGGCGAATTGTTGTGCGGAAGCAGCAACTTCGGCGAGACGCAGCGCTCCCGGCGAAGTGACTCCCGGCTGCTTACGGGCGGCGGCACGCACGTACTTGCGCGCCTTCTCGACTGCAGCGTCGGCGATTCCCAGCCACACCGAACTCCAGACGACGTGCGAGACCGGAAGCATCGTGTGGGTGGAGATATCGGAGTACGGAACGTCGGCGACCATCTCGGGCGTCGAGGTGGCCCGAAGAATGTAACCGAGACTACAAGTTCCCCTCAGTCCCAGCGTGTTCCATTCGGTGGTGCGTTCGAGCGTCAGGTCTGGGGTACGACACACCACGAGAACCTGGTCGTTCGGCTGGCTCTCCGGTGTTCGCCGGGCCGTGACGACTATCGCGTCGGAATGCTCACCGTACGAAATGACGGGCGCATTCTTGATCAGTAGTAGATGCCCACCCAAATCTTCCACCGCACAGTAACTCCGGCTGACATCTCCGCCGATTCCCAGCTCGGTGGTTGCCGACGCCAACAGCAGTTGCTTGTTCGCCGTTTCTTCGATAAACCCACGTAGCGCTTCGGTGTTGCCATGCTTGACCAACGAGTAGATCTGTGTCTGATGCATGGCAAAAATCATTCCGCTTGCTGCACAGCGCGTTCCGATCACGCGAGCGATCTGCGACACCTCCTGCAGCGAGAGCCCTTCGCCCCCGAGTTCCCTCGGTACAGCCACGGACAGCAGCCGTTCGCTCCGCATGGCATCGACAGCTTCACGAGGAAACCTTGCCTCGGCATCGACTTCGTCGGCCCACACCGCTGCAACGTCGTCGGCCAACCGTGCGGCGCGCTCGAGGGCCGTCCCGGTGGAGCACTGCGATTGCGGAGCGTTCATGCAGCACCCAACTCCGCCAGCGCACCCTCGATCGCCTTGACGCTCGAGAAAGTACTCTTCCGCAACAACTCGTCAGGAAACTCGATGTCGAACGAATCCTCCAGCGCCAACATGACATTCACGCTCGCATGCGAAGTCAAACCCAACTCGTAAAGATCGGCCTCTCCGTCGATCGTGCTCACGTCGACTGCCAGCCGACCGTGCTCGACGAGCACTTTCCGAATTGCCTGATCAATCATCAGCGATGTCGTCCTTCTTTTCGATGCGAGTGCCCGAGCGAGTTGCGATCACCATTGCGATGGCAACGTCCGCTTCGTGCGAGATAGATACTTGAAAGTCGTGCAGATCCTGGGCCCGAGCCAGTTCCGCGGCATTACCGGACAGCGTCACCCCACAACCACCCCAGTCGGCCCGAGTGATTTCGATGGAATTCCACGGAACGGGAACGTCACCCGGTCGCAGCACCTTCACTACAGCCTCTTTGGCGGCGAAACGTGCAGCCAATCGCTGATCCCGCGCCGGACCGGCGCACGTCTGCAATTCGTGTGAAGTGAAGGTTCGATCGAGATACCTCCGCCCGAAGAGGTCGATACTTCGAGTGACATCCACGACGTTCACCACGTCACAGCCGATACGCGGGCCGATGTCGAGCATCGGCGTCGGTGCAGTGTCACCCATCTGTTGACTCCCCATCTGGGGTCGTACACGCCGGGCAGCCCCCTATGCTGCCCGGTGCGCCGACGCCGTCACCCTGCCCTGACAAACCCTCGTTATCAGCAATTATTCAGCTACCGGAAGAACATACCGCAATCCGTCGATAGTCGGCAAGATCAGACTTCCGGAATCCCATCGACACTGTAAACATACTCTCAGTTTGTTTCGAATGCAGAACAAAGAGAACAAGCTCCCTACCAGGACATTTCAAACAAACAAATCAAACGAGTCGCAAGGCGGGCTGCGATTTCAGTGGTCGCTGGCTAGACGCCGTGCCGCGAATTGTCTGAAGTACTCAACTTTCGATTCCGGGACCACGATCGGAAGTATCAGGTTCCACGATGCCTTCATGGAGTCCGAAAGCTCACGAACGGTCCCGGTCGCGGCTGCCATCAGCCGAACTCCGGACGCCACTTCCAACAAGAAACGAGCGATATCGGCAGAGTCCGCGTCCGAACGAAGATCACCTTCGTCGGCCGCACGGCTGGCAAGTTCGCGGTAAATGTCGAGCCAGACGTCCAGAGTCGCCGGCCCGGAGCCCCGATAGTCGCCGATCTCGACCAACAAGCGGAACGTCGCTCTGACCATGGCGTCGTGCGCACCGATGTCGACGATGACCGACGAGATACCGATCAGCGACTCGAGCGCCGGAGTGCGACGGTCCAACCAGAGCTCACATTTTGCGTCGAACCGTGCCGAACCCTCGTCGATCACCGCCCGCGCGAGTTCTTCCTTCGACCCGAAATGGAAGTACAGGGCGCCTTTGGTCACCTGCGACTCGGCGATGATCTCACTCAAGCTGGCATTGGCATAGCCCAGGCGCAAGAACACACCCGCTGCTCCGCGCAGCACCGAATCACGGGTGGCTTCTGCCCGCTCTTGCCTCACCATCGATCCGGCCTCCAATCACCACACATCGAACGAATCCTTGGTCTTACCCGTTCACAGCGTCAAAATGGAAGGCACGGTTCGGCATTCAACCCACCCTGCAAACAAATGAGACATTTGCCCATCAAACGATCGTGATACAGCGAACACAGCTTAGACCGCGATCCATCTCTGCGTGGCAGGCGCGCCTGGTTAACCCTCCAATTGTGGGTCGGCTTCCAGATTCGTGAGGCCGTTCCAACACAAATTCACGAGGTGGGCGGCGACAACTTCCTTGGACGGAGTTCGTTCGTCGAGCCACCACGTAGCCGTCGTTGACACCATTCCGACAAGCGCCTGCGCGTACATCGTTGCTAGTCCGGGGTCGAAACCGCGTCTGGAGAAGTCTCCCGCCAGCAGGTAGCCCACCTGACTGATCGCGTCGTTGAGGAGGCTCGAGTAGGTTCCGCTTGGCGCGACAACAGACGAATCGCGCACGAGTATCCGGAATCCGTCAGTGTGCTCTTCCACGTAGGTGAGCAAAGCCAACGCAACCCGCTCGACTCGAACTCTCGAGCGATTTTGCGAGAGGGAAGAAGTGATCATCTCGAGAAGGCGCGACATCTCCCGGTCCACTACGACGGCGTACAGCCCCTCCTTGCCACCGAAGTGCTCGTACACGACCGGCTTGGACACGTTCGCTCGCTGGGCGATCTCCTCGATCGAGGTCGCTTCGTATCCCCGTTCGGCGAAGAGCGCCCGCCCGATCTCGATGAGTTGCTGACGCCGTTGGGTACCGGTCATCCGGATTCGTGTCGCTCGTTCGGGGACTGGATCCCCGCCACCCGAACCGGACACCGTCGCCATTGTCTTCCTCTCGCCGACTCACAAATTGTTGCTGTGGACACTCAGCCTATCGGGACTTCGGGGGCCCAATCGGAGGAGCGGTTCGACCTACGGCGGGTCGGCGTGCGATTATTCTTTCGCGCGTTCGGCCGCAAGGCTCGGCAATGCGTGGCAATCCGCCGTGGTGTAATGGCAGCACCTCTGATTTTGGTTCAGATAGTTCAGGTTCGAGTCCTGGCGGCGGAGCTGGTGAACAACATGCATTTCCCGAGCGGAAATTCATGTCTTGATCGACAGCTTGATCGACAGAGGGAGCTCAAACCAGTGCAGACCGCCGTGATCGTTCTCGCAGCGGGTGCCGGTACACGAATGAAGTCGAAGACTCCCAAGGTCCTCCACACTCTCGCCGGACGCAGCATGCTGGCACATTCGCTTCACGCGGCAACCTCACTGAATCCCACGCACCTCGTGACCGTCGTCGGCCACGATCGTGAGCGTGTCACCGAGGCCGTCAACACAGTCGCCGGCGAGCTGGGTCGTCCCGTCACCGTCGCCGTTCAGGACGAACAGAAGGGCACCGGGCACGCCGTCAGCTGCGGGCTCGAGGGGCTGCCGGCCGACTTCGCCGGGACCGTACTCGTCACAGCCGCCGACGTGCCCCTGCTCGACGGCAAGACCATCGCGGATCTCCTCGCCCAGCACACGGCTGCTCCCGCTGCCGCGGTCACGGTGTTGACATCGACGGCCGTCGACCCCACCGGCTACGGACGAATCCTTCGCACGACGGACGGCGAGGTCAACGCCATCGTCGAGGAGAAGGAAGCCACTGATTCGCAGCGCTCGATCACCGAGGTCAATTCAGGGGTGTACGCCTTCGACTTCGAAACTCTGCGCGACGCCCTGGCATCCCTCGACTCCAACAACGCACAGCACGAGTTCTATCTCACCGATGTGATCATGATCGCTCGACGCGCAGGAAAGCGTGTTCGTGCGCAACACATCGCGGATTCGGTTCTCGTCGCCGGCGCCAACGACCGAGTGCAGCTCTCGACGCTCGCCCGCGAGATGAATCGTCGAATCCTGGAGTCGTGGATGCGCGCCGGCGTCACCGTCGTCGACCCCGCGAGCACCTGGATAGATTGCGACGTGCACATCGCGCAGGACGTGACGCTCCTGCCCGGAGTTCAGCTGACCGGCACGACGTCGGTGGGCGAAGACGCCGTGATCGGCCCGGACACCACCTTGGACAACGTGACAGTCGGCGAGCGCGCAGTGGTCGTCCGCTCGCACGGGACCGACTCCGTTGTCGGCGCTGACGCAACTGTCGGCCCCTTCGCCTATCTCCGGCCGGGTACCCGCCTGGGTGCACACGGCAAGATCGGCGCTTACGTGGAAACCAAGAACGCGGATATCGGCGAGCATTCGAAGATTCCGCATCTTACCTACGTCGGCGACGCCACCATCGGCCATCACAGCAATATCGGAGCTTCGAGCGTCTTCGTGAATTACGACGGGGTGAACAAGAGCCGTACTGTGGTGGGGTCGCACGTCCGAACCGGCTCCGACACCATGTTCGTCGCCCCACTCACTGTTGGTGACGGCGCATACACCGGTGCGGGCACGGTCTTGAAGAACGACGTACCGCCTGGGGCGCTTGCCGTCTCGGGTGGGGCGCAGCGCAACATCGAGGGTTGGGTGCAGAAGAATCGACCCGGCACTCCTGCGGCCGACGCCGCTGCAGCGGCTGCTCAACCTGACAGCCCTGCAACAACCTGACAGCACAGATCACCACCAGATCGACCGGCAAGTACAAAAGGATGGCATGAACCAGTGACTGCGAATTGGATCGACAACCAGAAGAACCTGATGTTGTTCTCGGGTCGCGCACATCCCGAGTTGGCGGAGCAGGTGGCGAAGGAACTCGACATCCGCGTCACCCCGCAGACCGCGCGCGACTTCGCGAACGGCGAGATCTTCGTTCGATTCGAAGAGTCCGTTCGCGGCTCCGACGCGTTTGTCCTGCAGAGTCATCCGGCACCGCTGAACACGTGGGTGATGGAGCAGCTCATCATGATCGACGCTCTCAAGCGTGGATCGGCAAAGCGCATCACTGCAGTGCTCCCGTTCTACCCGTACGCCCGCCAGGACAAGAAGCACCGCGGACGCGAGCCGATCTCCGCTCGCCTGATCGCGGACCTGCTCAAGACCGCCGGCGCCGATCGCATCATCACGGTCGACCTGCATACCGATCAGATCCAGGGCTTCTTCGACGGGCCCGTCGATCACATGCACGCACACAGCCAGTTGGCCAACCACATTCGCGCGGGCTACAACCTCGAGAACATCACGGTGGTCTCCCCCGACTCGGGCCGCGTTCGTGTCGCGGAGAAGTGGGCCGACTCGCTCGGCGGAGCACCGCTGGCATTCATTCACAAGACGCGCGATCCGTTGGTACCCAACCAGGTCAAGTCCAACCGCGTCGTCGGTGAGGTCGAAGGTCGCACCTGCATCCTGATCGACGACATGATCGACACCGGTGGAACCATCGCCGGTGCGGTCAAGGTCCTCAAGGAGGCCGGTGCGGGTGACGTCGTCATCGCCGCAACCCACGGCGTCTTGTCCGACCCTGCGGCCGAGCGTCTGTCGACGTGTGGCGCAAAGGAAGTTGTTGTCACCAATACACTTCCGATCGACGAGTCGAAGAAGTTCCCGACGCTGACGGTGCTGTCCATCGCACCGCTGCTGGCACGCACCATCAAGGAAGTTTTCGAGAACGGTTCTGTGACTTCGCTGTTCAACGGCAGCGCCTAGTCTCCCGCCGCACTACGGGCGCGTACCTGTGACTTCACGGTCACCGGTACGCGCCCGTAGTCGTCTTCGCGAACCTCACAGAAACAGACCACCTGGTCATCATGAAACCACCTGTGGGACACACGAATACCACCAAAAGCGGCAATCAGCATGATCTTGATCACGCCCGCGTCGAGAAACCCAGGTCGATGTTGGGGCGGTGTTCACCGCGCCGCAATCTTCGCCTAGTGTGGCTCGTCGTGATCGACGCGCAAACCCTGGAATCCCGGCCCGAATCTCATTCCCTGAATTCATCAGTTCCGACGATCCGGCGGTGGCGCCCAGGATCTTGTGTCTGGTGCGGAGACGACAACTCCGTGGACATGTTTCGCAACGAACCCCGCTGCGGAAAATGCCGTGAAAACGAAGGCATCATCGACGACGCGAAGCGTTTCCTCGGCATGTACGGTCTGCGCCCGCTCGGCGGCACGCTGCAGTCCGACGACGACGAAGAGCGCGAGTACCGCGTCAACGCTCGCGAGGCACGCCGAGTCCTGAACGAGATCCGCATGGACGTCCTTCCCGATGCGGCCGCGGTTCGCAAGGCAATTCGGCCCCGCGCCGCGACGGTTGTCGCCGACACGTCGCCCGCACGCGCTTCCCGCCCCGCCAGCACGGGCACCGCGACGCGCGTTGCCGCTCCGGTCAAGACGGACACCGTGGACATCGACACGCTCCAGACGCGCGTCCTAGGGCTTCTCGATCAGCTCGGTTCGATCGACGAGCAGATCAAGGTCGCCGAACTCGCACAAGGGTTGCCGGCGCGCGCTCGACTGAGCGATCTCAACAAGCAGAAGGCCACGGTTCTTCGCACGCTGGCTGCTCTCGAGAAGGCCCGAATCGCCGCCTCCAACTAATTCCTTCGCGTCCGTCCCACGGCCCCGTCTCCTTGCGAGACGGGGCCGTTCTGTATGAGCAGGTACCTTTACGAATCGTGAATGACATCACCATCACCTTCGTCGTGCTTGCACTGGTAGTGGCGCTGTTCGTGATCGGCCGAATCCCGGTCGGCATCATCGCGATCGGCACTGCCCTGGCGCTGTACGCCACCGGTGTGATCACGATGGAGCAGGCGCTCGCCGGATTCGGCGATCCCACGGTGGTGTTCATCGCCGCGCTCTTCGTCGTCAGCGAAGCCCTCGACGCCACCGGCGTCACCACGTGGGCGGGCGAGAAACTGCTGGCGAAAGTCGGCGAATCCCGAGTCCGTCTCGTGAGTGCGATCATGTTGCTGGTTGCCGCGTTGACCGCACTGATCAGCGTCAACGGAGCGGTAGCCGCGTTGGTGCCGATGGTGGTGGTCTTGGCGGTGCGTCTCGGTAAGTCGACGTCACAACTGCTTCTGCCGTTGGCATTTGCCGCCCATGCCGGGTCGATGCTCACCTTGACCGGAACGCCGGTCAACATCATCGTTTCCGAAGCCGCCGAGGAATCCGGGGCCGGTGCTTTCGGGTTCTTCAGTTTCACCTTGGTCGGTGCGCCCCTGGTGTTGGGAACGATCGCGATCGCCGTACTTCTCGGCCCTCGCGTCCTCCCCCATCGTGCGGGGACGTCCATGTCGCCTGATCTGAGCCGACACGCCAAGACCCTCGCGAAGCAGTATCAGCTGATGGGCAAGGATGCGCCGTCCGCAGAGCCCTTGATCACCAAGCACGACGGTGTGGTCGAGGTGATAATCCCGCCGCGCTCGGAAATGATCGGCGACAGGGCTTTTCCGGGCATGGTGACCGACAGCGGCGATCTGGTGATACTCGCAGTCCAGCGTGCCGGTGAGGACTGCGGCCCGAAGGGCGTCAAGTTGGCGGCAGGTGACACGCTCCTCCTGCAAGGCAGCTGGGACGATCTCGACACGCACACCGCGGTCGATCCGAATGTCCTCGTGGTGGACGCACCTGCCCAGATCCGTAAGCAGGCAGCGCCGTTGGGCACCCGCGCGGTCATCGCTCTCGTCGTCGTCGCAGCGATGGTCGTGTTGCTGACGTTCGGATTGGTGCCGTCGGCGATAGCCGGACTCCTCGCGGCGTGTGCGATGGTGCTGCTACGAGTCATCAGTGTCGAGCAGGCGCATCGGTCCATCTCGTGGACGACGTTGATTCTCGTCGGCGGAATGATCCCGCTGTCGACCGCGATCCAGCAGACCGGCGCAGCCGAGAAGCTCGCGCATGCCTTCGTCGACGTCGTCGGTGGTGCAAGCCCGTATGTCGTCGTCGCCGGGCTCTTTGTCGTGACGGCGACTCTGGGCCAGCTGATCAGCAACACCGCGACCGCGTTGATCATCACGCCGATAGCTATCTCGGTCGCCATCGAACTCGACATCTCGGTGCTGCCCCTACTGATGACGGTCACCGTCGCTGCGGCGGCATCGTTCCTGACGCCCGTAGCCACGCCGGCGAACATGATGGTGATGGGGCCTGGCGGGTACAAGTTCGGTGATTACTGGAAGCTCGGACTCCCGATGTTGTTGTGGTTCCTGATAGTTGCAACGGTATTGATCCCACTGATCTGGAGTTTCTGATGTGCTCACCGAAGGTCTTGTCGGAGGTCTACGAATCGATCGGACGCGAGGGCAGGAAGGTCAGCCGACGATCGATGTTCGCGGCGCTCGGCACTACTGCGCTCGGCGCGACCGTCGTGGCCGGCGCGGTGCAGCCCATAGCGTCGGCAGCGCCATCGGGTCGGACCATTGTCGATCTGACACACGTACTGACGCCGGATTTCCCGGTGTGGCCGGGCGCGCGCTCGTTCGAGATGAGGAACCTGGCGAAGATCGCCGACGCCGGCGGGTCTCTGGGCTCGCTCGGTTCTGCCGGGTCAGGTGGAAAGTTCTACCTCAACGAACTCCGCCTCGAGGAACACACGGGTACTCACATCGACGCGCCCGCACACGCCAGTGCGGACGGAATCACCGTCGAGAAGATTCCGGTTGCCGACCTCGTCGTACCGATTGCGATCGTCGACATCAGCGCCCGCACCGCCGCCGACCCTGACACATTGCTCACCCGCCAGGACATCCTCGATTGGGAAGCCGACCACGGGACGATCTCTCCCCGCAGCCTGGTGGCGATGAGCTCGGGTTGGGATACCCGGGCCGGTGCCGGTGGTGCCTTCACGAATCGAGATGCACTCGGCGTGCAGCACACACCCGGATTCGCCCCCGAGGCGATCGACTTTCTCGTCCGCGAGCGCGACATAGTCGCCGTGGGCTCGGACACCCTCAGCATCGACGCGGGCCGAAGCACGACCCACGGGGCTCACCGAAGCGCTTTGGGCTCAGGCAAGTACGCAGTCGAAGCCCTTGCAAACCTGTCCGCACTTCCAGCCGCCGGCGCCACGGCGATGGTGGGCGCGCCGACGCACGCGGGCGGTTCCGGTGGTCCGTGCCGGGTTATCGCCTGGTACTGAACGCTGACGTGTTGAGAGATCAGGGTGTGGGTGTCACCCGAAGCACCTTGTCGCCTGTTCCGTTGTCCGTGGTCACCAGAAGCGAACCGTCGGGCGTCGGAGTCACCGACCGCAAGCGACCGAACTGGTTCTCCAATCCGAAGGTCTGCGCGTCGACCGAGCGTCCGTCGGCACTCAGGCGGAGGAAGATCAGTTCTTTGCTCTTGAGACCACCCAGTACGAGCGCACCGTCCCAGGCGCCCCATGCAGCCCCACCGGTGAAGGCAGCGCTCGCGGTAGCCAACGTCGAGCTACCCGAACGCCACACCGCCGCAATCGCTCCCGGCACTCGCACCGGGTCGGTCATCGGCACGGATTCGTCGTACGTTCCGGGAAGCCGATCCGGGCGGTAGCCGTAGTTTCCGCCGGGGGTGAGCAGGTTGACTTCGTCGTCGACGCTTGTGCCCTGTTCGACCGAGTACACCCGGCCAGATCCGGGTTGCACGGCCAAGCCCTGGACGTTGCGGTGCCCGAGCGTGTAGACCGGGCTGGAAGCATTCGGATTCCCTGCCGCCGGAGTTCCGTCGGCATTGATGTGCAAGACCTTGCCGCCCAGCGAATTCGGATCCTGCGGCACGCTCGGTGTCGCGGTGTCACCCGTTCCGACGAACAGCGTTCCGTCCTGGGCCGCAAGAATTCGGCACCCACCATGACGGCCTGACGAGACCGGGATCCCGGGCAATACGGTTCCGGTTCTCGTCAGTGCGGTCCATCCGGCGTCGACGGTCCACGAGATCACTCGAACATCCGTGACTCCCCCGGCACTGAATCCCTGGCAGGTGTACAGGGTGCGCGACTGAGCGAAGTCGCGAGCAAGCGCGATGCCCATGAGTCCGGTTTCGGACTGCGCGTAGAGATCCGAAAGGTCAGCAGAGACTGGACCTGTCGTGTTGTCGCTTCGGCGAACGAAGAATCCGCCGGACCGTTGTCCGGTCAGGATCGCGCCGTCCGGGGCCGCCGCGACGTCCCAGGGGTGATCGAGTCCGTCGACCAGTGTGGTGACCGACAGCTGTGGGAGGGTGTTCTCGATGGGTATGTCCGGGTCGTCGCTCCCCAACGATCCGGTGCTTCCGTTGCCGAAACTGCCGGGGTCGAAGGGGAATGGTTGAGCCACACACTGCGCCACCGGCATCACCAGTACTGCAGTCAGGGCCACGGTCAATGCGGCGAGCTTCGGATGACGCACGCGTTCTCCTCGGGTCGGAAACCGTTCTGCGCCTCACTATAAACAGACAAACACCATTTTTCGGGCCGTCGCGCTATACCCGCAGGCCACAGGAGAAACGAAACCCCTTCAGAAGTCTGCAAACTCCGACAAAGCGTTCGCCAGCGGGGACGCGGTCCGTCTTGATGCAGATCGTGCCTTCCGCCAGGCGGGCACACTCCAGTCCAGGAGGTATTCAAGATCCGCTTCCACTCCCCTGTCTCGAAGCCCGAAACGTCGTTCCAGCGCATCGTCGTCCGTCAAATGCGGTCTCGCCGCGTCGGGCACTTTCACTTCGGGGTCACAAAACAGGCCTACGGGCGCGGTAACCGTTCGTCGTCCTGAGGGATCTTTCCACTCCAGATGACCACCTCCGATTTGCTGCACTGTCCACCTGCCAAACGTCTTCAGTCGGTGATGTTTTCGACACAGACAGGCCAAGTTCCGTTCTGCAGTAGGTCCTCCCTGGGCGGGGTTGCCGTGATCGAACGGCACCGTGTGATCGATATCGCAACTATCGGAACGCACAACACAATTCGGAAAGCGGCACGTACCGTCTCGCGTCCTTACAATCTTCGCCAACGCCGCGGACGGCTGGTACGTGCATTCACTGCGCCGCGAACCACTGTTCCTTCTCGAGCGATTGCCCCTTGTCGAGCGATTACCCCTTGTCACAGCGGGCAGTATCTCCGGTGAGCGCATCGACCGACCCACGCCGAGCACCGGTCCGACTGCCCCCGCAGTCGAACAATGTTGCACCTCGGACGGTGAAAGGGTGAGGACTCTCTGCCACGTGGCATCCGCGGCGATCGCGCGCGCAAGGTCGGCATCGATATGGCCGTGCCCCTGCAAATAGCCTGGCAGGTCGTCGAATCCGAGCAGGGTGGAAGCGTTGACACCCACAAGAATTGTCGAAATCGGGAGCGCGGAGGTCTTCGAATCGTCCCTGCTAGTGCAATCGCCGTCGCACTGACAATCCAACAACGTCCTTCCCTCCGCCAATGCGATCAGTGCATCGGCACGACGTTGCCCGAAAGTTCTCGGATCTGAACCACACACCTGCATCGACATCGCACGGAGTCTGGTCGCCAAAGTCTGAGCGCCGACCGCTGGAAGCATTCCGTCCAGAGTCGACATGCCGTCGTGAGACGCGCACGTCCGAACGTCCCGATCCGCCTCCACACGAACCCGCCTGGCACGCACCCCATCAAGGTCGTGCCGAGCAATGAGACCTCGTGCGCGCGCCTTCAACTTGTTACCGGTTGCACGGCAGGCACCGGCCACGAGGAGTCGCTCGATCTCATCGAGCGCGTGCTCGGAAACATTGGCGAGAGCTTCGGACAGTGCCGTCGCTTTGGCCAGATCGATGTCACCACAAGCAAAAGCGGCCGCCACCCGCGGGAGCCGCCAGCGCAGGTCACATCCCAGTGCAATCATTTTCTGCGCGGCATACTCCGTAATACTCAGTATCGACGCGATCTCCACGTGCGCGAATTGACCCTGAAAAGCCTCGTTGACTCCAACCGCGGCGCCCTCCTCACAACGGTCCAGGTACAGCGCAGTGACTGCGTCGATCTCGAGGAAGTGGGCGCGCGCGATTTCCGCATGCTGCCGAGACAGCGCATCCGCGGAAATCATTGATTCGAACATATGATCGATACTACGGGCACCTACCGACAAGTTTGCGGAATCCCGGGGTAGTCACCGATACCCAAGGCGGAGACAGCATCCTCTGACGTGCGCCCACTTCACGCCCGCTGCGCACACAACAGCGCGAAGCGCTGATCCTGATCCGTCCACACCTTCCGTACCCCGAAGCCCGCCGACGCGAGTTCCGCGGCAATCCCGTCCTCGGTGAACTTCGCCGAGATCTCGGTTCGCAGTTGCTCGCCCGCTGCGAAGGTGATTTCCAGATCCAGGTCGTCGATACGCACCGAGAGTTCTCGAAGCGCTTCCAGTCGCATCTCGATCCACTCGTTCTCGGCGTCCCAGAGCGCGACGTGGCGGAAGTCCTCCAAGGGAAAGTTCGCTCCCAGTTGCTTGTTCAGGACCGCGAGAACATTGAGGTTGAACTGCGCCGTCACGCCGGCAGCGTCGTCGTAGGCGGGTACGAGAACAGCCGGATCGATCACCAATCCGACGCCCAGTATCAGGTTCTCCCCCGGATCGAGCACCGCCGCGATCCCCGAGAGGAAATCGGCTCGTTCTGCCGGAACGAGATTTCCGAGAGTTCCGCCGAGAAACGCGACCGCCCGCCGTCCGCCACCGGGCAGATGATGCAGCGAGCCGGTGAAGTCGCTGACCACTCCGACCACGTCGATTCCGGGAAACTCGGCACCGACCTGCTGCGCAGCGCCTTCCAGTGCCGTCACCGAAACATCCTGCGGTACATACGTTCGCAGAGTTCCGCGAGCGGTCATCGCGTCGAGGAGCAACCGCGTCTTCTCCGAGGAACCGGAACCCAGTTCGATCAGGATCTCGGGTTCGGTCAACGCCGCGATCTCGTCGGCGTACTGCGCGAGCAGGCCGCGCTCGGTACGGGTGGGGTAATACTCGGGTAAGGCCGTGATCTCCTCGAACAATTCACTTCCACGCGCGTCGTAGAACCATTTGGGCGAGAGCCATTTCGGCGTAGCGGTCAAGCCCTCCCTGGCCTCGGCTCGCAGTGCGTCGACCGATTCGGCCGGTGTCAGATAAACCTCGAGTGTAGGGGATTTCATTGTTCTCCCATCGGAATCGGAGTGATGATCAAATGACCGGGACGCACGCAGACTATGTGCCGGTCCGGCACCTGCTGCCAGTCCGGGAGTTGATCGAACGGTTCGGAAACGATCAGGGCCCGCGACTCGTCGACCCGCGTGTACAGCGTGTGGCCCCACGCTGTGGCCCACAGTTCCTGCCCGTCGCCGAACAGGAGGTTCAATCGTGAATCCGGTGCCACCGCAGCCACATCGTGAACGAGGCTCGTCACGGCGGCCTCCGCGGGCTTCGACTTCAACCGATGCCGTAGCACCGTCCACAACAAGGCAGCATCCGTCGGGGCGGGCATCTTCAGCAGTTCGACGGCGGGTACCTCCGCCGCCAAGTCGGCAAGTGAACCAGGCCAACCGGATACCGCTCCGTTGTGGCTGAAAGCGTAGGTTCCGTCGACGAACGGTGCACAGGCCCCGATCTCGACGGCCATCCCCTCCGTCGCGGAACGTACGGCAGCGAGAACGGATCCGGAATCGATGTGGGACAACGTCTCGTCGACAGTCGGGTCCGACCAGATCGGCGAGACACTGCGGTACCGTCCCTGCCTTCCACCGTTCCACCACGCCGCACCGAATCCGTCGGCATTGATGGTCCCGCCGCCACGCATCTCCCGAGGTGCCCACGACTGTCGCATCAGCGAGTTCTCGCCGTCGTGGAGGAGTTCACGAACCGAACGCGGCGGCCCGAGATACCCGAGGTGCCGACACATGTCAGGGTCTACCCGAAATCGTTCTGGCGCACCGAAAACCCGAGAAGATCTGGCGCCTGATCGGGTGGTCCCAGTTGCGGAACGTCCCGCGACAGGCAACGCTGTCGGTCCCGAACGATCCCCCTCGCAACACCTTGTAGTCGCCGCCGAAGAACACCTCCGAATACTCCCGATACGGGAAGGCCCGGAACCCCGGATACGGATGGAAACCCGAAGACGTCCACTCCCACACGTCGCCGATCATCTGCTCGACACCCGCTGCCGACGCCCCGGCCGGGTAGGAGCCGACGCCGGCGGGACCGAGATGGCGTTGACCGAGATTGGCGAGATTCTCGTCTGCGGGGACGTCCCCCCAGGGGAACCGTCGTGATCTTCCGGATTCCGGATCCCACCGCGCCGCCTTCTCCCATTCCGCCTCGGTGGGAAGCCGTTTGCCTGCCCAGTTGGCGTAGGCCTCGGCTTCGTAGAAGCTCACATGCACGACGGGCTTGTCCGGTGGGACCGGCGCCTCGACGCCGAAAGTCTCGTGCCACCAACCCGAACTGTCGCGTTCCCAGAACAGGGGTGCACGGAGTTTCGCGTCGACGCGATGCCGCCAACCGTCTCGAGACCACAGTTCCGGGCGGGAATACCCACCGTCCTCGATGAATTCGACGAACTGCCCGTTGGTGACCGGGAATCTGTCGATCGCGAAGTCGGTGAGATAGACCTGATGTGCGGTGCGCTCGTTGTCGAGTGCCCACGGTTCGTCGTCGGTCCCCATGACGAACGGGCCGGCCGCGATGGTGATCTCGTCGAGTTCCGGCATGCGAGCCGCTTGCGGAGCGGGTGTCGCAACGAGTGCCGTGGGCCCCGAACGTAATTGGTGTGTCGCAAGCATGGTCTCGGCGTGTTGCTGTTCGTGCTGCGCGATCATCCCGAAGGCAAAACCGTCCATGTCGAGTTCTGTGCGCCCGAACGTGCTGGCTTCGAGCACATCCCAGACCTTCCCGCGAACAGTACGTACGTATTCGCGCGCCTCGGACGGGTTGAGCAGGGGAAGTGTGGGTCTCGACGATCTCGAATGCTTGAACGCGTCGTACAGCTCGTCTATGTCGCTACGCACCGGATCGCGGCCACCGACGTCGCGCACCAGCCAGAGTTCCTCTTGATTGCCGATATGCGCCAGGTCCCACACGAGTGGACTCATCAACGGGGAATGCTGAGCGACCAATTCGGTATCGTCGACGCAGTCGGTGAGCAGCGTCGACCGCTCACGCGCTCGCAGAAGTACGGCCTCGACCGCTTCCTTGGTGACCTCCCCCGTCATGTGTCGCTCTCACCGGGCACGATTGCGCGACAACACCGTTCGGCAGCCGCGTCGAGAAGTCGAACAAATTGCGGCTCCGGCGCGTACGACGCGGCAAGCGACATCAGAGAGGTTGCCGCCGAACGCAGTTCGACGTCATCCAAGCCGTACTCTGCCGCGTCCCGCCATCTCCCGGCCGTCGACGCTGCAGCATCACTCGCCTCACGCATCACGGCAGGCCCGGACAGCAACGCGTCGATCGCTGCTACCGGTACTCGCCACAGATCTCCCGGCTGCGCATCAATGTAGCGAACCTCCAGATGGCCGACGGCGCGAACCGGCGGGAACAGCGTGGACAGGTGATAGTCCAAGTCCGCCCAGACGGGTCGGCGTCCGATCTCGGCATCCAATGCGCCGTCGATCCAGTCTCCGAAGGTGGCACCCCGCGGAGCCGTCCAATCGTCGCCCTCGTTCCTCACGCACATCAGCGGAACGTCGAGCGCCCAGCCTGCGTAGTCCTGCGCTTCCGGGACTGCGACTGTTCGCCAGGAATCGAGTTCGAGCCACGTCCGCATGCGTTGGGAGGCCCAATCTCCTCTCGGAACCCCTTGCAGGCGCGGAGAACACGCAAACGCAGCGATGAGGGCCGGGCCCATGTCCCCGAGGAGTCGCCAACGCTGGGCGATGGACTCAGGACTGCTGCCGGCATCGACACTGACCTGTACGGCTGCGGTATTGCACATCATCAACGTGCCGTACGGGCCTATCCCGGCGAAGCGGGATTCCATTGCGCAGTAACGCGGCAACCGGAGAATGCGGGAGGGTGGGCGGGCGACGTCGGCCGCGGCCGCATTGATTTCTATGGAGTACGACGCGAGGAGCGTTTCGAGAGTCCGACGGTCTTCGTCGAGACAGTCACACAGTTCGCGGGCGGACGTGCGCGGAGCTGAGGAGAGTTCGATCTGTCCGCCAGGTTCTACGGTGACGAGGCTGCCGCGTGGAAGCGGCGCCGCCGGTGAATCCGGGTCGATACTGGTGGGTGCGTGTCGCCCGAGTGCCTTTGCCAGAGTCGCGGCTGACGGCCGCTCTCCGCCGGGAACCTGGCTGGTCAGCCACTCGAGCTCAGCTCCGACCAAACGGGGTGGCCCCTGTTTGAAGCACACACCACCGACGTAGGCCTCGGCCGCAGGACGTGAATCCACCTGCGTGGTCTGTGCTGCTGTCAACGCTGCTGTCACCATTCGACTTCCCCTTCGGGCGGTCTTCGCGGTCGTTACCGACGATAGAACGCCAACGTCCGAGATGCACCCTTTGTGGTGTTACGTGTCGTTGAATTTCTTCAGTCGTATCCACCGGTACCCACAACCGGCGAGAACCACACCTGCCCCGGAAACAACCGCGATCCACGGAAGTGTGACCACCAGAACGACACAACCAGCCGCGCCGACGGCCTGCAACCACTTCGGATACAACCGGTCCACACGGCGTTGGCTGTACGCACTCACGTTCGCGACGAAGTAGTAGAGCAGCACTCCGAACGACGAAAAGCCGATCACCCCACGAAGATCGGTTGTCGAGACCAAGACGATCACCACGGCACCGACCACAAGTTCAGCATGGTGAGGGACCCCGAACCGCGGATGGACGGCAGCGAGCGAAACGGGCAGATCGCGCTCGCGGGCCATGGCCATCGCCGTGCGGCTCACTCCGGCTATCAAAGCCAGCAGCGCCCCCGCCGACGCCGCCGCGGCACCGATCACCACTACGGGAACGGCCCAGTTCCACCCGGCTGCGCCCACTGCATCGGCGAGGGGCCGCGCCGAATTCGCCAGCCGACCTGGCCCCAGTGTCACCAGCAGTACCACCGCTACCAGTGCATAGAGGACAACCGCGACGGTGAGTGCAATCAGAATCGCCCGCGGAATCGTTCGACGCGGATCACGCACTTCCTCCCCCAGCGTCGCGATCCTGGCGTAACCGGCGAACGCGAAGAACAGCAGTCCCGCCGATTGCAGAATCCCGTACCACGACCCGAACGCGAGATCCGGGAGCTCGCGCACCGCACCAGGGCCGACGACGGCAACCACCAGCGCTACACACAGTGCTGTCGTCGACACGGCGACGATCACCCTGGCCATGTGCGCCGTCCGTGTCACCCCGCGGTAGTTGACCGCAACCAGCGCCGCTACTACCAGTACCGCAACGGGAACACGCCAGGACGCCGGAACAACGTACGTCGCGAAGGTGAGAGCCATTGCCGCGCAACTCGCGGTCTTCCCGATCACGAACGACCAGCCGGCGGCAAACCCCCACCAGGGTCCAAGCCGCTCACGTCCGTAGACGTAGGTCCCACCTGACGTGGGGTATCTGGCTGCAAGCTGGGCCGACGACGTCGCGTTGCAGTAGGCGATGAACGCTGCGATCGCCAAGCCCACAAGCAACCCGGTACCGGCTACTGCGGCAGCAGGCGCGAACACCACGAAGACTCCGGCGCCGATCATCGCGCCGAGGCCGATAACTACGGCATCGGCCGTGCCCAGCCTTCGCTCCATCGGGACAGCTTCGTTCACAGGTAGTTTGAACCACACCGACATGAACGGAAGGTGCCATGTTCGATCTCGACACGATCCGCCGCGACACTCCTGGATGCCTGGACAAGGTGTTCCTCGACAGTGCAGGGTCCTCGCTCCCGCCCGAGCCGGTGCTGACCACGATGATCGAGCACCTGCGACGTGAAGCCGACGTCGGCGGATACGTCGCAGCTGCTCGTCAGAGCGGCGCCCTCGCTGCTGTTCCCCATTCGCTGGCCCGGGTCATCGGCGCTCAGGCAACCGATATCGCGTTGACGGACAGCGCAACCCGCGCGTGGAACGACTTCTTCGCCGCCGTTCCGCTCGGACCTGGCGATCGAATCCTCATCAGCGGAGTCGAATACGCGAGCAACGCCATCGCCGCTCTGGGTCGGGCGCGCTCCACCGGCGCCGGAGTCGAGATCATCCCGAGCGATCAAGACGGACGCATCGACCTCGACGCACTCGAGGCCATGCTCGACGATCGGGTTCGCCTCGTCTCCGTCGTCCACGTCCCCACCAACGGCGGCCTGATCAACCCGGTCCGTGAGGTCGTCGAACTCGCCAGGGCCCACGGCTCTCTCGTTCTGCTCGACGCGTGCCAGTCCGTCGGCCAATTGCCCATCGACGTCGGCGAACTCGGCGTCGACGCACTCAGTGCCACCGGGCGCAAATGGCTTCGCGGGCCACGCGGGACCGGATTCCTGTACGTCCGCCCCGGACTCGTCGACGCGCTCGAACCCGCTGCGATGGACCTGCACGGAGCTGAATGGACCGGCGGGGACAGCTACGTCCCTGCGCCGGACGCAACACGATTCGAGCTCTGGGAAACGAGTGTCGCTGCGCGCCTGGGTCTCGGCGTCGCCGCCGATTATCTGCTCTCGATCGGCACCGACACGGCGTGGGCGCAGATCGAATCCCGAGCCGGCGCACTGAGGCAAGGTCTGGCCGCGATTCCCGGAGTCGAAGTCCGCGATCGAGGAACTCAGCTGAGCGGCATCGTCTCCTTCACCGTCGACGGCGTTTCCGAGCACCTCGTGCGGGATCAGCTTGCAGCACAGAACATCACCGTCACCGTCAGCGGTCGCGGGTCCACGCTCCTCGACATGGACGCCCGCGGGCTCGACGCCGTGGTTCGTGCATCGCCGCACTACTTCGTCGACGAATCGGACCTGGACACATTTCTGGGAGCAGTCAGGAGACTGCAAACCTCCCGTTGACCGGGACCATGCCTGATCTGCGGAAGTCGAAACTGCAACTGTGGGGTGATCAGCAGTTTCGCCTTCCGAGAGGACTATTCGCATGGACGACCCCACCGTCAGACCGATCTCCGCTGCCGACATCACCACCTGGGACTACGAGGCCGACGTCGTCGTCGCGGGATACGGCATCGCCGGCGTCACTGCTGCGATCGAAGCAGCGCGAGCCGGCGCCGAGGTTCTCGTCCTGGAGCGAACGGGCGGTTGGGGCGGAGCAGCGTCACTGGCGGGTGGATTCATCTACCTGGGCGGTGGAACGCCGCTACAGAAGGCGTGTGGGTTCGAGGATTCGGTCCAGAACATGAAGACGTTCATGAAGGCAGCGCTCGGACCCGGAACCGACGACGCAAAGATCGATGCCTACTGCGAGGGCAGCGTCGATCATTACAACTGGCTCGTCGACGCCGGCGTCCCGTTCAAGGAATCGTTCTGGGGTCAGCCCGGCTGGGAACCACCGTACGACGACGGCCTCATGTACTCGGGCGGTGAGAACGCTGCGCCGTTCAACGCGCTCGTCGATCCCGCGCCCCGCGGACACGTCCCGCAGATGACCGAGAAGAAGACCGGCGAGCAGGGCGGCGGCTACATGCTGATGAAGCCACTCGTCGAGGCGGCCGAAAAGCTCGGTGTCCGAGCAGAATACGACCTGCGCGTCCAGACTCTGGTGGTCGACGGTGATCGGGTTGTCGGAGTACTCGCCAAGCGTTACGGCAAAGACGTCGCGATTCGTGCCCGCAAGGGTGTCGTGCTGGCGATGGGCAGCTTCGCGTACAACAACGAGATGGTGCGCTCGAACGCACCTCGCATCTTCGGCCACCCGGCAGCCTCCATCGAGGCCCACGACGGCCGAGCAATCCAGATCGGTCAGGCTCTCGGCGCCGACACCGCACACATGGACGCCACGGAGGTCGCGTTCTTCTGCGACCCACAATTGATGGTGCGCGGCATTCTTGTCAACGGCCGCGGTCAGCGATACATCCCCGAGGACACCTACCCGGGCCGCATCGGACAGGCAACACTGTTCCAGCAGGACAACCAGGCATTCCTCGTGATCGACGAAGCTGCGTACGAGGAAGGCATGAATGCCGAATCGTCCAGTGCGCAGTTGCGGGCGCAACCGACCTGGGTAGCGGAAACCGTCGAGGAACTCGAAGCCGAAATGGGGCTTCCCGCCGGATCGCTGCAATCGACCGTCGACCTCTACAACCGGCACGCGACTGAAGGGTCGGACCCGGTGCTGGGGAAGAAGCCGGAGTGGGTCAAGCCGATCGTCGGACCGTTCGCAGCGATCGATCTACGCGGCCGCACAGGCGGATTCACGCTCGGCGGGTTGAAGACCACCGTCGATTCCGAGGTTCTGCACGTCTCGGGTGCGCCGATCCCCGGGCTCTTCGCGGCAGGCCGTTGCACGTCCGGTGTCTGCGCAGGTGGTTACGCCAGCGGAACCAGCCTCGGCGACGGCAGCTTCTTCGGACGTCGTGCCGGAATCAGCGCGGCGCGTTAGGTCACCACAACCCGCACGCCGTCGGCAAAGCGGTACGGCTGAGTCTGCAGGACTGCGCCGAGGTGTTTCCTCAGTCTGGACACCTCGGCGCGCACTGCCACGACGTGCTCGCGATCGCCGCAGAGCACTTCGCTGAGGCCTGCGGCATCCACGCCCGCCGAACCGACGGCTGCCAGGGCCCGCAAGATCTGAGCGTGACGCGGCGAAAGCGCGCGCGTCCAGTTGGCGTCACCACGCACCGTCACCTGCGGCGACGCACCGAGGGACAGCTCCAGTTCGATCACCGGTCCGCCGACGCCGGTGCGCAACAGCCAGCCGTCCCCGAGCGGCTCAGGCAGACACATCCCCAGGCCGGGCACGATGACGGGCTTGCCCGCACTCGGTGCCGCCACGCGGTCTGGTGCGGCAATTCCGCTGGCGCCTGCCACCCAGCCGAACTCGTCCACCACCAGCGCCGGACCCGCGCCGGCCGCGAACAGCGGCGCCGCCCGCGAGCGCAGGCGCTCGAGCGTAGCCGCGTGCTCGCGCCACAGCGTCGCCTCCGCGAGGCGAACCGCGGTTCGGACCAACGCAACAGTGGTGGGATGCACCGAGGCTGCGGACCCACTGATGTCCACCACTCCCAGAATCTCGCCGGTCCGCGGATCATGAACCGGTGAGCCGGTGCACGACCAATTGTGATGCGTCGGCGCATAGTGCTCGGCCGAGAAGAGTTGCACCGCAGAATCTTCGATCAGCGCGGTGCCTATTGCATTGGTACCCACCGATTGCTCCGACCAGCGCGCGCCTTCGGCGAACCCGAGAGCGTCCGCCGCACGTTTGACGGTCTTCGCCCCTTCGCGCCAGAGCAGCACACCGTCGGCGTCGGCAACGACCACGATGAAGCCCGCGTCCTCGGCGACCTCGGTGAGCGTGGTTCGCAGTTCCGGCAGAACGCTACGCAGCGCGGTACGCGAACGCCTCGACTCCAACTCGGAGAAGTCGGCGACAGCAGACGCACCGCAGTGATCCGGCGTGAGCCCGCCCGCGGCCACTCTCGACCACGATCGCGCCACGACGGTCCGCGGCTGCGCCGGTGGTTCCTGCCCGGAGAGAACTGCGTCGTGCACCCGACTGAGTAGGCGGGCATGCTGCGACAGGTCGGTACCCGGCACGACGGCACCGAGCCGACTGCCTTCGGGAGCGTTCCCCACGGTGGTCACTCCGTCAGGCTACCGCTTTCGATGTGACGCGAACCACGTCCACACGGCCAGGTCCCCACCACCTGCGATTAGCGGCGGGGAGCAAACTCCGGTAACGTATCCAAAGTTGTCTCGGCGAGGGTGAATCGCAGCAGTTCCACACGTTGCAGGTTTACCGTGATCGACGCGGCTACGGCTCAGCTCGAGCGTTTCGCTCCTGGCCGTGTGCGCGCCTGTCTCACTTGTCGCAGGCAAAACCTGTCGCAGACAGAACCACACGTCAGTAAACCGAGCACGAACCCCGTGAGTTGTAGGAGCCGTTTCATCATGTCTGAAGAAAACAACCTCGTCGCCGTCGTCCGCACCGAATTCGGCAAGGGCGCAGCTCGCCGCGCACGTCGCGACGGCCAGGTCCCCACGGTTCTCTACGGCCACGGCGAAGATCCCCGCCACCTCAACGTGCCGGCACGCGACTTCGCCGCCATCCTCCGCGCACACGGCACCAACGCCATCCTCACCCTCGACATCGAGGGCACGGAGCAGGTTGCACTGACCAAGTCGGTCGTCGTGCACCCCATCCGCAACTACATCGAGCACGCTGACCTCCTCGTCATCAAGAAGGGCGAGAAGGTCACGATCGACGTGAACGTCATCGTCGTCGGTGACGCTGCTGCAGGCACCATGGTCGCGCAGGACGCATCCACGATCTCCATCGAGGCCGACGCGCTTCACATCCCCGAGCAGATCGAGGTTTCGGTCGAGGGTCTCGAGATCGGTACCCAGATCCTGGCAAGCCAGCTCGAACTGCCCAAGGGCTCGACCCTGCAGGCTGACGCCGACACCCTGATCGTCAACGTCGTTGCTGCACCCACCGAGGCAGACCTCGAAGAGGGCGCAGAAGCTCCCGCCGCCGACGAGGCTGCAGAAGAGGCCTGATCCTCTCGGTTCCTACAGAACTCACTGCGCGCGGCGCGTCATTCCGATTCGGAGTGACGCGCCGTTCGCGCGTAGCAGGAAAAAAGAACAAGCCAGAAAGTAGCGACCGTTGAGCACAGATACCGCCCTCGTCATCGGCCTGGGTAATCCCGGCCCGCAGTACGAGAAGACTCGGCACAACGTCGGCTTCATGGTCGCCGGCACCCTTGCCGGGCGCATGGGTGGAAAGTTCAACGTACACAAGAAGAGTGGCGCCGAAATCGTCGAAGGTCGTCTCGCCGGCCGACGCGTGATTCTCGGAAAACCACGCTCGTACATGAATCTCTCGGGTGGCGCTGTCGCCGGTCTCGCGCGGTTCTTCTCGGTCGACGCGGCGAACATCATCGTCGTCCATGACGAACTGGATCTCGATTTCGGGACAATCCGACTCAAACTCGGCGGCGGCGAAGGCGGCCACAACGGCCTGCGGTCCATTTCGAGTTCGTTGACCACCAAGGACTACCTGCGCACGCGCGTCGGGATCGGTCGCCCGCCGGGCCGTATGGACCCGGCGGACTACGTTCTCAAGCCGTTCTCGTCCACGGAGCGAAAAGAACTCGATCTCGTGTGCGAAGAGGCCGCGGATGCCGTGGAACTACTGCTCGAACTCGGCCTGGAAGCCGCACAGAACCGCCTGCACTGACGGTCAGTTACCCAGCAGGGCAGCCGAATTGGCGCGTCGGAGCTTTCCCGACGACGTCTTCGGGATACTGCCGGGCCCCAGGACCGCAACGGCGCGAGGTCGGACACCGACGTCGGCAACCACGGCGTGGACCACTTCACGCTCGATACGCTTGACCTCTTCCGGATCCTCGAAAGCGTTGGTCTCGACGGCGACCGCAAAGCTCTCACGCTTCTGGCCAGCATCGAGACGGATTGCGACGGCATTTCCGGGACGCACACCGGCAACACTTCCGGCCGCTCGCTCGATGTCGGTCGGATACACGTTCCGGCCGCCCATGATGATGACGTCCTTGACTCGCCCGCACACCACGACCAGGCCTTCTTCGGTGAAATAGCCGACGTCACCGGTATCGAGCCAACCGTCGGCGTCCTGCGCCGGCTTGTGTCCGTCGACTGTGACATACCCCGGAGTGACTGCTTTGCCGCGAACCTCGATGATTCCGACGCCTCGGGCCGGGAGCACCTGGCCGTCACGATCGACGATGCGACCCTCGAGGTCAGGCACCATCTTTCCGAGTGTCGCGAGGGCACGAGCGTTGGGACGATTGGACGGCACCGCCCGAGACATCGACTCGAGAAAGTCTGGATCGACGTAGTCGAGAACCTGGCCTTGATCGGGATCCGGAATCGACACGGCCAGGGTGGTTTCCGCCATTCCGTACACGGGGGCCAGAGCAGTCGGGTTCAACCCGAAACGCGCGCCCGCCTCGGCGAGGGCATCCATCGTGTCAGGATCCACCGGCTCGGCACCGTTCCACATGTATCGGACGCTGGACAGATCGACTGCCCCGTCCTCTGCCTGTGCGAGTCGACGAGCCAAGAGGGAGTATGCGAAGTTCGGTGCGGCAGTGACAGTTCCGCCGTACTTGCCCATCAGTTCCGCCCACAGCACCGGGGTGCGGAGGAAGTCCATCGGCGTGATGCTGATGACCTCCGCGCCCACCTGCATCGGAACCGTCAAGAACCCGACCATGCCCATGTCGTGGAACAACGGAAGCCAGCTCACCATCACGTCGTCCTCGATGGAGAACTTGATGCGGTTGATCATCGCGTACGCATTTGTGTAGAAGTTCTCGTGCGTGATCTGGACGGCCTTGGGTGATCCGGTGGAACCGGACGTCAGCTGCTGGAGAGCGATATCCGATTCGGCCGTCTCCACAGGATCGATCGATGTTCCGCCACGAAGCTCGTCCACTGTCACGACGGTGATGCCACGCTCTTCGAGGAGCGGTTTGGCCGCGTCGAAGGGCGCACCCAGGATGACGGCTTTTGCCGAGATCATGTCGATCACCGTCTCGGTGTCCTGAGCCCAGACACCCAGATCCGTTCGGGGGGTCGGCTGATGCAGCATCGTCACCGACGCACCGCGCATCCACGTCGCCTGGCAGGCAGGTGCGATGTCGACGGGCTGTCCGGCGAGAATGCCGATCGCGACGCCGCGATCGATACCGACGTCGGCCAGGCCACCGGCCATGCGCCGAGCTTCCTGGTGGATGTCGCCCCAGGTCTGACGGAAAGCGTTGTCCGGCTCTCCCGTCACCAGGCCGCGGTCGGTGACTGCGGCGGTCGCATACATCTCTTCGGTGAACTTGCTCAACGCAACTCCTCGGTCAGTGTCACTCTTCGATCAGTGCAACTCTTCGCAGGACACAAATGGCTGTGTGTTCGAACACACACATACATGGATAATCAGCGATCGTTCGCCGAGTGTTACGCCGCAGTGGCTATTGCATTGTGGTCTGCGAGTATCCTTTCTCTGTTGTGCTGCCGCACTCTCCACCTGTCCGCGCACCGGCACCTCGCCGGCACTGACGCCCACTTCGAGAGGTTCTTCGTTGACTACCCCGTCCGACTCGACCGTCCCTACCGACTCGACTGTCCAGTCCGACATCGAAGGCCCCGAGTCCACCGAGAGCGGGTCGGTCGCTGTCACGACGACCACCAAGGGCTTGTCCGCAGAGGCGGAGCGTCGCCGCACCTTCGCCGTCATCTCGCATCCTGACGCCGGTAAGTCGACACTCACCGAAGCGCTCGCACTGCACGCGAAGAAGATCTCCGAGGCCGGCGCCGTTCACGGCAAAGCCGGCCGCAAGTCGACGGTCTCGGACTGGATGGAGATGGAGAAGGCCCGCGGCATTTCCGTCAGTTCCACCGCACTGCAGTTCAACTACCACTCCTCCGAGACGCCGGACGAGCAGATCAACGTCATCAACCTCGTCGACACCCCCGGTCACTCCGACTTCTCCGAGGACACGTATCGCGTCCTGACCGCCGTCGACGCGGCGGTCATGCTCATCGACGCTGCCAAGGGCCTCGAACCGCAGACGCTCAAGCTGTTCCAGGTATGCCGCCACCGCGGCATTCCGGTCATCACTGTCATCAACAAGTGGGACCGGCCCGGTCAGACTCCTCTCGAACTGCTCGACGAGATCAGCGAACGCATCGGCCTCACTCCCACTCCCCTGTACTGGCCCGTCGGCATCGCCGGCGACTTCCGCGGACTGCTGCGGCGCGGCGAAGACGGTGAGGCTCGCGAGTACGTCCGCTTCACCCGTACCGCAGGCGGCGCGAAGATCGCCCCCGAAGAGGTCATGGACGCCGACGCGGCGCTCGCCAAGGAAGGCTCCGAGTGGGAGACCGCGGCCGAGGAGAGTGAGCTGCTCTCCGCTACCGGCCAGGACCACGATCAGGAGATGTTCCTCGCCGGTCAGACGTCCCCGGTGATCTTCGCGTCCGCGATGCTCAACTTCGGTGTCCGCCAGATCCTCGACACTCTCGTCGAATTGGCGCCGCCGCCGCGGGGCCGCGAAGACCTCAGCGGTAAGCCGCGCGAGGTCACCGATCCGTTCAGCGCGGTCGTCTTCAAGGTGCAGGCCGGTATGGACACCGCGCATCGTGACCGACTGGCATTCATGCGCATCGTCTCCGGCGTGTTCGAGCGCGGCATGGTCGTCACGCACGCCCAAACCGGCAAGCCATTCACGACCAAGTACGCCCAGACGGTCTTCGGCCGTGAACGTTCCACCGTCGAATCCGCGTTCCCCGGCGATGTCGTCGGCCTCGTCAACGCCACCGCACTCGCACCCGGTCACACGCTGTACACCGAGAAGAAGGTGGAGTTCCCGCCGATTCCGTCGTTCGCGCCGGAACACTTCTCGATCCTGCGCGCCGAAAGCGCCGGCAAGTACAAGCAGTTCCGCCGAGCGGTCGACCAACTCGATTCCGAGGGCGTCGTCCAGATTCTTCGCAACGACATCCGCGGCGACGCCTCCCCCGTCATGGCGGCTGTCGGCCCGATGCAGTTCGAGGTTGTCGCAGCGCGCATGAAGGCCGAGTTCAACGTCGAGGCCAAGATGGAACCGCTCGGCTACGCATTGGCTCGCCGTACCGACGCCGCGTCCGAGGTCGAACTGAACCGTCAGCGCGGTGTGGAGGTCTTCACCCGATCCGACGGCGTCCTGCTCGCCCTGGTCAGTGACAAGTGGCGACTGCAGTACATCCAGAAGGAACTCCCGGATCTGACGCTCGAACCCCTCGTCGCTGCTGCGGACTGATGAGCCTGATCGAGGCGCTGTTCGACGCCGAGCTGCACATCGGCAGCGCCACGATTCTCTGGCGAGAGATCATCGGAAACGCGTTCGGAATAGGCTCCGCGATCGCGGGCGCGCGACGCTCGGTATGGGCGTGGCCTGTCGGTATAGCCGGAAATGCCTTGTTGTTCACGGTGTTCATGGGCGCGCTTTTCCACACGCCGCAAGAGCTCAATCTCTACGGCCAGGCCGGCCGTCAGTTGTTGTTCGTCACCGTCAGCATCTACGGATGGACCCAGTGGCGACGTGGGGCACGTGACTCCGGTCGCGCAGTCCTGCCCCATTGGGCGACAGCCCGCGAGCGCATCGCCATGATCGCCGTCATGGCAAGCGGCACAATCGCTTTCGCCTGGATCTTCGACCTTCTCGGCTCGTACGGAGCGTGGGCGGAGGCCTGGATCTTCACTGGCTCCATCCTCGCGACGTACGGCATGGCACGCGGCTGGACCGAGTTCTGGCTCATCTGGATCGGCGTCGACGCCGTTGGTGTTCCCCTTCTCTTCCGAGCCGGCTACTACCCTTCGGCGATCCTCTATCTGGTCTACGCATTCTTCGTGTTGTGGGGCTTCGCAATGTGGCTGCGCATTCAACGCCGAACTCCACAAGGGGTGTGACCATAAACGAACTCCTGGTATGTTTGCGTCGATTAAGCAAACCAGCGGTCTGTTTACGGGCATCAGGAGCGAAACAATGGAAGACAAGAATTCCCACGGAATAGCGGGCCCCAACGGTTCCGGCAACGGATCGAGAGCCAATGGTTCCGCGAGTAATGGTTCTGCGAGCAACCTTTCCACGGGTAACGGTTCTGCGAGCAACGGTTCCAACAGTGCCACCGCCACAGCGGATTTTCTGTCGACCGCACCCAAGCAATCGGACGCATTCACGTTTCCGCTTCCTGCCCGAACCACGGCCGCACACAGCAGCGGAGAGGACCTTTCAGTGCCAGCTTCAACACGCGAATCATCGAGGACACTCGAGACTCGGAGTCGCACCGTCGTCCGGCGCGACGCGATGGGCGTAGCCGCCGTTCGAGTGGCCGGGCGACTCACCCACACCGAACTCATCGCAAATCAGGCCTCACCCTCGAGCACGCACTCCTCCGACCCGACGACGGATCTGGACGAGTTGCTCACGATGCTCGGCAGCTACCTGTTGTCGTCGGGCTTCGAGCACCCCGAAATCCACGCCAAGCTCGGTGGACAGTCGATCGTCGTCAACCTCGTGTCGCCGGAGATCAGCGCCAGCTGAGCTCGACCAACTGTTCAGGGCCACAGCACTGCGCGTGTCCATGCTCGGTCCGAGCCACGCCGGTACAACCACCGCTGATGCCGACGCCCGGAGTCTGCCTGCCAGAACTCGACAGACTCCGGCTCGAGGCACCACGCCCGCCAGTCCTTCGACACGAACCCCGGGTCGCCGCCGATTCTCGCTTCCGCAGCGGCCACCGATGTCTCGTACGCCCCGGAGTCTTCGAGTACCTCACTCTGCTTACTCGCCGTCGCCACCGCCCTCGCAGTGACGGATCGTTCGACGAAGTCGCGGGTCCGAATTGCGTCGTCACCCTCGCGAACCAATCCGCGAATCCGGACCTGCTGGCCCGTCTCACGCCAGTAGAACGCCAGGGATGCTCGCGGATTTTCTTTCAGCTCAACACCTTTCGGTGAAGCAGCCGAACCGGAGAACCAGAAACCACCCTCGGTCACGTCCTTGAGAATGAGGAAGCGGGAATCAGGCATACCGTCACCGTCCACGGTCGAGAGCGCACACACGTGTGGCTCGACGACCCCGAAGGCCACGGCCGCACGGAGCCAGTCGAGGAACAACTCTCCCGGCTTCTCCGGAAAATGTTCAGGCGCGGGCGGCGGAGTTCCGGTCAGTGCGGGGATACCGCGAATCCACGTCCGTACGTCAGGCAGCGAGAAATCTGCATCAACCATGAGCCGACTCTAATCGTGAGCGGCCTCAGGAGACGTTGCGAACTACCGAGTCGCCGAACGACGGTTGCTGCAGCAGTGCCCACTTGTTGGACGTCAATCGGAAACTCGGCATGTCGGCGAGCGCCACCACAGATTCCCAGGTTCGCTCGTAGCTCGTGTGGGAGATTCGCCATTCACCGTCGCTGCAGCGGGTGTATCTGTCGTGATAGAAGGCCGATCCGCGAAGCAGCATGCCGTCTTCGGGGATGACCACTGTGTCCGCGAGGCACCAGATCCCGGTTGCGGTGTCTCCGTCGACGTCGATCTCGGGTTGCCCGCACTGATGTTCGGTGATGATGTGTGAGCCGAGGGTGTTCTCGAGGAAGGAGACGAATGAATCCCGGGAATCGAAACTGAGTTGTTCTCCATAGATCGCGGTGGCGTCGACGGTCAAAGTGTCGGCGAATTCGACCCACGATTTGGTGTCCAAGGCGCGTGCGTATCGGTACTTGAGTCTTTGGATGAGAACAATCGCTTCGAGATCCATGATCCCCGCCTCCCGGTGCAGCAACCACCCGTCCTATGTGTGCACATTAGCCTGTATCACGCCGAAACGGGCATTACTCTCAAAGCTAGTAGAAATGTCAGCCGATAACACGCTTTTCCAGGCCGTCGAGCATGATCGTGATCTTCTCGTCCAACCATCCTCGCCCGTGCCACGTCGATTCGTCGCCGATCCCCTCGACCAACGACTCCGACGCATTCCAGCTCTCTTGATACGCCTGGCGCGCAGAACGTGAATCCGCGGAGCTCACGGTCTTGTCCATCGCCGCCATCATGGCGAACTGCGTCATGGTCACCTCGGAGATGAAGTCCACCGCCAGGACTGCGTCATGTGGTGTGAAGCCTTGCGCAGTCAACGAACCGACCAGTCTCTCCACGATCTCGATTATCGCCGGCGGCGTGCCCGGAACTGCGAGACCGACCTGGGCTAGACCTGGATAGCGCTCGAACGAGGACCACAGAACGTCGCAGAAATCCTTCAGGAATTCACGCCACGGGCGATTTGTATCGGGCCATACAGTCTGACGCACAACATGATCCGAGCAGGCCCGCAGCAGCGCTTCGCGGTCGGCGAAGTAACGATAAAGTGCAGAATGACTGACGCCCAGACGTTTTGCCACACTCGGCATGGTCAATTCACTCAGATCACCAGCCAGGGCGGCCTCGACGATGTCCGCTGTCGACAACGTCGGCGGCCGCCCCGTCTTCTTTCCGGTCTGCATTCTGCTCAGCTTGCCACCAACCGCCATCCCGACGCACGGTGGCGCTGATTCCAGAACGCGGCGTAGTTCCCACCGGCTGCGAGCAGAACTTCGTGGGTTCCCACTTCGACGATCGAACCGTCGTCACCGAGCACGATGATCTGGTCTGCGGCCACGACGGTCGACAGTTTGTGAGCGATCACGAGCAGTGTGCTTTCACTGGCGAGTTCCTGCATCGCACGCTGCACATGGGCCTCGTTCTCGGGATCGAGCGCGGCCGTCGCCTCGTCGAGCAGAACGATAGGTGCTCGTTTGAGGAGTGCGCGCGCGATGGACACCCGCTGCCGCTCTCCACCGGACAGCGCCGTCCCGCCCTCACCGACACGGGTGTCCCAACCCCGCGGGAGGCGCTCGACGATTTCCGCGACGCCCGCGATCCGAGCGACGTCGAAGACCTCCTCGTCCGTGGCTTCGGGGCGGCCGAGGCGGATGTTCGCGATCAACGTGTCGTCGAAGAGGTACACGTCCTGGAAGACCAGGGACAACTGCGACATCAGGTCGGCACTCGTGAGGTCCCGTACGTCGACACCACCGACACGCACTACCCCGGAGTCGACGTCGTAGAAGCGCGAGATCAGCCGGGTGACGGTTGTTTTGCCAGACCCTGACGGACCGACCAACGCCGTCAACGACTTCCGTGGCACGTCGAAGGAGATGTTTCGCAGAACCTGCCCGCCGTCGGCGTAACCGAAGTCGACGGCGTCGAACTGCACGGCCGTCTCCCCCGTCGCCTGCCCGCTGGTATCGGGTTCGACCAGTGGTTCCACTTCGAGGATCTCGGACATCCGACGGATTTCGTTGCGTGCCATTCTGATTGCACCGCCGAACTCGCCGATCTCACCCAGCGGCTGGATGAACCGTGCGGTCAGGCCGAGTAGCGCGATCAACGTGACCGGGCCGATGTCGCCGCCGAGCGCGAGGAACGCGCCCAGGATGATCACGGCAGAGAACACGAACTGCAGGGCGATCCCGTTCACCACGGAACCGATCACCACGAACCACAGTTGTGAACGACCAGCGGTGTGCTGAGCTTCGATCGCGTCGTCGAGCGGCTCGTACACCCCGTGGGTGCGTCCGAAAGCACGCAGGACCGGTTGGCAACGCGCGTATTCGAGCACTCGATTGTTCGACTCGACGGCCGCGGCATGCGCTCGATCGTCGGCCTTGGCAGTCATCGTCGCTGCAAATCGTGCTGCCACGAACAGAATCGGAACACTGATCACCAGTGCGAGCCCGAGCCGCCAATCGAAGAACAGCATGCACACGACAATGGTTGCCGGGCTGGCGATTCCGGAGATGATCGGCGTCATCAGATGCGCAGCCGCCCCCATCACCGAGATGGTGCCCTTGCTGGCGACCTGCGATACCTGACCGAGTCGGCCGGCACCGAACCAACCGAGCGGGAGTGTGACGAGGTGATCGCCGAGGCGCAGATGCATCGTCCGCAGCAGAGTGAGTGCCGACTCGAACCCCTTTATGGCCTGCAGGTAGTGCGCAATCGAACTGATCACGGCGCACACGGCCATCGCGGCGAGCCACCGAACGAAACTGCCCCAGTCCTGCTCGAACAGCGCCTGCACGGTCGGCACGAGCAATGCCACGGCCAACCCTTGCATCACGCCGTACAACACTGCCCACACCAGGAACTCGCGATAGCGGCCCTGATTCTGCGGGCCGAGTATCCGGAAGAGGTCGCGAATCATGAGTTGGCCTTTCCTGCTGCGTCAGACATACCTGCGATGCTGTCGGCCCGACTGTTTCCAATCGAGTCGGCCCGACTGTGTCCAATCGAGTCGGCCCGACTGTGACTCGCCCACATCCGGGCATACGTTGAACCATTCGCCACGAGCTGATCGTGCGTGCCCTTCTCCACGATCCGCCCGGCGTCGAGGACCACGATCTGATCGGCACTCACGATCGAAGCCAACCGGTGCGCGATCACCAGCACCGTACGGCCGACCGTCAAGCGCGACAACGCTTCCTGGATATCGGCTTCGGACTCCGGGTCCGCGAACGCCGTCGCCTCGTCGAGCACGAGAACAGGGGTATCCGCGAGGATCGCCCGCGCGATGGAGACTCGTTGCGCCTCACCGCCCGAGAACCTGGCGTCGACTCCGACCACGGAGTCGTACCCTCTCGGAAGCGCTTCGATTCGGGTGTCGATCTGCGCAGCCGCGGCGGCAACCTTCACCTCCGCCAACGACGCCTGCGGCCGGGCAAGCCGAATGTTGTCGAGCACAGTCGCTTCGACCAGCTGCACGTCCTGCAGAACGAATCCGACGTGGCGGTACAGCTCGTCGGTAGCGACTTCCCTGACGTCGACACCACCGATCACCACGGATCCGGCACGCACATCGTGGAACCTCGGAACCAGCGTCGCCAGCGTCGACTTACCCGAACCCGAAGGTCCGACCAACGCCGTCACCGTCCCCTCCGGCAGTGTGAGATCGATGTCGGACAGAACATCGGCGGCGTCGTCGTAGGCGAAGGAGACTCCGGAGAATCGAACTTCGTTCCCCGCAGGCTTTTTCGGATGATCGGTTTCCGGCAGAGCGTCGGTTGCGAACAGCGCGATCAGTCGCGCCGCAGCGGCGGCTGCCTCACGGCGTGCCTGCATACCGAAACCGATGGTCGTCACCGACACCGGAATCACCATCGCGACAAGAGAACTGGTCAGCACATCGATGGGTGACACCCATCCGGAGTGGACGAACCACGAACCGAGACCAAGGTTGACCACCAGCACTACCGGTGCACTCAATGCAATCGAGGCCAGCGCCTCGGTTCGCAGCATCGGGCGAACCCAACCCTCGTACGAGACGGCGAAAGCCTTGGCGGCATCACGGTATCGAGAATGTGACTGCTTGTCCTGACCGAAAGTTTTGACCACTGCGATGCCGGTGACGAACTCGACGATGGTGTTGCTGATAGCCGCGATGCCCTCATTCATCCGGCTCATCTTGACTGCCATGTCCTTGGTCATCGTCGCATAGGCGATCATGTAAATCGGGAGTGTGGCAATCGCGACCAATCCCAGACGCCAGTCGATCGAAATCACGTAACCGAGCCCGACCAGTGGCACCGCGATGGCGCCGGTGGTCTCGACGGCGCTGTGTGCAACCAGGTAGTGGAGATCGGAGATGTCGTTCTGCGCGGCTTTGCGCACGGTTCCGGACGAGTGGGAGGTGAACCAGCCCAGTGGAAGTCGACCGAGAGTCGCTGCGATTCGACGCCGCAGCACCGCCTGCAGATTCACGTCGGCGAAGTGCGTCACGATCAACGCACCGCCTCCGAAGAACGCACGCATACCCAGACCGAAGACGACCACCCACACGATCGTCCAGACACGAGACGAGTCGATGTCACCGCCCACGATCAGCGTCTTACCGAGTTCGGCGATGGCCACGTACGGCACGATGGCCGCGACCGCGGCGATCACCTGCATCACCATCGCGATGGTGGTCCGCGTGCGAACTGGAGCAAGGAGTTCGCGTAGCGCACTCTTGTGCGCCGCCGCTTCCGCCTTGGCTCGCGAGGCTTCGGCCGCAGATCCGTGCGGTGCGTCAGCCTCCGCCGGTGGAACGTCTGCTGCCTTGTCCTGTGTTGTCGTCATTTCGAGAACGCCTTCCATCGGGTGACTGCGTCGGTGTCGGATGCGATGCGGCCCTGGAGTTCCGCGCCGGTGAGAGTGCGATCGGCAAGAGCCTGGAGGTCTTCGAGGATCCAGTAGACCGCGAAAGGATAGCTGCCGAACCAAAGTTCACCGCTCACGTCCGCCGTGCGTCCGGCCTTCACTGCGGCGATCTCGTTGAACAGTGGATTTGCGTGAACGAGAGCGCCGTCGTAGATGTTGCCCGAGGTCACGACCATCGCGTCCGCCGCGTGCTGTCCAACCTCCTCGCCCGACACCGAAGACGTGGCAACACCTGTGTTGGGGCCGATCTTCGCGTCGAGTTCGGCTTGCGGGCGCCCGAAACCGGCTTCCTCGATGATCGAGGACATCGGCGACTCCGGAATGACGGTGTAAATGCCGCCGGAGAATCCCACCAGCACTGACAACGTCTGTGGTTGCGCCTCGACCGTTCCGGATACTTCGGCAAATTTGGTCTCGAGCCTCGACACGATTTCGCGAGCTTCGGACTCTCGACCCAATGCAGTCGCCGCGGTATTCAGAACTTCGCGCCACGGCGCCGCATAGGCGAGCACCGTCGTCGGGGCAATCTCGTTGGCCTGCGAGGTGATCGACGTCAGCGAGCCGACATCACTGAGCAGGATTCGGTCAGGATGAACGGCCGCGATCTGCTCCACATCTGGTGACTGGAAGAACGTCGGTTTGTCGATGACCTCGATCCCCTCGCTCTGCAATATCTCCTTCGCCGCGTGCGATTGCAGCGTGGCGAAGACCGTATCGGGCCTGACCCCGAGCGTGAGTGCGTTGAGCGCTGCAAACTCGTCCAGTGCGAGCAATTTCTGAGGTGCAGGTACGGCCGACGACTCGCCTGTTTCCGATGCGTCTGCGTCATCGCCGCCCACGGAGCAACCGACAAGCGCCGTTGCTGTCGCTGCGAGTGCCGTTGCTCGTAGGACCCACTGCTGACGCATCTATCTCTCCCTGCCTTAGTTACATGCTGTCTCTATTAGGGGAGCCTACAATAACTCATGCCGTTTGTGCAGCCTTCTTCACCGGAAGTGCAATTGCCGGCAGACAGGCGACGACACTGATGGATGCACCCATCACGAACGCCACCGCGAACGAGTCGCCGGAAATGCCGATCGCCAGGACTGCCGTGGTCACCGGCGCACCCACCGCCGATCCCACAGTCCTGATCACGCTGTTCACACCACTGGCTGCCGCCATTTCCGATGGTGGGACGATCGAGGCAACCAACAGGGCGCAGACCGCGAATCCCACGCCGTTCCCCAAGCCGACGAGGGAGAAGAACGCGACGATCGCAACCACTGAACTCGGCCAGATCGCGAGTCCGACTGCGCCCGCCGCCATGAGGGCAAGCGCCATGACCGCGGGCACCCGCGGCCCGTATCTCCGCGAGAGAGCCGGCGTCAAGCGGCCACCGAGGAAGACGAGGACAGCGGCGGGAAAGAGTGCCAACCCCGTCTGTACAACGGTGAATCCGCTTCCATACGTAGATGATTCCGGCGCTTGGAGGATCCGCGGCAGGCAAAGGTAGAAGATGTACGGCACGAACCCGAACACCAGGGTGAGTGCACTGGTGATCATCATCGGCTTGTCCCGAAAGACTCGCATGTCGACGATCGGCGCGTCGTGGCGGGAATCCACGGCAATCAATACTGCGAACGAGACGAACGCGATCACCACCAGACCCCAGAATCCTAGCGACAGGACTCCCCAGTCGGAGGCCTTGGTTATCGCCAGGAGCAAGCTCACCAGCCCGAACGCCAGGGCACCGGCACCGGCCCAGTCCGTCGGCATACCCGGCCGGCGATGCGAACCAGGAACCACAGCCACTACCGCAGCCAACGCGAGCACGATCAAGATGCCGGTGATCACGAACAGCCACTGCCAACTGAGATACTCGAGAATGACGCCGCCGATCACCAGTGCACTTCCGGCACCGATCCCCAAAGTCCCAGCGAGCCAACCTATCCCCGAAGACAACTCGGGGCCTGCGACCGTTCTCCGCAGCACTGCCATCGCGAGTGGGAAGCTCGCCATACTCACTCCCTGGACAGCCCGAACGGCAAGCAGCACGCCGATATTCGGGGCGGCCGCCGCGGCGAATGTCGCGAGAGCAAAGATGATCAGGACGATCACCAGGACTCGCTTGTCCCCGAAACGGTCACCCATCGCCCCGACGATCGGAGCCAGCACCGCGGCCGCCAACAGGTACGACGTCAGAATCCAGCCCGTAACCGCCGCGGATGTCTCGAAGTGCTCACCCAACACCGGCAACGCCGGCACCAGCATGGTCTGCATGAGCGAGTAGACGAGTACCGCCCCAGCCAGCGCGGCGATCACCCGACTCCCGGATCGCACGGGCGTCTCCACCAAGGTTGCCATCATTACCTTCCTCTGGATCACGATTTGAATCGGAACGGAGCATTCCGTTCCGATTCAGTAGATCACGCATTGCTAGCCTGTGGGGATGGTGAAAGAGAATGCGGGCCTTCCCGGGCGCGCCCGCGAAGCCGCAGACAACGACGTCACCGTCCTGCGCGCAGCACGCGAGATCTTCGCCGAACAGGGTTGGAATGCACCGGTATCGGCAATCGCCGCACGCGCCGGAGTCGGAGTCGGAAGCATCTATCGGCGCTACCGCGGCAAGGAGGAGCTGGCGCAAGCCCTACGCGTCTGGGCGATCGACCACCTCGCCACTCTTGCCAGAGAGTGCGTGAGCAACGCAGACACCGACGAAGCCGTACTGAAGACGTTCTTCTCGCGATACCTCACCGAATCGGTGGGACCGCTCATTCCCGTCCTCGGCGGCAGATTGCCCGAACACGCCGAAGTAACCCGCGCCGCAGCTGAATTGGAGGCCGCACTGCAGTCGATGGTCGACGCCTGCATCGACACTCGCGAAGTCCCGCCCGACTTCACCTCTGCTGACGTCATGCTCATGACAGTGCATCTGCGGCCGACCCTGCCGATCGAGGGCGATCGAGCCACCGAAATACACACGCGCTACCTCGACTTCATGCTCGACGGACTTCGTGGCGGAAACCCCCGACCGTCGAGCACTCCCCCGTCCTGGAGCGAATGGCTTCAGATGTGGCAGGGCAACTGACCCCGACGACCCCCGAGCGATGGATCAGGTTAGGCTTACCTGGCTTAGTTCTCCATGTTCGGAAGGTTCCATGAAAATCAATCGCCGTCTCACCGGCTTCGCCGTACTACCCGCCGTTGCGGCGCTCCTCCTCACCGGCTGCGGAAGCAGCGACGCACCATCTTCTACCGCGACCGATTCCGCCGACCAGTCCTGGAGTTATACAACGGGATACGGCAACACGATCACCCTCGATCATGCCCCCGAGCGGATCGTCGTCGATGCGTATTCCGCAGCTGCGCTGTGGGACTACGGCATTCGGCCGGTCGGAATCTTCGGTTACGGCGTCGGCAATCCAGACGTCACCGATCACGCCGACGAGTCGACGATGACCGTCGTCGGCCGGGAAGGTGAACTCAGCGCGGAAGCTCTTGCCGCACTGGATCCCGACCTCGTCATCGGGTACGGCAACAGCGACGACCCGACCCGCTGGACATGGTGGGACGAGCCGATGGGCAAGACCGTCAACAATGTCGCACCGTTTGTCGGCGTCAAATTCTCCGGAGCCTCGACACCGGACGTGTTGAGCGAATACGCCTCACTCGCCGAAGCTCTCGGCGGGAACACCGACACAGCCGCAGCACGCGAGGGCAAGGAAGCATTCGACTCCGGTGCAGAGCGCATCCGGACGGCCGCGGCCAAGGTCGACGACATCGAAGTCCTCGCCCTGAACGGTGACGGGTCCGAGTTGTACGCAGGCACAACAGCGCTCGCTCAGTTCGGGTACCTGAAGGAACTCGGCGTGAAGTTCACCGGCCCGGGAGGCGACAAAGGCTGGGCCGATCTCAGCTGGGAACAGGTCCCGGACTATCCGGTGGACATCGTGTTCCAGTTCGCGAAGTCGGCAGAAGCATTCGCAGCATCACCGGTGTTCGTCAAGCTGCCCGCGGTGACCGCGAACCAGGTGATCGACTTCGACGACAAGCGTCCCAACACCTACGCCAATTACGGCGCCTGGTTCGAGCAGGTTGCTCAGCTACTCGACCAGGCCCGCAACGTCGCCTGACCTACTGCCCAGCGGTGAATCGCCCGGCCGCTTCCTCGAGAACGTCGAGGAAGATGGCCGCGGTGAGCGCGAATCCTTGGTTGTATCGTGCGTCGCTCGTCAACACGTTGCCCGCCTGAACTGCAGGCAACCGCTGCCACGTCGGCTGCGTCTTGATCGCGTCGAGCGCTTCCTGATCGCGCGCCTGGGCGATGATCACATCCGCCGGAGCCAACGTGTCGAGTTGCTCGAACGACAACTCGAACGAGTTCTCTGCATTGTCGTCGTCACGGAAAAGTACGTCCAGGCCGGCATCGATGGCAACACTGATCCGCAGATTCCGCTGATGCACAAGGAATCCGGTCGGCGTCTGAACGCCGAACACGATCTTCTTTCCGCCCAGCTTCTCCTGCAACATCGGTCGCAGTCTCGCGAGCTTGTCGTCGTACTCCGCGATGGAAGCCTCGGCGATCGCCACACGATCGAGCTGGCTCGCCTGCGCCATCAGTGCACCTCGCCAGTCGACCGGGTGTCCGGCGATCGGCTCGACGTCGTCGCCGACGACCAACAGCGGCGCGATGGAAGACAAGCGCTCCGTGCCGTACCAGTCACTGGTGTAACCGATCGCGGTGATGACGATCAGGTCGGGCTCGAGAGCGAGCAGAGCCTCGAAATTGGTGGAGAAGTCGCCGGCGACGTTGACGAAGCTCGCGTCCTCGATGGTGCGGCCGGGAAATTGGAATCCTGCCTTGGCGTCGGGGAACCAGAAGTTCCCCGAACCGACGATCGGGTAATCCATCATCATGGCGAATTCGAGGTCGACGCGGCCGTCGAGCACCACCACACGCTTCGGGTCGCGCGGAATGTCGCCACTGAACTCGGCCCACGCGTACGGGAGAGTGTCACTGGCAGAGTCGGATTCGCTGTCGGAGCTTCCGCAGGCGCTCAGCGCCAGTGCTGCAGCCACACCGGCTGCGCCACCGAAGAATCGACGCCGTGAAATGCGGTCGACGATCTGAGCCCACTCCGATTCGGTGACCTGCGCATCCAGGACGAGTGTCATACCTTTGCTCCTTCGATGTTTCGCTGACGCTCGCGTCCCAGCGGAATGACAAGCGGTGTATGGGAAACCGGATCGTCGATGATGCGGCACGCCATGCCGAACACCTCCTGCACCAGTTCTTCGGTGATGATCTCCGCGGGCGGGCCTTCGGCGACCACGGCGCCGTCCTTCATCGCGATGATGTGAGTTCCGTAGCGGCACGCGTGATTGAGATCGTGAAGCACCGCCACCAGCGTGTGTCCGTCGTTCTCGTTCAGATCGCGGCACAGCTCCAGCAGCTCGATCTGATGCGCGATGTCGAGGAACGTCGTCGGCTCGTCCAGCAGCACCAACGGAGTCTGCTGCGCGAGAACCATAGCGACCCAGACACGTTGGCGCTGACCACCGGACAGTTCGTCGACCGGCCTGGCCGACAGATCCGTGACCTTGGTTGCCTCCATCGCCTTGATGACGGCGGCTTCATCCTCCCGGGACCACTGACGGATCAGCTTCTGGTGCGGATAACGTCCTCGCGCAACCAGATCGGCGACTTTGATGCCGTCCGGGGCGATCGACGTCTGCGGCAGAAGCCCGAGTCGCCTCGCGACTTCCTTGGCCGGGTACGACGTGATCGCCTTGCCGTCGAGGAGAACTTTGCCGGTAGTCGGCTTGAGCAACCGCGACAACGCACGCAGAAGCGTCGACTTGCCGCAGGCGTTGGGGCCGACGATGACGGTGAAGCCACCGTCGGGGATCTCGACGTCGAGGTGCTCCGAGATGACGCGCTTGTCGTTACCGATCGTGACGTCCTCGGCGCGAAGCCGATTCGTCCTTTCAGCCACGACGGCGGCCGTACTTGTCTCGTTCACGCTGTTCCTCGTTCCTTCACCGATCACTGCTTACGTGCCTCTCGCGCGAGAAGCCATACGAAATAGATGCCACCGATGGAGACGGTGACGACGCCGACCGGCAACTGTGTCGGTGCGAAAGCTCGTTGCGCCACCCAGTCGCTGACCATCAGCAGCGCTCCACCCATCGCCGCCGACGGCAGCAGGGTCACTCCGGCACTACCGGTCAATCGCCTCACCAACTGCGGAGCCGCCAGCGAGACGAATCCGATCGGTCCGGCCGCCGCCGTCACCATGGCCGTCAGTGCGACGCCGAGAACAACCAGGGAAAGTCGCGTGGGTTCGGCCCGGACGCCGAGCGCCTTGGCGGCGTCGTCACCCATCTCGAGCATCTGCATCCGCCTGCCCAACACCAGGATCAGCGGAACGAGTATGGCCAGCACGACGACCACCGGCCACACCTGGGTCCAGCCGAGACCGTTCAGCGAACCGGCACCCCACACTGCGGCAGCCATGGCGTCGTCGAGTTTCGCCTTGAGGATCATCCAGGTGTTGACCGAGCCCAACATCGCACTGATGGCGATACCGACGATGATCAACCGGAATCCCTGCACACCACGTTTGTACGCAAGGAGGTAAACCACTGCTGCGGTGGCGATACCGCCTACCAAGGCGCCGACTGCGATCTCGTAGTAAGTGCCACCGATGAGGAGGATGACCACCAGAGCGCCCGTGTACGCACCCGAGTTGAAGCCGATGATGTCCGGGCTACCCAACGGGTTCCTGGTGAGCGACTGGAAGATTGCACCACTCATGCCGAGTGCCGCACCGAGCATCAGCGCCAACAGAACTCGGGGCAGACGCCATTCCACGACGACCATGTGAATACGCGCGGGAGCCTCGCCGAACAGTGCGCCGAGGACGTCCCCGATCGGCACCTGGTAGTCACCACTACCGAGCGCGATGACACCGATCGCCAGTGCAAGCGCAACGAGGACGAGGCAGACCGTGACCGTGCGGACGTCGATCCGCGCGGACCAGCCTTCTTTGGGTGAGCGCACCACCGTGGTGGGGCGCCCGAAATCGATGCTCACAGACCGCTCACCTTGCTTCGACGCACCAGCATGATCAGCACCGGAGCACCGATGAAGGCCGTGACGATACCGACCTGAAGTTCACCCGGGCGCAGCACGATTCGGCCGACGACGTCGGAGAAGAGGAGAAGAATCGGCGAACACACCAATGTGTACGGAAGAATCCATCGCTGATCGGGTCCGACGAACCATCTCGCGACGTGCGGAACCATCAGACCGACGAATCCGATCGGTCCGGCCGCAGCCGTCGCCGCGCCACACAGCAACGTCACCGCGATCACGCCGAGAATACGAGTGCGAGTGATATTGGCACCGAGCGAACGTGCCAGATCGTCACCCAAAGCCACGGCATTGAGCTGGCGTGCCAACGCGAGCGCCAGGAAGAGCCCGATGAGGATGAAGGGTGCAACAGCCAGAACGATTTCCAAGGAACGCCCGCTGAGTGAGCCGGCATTCCACTGGCGCATCTGGTCGAAAGCGGTCGGGTTGAGCAGGGTGATGCCGGAGGAGATGCCGCCGAGCACGGAGCCGATGGCGACACCGGCCAGCGTCAGCCGAATGGGCGTTGCACCGCCCCTGCCGATCGAGCCCAACGTGTAGACGATCGCCGTGGCTATCACCGCGCCGAGGAAAGCGAACCAGATATAGGACCAGATGCTGGTCAGGCCGAAGACCGCGACGGCAACAACCATCGCGAACCCCGCACCGGCATTGACACCGAGAATTCCGGGGTCAGCCAAGGGATTTCGTGTCATCGCCTGGATGAGGCCACCGGCGACACCGAGCGCCATGCCGACTATCAGACCGAGGAGAGTACGCGGTAGCCGCAGGTCACGGATGATCACGTGATCATTGGAATCGTCGTAGTTCACCAGCGCGTCGATCACGGTGCCGAACGGAATGGTCTTCGATCCCACCGCGATGCTCAGGAGGAGCACGGCGGCGAGCACCACCAGGCACACCAGAAGCCCGGCCATGCGACGAGAGTTTGTCGATACCAGCCCGTCCGGTTGCTTCTGCTTTTCTTGCAGCGACTCGTCGATCAGTTCTTCGGTGTGTTTGTCGGAGGCGCTCTTGTCAGCCTGACTCTTGTCGACGGCGCTCTTGTCCAGTCCAACGCTCACAATCCGGCGCTCTCTAGAGTCTTCTCGACCTCGTCGCGGATCTCTTCCTCGTCGCGGTCGGATTCCCAGGCAGCATCGAGTGCAGCGCGGACACTCTCGTCGAGGGCCTCGTATTTCGCATTCCACACCTCGGCCTTGTAGGTCCAGTAGCCGATGACCTTGTACTGCTCACCCGGCAACTTCAGTTCGTGGCGAAGGTACTTGCGGATGTCACGGAGCATCGTGCTTTCGCCTGCCACCCACACGTATCCGAGTTCGGTCGGAAGGTTCATCGCGCGAACAGCATCCGGGAGCTTCGACGGTGCAACACCGTTGCCACTGCCGACCAGCCAGATGAACTCGACGTCGGCGGCCGAGGCGATCTGCTGCTTGTGAGACTCGTCCACCACCTCGACGATCGCCTTGGCCGACATGCCGGCGGGCAACTGTTCGATCAAGCGCCCGAGTGCGGGGAGTCCAGTCGCGTCGGCGACGAACACCTGCCAGCGCGCGTCGGCCGGCGGCTCGTAGAGGCCACGAGACTCGCCGATCGCCAACTTGTCACCGATCTCGGCCTTCTGTGCCCAGTCGCTCGCGACACCACCCTCGTGAACGACGAAGTCGATCGTCATGCGGCTGGTCTCGGAATCGAACCGTCGCACGGTGTACGGCTGGCACGGGGACGGTTCCTCGCCCTCCGGGTATCGCCAACCGCGCGGTGCATCCGGATCTTCCGCCGGCAGTACGAACTTGCCCGTGGCCGGGACCGGGAAGTGGAGACGCAGGTATTCGTCACCGGTACCGGTGGTTTCGAAGGCGGTCAGCTCCTCCCCACCGAACACGATACGAACCATTCCCGGGGTCACGTACTCCTTGTGAAGTACCTCGCCGAACACAAGACTCACAACAATCTCCAACATCGATGGAACATGAACCGGACCCGAACACGAGGATCAATCCGACTTCCGGACATAGTTAACCCGCGCTAAGTAAGGTAGACCTTAATTTATTGCAGTGTTGTCGATGAGTCGATGCCTTCTCCGCTGCAACGGGGCCAACTACTATCGCAATTCGGCCAACGCAATACGTATGGCCTGTTCACGACAAGTATTGGCATCGGTGTGACTTCTGACTACCGCCCACGATCCCTAGCGTGGACCCAGTGCCTTCGACACCACTTCTTTCGGCCGAGACAAACGGCCCCCCAGCCAGGCCGGCGATCACGCCGCGCCAGGTAATTACCCGCGCGATCGCTTCCGAAGGTCGCGGAGCCAAGCTGGCGGCCGCCTCCGTCGGCTTCACCGGCCACCAGGTCGCGGAAGCATTGGTGCCGGTGGTGATCGGTGCGGTCATCGACCGAGCTGTGGCGACCAGCGATGCCGCAGCACTCGGAAAGTGGATCCTCGTTCTCGGAATTCTCTTCACCGGCTTGTTGCTCAGTTGGCGATTCGCGGCGCGTATCTCCGATTCCGTCACCGAGCACGGAGCACACCGCCTACGGATGGACATCGCGCGCCGAGGCCTCGATCCGCATGGCATGTCGCCTCGGCGCATGCCGGGCGAGGTCTACTCGATTGCGACATCCGACGCGGGTTCGGTGGCCGGATTCACGCACACGCTGAGCACCAAACTCGCCGCGGCTTGCGGGGTGCTGACCGCGGCGATCTCGCTGCTGGTGATCTCGGTACCGCTCGGCCTGCTCGTCATCCTCGGCACTCCCCCGGTGTTGGCTCTCATGCAGGTGGTCAGTCGACCGCTCGAACGCCGAGCCGAAACCGATCAATGGCAGGGCGCCAAGGCCGGCGCGCTCGCCGCTGATCTGCTCTCCGGACTCCGAATCCTGTCCGGTATCGGCGCCGGAGACGCTGCAGCGCAGCGATATCGGGGGGCGAGCCGAACTTCGCTGGAAGCAACCCTTCGCGCACAGCGATACCAAGCGATGTACTCCGCCGCCAACGTTGCAATCGCCGGCGCTTTCCTCGCCGTCATCGCGTACGTGGGTGGGCGGATGGCAGCGTCCGGGAGCATCTCGGTCGGTGAATTCGTTGCCGTGGTGGGTCTGGCACAGTTCCTTCGCGGTCCGCTGATCGACATCATCTACTTCGGCGCCGGCCTGGCCCGGGCGCGCGCCTCCGCCAACCGCGTAGCATCGCTTCTGGCGACCGGCGAGGCTGTCACTCCCGCGAGTGATCCTGCACCCCTGAACCACGCAGAGTTCCTGACGCTGCGCGACGTCGTGCTGGCCGGAGCTTCACCTGTCGATCTGGACGTCAAGCGCGGCGAGATCATCGGCATCGTCACCGAGAATGCCGCCTGGGCGGATGCGTTGGTCGACGCACTGGCTCGTCGAATCGAGCCTTCGAGCGGAACGATTCATCTCGGCGACAACGCCATTCACGAACTGCACATCGACGAACTCCGGGCTCATGTTCTGGCAGCACCGCACGACGCCGCACTGTTCATCGGCACCGTGGGCGACAACATCGAGGCACTCGCACCGATCGGCAGGCGCAGCGACGAGGCTGTCGCCGCTGCTGCCGCAGATCAGGTGATCTCGGCACTGCCGCTCGGCCTCGCCACCCGAGTCACGGAGCAGGGAAATTCGCTCTCGGGCGGTCAGCGCCAGCGCATCGCATTGGCGAGAGCACTCGCGAGCGAAGCACCGGTGCTGGTTCTGCACGACCCCACCACCGCCGTCGACTCCGTCACCGAAGCGCGCATCGCACGCGGGATCGCCGAGGTACGCGGTGCTCACGCGACTCTTCTTCTGACCAGCAGCCCCGTGCTGCTCGATATCTGCGATCGGGTGATCGAGCTGTGAACGAACTACTCCCCACCGCGACACCGAAACAGGCACGCCGCGCGGCACTTCGGTTGATGGGTCCGCACCGGATATCCGCTATCGCCGCCGTGGTCACTCTGACCGCCGCGACCGCGATCGGTCTACTCACGCCACTTGTCCTCGGCGCCATGGTCGACGCCGTGACAGACGGAGACGGCGACACTGCCTCGCGCATCGGCACGCTGACTCTCGCGTTGGTCGCCATCGCGGTTGCTTCCTCCCTTCTCGTCGGAGTGAGCAACTACCTGCTCGCCGGTGTCGGTGAACGTGTAGTCGCCGACCTGCGCGAAGAAGTAGTCGTCCGGGTTCTCGACCTGCCACAGAGCGACGTCGAGCGAGCCGGACGCGGAGACCTGGTCTCCCGGATCACCGGAGACGTCCGGTTGGTGACCCGCGCTGTATCCGAAGCGCTTCCGGTTTTTGCCACCGCAGCACTGACCATCGTGTTGACCCTGATCGGATTGGGCAGCCTCGATTGGCGATTCGCCGTCGCCGCGGTGATCGCAGCTCCCATCCAGATCCAGGCGCTGCGCTGGTATCTCTCGAGGTCTGCCCCGGTCTACCGCGAGGAGCGGGAGGCGGAAGGTGCACGTGCGCAACAGCTCCTGGACTCGCTCAGCAACTCCGACACCGTCGGATCGCTCCGTCTGGCCCAGCCCCATCTGGAACAGATCGAATCTCGATCGATGACGGCCGTCCGGCTGAGCTTGTTGACCACTCGTCTGCGCACGAGGTTCTTCGGCCGACTCAACATCGCCGAGTTCATCGGTCTGTCCGCCGTGCTGATCACCGGCTTCTGGCTGGTGAAGGACGGTCAGATCAGCATCGGTGCCGCTACCGCCGCAGCACTGTTCTTCCACCGTCTCTTCGATCCGGTGGGTGCAGTTCTCAGCGTGTTCGACGAATTGCAGGAAGGCACAATCGCGTTGGCTCGCCTGGTCGGAGTCACGCTTGCGCCCGTGCCACCCGCACCGACCGATCCACGTGAACCTGTCGACAGCTCGGCATCGTTGGAACGCGTCACGTTCTCGTACCGACGCGGCGACGCCCCCGTTCTGCGAGACATCGACATCACCATTCCGGCAGGGACCGTCACCGCACTGGTGGGCGCAACCGGAGCCGGAAAATCGACGGTGGCCAAACTGATCGCGGGAACCTATGAACCGACCGAAGGCGTCGTGAAGATCGGGGACATCCCCCGGAACGAATTGCCGCGGTCGACTTCTCGAAGCGCGGTCGCCCTCGTGACGCAGGAGGTCCACGTCTTTGCCGGTACGTTGGCCGAGGATCTGCGGCTGGCCGACCCGTCGGCTACCGACAGCGACATTATCGCAGCGCTCGAAACCGTCGGCGCCTCCGATTGGTTGCGGGCACTCCCGGACGGACTCGAAACCGTCGTCGGGGACGGTGGACACCGGCTGACCGCAACACAGGCACAACAACTTGCGTTGGCGAGAATCGAATTACTGGATCCGCCGCTTCTGATTCTCGACGAGGCGACCGCCGAAGCGGGCAGCGCCGGAGCCAAGGTCCTCGACGACGCCGCGCTCGCCCTGACCCGGGGTCGCACTGCCGTCACAGTGGCACACCGACTCTCGCAGGCCGTCGACGCCGACCAGATCCTCGTCATGAACGACGGCCGCGTGGTCGAGCACGGCTCTCACGACGAGTTGGTCAACCTCGGGGGTCGGTATGCGGAGCTGTGGGAAGCGTGGTCCGCGCCGCGGCGTTGAGCGCGACGGTTGCACCGGGCACTTCCGGCCGGTGCAACCCAACTCACGCGTGCAGAAGGTACGGCACCGATTCGGGAGCCACACTCCCCTTGTTCATCATGCTGCCGGGTGTACGGCCGGTGACTCGGCGGAACACGGCGACAAAAGCACTCGGGGTTTCGTACCCGACTCGCCTACTGACCACCGAAACCGGCACTCCAGCAGCTAAATACGTCAGCGCCGCGCGGACACGAACCTGAATTCGCCACTGCGCAAACGTCATTCCCGTACCCTGCGCGAACACGCGCGTCAAGGTCCGGACACTACCGCCAGCCGTCAGCGCCCATTCCGACAGCGAGCGCTGGTCTGCCGGATTGGCGACCAACGCTTCGGCGACGAACAGCGCTCGCGGATCGGTCGGCATCGGCACCTCCACGGCAGCAACCGCGAGCGGCTGCAGCATGTCGAAGGCCACCCGCTCCGCGCGGCTACGGGCCTCGTCGGGCATGTTCCGTCGATGCATGTGCAGGAGTACCTCACGCAGGAGAGCACTGACTCCGAACAAACCGGGAACACCCGAGGGCGCGGCGTGCGCCTCAGGCCGGAAGTAGGTGCAGAAGAACTCGGTACCAGGGCCGGCCTTCACGGCATGTAACGCACCGGCAGGCAACCACAGTCCCGCCGACGGCGGCACCTCCCACGTGATGCCGTCAGCCACAACCGTGAGCATTCCGCCGGAGTTTCCCCAGATCAGCTCGTGCTCTGGATGACGATGCGGGGCCCACTGCCGCTGGTGAGAGAGCTTCAGAGTCACCGTTGTCATCGAGTAGGGGTGATCGATGGAACGCGGCCCCACGGGCACCGAAATTCTCTCTGCCACAGCTGTCATGATGACGAGTATAGGACTTTCGTTAGGCATACCTAAATAGGAACCCGAAAAATGTTGACTGTGACCCGAGAGTTACAGATACTGCGGGCACCGATATCGTGACGTCAACTCCCGGCTACGGGTCGGCAACGAGAGGTACATGATGGTTGACGCATCACGAATCCCGGTCATCGTCGGCGTCGGTGATCTGCGCTGGAACCCAGCCGACGGGCACCGCGAACCTCTCGATCTGATTCACGACGCCACCGTCGCCGCCTTGAACGACAGTGGACACGCCGAACTGGGAACCCAGATCGATTCCGTGTTCGCAATCAAGACCGTCAGCTGGTCGTACGACGACCTCCCCGGGCTGCTTGCCTCACGATTAGGTGCGACCCCCACGGTCACGTCCACCTCTCCGATCGGTGGCCACTGGCCCGCGGCGCTCCTCGATCGGATCGGCGCGTCCATCGCCCGAGGTGAATCCTCGGCTGCTCTGCTTGTGGGTGGCGAATCGCATGCCAGCAGCACTGCGCTACGAAAGGCGGGAGTCACCCCTGACTCGATCGGGTGGACGGCAGCACCGGGTGGGCCTCCCGGATTCGATCCGGCCGACCTGGGAAGCCCTGAAATGCAGCGCGCTGGTTTCATCGTGCCGACGCGCGTCTACCCGCTCTTCGAGAACTGTTTCAGTGCTGCCGAGGGCAACGGCGCCCGCGAATCGCTCGACTGGTCCGCGCGGATGTATGCCGCATTCTCGGAACTGGCGTCGAAGAATCCTGCCTCCTGGACGTCGGAGATCCGATCGGCAGAAGAGATCGGCACCGTCGGTCCGGGCAATCGGATGGTCTCCGAACCGTACCCACTGATGCTCAACGCCATGCCCTTCGTCAATCAGGCTGCGGCCGTTGTCGTCTGTTCGTTGTCGATGGCCCTCGAACTCGGCATGGACGAGAGCAAGCTCGTCTACCACTGGGGCGGCGCAGGTGCCAGCGATCCGTTGGACATCCTCAGCCGCAACAGCTTCGACAGTTCAGCTGCAATGCATGACGCCGTCCATCGCACACTCGACGGTGCCGGAGTAGGCGCCGACGCACTCGACATCGTCGATGCCTACAGCTGCTTCCCGATCGTGCCCAAGCTGTTGATCCGAGAACTCGGACTTCCCGATACCGCGATCCCGAGCGTCACCGGCGGTCACTCGTTCTTCGGCGGACCACTGAACAGCTACACGCTACATTCCGTCGCCGAGGTCACCCGGCGAATTCGCGACGGCGCGAACCTTGCCCTCGTCCACGGCAACGGTGGATTCCTCACCTACCAGCACTGCGTTCTGATGTCGGCCGCCGCTCATGCCGACGGGTACGTCGGCGATCCCGACGCACGTGCTTTGACCGCGGAGGCTCCGGAACTGATCACTGACTACAAGGGCACTGCAGAAATCGTCACGGCCTCAGTCGAATACGGTCGCACCGGTGAGCCCGAGATCGGATTCGTGATCGCGACAACGCCGGACGGCCGCCGCGTCGCTGGGCATACCGGTCCCGAGAATGCCGCCGAACTGACCCAGCTTCGGGGCGACAACCCTCCGGCCATCGGGCGGACCGTTCATATCAGCGACGAGAACGGGCGACTCACGCTCACGTTCTGACGGCAGACAGCCGTGAGCACCGGGGCATGATTGCGCCTCGGTGCTCATGTCTTCGGTTGTCGCGGTTCACGCTGCTGTCGGTGGACTGTTCCCGCCGATCGGCCGCTGATACGGGTCGATCGACATCGGCGGATAGAACACCGACTTCCGATCGGGGCCGATCTCCACCCGCCACTGCGTGTGGTGCAGTGTCCGATGATGATGACCACACAACAAGATCAGATTATCGAGATCCGTTGGGCCACCATCATTCCAATGAACGATATGGTGAGCATCGCACCACCCCGACGGTGTCCCGCACCCCGGAAACGCGCACCCACCATCCCGGACCGCCAACGCCCGCCGCTGCGGCACCGTCGCTGTTCTCGCTTCCTTACCGCAGTCGAGCGGAACACCATTCTCGTCCAACAAGATCCGCGTGACCGTGCAGTCGCAGGCCAGCATCCGGGCAGTGTCGATACTGATCGGGCCCACCCAATCCGTCCACGCGAATCCCAACTCCTCGGTGGACGGCAACAGATCCTTCAAGGCTTTGAGGTCGGTCATGTCCTTCGCCGACGCTGTCACCGTGATGTGCGGTTTCACCCCACCCTCGATCGGACCCAACCCCGCCCGCTCGTACCGGCGCAACAACTCACAAAACCCATCCGCACGCCGTAAAGCCGGCGCGCGGGTGTCTTTGACACCATCCTTCTCCGGCGTCGGAGCCGACAGACGCGACAACAACGTGATCAACCGCGCCCCGTTCACCGCATCCACATCACCCTTCACCGTGACCCGCCCGTACAAGCCTTTCGAGGCGTAGAACTCATTGCGCTCCGAGTCTTCCCCGACCGGAACACCGTCCTCACGGTTTCCGTACTGCTTCTCGATCCGCCGAATCGCCGCCCGCACCGCATCACAATCGGCAATATTCTTCGACGCCAGATCAAGCAAAATCCCGCGGGCCTTCTCCACGTCCGCCAGGGTCATGTTCTTCGGCGGGTGCTGACAAAACGACGCCACCTGCCGGGCTTTCAACGCATCCACATCACCCCGGTGAAACGCATCGCCGACAACGGGTTCGAGCATCAGCAACCGCGCCAACCCGACCAGCAGACTGCACTCACCGATCTCCAGATTCGTCGAACCATGCAACCACTGCGCGATCGCCCGAAAACCCTTCCCGCCGAGAACATCCCGGGAAAACATCTCCACGATCAGCAACACCATCCGCGACTGCAACTCGTGCCGGACACGCACCAGATCCAGAACCTCACTCTTGAGGTCCTCACCATCCAGTTGCCACGCATCCCGACCGTCCATACTCAAAGTCTAATCGAACACACTTTCGATAACCAGAGACAAAACGGACAACTTCGAGAGCACGGAGACTCGAGACCTGTTGAAGTACATCACCATTCACCTAGTCGTCCAATAACACGCGATAGAAGACATACCCCGCGAAACATACAATCGCGACAACGCACAGCACGAGCAGGCTCGCCGAAAAAGTGCCACACGGCAGCGCGCGGCACTACTTCGCGAACCAACGCGGACTGATCTTCGAAGTGGTGCAACACCTTTTGGACGGCGATCTCCCTCGACCGGGCGAGACGCCGAAGCAACAGGTAGCCCGATGGCTGGGCCCCGAATCCAGCCGCACCCGGGCACGTTACGAACTGGTCGTCGCGTCATTCCACGATCCCGACCTCGCAGTGGAACTGGTGCGTGGTCGGGATCGGTTTGTCGACATCTTGGTCGAACGCGGCATGACCTCGTCCAATGCAACGGAGTTGGTCGCGGCGCTGGACGGCCTCGTTCTGGACGCACTGCTGCGCAGGCAAGAACCGGAGACCGTGGACCCAGAGCGAATCTTCGAGAAGTTCGGGATGAAGCTCCCCTAGCCGTCCAGCTCCGCGAACAGCTCCATCCACTGCTCTTCGGCGGCTTCCTTGTCAGCGATGACCTGCTTGAGTTCAGCGCCGAGCTTCTGCAGCTTGTCCGGGTCGGTGGCCGCGTCGGCGAGGGAAGCGTGCAGCTTCTTCTCACGGTCGTCGAACTTCGCGATCGACCGCTCGAGCTTCGAAAGCTCCTTGCGTGCAGCGCGATCCGCAGCGCCGTCGCGAACCTGCTTGCTCTTCGACGCACCGCTCGCGGTCGAAGCCACAGACGGATTGTCACCATCCCCCATCGCAGCACGTCGACGCAGGTAGTCCTCGATACCGCCGGGCAGGTTGGTGAGCTTGCGATCACCGAAGAGTGCCCAGGTGGTGTCACAGATACGCTCGATCAGGTACCGGTCGTGCGAGATGACAACCATGGTGCCCGCCCAACCGTCGAGCAGATCCTCGAGTTGCTGCAACGTGTCGATGTCGAGATCGTTGGTCGGCTCGTCGAGAAGCAGGACGTTGGGCTCGGCCATGAGGACACGCGTCAACTGCAGGCGTCGTCGCTCACCACCGGAGAGGTCTCCGACTGGCGTGCGCTGGCGGGCGGGCGTGAAGCCCAAGCGCTCGGCCAGCTGACCGGCCGATACTTCCTTGTCACCCAACGTGATTCGCTCGGCTACATCCTTGACTGCGTCGAGTACGCGCATGTCGGTCGGCAGATCGTCGAGTTCCTGCTTGAGCCAACCGATGTGGACGGTCTGCCCCTGAATGCGCTTGCCTGCTGCAGGCTCGAGTTCGCCGGCCAGGGTCCGCAGCAGCGTTGTCTTACCGGAGCCGTTGACGCCGACCAGGCCGACACGCTCGCCCGGAGCAAGACGCCAGGTCAGATCCTCGACGAGTACGCGGCCGTCGGGGGTCTCCAGACGCGCGTCCTCGAGTTCGATGACAACCTTGCCGAGTCGACGCTGGGCGAACGACGCAAGTGCCACCGCGTCACGAGGCGCCGGAACGTCGGCGATCAGGGCTTCCGCGGCTTCGATGCGGTACTTCGGCTTGGACGTACGGGCGGGAGCACCGCGGCGCAGCCATGCGAGTTCCTTGCGCGCAAGATTGCGTCGACGCTCTTCGGAGGCGTCGGCCTGACGCGAGCGCTCGGCGCGGGCGAACACCCAGTCGTTGTAGCCACCCTCGTAGCTTTCGACGCCGCCACCGACAACCTCCCAGGTGCGGGTGGCGACGGTATCGAGGAACCAGCGATCGTGGGTCACGACGACAAGCGCGCTGCGACGTGAAACGAGGTGCTCGGCCAACCACTGAACACCTTCGACGTCGAGGTGGTTGGTGGGCTCGTCGAGCACCAGCAGATCGAGGTCCTGAACGAGAGCCGCGGCCAATGCGACGCGGCGGCGCTCACCGCCGGACAGTCCGTCGACCTTGGCGTCCAATGCGGACCGCTCGCCGCCGGCGCCCAGGTTGTCGATACCGATTCCGGAGAGCACCGAACGGATGCGCGCGTCACCGGCCCATTCGTGCTGAGCTACCCCGAGCGGCCCCAGGACCACTTCACCGACCGTGGAGCCAGGAGGCAGTACTCCGCGCTGGGTCACGACGGCCATGCGCAATCCGCCTACGCGGCTGACGCGTCCCGAATCCGGCTGCTCCACACCCGCGAGGACTTCGAGCATCGTCGTCTTGCCGCCGCCGTTGAGGCCGACCACGCCGATGCGCTCGCCTTCCTCGACGCCCAGAGAGACCCCGTCGAGCAACGGCTTGACGCCGAACGACTTCGACACGTTTTCCAGATTGATCAGATTCGCCATCAGTGCTGTCCCTTTGCCGCATTGTCGAGTATTCGTGCTCCGGGAACGGGTCCGCTCGCCACGCGAACGGTGCGGCACACCCCCGCTCCCGCAAGTTCTGCGCTCACTTCCACCGCAGACTGTGCGTCCGCGCAGAGGAACGCGCATGTCGGTCCGGAGCCGGAGACGATCCCGGCCAAAGCTCCGGCCTCGACGCCCGCTCGCAGCGTCCGTCGTAGATCCGGGTTGAGTGAGAGCGCTGCCGCCTGCAGGTCGTTGCCGAGGAGCGGGGCGAGTAGATGAGCATCACCGGTGGTGAGCGCCTGAATCAAGGCGTCGGCGCTCCCCAACCGTTTCGGAGAACCTTCGGCCCGCAGCTTGTCCAGTTCTCGAAACACGACGGGCGTACTCAAGCCGCCCTTGGCCAGCGCCAATACCCAGTGAAAGGTATGGCGAGTCAAGACGGGGACAAGTTGTTCGCCGCGGCCGGTTCCGAGCGCGGTGCCACCGTGCAGGGAGAACGGAACGTCGCTCCCGAGCCGTGCCGCGAAGGCATCGAGATCAGGTCGCGAGAAGTCGAGCTTCCACAAAGAGTTGAGCGCAACCAACGCGGCGGCTGCGTCGGCGCTCCCGCCGGCCATTCCGCCCGCGACGGGAATGCCTTTCTCGATGACGATCTCCACGTTCGGGGCCACTCCACCCTCGACGGCGAGCATCTCAGCGGCACGCCAGACGAGATTGGTGCGATCGGTAGGCACAGCCGCGGCGTCGTCGCCGATCACCCGCACGGTCAGGGTGTCGGCAGGCGCCACCGTGACCGTGTCTGCCAGCGACAATGCCTGAAACACCGTCGTCAGTTCGTGATAACCGTCGTCGCGCAGGTCCCCGACGGCAAGGTGGAGATTCACCTTGGACGGGGCCCGGACAACTACGGGGCGGGGAACGACGGAGAGCACAAGGAACAACAATAGGCGCTGCGAACACCTGGGCGAAAACCTGCGACCGGGGCACCGTCCGCCGCGCCCCGTCCGACAGCCGACACACCCACGCTATTTCACCGCGCGCACACCTACGCCCAGACCGACGACCGCAACGCCCACAGCGGCCACTATTCCCGCCAGAACGCTGCCCGACGCGAAGTCACCGGCAAACAGTGCCCGCTCGGCGTCGACGACATAGCCCAGCGGATTGATGTTCACGAGGACCTTCATCCAACCCGGCGCATCGTCGAGCGGAAGCATGGTTCCGGACAAGATGAGGAGCGGGAACATCAGCGTCTGCTGAACGACCCAGAACATCCAATCCTGCTCCCGCACAGCCAGAGCGAGAGCATACGAGAGCGCACCGAGTCCGACGCCGAACACTCCGAGCAGGACGATCCCGAGCGCGGCGCCCGCTGCGTTGACGTCCAACCCGAGTGGTAGCGCGACCAGGATGATCAGAATCGCCTGCGCGGCAAGCGGAACCATCTCCTTGCACGCCCTCCCGATCAGCAACGACGAGCGTCTGAGCGGAGTCACCAGCATGCGCTCGTGCGACCCCTGCTGCATCTCCATCAGAAGGTTGGAACCGGTCATCGTCGTTCCGAAGATCGCGATCATCACCAGTACACCGGGAATGAACCAATTCCACACGCCGTCACCGGTACCCGGGACCCCTTTGAGCAGAGGACCGAACAACGCCAGCAGGATCAGCGGCTGAACGAGGCTGAAGATGACGCTGACCGGGTCACGCAACATCGGGCGCAGCTCACGGCCCATCACTATTGCGCTGTCTCGAACAATGTTGCCGTGCACGGTACGTGGGGCGTCGAGTGTGATTGTCATGGCAGATTCCTGTTCGTCGTAGTGGTTCTAGGAAGCGACTGCGGCGGCGCTCTCGCGCAGACTGCGGCCGGTGAGGGTGAGGAAGACGTCGTCGAGAGTCGGCCTGGTGATGTCGGCGGTGAGAGCGCGTGCACCGCGGGCATCCGCTTGACGCAACAACACCGGCAGCGTCGAATCACCCTCGCCCGCACGAATACTCACCACGTTTGCGTCGACGGCGACTTCACGAACGGTGACAAGTTGCTCGGCCACCGACGCTGCGACGCCGGCCGCCTCGGTGCTGTCGAAGGTGAGCAGAAGATGGTCTCCTGCAAGATCCGCTTTGAGTGCGGTAGCGGTGTTGTCGGCGATGACTGTGCCGTCGTCGATGACGATGACCCGCTCTGCCATCGAATCCGCTTCTTCGAGATAGTGCGTGGTCAGCACGATGGTGGTGCCCATCTCTCGCCGCAACCGGAGAATGTGGTCCCAGAGGTTGGCCCGGCTCTGCGGGTCCATCCCCGTAGTGGGTTCGTCGAGGAAAAGCAGTGGAGGGCGATGAACCAGACCCAGCGCGATATCGAGCCGCCGTCGCTGCCCGCCGGACAATGTACTGACCTTTCGAGTGCCCAGATCGGTGAGTTCGAGATCACCCAGCAGCTCGTCGGCCCGGACCTGCGAGTCACCCTTCGACATTCCGTAGCACAGTCCCTGCGTCACCAACTCGTCGCGAACCCGCTGGTTATGGCCGGCGCCGTTCCCCTGACCGACGTATCCGAGGCTGGAGCGCACTTCGTTTCGCGCCGCAGCGATGTCGAAGCCTGCGATCCGCGCACTTCCGGACGTGGGCTCGAGCAAGGTGGTCAGCATGCGCAACGTCGTCGATTTTCCGGCGCCGTTCGGTCCCAGCAAGGCAACCAACTCACCCTCCGCGACGTCGAGGGTGACCCCCTTGACGGCTTCCACGAGCTTCTTACCCTGGGCGAAGTGCTTGGTGAGCGCCTTCGTCTCGATCATCGGTCTGTCGTTTCCGCGACTCATGATGTGGCCTCAATTTCTTCTCGGCTGGTCGGATGTGGACCAACCTAAAATCAATTGCGGACTCGTACGGTCCTAAATGTTTGGCAGACTTCCTTCCATGAAGGAGACATCGGCTCGCCTACTGCGGTTGCTGTCACTGCTCCAGACGCGTCGAGACTGGTCCGGTGCCGAACTCGCAGACAAGCTCGCGATCACCCCGCGCACAGTGCGCCGGGACGTGGACCGCCTCCGCGATCTCGGATACCCAGTCGACGCGACGGTCGGCGTCGGCGGTGGATATCGCCTGGGAGCCGGTGCGGAAATGCCTCCGCTTCAGCTCGATGACGAAGAAGTGCTCGCGGTGGCGCTCTCTCTGCAGTCCGGGGCGACCGGATCCGTGGTCGGCATCGGCGAGGCTTCGATGCGCGCGCTCGCGAAATTACGACAGATCATGCCGTCGAGACTGCGGCACCGTCTGGAGTCCCTGTCGATCGACGTGGTGCCACGAGAGCCGGCAGCGAGCGCAGTCGATGCGTCGGTCCTGTCCGCCATCGCGTCGGTGTGCCACAACCACGAACGCCTGAGGTTCGACTACAGCACGCACGACGGGACGCAGAGCCGGCGCGAGGTGGAACCGTACCGACTCGTGAGGTCGGGAGTTCGGTGGTACCTGGTGGCCTGGGATCTCGCTCGCGAAGACTGGCGGTCGTTTCGCGTCGACAGGATGGAACCCAAGATCCCTACCGGTCCACGATTCACGCCTCGGGACCTACCGGCCGGGGGCGCAGCAGACTTCGTCTCGCGCGGTGTTGCTCGTGCCTATTCCTCCACGCGCGCAACAGTTCTACTGCATGCACCCATCGAGCAGATTGCACCCATGGTCAGTGAACAGTGGGGATCAGTGGAGTCCACCGACGAAGGCCGTTGCGTCATAGTGCTTTCGGGCACGTCCCTGCGGTCGATCGCACAGTGGCTCAGGGCCTTCGACGCCGATTTCACGGTGGTGAATCCACCTGAACTCCGTGAGGAATGCCGCACGATCGCGGCGGAAACGGCAGTGGCCGCTCAGCGGTATCTCAATGCATGACAGCACTTTCGCGCAAAATACAACAAGACCCCAACTCCGAAGAGCTGGGGTCTTGTCAGTACGTCATGCGTCGGTTGCCCGACTTACATGGACGTCTTAGACGATGGTAACGCCGGTGGCCTGCGGGCCCTTGTTGCCCTGACCGATCTCGAACGCCACGCGCTGGTTCTCCTCGAGAGTGCGGAAGCCGCCACTCTGGATCTCGGAGTAGTGAACGAAGACGTCAGCACTGCCGTCTTCGGGAGCGATGAAGCCGAACCCCTTCTCGGAGTTGAACCACTTCACGATGCCCTCTGCCATGTAAATCTCCTCTAACACAGTGTCAACAGGCAGTCGCTTCGACCGCCCGGGTCACTTACTACGACCGTTCTGAGACAAATCCGTGGAGGATGTCCAAACGCTCGCAACCTAACCATTTGCGAGCGTGGAAACACAAACACAAACACTTACGACCAACACAAGTAGACCACACATCCGCCGTGTTGTCTTCCCTGAGGCCTTCGTCACTGCCCAAGCCGTTGACAGGCATACCCCCTGGGGGTACCTTCAGATGCAGAGCGATACCTACACCGGGTATCCGTAAAATGAGTTTTCCACAATCGAGAGGATCTGCGATGACCACCGCCGAATACACCGTTTCCGGAATGACCTGCGGACACTGCGTCGGATCCGTCAAGGAAGAGATCGGCAACATCGCGGGCGTCACCGCGGTGGATGTCGAATTGGCGAGCGGACGCGTCGTCGTCACCAGCGATGCTCCCGTCTCCGCAGCCGACGTCGTCGCAGCAGTCGACGAAGCCGGCTACACAGTCGTACCAAGCTGAGTCAGCCGTGCGCACCTCGACAACACTTGCCGCCTACGCCGTAGGGCTGGTCGCCGTCTTCGGCGCCGCCCTCGGCGTGGGGGCCGCAATCGGAAGCCCGATAGACATGTCCACCACCCAGCACAGCACCCACGAATCAACCACCGAATCGATGCCAGGCATGGATTCCGCAACACCCGCAGGCCTCGAAGTCTCCTCCGGCGGATACACACTCACCGAAGTGACCGCACCCGGTCGGGCCGGGGAGCAGGGAACGTTGGCCTTCCGGATTCTCGACGGCAACAACGCACCCGTCGTCGATTTCGACCTACTGCACGAGAAGAAGCTCCACCTCATCGTCGTCCGAAACGACACGAGCGAATTTCGCCACGTACATCCTTCACTCGCCGCTGACGGCACCTGGTCGATCGACTGGACCTGGCCCGTCGCCGGTACCTACCGGGTGTTCGCGGACTTCGATCCCACCGACGGCACCCAACTGACGCTCGGCCGAAACTTCGACGTGGCAGGCGAATTCACTCCTGCACCGCTGCCGGCGAAGAGCGCTACCGCAACTGTCGACGGATACACCGTGACTCTCGACGGTGATCTGAGCACTGCCGGCGGCCCGATCACGCTGAGCGTTGCTCGCGACGGAGTCCCGGTCACCGATCTCGATCCGTACCTCGGCGCCTACGGCCATCTTGTGGCTCTGCGCACCGGCGACCTCGCCTATCTGCACGTCCACCCCGAGGGTGAGCCGGGAGACGGCGTCACAGCTCCTGGTCCGGACATTTCCTTTCACGCACAGGCGCCGAGCGAAGGCACCTACCGACTGTTCCTCGACTTCCAGCACAAGGGTGTGGTTCGCACCGCCGAATTCACCGTTGATGCAGGCACTTCCACAGCTTCAGTTCCAGACAATCACGAGGAAGGGCACTGATGACGTCACCGACTGCGGTCGACAATGCTGCCAACTCGAGCAGCGTCGAACTCGCGATCACCGGGATGACCTGCGCCTCCTGCGCGTCACGAATCGAGAAGAAACTCAACAAGATCGACGGCGTCACGGCCACCGTCAACTACGCGACGGAAAAGGCCAAGGTCACCTTCCCGGACGGGGTACCCGTCGAGGAGTTGGTGGCTGCCGTCGAGAACGCCGGCTACGCCGCCGCGCTCCCCAAGCCGCCCAGCTCGACTGACACCGTCGACCCGGATGCGGAAACACCGCAGGATCGCGATCTGCGCGAGCTTCGCGCGCGCCTGATCATCTCGACCCTTCTCTCCGTCCCTGTCATCGCGATGGCGATGATTCCCGCGCTCCAGTTCGACAACTGGCAGTGGCTCTCCCTCACGCTGGCCGCACCGGTCATCGTGTGGGCAGCCCTGCCCTTCCACCGGGCCGCCTGGGTCAACCTGCGTCACGGCGCCGCCACGATGGACACGCTCATCTCCCTGGGCACCATCTCGGCATTCATCTGGTCCCTCTACGCACTGTTCTTCGGCACCGCGGGCGAAGCAGGGATGAAACACGCCTTCAGACTCACGGTCGACCGGATGGACGGCAGCGCCAACATCTACCTCGAGGTTGCCGCGGGCGTCATCACGTTCGTGCTGGCCGGACGCTACTTCGAGCACAAGTCCAAGCGCACGTCCGGGGCCGCACTACGCGCGCTCATGGAACTCGGCGCGAAAGACGTCGCGGTATTGCGAAATGGTGTGGAAGTACGAATCCCCGCCGAAGAACTGACAGCGGGCGACTCCTTCATCGTTCGGCCCGGCGAGAAGATCGCCACCGACGGCATCATCGTCGAAGGCCACTCAGCCGTCGACATGAGCATGTTGACCGGCGAATCCGTGCCGGAGGAAGTCGGTGTCGGGGACACTGTCGTCGGCGCAACCGTCAACGTCGGCGGAACCTTGACCGTCGAGGCAACCCGCGTCGGGAGCGACACCCAACTCGCCCAGATGGCGGCACTGGTCGAAGACGCACAGAACGGCAAGGCCGAAGTTCAGCGCCTCGCCGATCGAATCGCCGGCATCTTCGTACCGGTCGTCATCGCGATTGCCGTTGCGACCCTGGGCTACTGGCTCGGCACCGGCAACCCCATCGAGATGGCCTTCACCGCTGCTGTCGCCGTGCTGATCATCGCGTGCCCCTGTGCCCTCGGATTGGCAACGCCCACAGCCCTGTTGGTGGGCACCGGCCGCGGAGCCCAGATGGGAATCCTGATCAAGGGTCCCGAGGTACTCGAATCGACCCGGGCAGTCGACACCGTCGTGCTCGACAAGACGGGAACCGTCACCACCGGTCAAATGACATTGCTCGACACCGTGGTCGGCGAAGGTACAACCGTCGACGAGGTGCTTCGGCTGGCCGGCGCCCTCGAACATCGCTCCGAGCACCCCATCGCAGCAGCAATCGCGAAGGGCGCGACCGAAGTCGTGGGCGAGTTGCCTCCGGTCGAGGACTTCGTGAACGTCGCCGGACGCGGCGTGCAGGGAATGGTCGACGGTCATGCCGTCGTCGCCGGCCGAGACGCACTGCTGGCCGACTGGTCGATGCCGTTGCCGGAAAATCTCCGTGAGGCGAAAGCTGAAGCAGAGAAGGCCGGGCGGACCGCAATTGCGGTGGGCTGGGACGGCCAGGCGCGCGGCGTCCTCGTGATCGCCGACGCGGTCAAGGACACAAGTGCCGAAGCAATCGCGCAGTTGAAGGCACTCGGCCTGGAACCGGTCCTGCTGACCGGCGACAACGCCACTGTTGCCCGCACCGTGGCGGATCAGGTCGGGATCAGCACCGTCTTCGCCGAGGTCATGCCGGCCGACAAGGTCGACGCCGTCAAGAAACTGCAGGCGGAAGGACGCGTCGTGGCCATGGTCGGCGACGGCGTGAACGACGCGGCAGCTCTCGCTCAGGCTGATCTGGGTCTGGCAATGGGCACGGGCACCGACGTTGCAATCGAGGCCAGCGACATCACCCTGGTGCGCGGTGACCTGCGGTCGGCAGCCGATGCAATTCGGCTGTCCCGCAAGACGCTCAAGACCATCAAGGGCAACCTGTTCTGGGCTTTCGCCTACAACACGGCTGCGATCCCGCTGGCCGCGGCCGGCCTACTCAACCCGATGCTCGCCGGTGCCGCAATGGCATTCAGCAGTGTGTTCGTGGTGAGCAACAGCCTGAGGTTGCGGCGGTTCAAATAGGGGGGCAAGCCCCCTGTGCGCGGTTAGGGAGTCCCTGCACTCCTTAACCGCGCACGGGGCTATTCGCCTCCAGCCAGCCGAACGAAGGCTGCTGCGTCTAGCATCTCACCACGCGTCTGTGGCTCGATACCGGCAGCGAGGAGCCGTCGTTCGGCCTCGGCGGGCGAACCTGCCCAACCACTGAGCGCGGCACGCAAAGTCTTGCGGCGCTGCGCGAATGCGGCGTCGATAGCCGCGAAAACCTGCTTGCGGTGCTTCTCGTCCATCGGCCACGGCGGCTCCGCGTACCGGTCGATACGAACCAGACCGGATTCGACCTTGGGCACCGGCCAGAAGACGTTGCGTCCGACGGCACCGGCGCGGCGAACCTCGCCGAAGAAGTTGGCCTTGACGCTGGGAACACCGTAGATCTTGCTCCCCGGATCAGCCGCCAGGCGATCGGCGACCTCGGCCTGCACCATCACGAGTGCGGTCCGCAAACTCGGCAACGAAGCGAACAGGTGCAGCAACACCGGCACCGCGACGTTGTACGGCAGGTTCGCGACCAGCGCGGTCGGCTCGCCGGGAATCTGCGAAGGCAACACACGCATCGCGTCGGCTTCGACGACGGTCAGGCGATCGGCCAACTCCGGCGCTCGCTCGGCCACCGTCTTCGGCAGGCGAGCCGCGAGGTTGGGATCGATCTCGACTGCGATGACCCGATCGACCACGTCCATCAGCGCCATCGTCAGCGAACCGAGACCAGGCCCGACCTCGAGAACGACGTCGTCACGAGTGACGCCCGCCGTGGTGACGATGCGCCGCACGGTATTGGCGTCGTGAACGAAGTTCTGCCCCAACTGTTTCGTGGGCCGAACACCGAATTCCTCGGCAAGAGCGCGCACCTCGACCGGACCGAGCAGGGCTGCCTGCCCGCGCGGAGTAGCGATGGGTTCGTTCGATTGTTCGGCGTCTGACACCAGTAGAACTTATCCCAGTCCGAGGCGACCCGAGCACGACGGCCATGCGCCCCAGCCCTGAGTGCGCTGCGTTTGCGTCGCGATCGCGATCTGCTCTTCACGGGTTGCGAGGTCGGCGCGAGGCGCATACTTCAACCCGCCCTGCCGTTCCCACGTGTTCTGATCGAACTGCACGCCGCCGTAGAAACCGTTGCCGGTGTTGATAGCCCAGTTGCCGGTGGCTTCGCACTGTGCAAGCGCATCCCACGTCGCACCGTTCTCCACGGGCGGCACCTCGGTGCCCGGCTTCGTTCCGACACGCACGACCTTCGGCTGCGCCGGTGTGGTGATCGTCTCCGATACCTGTGTACGTCCGGCCTCGACACCGTTGACGAGATTCACGGCGAACGTCACGTCACGCACGCCCGGAACCCCCGGGTTCTCGACGATCGTCCGGCTCTGGTTCATCGTCGGATCCTCGATGCGCTGATCCGGCGGATCGAGCGGCAAGGTCTCGACTTTGTTCTCGGTGCGGTTGCGCGTCACCGTGACCTCGAGACCCTCGGTCAGCGGAGCGTCGGCAGCCGGAACCACGGTGTCCGACTGCTCGAGCGGGGTGCCGTTGGCGGTGAGGAACTCCCCGACCGTGGGCGCTGCGATACGCACGTCTGCTGCTGCGTTCGCGCCGTCGACCAGTTTTGCGACGACCGGTGTCAGGACATCGAGAGCAGCGCCGTCGAGCGGAAGACGCTGCGAGCGCGACGCCGACACGTGCACATCCGCCGCGACGTCCAACTGCTCGAGCGCGTCGTCGACGGTCAAGGCAGTGGTCCAGAGCTTCTGCGGCTGACCGTCGACCGTCAGCGTGATCTCACGAGCGCGACGGAGCACTACGGTGTCGCCGTCGGACAGTGACGCGTCGGCCGCGGGAGCAACTGCGTCCTTGTCACCGATCGGGTAACCCGCATCCTCGAGAGCGCCGTCGACGTTGGTCGACATGGTGCTCAGGCGGATCTGTTCACCGTCGACGTCGAGGGTGATGGTCTTGTGCCGGACGACGGCCAGAACGCCACCCACGAGAACCGTCAGGAGAAGCGCGGCGATCACCGAGTACAACAACGGCGACCTGGTCGAGTTGATCTTGGCGAACGGTGACATGGGTTCCTGAGTTCTGTGTGGAGTGAGGCCGCGTCAGCGCAGGCCCAATTTGCTGGTGCAGGACGGCCACGCACCCCAGCCCTGACCGGCGCGGACCTTCTCGCCGATCGCGATCTGCTGTTCACGTGATGCGAGGTCGGCGCGAGCTGCGTACTGACCGCCGCCGAATGCTTCCCAGGTGCTCTGGGTGAACTGAAGTCCTCCGTAGAAACCGTTGCCCGTGTTGATGGCCCAGTTTCCGGTCGCTTCACATTGCGCAATGGAGTCCCACGTCGACGCGTTGGAAACGGCAGGCGCGGAAGCCTGCTTGGTACCGACCTTCACCACTGCTGCGACGGGTTCCTTGATCACGGTCGCGGACAATTCGGTTCGCCCGGCCTCGACGCCGTTGACGGTCTTGACCTCGACGGTGGCCGTGCGCTCACCCGGAACACCGGGGTTCTCTACGACCGTCTTGTCCTTCTCGAGCTCGGGGTCTTCGACCTTGTTCTCCGGCGGCGCGATCGGCTGCGTCTCGACGCGGGTGTCCGTGCGATCGCGGGTGACCTGGATGGTCAGGCCGTTGGTAACGGGTGTGTCAGCGGTGGGAACAACCGAGTCGGCCTGCTCGAGCGGCGCATTCTTGGCCGCGAGAAGATCACCGACGGTCACGGCGGCGAGCTTGATCTCCGCCGCGGGAGCGCCACCGTCGCTGACGCTGACGGTCTTCGGGCTGACGACGTCGAGCTCGGTACGTTCGAGGGGCAGACGATGCGAGCGCGAAGCCGAGACTGCGAAGTCGTCGGAAACATCGACCTGCTTGAGTGCCTCGTCGACCGTCAATGCGGTGGTCCAGATTGTGGTCGGCTGGCCGTCGACGGTCAGAGCCAACTCACGGGCACGGCGCAAAACGACGGTATCGCCGTCGGACAGGGAGGAATCGGCGCTGGGTGCGAGAGCATCCTTGGGATCGACCGGGTATCCGGCGTCCTCGAGGGCGGTACCGACGCTGCTCGACATCGTGGACAGCGAGATCATGTCGCCGTCGACGTCGAGGGTGATCGTCTTGTGCCGAACCACGGCGAGCGCACCTCCGACGATGAGCGTCAGAAGCAACGCACCCACCACTGAATAGAGAAGTGGTGACTTCGTGGAGTTGATCTTGGCAAAAGGCGACACAGGAAATCCCAAGGCAGACGACGTTCGATCACAATACGGTAACGACCGAGCGTTGCATCGGCAACCAAATCACAACGAAATGCGACTTTTGTCACGGAACGGCAACGGCGTGTCGTGTGTTCTGCACTTTCCGGCTCCGATACCCGTGTATCGATTCAGCTCTGGGCGCAGTATGTTCTCGTCTGGTTCAAAGCAGTCCGGCGATCCCGGGCGCGACAGAAGAAAGCTGGGCGATAGTGCGAAGAAGATTCGACAGACCACGTAATGCCAGGTGGCCGATCCTGGCCATCCTGCTGGCGCTGATCGCAGCGCTGTTCGCCCCAGGAATAGCGAGCGCGCAACCCGGACGCACCTACACGATCGCCACCGATCTGACATTCGCCCCGTTCGAATTCGAGAACGAAGACGGCAAACTCGTCGGCATCGACATCGACCTGCTCAACGCGATCGCCGAGGATCAAGGTTTCAAGGTCGACATCAAGCAGCTCGGCTTCGACGCTGCGCTTCAGGCCGTGCAGGCGGGACAGGCCGACGGCGTCATCGCCGGCATGTCCATCACCGACGCCCGCAAGCAGGTGTTCGACTTCTCCGACCCGTACTTCGAGTCCGGCGTCCAGATGGCAGTTCTCGAGACCGACAACGACGTGAAGTCGTACGAAGACCTGAAAGGCAAGCGCGTCGCCGTCAAGAACGGCACCGAGGGCGCCAGCTTCGCAGAGTCCATCAAGGACCAATACGGCTTCACCACAGTCTATTTCGCCGACTCCGCCAGCATGTACGACGAGGTCCGCACCGGAAACTCCGTCGCAGTCTTCGACGACTACCCCGTCCTCGCCTACGGCATCACCCAGGGCAACGGCCTCAAGACGGTCACCGAAAAAGAGGTGGGCGCGAGCTACGGCTTCGCAGTCAACAAGGGCCAGAACGCCGAACTGCTCCAGATGTTCAACGCCGGTCTGCAGAACCTGCGCGACGACGGCCAGTACGACGAGATCGTCTCGACCTATCTCGGCCAGGGCGCATCGACGTCGGACAACTCGATCATCGGCTTGATCAAGAGCACCTACCCCCAACTCCTCAAAGGTCTGTGGCTGACGATCGTTCTCTCGGTCGTCTCGATCGCGATCGCTCTGGTTCTCGGTGCGATCTTCGGCCTCTGCCGCGTATCGACCAACGTGTTCGTCCGCGGAATAGGCACGACCTACGTCGACATCTTCCGCGGCACACCGCTGTTGGTGCAGGCATTCTTCATCTACTTCGGCATCCCGGCAGCGCTGCATTTCCAGATGTCCGCCTTCACCGCAGGCATCATCACGCTCTCGCTCAACGCCGGCGCGTACATGGCTGAAATCGTCCGCGGCGGCATCCTGTCCGTCGACAAGGGACAGATGGAAGCGTCACGAAGCCTGGGCATCAGCTACATGAAGTCGATGCGAAAAGTCATCATGCCGCAGGCAATTCGCACGATGATCCCGTCGTACATCAACCAGTTCGTCATCACCCTCAAGGACACGTCGATCCTGTCGGTCATCGGACTCGCCGAGCTCACTCAGACAGGGCGCATCATCATCGCGCGCAACTTCCAGTCGTTCAACATGTGGCTGATCATCGGCGTCATGTACTTCATCATCATCATGGCGCTCACCAAGCTGTCGAACCGCCTCGAGAAGAGGATCAACAAGTGACCGAAACAGCCGTCAACATGGGCAAGTCAGACACCGAGGTCAAGATTTCGGTCAAGGGACTGAAGAAGTCCTTCGGCGACAACGAGGTTCTCAAAGGCCTCGACGTCGACATCAAGAGCGGTGAAGTGGTCTGCGTCATCGGACCTTCCGGTTCGGGCAAGTCCACCTTCCTGCGCTGCCTCAACCGCCTCGAAGACATCACCGCCGGATCCGTGCGCGTCGACCAGTTCGACCTCACGAACAAGGACGTCGACATCGACAAGGTTCGCCAGCACATCGGGATGGTGTTCCAGCACTTCAACCTGTTCCCCCACATGAGCGTCGTCGAAAACGTGATGCTCGCTCCGGTACAGACCGGGCGATCGACCAAGGAACAGGCCCGCGAGATCGCCGTCAAACTGCTCGGCCAGGTCGGCCTCGCAGAGAAGGCAGATGCCAAGCCCGCCAGCCTGTCCGGTGGGCAGAAGCAACGTGTCGCCATCGCCCGCGCGCTGGCGATGAGCCCGGACATCATGCTGTTCGACGAGGCCACCAGCGCCCTCGACCCGGAGATGGTGGGTGAGGTTCTGCAGGTGCTGCGCGACCTCGCCGAGCAGGGCATGACCATGGTCGTCGTGACCCACGAGATGGGCTTCGCCCGTGAGGTTTCCGATCGCGTCATCTTCATGGCCGACGGATACATCGTCGAAGAAGGTAAGCCGGAGAGCCTGTTCGGCAACCCACAGCAGCAGCGCACCCAGGACTTCCTGGCGAAGGTTCTCTAGGGCCAAGCCCCCCTGTGCGCCTTTCGGTAGTGGTGACTACCGGAAAGGCGCACGGGTGGTGGCCAATTCGACGACCAGTCCGGTCTCCATCCGATTCTGCGGCTCGAAGTCGAAGTCGCCGAACCTGCGGAACCACCGAGGACTGGCGTCGACCCTTCGATATGTCTCGCTGTCTTCGACGGGTAACCACATCTTCGGGTTTCCGACTTCCACGTAGCTGGTGGTCTCCACCAGAATCCCGAGGACTACGCCGGCGGTCTGGACTCCTGCTGCCGGCATCCCGCCGTGAACCCAACCGTCGAACTCGTCGACCTGCGATCGCGGTGTCAATGTCCACGAGCATGGTTCACCGACTACAGGAAACGGACCGCAGCACTCGACTTCGACCGCGTCGACATGAACGCTGACAATCCGGACCGAAGAGTCGACGGGCGTCGGCTCAGTGAAGCTGTGCCCCTTCATCCCCTCGCAAGAACAGCAAGCTCGACGACAACGGCCGTCTCCATCCAGCCACGACGACCGGCAACCAGTGATGACATGCCGCGAAAAGACCGTGGGACCTTCTCGACTCGAACAAAATCGATGCTCCCAGGCACCAACACCCAGCGCCCGGACCCTTGTTCGAGAAATTCACCGCGCTCGAGCCGAATCGAACGAACGATCCCGGACGTAGGTTCCACCTCGTCGGGATAGATTCCCCCATGAACCGACCCGTCGAACCACAGCGACTTCTGAATCGGGTGCAAAGCCCACGAAGATTTTTCGCCGACCACCGGTAACGGTGCACAGCACTCGAATTCCCACGTTTCGATGCGGACTGTGACCACGTTGTAGTCATCCATCTGAATACTCCGCGCAGTAGACGAACCGGAACACGACGGTCCCGGGCGCGGAGTTACCTGTCAGACCACAATAGCGTCAGAGCTTGTACACGCGCTCCGCTGTCGCCGTGGACGCTGCGGCCAGCGCCTGTGGATCCTCGCCGCGGATGTCCGCGAGTGCGCGCACCGTGTACGGCAGGCAGTACGACTCGTTGGGGGCGCCGCGGAACGGGTGCGGCGTCAAGAACGGCGCGTCCGTCTCGACGATCAGCTGATCCGAGGGCACCAACAGCGCGGCCTCACGCAGCGCCTTCGCATTCTTGAAACTCACGGTCCCCGAGAAACTCAACACGTAGCCAGCGTCGATGCATGCACGGGCCATCTCCGAATCGGAGGAGAAGCAGTGGAAGACCACGGTCTCCGGCGCGCCTTCCTCGTGCAGCACCCGTAGCAAATCCTGATCGGCTTCGCGATTGTGAATCATCAGCGTCTTTCCGAGACGCTTCGCCAGATCGATGTGCCACCGGAAACCGTCGACCTGCTCCTCGATGGTGGCACACCCCTCGAGCTTGCCGGGCCAGTAGAGGTCGAGCCCCGTCTCCCCCACGGCAACGACTCGTGGATCGGCCGCCAACCGCTCGATCTCGGCTCGCGTGCCGGCATCGAGAACGTTTGCCCTGGTCGGATGGATTGCGACGGCTGCGTAGACTCTCGAATCCCAATGAGCCGCTTCAACTGCAAATCGCGCGGCATCAAGGTCGTCGGCCACCGTGACGACTCGTCCGACGCCGACGGCCTCGGCTCGATCGACTATTTCGGCCACGGTCACAGCGTCGTGCGCACCACACGCGTCGAGGTGCGTATGGGCGTCGATCAGAGGCGACAAGGGCTCAGGGGCATCGGGGGCGGGACGGTCTTTGCTCACGCCCGATAGAGTAAGCGCACCATGACTGTGCCTGCCTCACCCTCCCAGACCCCGCGCCCGGACTCCGCCGCCCAGGAAGGCGCGGAACGACCGCCGTTCTACATCACGACAGCGATCGCGTATCCCAACGGCGCTCCGCACATCGGCCACGCGTACGAGTACATCTCCTCGGACGCGCTCGCCCGCTTCAAGCGGTTGGACGGACATGAAGTGTTCTTCATGACCGGCACCGACGAGCACGGTCTGAAGATGCAGCAGACAGCGATCAAAGAGGGCATCGACGTCCGCGAACTCGCGGCTCGGAACTCCGACGTGTTCCAGAACCTCGACAAGGTCCTGAACATCTCGTACGACCGGTTCATCCGCACCACCGACGCGGATCATCAGGTGGCCAGCAAGGCGATCTGGGAGAAGATGGCCGCATCGGGCGACATCTACCTCGACACGTACTCGGGGTGGTACTCGGTTCGTGACGAGGCTTTCTACACCGAAGCCGAGACCACACTGCTGGAGGACGGCACACGTCAGTCCACCGAGACCGGCACGCCCGTGGAGTGGACCGAGGAGTCGAACTACACCTTCCGACTCTCGGCATACGAGGACCGTCTCCTCGCGCTGTACGAAGAGCACCCCGAGTTCATCGCCCCCACGACGCGCCGCAACGAGATCGTCAGCTTCGTCAAGGGCGGCCTCAAGGACCTGTCGATCTCACGCACCACGTTCGACTGGGGCGTCGAGGTTCCCGGCGACTCCGACCACGTCATGTACGTCTGGGTCGACGCGCTCACCAACTACCTGACCGGCGTGGGTTACCCGAACGTCGACTCGGCGGAGTTCGAGAAGTTCTGGCCCGCGAGCCTGCACATCATCGGCAAGGACATCACGCGGTTCCACACCGTGTACTGGCCGGCGTTCCTCATGTCTGCCGGCATCGAACTACCGGAGCGGGTCTTCGTCCACGGGTTCTTGTACAACAAGGGCGAGAAGATGTCGAAGTCCGTCGGCAACGTCGTCGACCCCATCGCGATGGTCGATCAGTACGGCCTCGACGCGGTCCGTTTCTTCCTGCTCCGCGAGATTTCGTACGGCCAGGACGGCAGCTACAGCCACGAAGCAATCGTGACACGTATGAACGCAGACCTGTCCAATGAACTGGGCAACCTCGCGCAGCGTTCACTGACGATGGTCGCGAAGAACTGCGATGCCCAGGTCCCCACCCCCGGCGAGTTCACCGAGGACGACCTGGCGATGCTGGCGTCGGCGGACGCCTTGCTTGCCAAGTGCCGCAGCGAGTTCGACGTGCAGGCTCTGCACCTCGCGTTGGAAGCCATCTGGGGCGTTCTCGGCGAGACCAACCGGTACTTCTCCAAGCAGGAACCGTGGGTTCTGCGCAAGACCGATCCCGCACGCATGGCGACGGTTCTGTACGTGACGCTCGAAGTGGTCCGCATTGTCGGGCTTCTCGTTCAGCCGGTGATGCCCGACGCTGCGTCGCGAATCCTCGATCTGCTCGGCCAGAGCGAAGAGAACCGTCAGTTCGCCGACATTGCGGTTCGCATCGACGCGAACCGGAAACTACCTGCTCCGGCGCCAGTTTTTCCCCGCTTCGTCGAAGAATGAGCTAGGCGAGAGTGCCGCACGTGGGGTCCGAGATATCCGGTTACAGGCGGATGTGTCGGACCCCACGTGCACACTCCAGCCATGACGACGAATAGAACATACATTCGAACCAGCGCTTCGGCGCAGACACTGCCATGGAACGGAGCACGGGTGTCCACTCAGGAGGTCAGCCCTCAATCCGTTTCCGCGGCGCGAGATCTCGTTTCCGAACTGTCCGCGGCGTACGACCGCGGATGGCAGCCGGCGGATCTGATTCATCTGGCGCGCCGAAGCAAAGACGCGTCCGACGCCGATCTCGCCGCCACCACCATCCTGTTCGACGCGAAAGCGTCGCGCGCCTCCGATCGCGCACCGCTCGAATGGGTGGGGCAGTTGCAGACGATCGGCGAGCAGTATCCGAAGTCTCGGCACATCGCTTCTCGAATCACCGTGGACGACCACGTTTTTCGCTCCCTCGCGGCCGGCCTCTTGTTCCAGGATCCATACTTCCTCGTTTCGCAGATCGTCGACGTCGCGCGATCGTGGATGCGCCTGCCTCAGTGGACGGTATTGCTCGCGCCACCGTCCATCTGGCCGTCGCAACGCACCGACACCAGCTATGCCGGCGTCGGTGATACCGAGGTCGACGCCAAGGTACTCAAGCGAATTCGTGGGCTGCTCGCCAAAGCGGAAGCCACCAACTTCGCCGAAGAAGCCGAGATTTTCACCGCGAAGGCACAGGAGTTGATGACTCGATACGCGATCGATTCCGCGCTGCTCCACAGTCGCGCCGGGGTCACCGACACGTCCGTGAATGCCCGACGCATTCACATCGAGAACCCGTACGTGAAGGAAAAAGTTCACCTCCTGACCGAGATCGGTGAATCGAATCGAGTCAGGACGGTCTGGTTCAGCGACATCGCACTCGCGACCGTCGTCGGCACTCCGGTCGACCTTCAGCAAGTCGACATGCTGTTCACTTCCCTGCTCGTACAGGCAACCCGTGCAATGCAATTCGCCGACTCGAGCAATCGGGGTGGCTCACGCACCACCTCGTTCCGAAAGGGCTTCCTCTCCGGATTCGCCAGCCGAATCGGACACCGCCTACGCGACGCCGGCACCAAGGCCACCGCCGAAGCGGCCGACGCGGCGTCGATGGACGTCGCGGACCTTCTGCCGATTCTCGCCACCACATCCGAGGCTGTCGACGCCGAGTTCGATCGATTGTTCCCGACAACCCGCAAGACTCGCGGACGGTCCGTCGACGCCGAAGGCTGGCATGCCGGCCAAGCCGCGGCCGACGACGCCAACCTGCGTCCCGGTGCCCCTGCAGTGCACCGCTCCCGCTAGTCCTTTCGAGAGGCCAGGACCGTCTCGTACAACTCACGCTTGGAGACGCCGGCCGTTGCGACCAGAGCACACGCGTCCTTCAAGCGCGCTCCCCCCTCGACCAACCGTTCCACCTCGTCGACAAGATCGGCAGGATCAGATGCCACCAACACGGCGCCTTCGAGCACCACCGTGATCTCGCCGCGAACACCCTCGGCCGCCCAGGCAGCTAACTCTCCGAGAGTGCCGCGCTTCACTTCCTCGTAGGTCTTGGTCAATTCCCGGCACACGGCCGCGCGGCGATTCGGTCCGAGGACGTCCACCGCGTCTGCAAGGCAATCGGCAAGGCGATGGGGTGCTTCGAAAAAGACGCATGCTCGCTGCTCTGTTGCCAAGGCAGAGAGCCACGTCTTGCGCTGCCCCTGCTTACGCGGCGGGAACCCGTCGAAGCAGAACCGTTCCACGGGCAAGCCCGAGAGCGCGAGCGCCGTCGTCACCGCCGACGGACCAGGGAGGCACGTTATCGCGAGGTTCTCGGCTACGCACGCGGCAACAAGGCGATACCCGGGATCACTGACCGACGGCATGCCTGCATCCGTGACCAGCAGGACGGTCTTGCCCTCGGCCACATCTGCGACCAGCGCGGGCAGCCGCGAAATCTCGACCTGATCGTAGAAACTGACGATCTTCCCGGTGATGGTGACGTCGAGCGCGGACGCCAGAGACTTGGTGCGTCGTGTGTCCTCCGCAGCGACGACGTCGGCGGTTGCGAGAGCAGACCGAAGACGCGGGGATGCGTCACCGACATCTCCCATGGGTGTTGCGGCGAGTACCAAACGACCAGTCATACCTGACAGCCTACGATTGCCAGGTGACTGTGCAGACGGACGAGCGGCCAACGCCCGCCACGAGCGATCGGGTAGTGCGTAGTCCCGGCCCGCTGGTACCGGATCCTGATTTCGGCCCGACAGACAGATTGCGCGGCTGGATCGTCACCGCTTTCATCACCGCCGTCGCAGCGATCACCCGCTTCACGATGCTCGCCTACCCGACCGACGCCGGCACACCGGTCTTCGACGAGAAGCACTACGTTCCGCAGGGTTGGCAGGTCCTCACCGGCGGCGGCATCGAAGACAATCCCGGTTACGGGTTGGTGGTCCACCCGCCGATCGGCAAGCAGATGATCGCGATCGGCGAAGCACTCTTCGGTTACAACGGTTGGGGGTGGCGCTTCTCGTCGGCCCTGGTCGGAACGCTGATGGTCTTGCTGATCATCCGCATCGTGCGCCGCATGACGCGGTCGACGCTCATCGGCGCCATTGCCGGAATCCTGCTCATCGTGGACGGCGTCACCTTCGTCTCCTCACGCCTCGGGATGCTCGACATCTTTCTGGCATTCTTCGTCCTTGCGGCGCTCGGATGCCTGGTGGTCGATCGCGACCAAGTCCGCGAACGAATGGCGAAGGTGTACGACGAGGGCCGCATCGGCGATTCCGCCTGGGGTCCACGGCTGGGTTTCCGGTGGTGGAGGTTCGGCGCCGGCATTCTGCTCGGCCTGGCCTGCGGAACCAAGTGGTCCGGCATGTACTTCATTCTCTTCTTCGGGTTGCTCAGTGTTGCCTTCGACCTGTCGGCGCGCCGCGCATACCGTGTTCAGCGCCCCTGGGTCGGCACCGCCGTTCGCGACATCGGTCCAGCTCTGTATGCGCTGGTGATCATTCCGCTGGGTGTGTACCTCGCGAGCTACTGGGCCTGGTTCACCAGCGAGACCGGCGTCGACCGTCATGCCGTCGGCAACGAGATCGGTGAGGGCGGTACGTGGAGTTTCATCCCGTCTGCGCTGCGCTCACTCTGGTACTACAGCGGAAATGTTCTGCAGTTCCATGCCGGTCTGACCAACTCCGCCGGAAACCACCACCCGTGGGAGTCGAAACCGTGGACGTGGCCGATGGGGCTACGACCGATGCTCTATTACTATGCCGACGGCGAGCAGGTCACCGGTTGCGGGGCCGCCAGCTGCGTCAAGGCAGTCATGCTGATCGGCACACCGGCAATGTGGTGGCTGGCGCTACCGATGTTGGCGTGGGCGATCTGGCAGACGTTCGTGCGCCGTGACTGGCGATACGCAGTGGTCCTGACGGGTTACGGCGCCGCTTACCTTCCGTGGTTCGCGACGCTCGACCGCCAGATGTACTACTTCTACGCCGTTGCGCTCGCCCCGTTCATGGTCATGGGATTCGCGCTGGTCCTCGGCGACGTTCTGGGCAAGGCGAGCGCGTCCGTCGAGCGTCGTACCACCGGACTTCTTGCAGTCAGTCTGTACATCGGTCTGGTCGTAGCCAACTTCGTCTACCTCTGGCCGATACTCACAGCCATGCCGATCACGCCCGAATCGTGGCAGAACCATTTGTGGTTGCCGAGCTGGAAATAGGGGGACAAACGAAGGAGGCACCGAACCGGGTTCGGTGCCTCCTTCGTTTCACGATTACTCCGCCGGTTTGCCGACGCGGCGCCCCCGCCGCGGGCGTAAGAGGGCACGTTTCTGTTCCTTCGCCGCAACGATGATCGGGTCGTGCGAAAGATCCTTGTACAGCGAGAAGCACAGGCCGATCATGACCAGCACGAACGGCGCCGCCGCGATGATCGTCATCGTCTGCAAGCCGTCGAGCGCTTCGGAACCACCGGTCCAGAGCAGAAGTGCTGCGACGCCACCGGTCAACATGCCCCAGAAGACCACGACCCAGCGACTCGGTTCGAGCGTTCCGCGTTGTGAGAGCGTCCCCATCACCATCGACGCAGCGTCGGCGCCGGAGACGAAGAATACCGCGACGAGCAGCATGACCAGGACGGTCGTGACACCGGCAAGCGGCAGATTGTCGAGCATGCCGAACAGTTGAGCCTCTTCCGAGCCTCGGCCGGACAAGCCGATTCCGTCGCGTTCCTCGCCGATACCCGCGCCTCCGAAGATCGCGAACCAGAGCAAGCTGACAGTCGTGGGAACGGCGATGACGCCGACGATGAACTGGCGGATCGTGCGGCCGCGGCTGATGCGCGCCAGGAACATGCCGACGAACGGCGTCCAGGACACCCACCATGCCCAGTAGAAGATCGTCCACGACGAAAGCCACGCGCCCGTTTCAGGATTCGACGATGCACCCGTGCGAGCGGACATCTGGGCAAGGTCGGAAACGTAAGCACCGATGGTCGTCGGGAGCAGATTGAGAATCAGCACGGTCGGCCCGAGAACGAACACGAACAGGGCCAAGATCAGCGCGAGCACCATGTTGATGTTGGACAACCACTGAATTCCCTTGGCCACACCGGAAACTGCCGACGCGACGAACGCCAGGGTCAGTACCGCAACGATGGCCACGAGCAGGAATACACCGGCTTCTTCCATCCAGCCGACTACCTCGAAACCGGAGCCGATCTGAAGTGCGCCGAGCCCCAAAGATGCTGCGGTACCGAAAAGTGTGGCAAAGATCGCCAGGATGTCGATGACCTTGCCGATCGGCCCTTCGGCTTTGCGACCGAGCAAGGGGATGAAGGCCGAACTGAACAGTTGCTTGCGTCCTCGGCGATACGACCCGTACGCAATGGCAAGGCCCACAACGGCATACATCGCCCAAGGATGAAGACCCCAGTGAAACATGGTGGTGGCCATGGCAGTTCCGACGCCACCGTCGGTGCCGGGAGGCGGAGTCACGTAGTGCGCCAGCGGTTCCGCGACACCGAAGAACATCAGGCCGATACCCATGCCGGCGCTGAACATCATGGCGATCCAGCTGACGGTGCGGAACTCGGGCTTCTCGCCGTCTTTGCCCAGCGGAATGTCGCCGAATCGACTGACGGCAAGGTAGATGGAGAACAGCACGAAGGCCGAAGCCGCAAGCACGAAGAGCCAGCCGATGTTGGTCACCAGCCAGTTGAGAACACTTCCGGTTACCGAATCGAGGTTGTCGGGAGCTACGAGACCCCATACGACGATTGCCGACACGGCTGCAGCCGCGACGGAAAACACCACGTAGTCGGTCCGAACGCCTACCCGAGTAAAGCCCGTCTCCGGGCGCTCTTCGTTGGCCCCGGAATCTTGTTCGGATCGATCAGATTTCGTCACCATAGATGACTACGTTCGTCACTTTGTGGGCCAAAAGCAAGCCGGAAGGCGGGCTCAACGTCCGTTGAGCCCGCCTTCTCACCCCAATCAAGCTGGGGTTTTAACCCAACCGTTGCCCTTGCCGATCAATCCGTCGATACTGATGCGTCCTGCGCCCATCACGGCGATCAAGAGCGATCCGACACCGAGTGCGACGACGAGTTCGTAGCCGCCGTTGTCGATGAAGACACCCTTGTCCGCGTGCACGATGAAGAACGCGCCGACCATGTCGAGGAACAGCAGGGCTCCGACGAGCGGGGTCAGCAGACCTGCGATGAGCAGGATGCCGCCGCCGAGTTCGATCGATGCCGCCAGAACTGCCGAAATCTTGGGGAGCGGGGCGCCCATCCCTTCGAATGCAGCCTGCGTTCCAGCGATCTTGTAGGTGAAGAACTTCTGCCAACCGTGGGCGATGAAGATGATCCCGAGGCCGACACGGGCGATGAGGAGTCCGAGGTCACGAGCAATCGACGAATTCATGAGCCAAGACTGACAGCTTTAAGTTGAAGCGTCAACTTAATCATTGTGTCACGCACCTCTCAATGCCGACTCCACCATGGCGACGATCTCACTGTCGGAGTACCCGAGCGAGCGCACGTTATGCGCGAACGCGGTCGCCGCCTGTTCTGCCTGCGCCTGCACCGGATCAGTCCCCGAAGCGATGAATGTCCCTTGCTTGCCTCGTGTCTCGATGACGCCCTGATCGCTGAGCGCGCGATAAGCCTTCGCGACGGTATTTGCCGCCAATCCCAGCTCCGACGCCAACGCACGCACCGTCGGAATCTTGGTTCCCGCGATCAACCCACCGCCGTGCACCTGCTCGATAATCTGTTGCCGCAGTTGGTCGTACGGAGCTGTGGAGGAATCGTGGTCGATCGCGATCTTCATCGTCACCCTCGTCGTATCTTCTCGGTCACAGGCCCTCGATCGCTTCGCGGATCGTATGCGGGCCGGAGGTCAGAACCAATATCTTGCCGACACTGGACGGGGCATCGGTGAGCGCTTCGACCACCGCGGCGACATCGGCACGAGGCACCGAGCCTCGATCGACGGGCGGCTCGGCCAGAAGGACTTCACCGGTGGGATCGTCGTCCGTCAGAAGCCCTGGCCGAAGAATCGTCCAGTCCAGCGAAGTCCTAGTCTTGAGATCTTCCTCCGCTGCAGTCTTCGCTCGTAGATAGGCGGCAAAAACCTCGTCGGTGTTCTCTGGTATTTCGTCACCAGCACCCATGGCGCTGATCTGGATGAACCGACGCACTCCGGCTTTCTCGGCAGCATCGGCCAACAGCACCGCCGCGGCCCGGTCGACGGAGTCCTTGCGCTCGATCGAGCTACCAGGTCCGGCACCTGCGGCGAAGACCGCGACGTCGGCACCGTCGAGTACCTTCGCAACTTCCTCGACCGTGGACGATTCCAGATCGATCACCACGGGGAACGCGCCGAGTGTGCGGACGGCACCCTCGTGCGCGGAATTACGGATCAGCGCTACCGGCCGATCACCGTGCCCTGCCAGCAAGTACGTCAGGTGCTGCGCAATCTTGCCGTGCCCACCGGCAATGACCACGCGTCGTTCGTCCACACTGCGATGTTCCGTCATCGTTTTCTCCTCACAAATCGGTACTTCAAGTGCAGCGCGCCGGAGGTGTCCGTTGTTCCCCTGTTTGTCCCACGAGTTCGGACTCAGAGGCAGAATGACGGACATGGCATCTGCAACCATCTTCCACAATCAACGGTGCAACACCTCGCGAACTGTTCTCGGGCTCATCCGGGACGCGGGCATCGAACCCACCATTGTGAAGTACCTCGATACTCCGCCTACCCGATCCGAGCTGGAAAAACTCCTCGCCGACGCCGGCCTCGAGCCCAGCCAAGCGGTTCGCAAGCGCGAAACGCAGTACAAGGAACTCGGACTCGCCGATGCTTCCGAATCCGAAATCCTCGACGCGATGATCGAGCACCCGATTCTGATCGAACGCCCGTTCGTGGTCACGGACAAGGGCACCGTGCTCGCGCGTCCGGCAGCCAAGGTGGAAGAAATTCTCTGACAGCGTCGACGGCTTACAGCGGATCGCGGGCGATCGGGCAGGACATACACCGAGGTCCACCACGGCCGGACCCCAGTTCCGAACCCGCGATTCGCAAGACCTCGATACCCGAGGCCTCGAGCCTGGCATTCGTTTCGACGTTGCGCTCGTAAGCAACCACGACGCCAGGTTCGACGGCCAACGTGTTGTTCCCGTCGTCCCACTGCTCACGCTCGGCCGTCACCGTGTCGAGTCCGGTGTCGATCACACGAAGTTTTCCGATTCCCATGGCGTCGGCTGCCGCTTCGAGGAACGGCGTGGCCCCGCGAATACTCACCCCGTCGTCTTCCTTGCGCAGGGTGAACGCCGACAACGTGTCCTGGATGGCCGGATACATGACGACTGCGTCGGCCTCGACCATGGTGCAGACCGTGTCGAGATGCATCGACGCTCGGCGTTGTTCGATCGGAACGACCAGCACCGTATGGGCGAGACCATCGTCGAACACGCTACGCGCCAACGCTTCTGCTCCAGCGGGCGACGTCCGTTCACCGACACCGATTGCGATCACCCCTGATGCGAGAAGCAGCACGTCGCCTCCCTCGACCGGAGCCGTGTGCGACTCGTACGCGCGGCGCACGCCCTTGAATCGAGGGTGATGCGCGTACACGAGATCCGTGATCGAGGATTCGCGAGCTCGCGCCGACAACGCCAAGGACGTGATGATCACCCGTGGTCCCACCCAAAACGACGAGTCTCGCGTGAAGAGCAGATTGGGCAGGGGGTCGATCACGAAGTCACCGCCGTGATGCATCCTGCGTACCAACGAGGTCGAGTCGGCATCGATCGGCAGCTCGTCGAACGTCATTCCCGCGGTGAGGATCGACGACAACTCCTTCGGCTCCACCTTTCGCAGGTACGCAGCCAGGTGTTGCCCGAGCGCGTGCCCGATCTTGCGTGCGTCGACGGCGGCCGCGATCCCCTGGATCCGCGCAGCGCCGCTGACCTCGAGCGCTTCGGTGAGGAGATCGGACAACAGCAGGACCTCGACGCCGCGCTCACGAAGGACGGTCGCGAACTGATCGTGTTCTTCCTGCGCACGGTCCACCCACGGCAACGCGTCGAAAAGCAACTCGTCGTTGTTGCGTGGGGTCAACCGTTTCAGCTCGTCGCCAGGACGATGAAGAATGACCGATCGCAATCGGCCCACCTCGGAATCGACACCGAGGGGGACGGAGCCAGAAGCGTTCATGACTGAACACTAATCCCGTGGGCCCCACCCAGCAGGGAGGAGCAGCTGCCGTACCGGCCCGCGTAACGTCTTGTCCGACGCAGGCGAGAGGACCACCAAATGGGCAGTACGGATCAGGCGGCGCTGAGCGGCGCCGGAATCGACCGGTTCACCGGACGCTGGGTCGGCGCTGGAGCCGGACATTTCCCCACGATCGACGACTTCGAATATTCCGAGGAGATCGAGTTCGCTCCGACTCCGAAACCGTTCGTCACCTACTCGTCGCGCACTCGTGGGCTCCCCGACGGCCGACCGCTTCACATGGAATCGGGTTACCTACGCCCGACACCGGGTGGCGAGCTCGAACTGCTCGTCAGTCAACCCACCGGATTTGTCGAGATCCATCGCGGAACCGTCGACTCCGAAGGCACTCTCGCCTTGACCCGTCACACGCTCGCAGCATCACCCGACGCCAAACCGGTCCACGACGTCCGGCGGGTCATGCGGGTCCAGGGCGACACGCTGACGTACGACTTGTGGATGGCGCACGGTGACACCCCGCTGACGCATCACCTCCACGCCACCCTTCACCGGGCCACGGACCGGTAGTCGCCATGGAGATGCCTTCGTGGAAAGCCAAGGAATTGACTCCCGGTCAGCTCTCCGAGCGCAGCGGTGTCGCCGTCTCGGCCCTGCATTTCTACGAACGGGAAGGCCTCATCGTCAGTCGCCGGACCAGCGGTAACCAGCGTCGATACCAACGAGACACGCTTCGACGCGTCGCCTTCATCAGAATCTCGCAGCGCGTCGGGATTCCGTTGTCGGAAATCCGGGAAGCCCTCGGCACACTTCCTGAGGGCCGCACCCCGAACCGTGCAGATTGGGAGAGGTTGTCGACCGGATGGCGGCGCCACCTCGATCTCCGTATCGAGCAACTGGAACGTCTGCGAGACAACCTCACCGGTTGCATCGGCTGCGGGTGTCTCTCACTGGAGGGGTGCTCACTGGCCAACCCTCACGATCAACTCGCGGCCGCCGGCCCCGGTGCGCGCGTGCTGGAGGTCGATTTCGGCGCCGATTCAGGCGAGAAATGACTCGACGGCATCTCGATCGCGCCCCAGCAAGTCCTCAACGGTCTTCTTCAGCAACTTCTCGATCTGACCACCGATAATCGGCATCTTCACTTCGGCCGTTCCGTCGACGGCCAGTCGCGTGCGGGACTCGGCGGCTGTGAGGTCGAGCGTCGTCTCGATTCGTATCGGCAGTCCGTGCGCGATTCCGGTGACCGACCCAGCTGCCTTCCCGTCAGACAGGGGTCCCCAGTGGTCGACCCGTGTCAGACCGAGTCGACTCGGCGCAACCTTGGCGACCAGGCTCGGGAGGGACGCGGAGTCGATTTCCTCGGACACCGATACTTGAATCGACCCGTCTGCAACGTCGATGTCCGAGGTGGCATAGAGGTCTCCAAGTCGGACTTCCCAATAACGCGGGTCCGTCAGAGTTCGATGAACGTCGTCGATGGGATATTTGAATTCGATATCGAAGTGAAAACTCTTCGGCATGACTTTGGTCCCTATTCGACTAGATAAAAGTCCCGGCGGAGTTAACGCTCATCGCTTGAGCAATTTACTGAACTGGTCGTTCGCTTTTTGCATCACGAACTCGTATGGCGGTGCGAATTTACGCGCCCACCAGTATCCGAATCGGATGTCATTGGACGTATATACGAGATACGTGTTCTTCTCGATTCCCCGCAGAATGCACGACGCCACCTTCTCCGGCGAAACCGCACGCTTCTCGAATCGATGCGTGAGCTTTTCGACCCGCGGGTCGCCTCGGTCGATACCCGCAATTTCCACTGTTCCCACCAATGGCGTCTTCACGCCACCCGGCACAACCAGACTGACGCCGATTCCGTGCCGCTTCAGATCGAATCGCAGCACTTCGGAGACACCGCGAAGGCCGAACTTGCTCGCACTGTAGGCGGCATGCCACGGCAGGGCCAGGAGCCCGGCGGCCGAAGACACATTGACCAGGTGCCCACCCTTGCCGGCACGAATCATGGGCGGAACAAACGTCTCCATGACGTGGATCGGCCCCATCAGGTTGACGTCCACCATGGACTTCCAGTGCCGGTGTTCGAGGTTCTCGATAGTTCCCCACGCCGAAATGCCGGCGATATTCATGACGACATCCATCGGAGAGAATTGAGTGTGAATCTCGGTACCGAATTTCACGACCTCGTCGTAGTCCGAGATATCGAGCGCCTTCGCCATGCTGACCGTGCCGCCGGCGGCGCCGACCATCGCGACTGTCTCTTCCAATCCGAGGTTGTTGATATCGGTGAGAAACAATTCGGCGCCGGCCTCGGATGCACGGAGCGCAGTTGCGCGTCCTATTCCACTACCAGCGCCGGTGATCAGGCATTTCTTGCCGTCGAGCGACCTTACAGACATGGATGAACACTCCCCCGCACTCGTACTGTGGACATGCGGGAAAGTCTACGCACGCGCGGTGTGACCGCCCCGAAACACGCAAGACGGCCGAAGGGGTGCGGCCGCACTCTGCAAACCTTGCGTGGAGACGACCGCAGCGAGCACTACAGACGCTGCATCATCTGCTCTTGATAACCCCTGACCGTACGGTCGAGTTCTTCCGCCGCTACATCGTCCCCACGCTTGCGCGCGTCGTGGGCTCGATCCTGAATTTCACGGATTGCGCGGCGCAATTCATCATCGCTCATCGTGTGTTTCATGTCACAATTCTGCGCCTGCTCGCAGGGTTTAGCTAGCACAGATTGGAATCCGGCAAACCGTTCAAGGTTCAACTCGCAGGTGATCCGCGCGACACCGTAAACAGCGGCCCCGATTGCGGCCCTAATCCCTCAAACCTCGCTTGAACTGCAGTTTTTCAATCGAAATAGTCGCGGAAAACCAGGCTAACGCATAGCTAATATCGCCAAAACAGGTAAAAGGTTTGATATTGGGCACATTGGCCAAGTACTGGAAGGTTCGAATAGCGCAGTCGTAGCTGCGCATTTCCGCGCGGCGGAAACTCAATGTGCGCTGAGACATAGCTGAGCACTCATTGGCCGGACGAATCGAATCTCGGACACATTTGACAACTAGTCCACTAAACAGACTACGGTGAGCTACCGATCGGTTATCCGCGTGATACCGTAGGATTCACTGAACGGACAATTGCTAGCTAGAGAGGATTACGGGGCGGTTCACAATGGCTGACTTTGCAGAACGATTGAACAAACTGTTCGACAGTGTTCATCCTCCGGGGCGCAAACCCCACACCAATGCCGAGGTTGCGGCAGCGCTCATCGAAGACGGCCATCAGATCTCCAAGCCGTACATCTCGCAGCTCCGCTCGGGACAGCGCACCAACCCCTCCGACGAGACAGTCGCGGCGTTCGCCCGGTTCTTCAAGGTGAAGCCCGACTACTTCTTCAACGACATCTACGCAGCCAAGATCGATCACGACCTGGAACTGCTCTCGCAGCTCCAAGGCTATGGTCTTCGCCGCCTCTCGAGCCGTGCATTCGACCTCTCGGAAGAATCGCAGAATCTACTCACCACGATGGCTGAAAAGCTCCGCGCGAGTGAAGGTTTGCCAGAGGTTCCGCCTGACGCGTCGCGCTGATGCGAATGTGCTGAAGCTCTGCATTGACCTGAAGCACTGCATTGACCGGAAGTACTGAAATGACATGGAGTAGGTCGACTATGAACGTCGACCTACTTTTGTCGTTTCATCGAGTTCTTTCGCCAACAACAACACCCATCGGCGCGCCGACATCTTCTCCGGTGGCGCGATCCACCTGGTGTCCAACACATCCGAGGCCAAGGGATCAGCGATCCACCCAGCCAATATCCCCGCGTGTGCAGTGACCGCCCGCGGCGGTTCCTGTCCACCGACGTCGAACATCCCGGCGCCGGACTGGATGTACATCGCATCCATGATCTGAGCGATCATGTCAGATGCCCGCAGCACGGACGTACTCCCGGCACTGTCCGCGTCGACTACCTCGGGGAATCGCTTGACGAGAAGCGCGTGCATCCGCCGCAGACGGTACAGATCACGTCGCGCACGTACCCAGGTCTCGAGAAGCACCCACGTGATGCCCAGCGCTATCAGAACACTCGACGCAGCGATGAACCACACTCCTGCGCCCGTCCAGATATCCGATTCGAGTGCGCCGGTGCCACCGATCGATTCGACCAGCATCACGACGACCACGACGAGCAGGATCGACGAACCGGTCACGATCAACGCGATTCCACGCCCCAATGGTGCCCACGCGACGTGCCGTAACCCCGTCGAAATGACAAGGGACAGTGCAACGATGATAAAGATGAGCGCCGGCGCCGGGTAACCGAAGAGCACCGCGATCGCCACCAGCAACCCCACCGAGTACAGCACCGTGGCGAGACCGCGCATGGCTGGACGCGACATCACCGGCCAAGCGGACACGGCGCCGACTGCGCTGGCCGCAGACAACGCGGTCCACAAGACGATGACGATCATCGCTGCGGCATGTTGCTCCGGCGCAATGCGATCGACGATGTCCCACACCGCCGGAACCATGACCGTCGAGGACAATGCGACCGAGAAGCCTGCGAAGACCATCGACATCCGCAGAGGCGTCGCGGTGCGCGCGACAACTCGACCCAATCTCGCACCGGCTGCAACCCAGACGAGAAGGGCCACAGCCCAAAAGATCATCCGATCGCCTCGTCGTACCGCAATACCGACAGCGGTGTTCCACGGCCACTCATCGTTCGCAGACGCATGATCAACATCGACGCGAACGTCTCGGCTTCCCACTCCGCGATGTCATCCATCGGTACGGGTTCATTGCGCCGCAGAGAACGTTGACTCAGCATGTACGCGATCAAATCGTCACTGACCTCGAGCGTTGCCTCGGCAATCTCGGCACCCTCGTGACGAAAAACTATGTGCCCCAACTCATGTGCCAGAGTCCGCTCGACATTGGGCAACCCGGGGGCCAAAACGATGACGTCGTGATCGTCGTAGGCCCGGCGCTGACCGCACACTCCGGTGGCGAGCGGGGTTTCCAGATCGATCTCGATCGGGCGACCACGCTCGCGGGCGACTGTCTGCACCACTGTCAGCAGTGACACAGCCTCCGACGACGCTGCTGCGTCACATACAGCATCCACCGCAGCCAGAACGCGGCGATGTGAACGTCTGTCCGGCACGACTCACGCACCTCCCTGTGATCCGGGTGCCAGGAATTCGGCACGCGCTGCAGCCAATCGCGCCTTCTGCAGCGAAGCTCCACGGAAAGTCATAGCTCCCGCACCGGCCGCTACAACTGCCATGCCGCCCACACCACCGGCGACGGCGGCAGCATTGAGAATCGGTGGAAGCCCTTGAGTGAACGCCGTCGGGAATGCCTGCGGGTTCTCACTCGGACTCGCAATGTTCGGCGCGTTCGACGGTGCCTGGGGAGCTACGGGTGCCGGTGCGGCCAGAACCTCGGGCGCGGAAGGCGCTGCGACTGCGCCCGGTGCTGCGTTCGCCGGTCCACCAGCAGACGGTGCCGGTGCTTCGCCGCCGGCCGACGGCCCTTGCGGATCGGACGGCCCCGCCGGTGGAACTGCTACCGCCGAAGACTCCTCTGAGCTCTCCTGCGACTCGGAAGGGGACTGCGTCTGAGAGGTCTTCGACTCGGAGGGCGCTTCGCTCGAAGGACTCTCGGCCGGCGAGGTTGCATTGGTCGCCGGTGAGACACTGCTGCTCGGACGGTGCGACACCGAAGGGTTCGCCGAGGGCTCAGTCGTCGTGGTCGCCTCAGTCGTCGTCGTGGTGGGCTCAGTCGTCGTGGTCGGCTCGGTCGTCGTCGGCTCAGTCGTCGTCGTGGGCTCAGTCGTCGTCGTGGGCTCAGTCGTCGTCGTGGGCTCAGTCGTCGTCGTGGGCTCAGTCGTCGTGGGCTCAGTCGTCGTCGTGGGCTCAGTCGTCGTCGGCTCAGTCGTCGTCGTGGTCGGCACTACCGTCGTCCCGCAGTTGTGGTGGTGACAATGCCAGCCGTAGTTGCCGTTGTTGTTGCCGCCGTAATTGCCGTTGCCGTTGTTACCGCCACCGTTGTTGCCGTTGTTGCCGTTGTTGCCGTGGCCGTAATTACCGTTTCCGTTGCCGTTGTTTCCATTGCCGTTGTTGCCACCGGGCTGGGCGGCGACGATGGCCGGGAAAACCGACACGGCAAGGACGCCGATACCCATCAGGCACATCACAGCAACAAGCATCATCGCTAGCCGTCGTGGCTGGCTCATCGACATTCCTCCCCGACACATACGTCCGACCTGCGGAAAACTGCGGCAGACTCACCGTGCCTATCGCACCGGACACACCCTCGTTACATTTCCGGCAAACATGTATCCGCCCAAGGATCATCCCTCACTTGGAAGCTCAACGGTCCGGATCAGCGGTCGCAATCGTATGAAACGGCGCACACTCGAGCTGAATCTTCACAATTCGGGCAGGCTCTGAAAATGCAGGAAAGGGTCGTTCAACTTTCGTTGAAAGACCCTTTGCGCTGGTACTTCTTGGTGGAGCTGAGGGGAATCGAACCCCTGACCTCTTCGATGCGAACGAAGCGCGCTACCAACTGCGCCACAGCCCCGTGCCACCGCCTGAGCGGTGCTCGGCAACTCTAACAGGAGCGAATACTCCCGTTGGAATCACCCGACACGAACTTTCGGCCCTACAAGATCGGCCCAGAAGATCCTCGGTCGATCACTGTCCGGATGCGCGACGCATCTCGGTGTGCCTGACCTCTTCTTCGTAGTGATCCAAGTGATCGAACACCGGATCTTCGTCGTCGACCTCGAGGACAACCGCTCCTGGTCGGCGCAGTCGCGCGGGAATCAGGCGCAGCTCTTCGTCGGTGTGCGATTCGACTCCGAGTCGCGATCGGTTGAGGCGTTCGGTACGACGACGGCGAATCTCCTGCTCGATCCGAACCTGCCGACGCAAGTACGCCATGTACCCGCCGAGACCGCACACGGTCAGCGCAAACAACCACCACACCATCGGCGAGATGATCAATGCGAGAGCGCCCGAGAGAATCGCGACGAAGGCAAGCCCCAGCAATGTCCGCTGTCGGAAGGCGTACCGCGCCTCCCGGGCGATGGCATCCGCTTCGGGGTCGAACCCGCCTCGTCCGCGTCGTACGGGAACAAATTCTCCGACCGGTGCACGACCGCCGGCGTAGTCGTCTTCTGCGTGAGTGTCCATCTGGTCCTCCGCGTCGTAGCTGCTGCGCACTGGTTCTGGTTGCCAGTTCGGATCGCTTCGGTGTCCTGCTGCCGGTCCGCGCTGAACAGGGTTGCTGTCGCCGCGGTGGAGTACTCGAGTCGCGAGCGCCGCGTCACTCGTCTGCCGGATCCTGGGGCGCTTGTTGACGAGCATCGGCACCAGGACGAACAGCCACACGGCCACCAGCCCGATCCACACGAATGAGCTAGGCATGCCGCGGCCTCCTCCCGATCACCTACCAGCACCTATGCCAGCCGTTGACGAGTCAAGGTTAACGGCCGACGCCCTCGCATCGTTGCCGACGCGCCGAACCCCACCATACTCATGTGTCACACGCGTACCGAACTGAACTTCCGGTTCAGTCCCAAAAGTCTCAAGTTCTAGTTGAATCAAAAATCACAATTTGCCGACCAAAAGTAGGACTACTCAGCGGTAACTGCCGTTTAGCTCGCGTTTCCCACGCTACTTGCGCCGTCTTCGTCACACCCACGAAGCGCGTCCGGACCGCACCAATCTGTCGACAACGGTGGTGGGTACTTCCTCGATGGTCATTCCGACCAGAAGATGGTCGCGCCATTGGCCGTCGACATCGAGATAGCGCTTGAGGAGACCTTCCTCCCGGAACCCCACATTGCGCAGGACTGCGCGACTCGACGCGTTCTCGGGGCGAACTGTTGCCTCGACTCGATGCAGACCGACCTTCGAGAACGCGTGATCGAGCGTGAGCGCAACGGCCGCTGTGGCAACGCCACCGCCGGTGACGTGCGAGGCGACCCAATAGCCCACCCAGGCGGACCGCAGAGCGCCGCGCACGACATTTCCGATGGTGACCTGCCCGCAGTACTTCCCGTCCAGTTCGATGACCAACGGAAGGATCCTGCCCTTACGCGCTTCGGAGCGAAGATTTCCGCACAGAGACGGCCAGACGGTGATGTGATGACGCGCATCCCAGGGCGACTCTCCGGTGGGCTCCCACGGCTCGAGGTGCTCACGATCGCGTATGCGGAGTCGACTCCACACCGCAGCGTCACGAAGCTTGACGGGGCGGACGGTCACGACTCCAGCGGGCACTCGCAGCGGGCCGAGATCGTCCGGCCATCCTGGATGGACTGACATCACACCCCACTCGGGTCGGCGTTACCCACGTTGGGCGAGAAAAGCTACGTCGACTTCTTCACCGATGTGCACTTCGGTGACGTCTCGATCGACAAGAACCAAACAATTGGCTTCCGCCAAGGTCGCGAGGAGATGTGAGGACGCACCGGGCGCACCGCCGAGGGCCTGCACCAGGTACTCCCCCGTCGCTTCGTCACGCATCAGCTGACCACGCAGGAAACCCTTGCGATCGGCAATCGACGTGATCGTTCCGACCGTGCGCGCCTTCACCACTCGCCGCATCGGTTGGCGGCGTCCCAGCGCGATTCTGATCAACGGTCGAACCATGACTTCGAATACCACCAGTGCACTGACCGGGTTGGACGGTAGGAGAAAGGTCGGAACCTCGTCTCTTCCCAGCTTGCCGAAGCCCTGCACTGATCCCGGATGCATGGCTACACGCTCGACTTCGAGTGTCCCCAGATCGGCAAGTGCCTCACGGACTTCGTCGGACGCTCCGCCGCCCACGGCACCGGCGATGACGACGATTTCGGAGCGAATCAGCTGCCCCTCGACTACTTCGCGGAGACGGCGCGAGTCGTTGCCCGCGATTCCCACGCGGTTGACGTCGGCGCCGGCATCGCGAGCGGCGGCTGCGAGAGCATACGAATTCACGTCGTAGACCTGACCAGGCCCCGGCGTGCGATCCACGTCGACGAGTTCTCCACCGACGCTGATGACGGAAAGCCGGGGACGCGGGTGGACGAGCACTTTGTCGCGACCGACCGCGGCAAGCAAACCGACCTGTGCGGCTCCGATGATGGTGCCTGCCCGAACGGCCACGTCGCCCGGCTGGACGTCGTCGCCTGCACGACGAACGTAATCGCCCGAACGCACCGGCTCGAAGATCCGGACACGAGCGCGACCACCGTCGGTGTTCTCGAGCGGAAGAACTGCGTCGGCGAGTGTGGGCAACGGCGCGCCGGTGTCGACTCGGACGGCCTGACGCGGTTGCAGCCGGATCGGTTGGCGTGAGCCCGCCGTCACCTCGCCGACCACCGGCAAGCTGAGGTCCGTAGGCTCGCCGTCCTCGCCTCGGAGGTCGGCTCCAGCGCCGGCGACATCGACACTGCGAACCGCGTAACCGTCGATGGCAGCTTGATCGAATCCCGGCAATGGGCGTTCGGTCACCACTTCCTCGGCACACAGCAGTCCCTGCGCTTCCGAGATGGCGACCCGAACCGGACGGGGTGCCACTGCAGCAGCGGTAACCCTGGTCTGCTGCTCCTCAACCGACCGCATCTGGTCCGCGTCCTCCTGTGTCTCGAAATTCGGTGATATCCGTCAGCTCATGATGCCTTGCCTTCGAAAAGGGACAAGCACATTGATACTGCGTTATTGGGCGATCAACCACCGTGGCGACACGCTCAGCGGTCGAGTCGATCCGCGAGCCACTTGCGCAAGGACGGGCCGTAGTCGTCACTGTCGAGTGCCAGGTCAACCGAAGCGCGGAGGTACCCACCAGGGTTGCCCAGGTCATGACGCGTTCCGCGGTGCACCACCACGTGAACGGGATGCCCCTCGGAAATCAGGAGAGCGATGGCGTCGGTGAGTTGCAACTCACCGCCGGCTCCCGGCTTGATGCGACGAAGTGCGTCGAAGATCGCACGATCGAGTAGATAGCGACCCGCAGCGGCAAAGGTCGACGGCGCGTCTTCCACAGCCGGCTTCTCGACCATGCCGACGACCTTGAGCACGTCGGGGTTGACCGCGTCGGGAACGATCTCGACGTCGAACACGCCGTAGGCGCTGACTGCGTCTTTGGGGACGTCGATTGCACAGAGAACGGACCCGCCGCGCTTGGCCCGAACTCGCGCCATGATCTCCAGGACACCACGCGGCAGTACGAGATCATCGGGCAGAAGGACGGCGATGGCATCTTCGTCGTCGTCGAGAACCGACTCGACGCAACCGACTGCATGCCCGAGCCCGAGGGGCTGTTCCTGAATGACGGAATCAACTTCGAGCAAACCCGGCGCTTTGCGCACCTTTGCCAGGGCAGCAAGTTTTCCGCTTGCTTCCAGCTTGCTTTCGAGCACGAGGTCCTCGACGAAGTGTGCAACCACCCCGTCTTTGCCGGGGGACGTCACGATGACGAGCCGCTCGGCTCCCGAGTCCGCGGCTTCACCTGCCACCAGTTCGATGCCCGGTGTGTCCACGACCGGCAGCAATTCTTTCGGAACCGTCTTGGTGGCAGGCAGGAAACGAGTACCAAGTCCGGCTGCGGGAACCACGGCCGTACGGAAGGCCCTCGTGCTGCTAGCGACAACGTCTGTCATGCCAACACCTTAGCCGCCGCTTGTTACCGCTCGGTCAGCACGACGAATATCGTTGTGGGGTGACACCGCGGACAAAAGCACAATGGCGACAAATCGCACTCGCAGCACGTGAAGCAGTCTCCGAGCACGCTCGAAAAGCGGAAACTGCGGCGTTGATCACGCACATACCTTCGGTGATAGTCGAAGGAACAACGGTGTGTGCGTACGTCCCCACTCGCACCGAACCAGGATCCACCGACTTGCTCGACGCCGTTGCCGAGGTCGCCGGGCGTGTACTACTTCCGATCACCGGGGAGCCCGGACCGTTGTCCTGGGTCGAGTACAGCGGCGCGGACGGTTTGCGACCGGCGAAGTACGGCATTCGGGAGCCTGTCGGACCCGTCCTACCACCGGAAAGCCTGTCCGACGTGGAATGCATGCTGATCCCTGCACTTGCAGTGGACGTGCGCGGAACACGCCTCGGCCGCGGCGCAGGCTTCTACGACCGCACACTGGGGTCGGTCGGTCCGCAGACTCGGCTTGTGGCAATTGTCAGAGACTCCGAACTCGTCGAGACCTTGCCGGCCGACGACCATGACGTACCCATGGGCTGGGCATTGACGCCGGGCGGCGGGCTGACGCAGCTGCAACGTGATTGATCTGCGGGAATAGATCCCTGATTAGCGCTGTTGGCACTGTCACTTGTAGAGTGCTAAAGGCTGCGGTGTAAATACGCAGCTGCTCGAACATCACAGTGCGGAGGAAGCCCGGTGCCCACCTACTCATACGCATGTACGGAATGTGACAACCGTTTCGACATCGTCCAGTCCTTCAGCGAAGATTCGCTGACGGTCTGCCCAGCTTGCTCAGGCAAGCTCCGCAAGCTGTTCAACTCTGTCGGCATCGTGTTCAAGGGCAGCGGCTTCTACCGCACCGACAGCCGCGGCGGCTCCGGAACTGCGAGCGAGCCGGCCAAGAGTGATTCGGCACCCGCTGCGAAGTCCGAGTCCAAGTCGGACTCCTCGTCGACCTCGAGTTCGTCGACCAGCACGCCGGCGCCCGCCAAGGCTGCCGCAAGCTGATTTCCACAACCTCCGGGTTGTCCACAGGTTCACATCGTTAGGGCCGGAAGCACCGCTTCCGGCCCTAACGTGCATGAATGCCGTCAGCACGTTCTCGCTCGCCGAGGCGCTCCGACCCACTGCGCGCCCAGCTCGATCTCACCCCGAGCACCCTCGATCGCGTCGTCGAACTGACGCGCGGCACACGATTCCGCCCGGCGACAGTCCGCAAGATCGCAGCCGTTGCCCTGGCCGCACTCGGCGTCGTTCTCTTCTTCCGAGGCGATCCCGCGACCGATACGGTCGCTGTAGTTGTCTCGAGTCGCAATCTCACTCCCGGACAGGTGATCGCGAATTCGGATGTCGAGATCCGCGAGATCGACTCGAAACAACTTCCCGAAGGAGTTGTCTCCGATACCGAACTGGTAGTCGGAAGAACCGTTGCCGGCCCGATACGCACCGGTGAAACAGTCACCGACGTGCGCGTTCTCAGCCCACGGCTGGCCGGGTTGTCCGTAGGAACCGACGACGCCCGCATCGTGCCCGTGCGACTTGCCGATGCGGCCGTTGCAGACATCTTGCGCAGCGGGGATGTCGTCGACGTCCTCACCGTCGGCCCTGACACATCCCGGTCTGACACATCCCGCCCCGACACACCCAACGAATCAATTGCCGACAAGGCCCCGCAGATTCTTGCGGCGGGGGCGGTAGTCGCGTTGGTCACCACGTCGGAAAGTACACGTAACCAGCAGGAACAGGTGATTCTGCTGGCTCTGCCGACACCGGCAGCCAACGTCGTTGCCGCGGCATCGCTGTCCAATGCGATCACCGTGACATTCCGCTGACCGCACAAAGCGGCCGAAGCTCCTCTAGGATTTTTCCAGTCGGTTCGGTATCAACGGACCATCTGGCACTTGCCATCGGAGACTCGAGGGGACACCGACATGCTCAAGGGATTCAAGGACTTCCTGCTTCGCGGAAACGTGCTCGACCTGGCCGTCGCGGTTGTCGTGGGCGCGGCCTTCACCGCCATCGTCACGGCATTCACCAGCAACATCATCAACCCGCTGATCGCCGCAATCGGCGGTTCCAACGAGATGGGCTGGGGAGTCGAAATCATCTCCGGCAACCCGGAAACGTTCTTGAACGTCGGCGCTGTGGTCACCGCGATCATCAACTTCATCATCATCGCAGCGGTCGTCTACTTCGTGCTGATCGTCCCCGCGAATGCGGCGAAGAAGAAGTTCGTCTCCGAGCCCGAGGACAAGGAAGCCAGCGAAACCGATCTGCTCATCCAGATCCGCGACATCCTCTCGGCCAATGCCGGTAGCGCCGACACGGGAGCGCACGCGAAGACGCTCGAATAGTCAGTGCCCGCAGATCAAATCAGGCCCTCGGACAGTGCGTCCGAGGGCCTGATTTTTCAGCTGAGGATCTTGTCAACCACCGTGGTGCGGGGGTCGCTGACTACGCAGCCAATCGTCGTCCGATGATCCCGGCGACCCTTCCGGTCCACGCTCGTCCGACGTCGTCTCGGGAAAGACGTCCCCGAAGATGCGTGCCAGGCGCTTCTTGTCGACTGGCGGCTTCTTCGGGGTATCTGGTTGCTCCGACAAGCTGTCTCAGCCCTCGAGGCTGGACAGCTCGGCGATGACGTGGCTCGCCAATGCCGTCAGGGTTGCCATGCCGTCGCGAATCGCCGGCCTGGTCGAGGCCAGGTTGGCCACCAACGTGCTGCCCGAAACTCCGACTAGGCCGCGGGACAAGCCTGCTTCGAGCGATCCGGCCGAAAGACCGGAGGCGCGAAGTGCTTCGGCAATTCCCGGGATCTCGCGATCGAGAACCTCTGCGGTCACATCGGGAGTGACGTCACGCGGAGACACCCCGGTACCGCCGACCGAGATGACGAGGTCGACGCCGCCGATGACTGCGGTGTTGAGAGCGTTGCGGATCTCCACTTCGTCGGCTGCGACGGCAACCGTCGCATCGACGAGAAAACCCGCTTCGTTCAGCAGTTCCGTCACCAGTGGACCGATGGAGTCGGTGTTGTCGCCGTGGGCTGTGCGATCGTCGACGATGACGACCAGAGCGCGGCCGGCCGATGTGGCTTCGAGTTCCATGACTCCTACCGTAGTGTCCGATCCCGACGCCGTTGCGATCTGGCCGAAGATCGGCTCGATCGTCTGCTGATCACCGAACATCATCGGCCGCCCTGCGCCGCCGCGGTTCCCAACGTGACATCGACGGTCTTGGTCTGTCCACCGTCGGTGTAGGTGATCGAGACCTTGTCTCCAGGAGCATGCGAGCGAACCGCCGCGATCAGCGAATCACCATCTGCGACAACACGATCGTCGACCTTGGTGATGACTGCACCCTTCGGGATACCGGCCTTGGCGGCCGGCCCGTCGGCAGTGACATCCATGACGGTCGCGCCGTCGGCGTTGTCCTGCGACGGCACGGTCACGCCGATCATGGCTTGGGTCGCCTTGCCGGTCTTGATCAGTTCGTCGGCGACGCGGCGCGCCTGATCGATCGGGATGGCGAAACCGAGGCCGATGGAGCCGCCCTGGGTACCCGACGACGCTCCAAGTGAGGCGATCGCCGTGTTGATGCCGATCAGCTGGCCGTCCATGTTGACGAGGGCGCCACCGGAGTTGCCGGGGTTGATCGCCGCGTCGGTCTGCAGAGCGTCGATGACGGTGTTCTGGTTGCCCGACTCGCCGCTCGTGGACACCGGGCGATCGAGGGCGGAGATGATGCCCTCGGTGACCGTTCCGGCCAGGCCGAGCGGGGACCCGACGGCCACAACCTGCTGTCCGACCTGAACGTCGCCGGAGTTGCCGAGATCGATGGGAGTGAGGTCGTTGCGGCCGTCGACCTTGATGACGGCGATGTCGGAGACGGGATCGGCACCGACCAGGGTGGCCGAGGCCTTGGTTCCGTCGGAGAACGCGACCCGCAGTTGCGCTCCCTGGGCACCGGCAACGTGATTGTTGGTCAGGATCAGGCCGTCGGAGGACAGGATGACACCGGAACCCTCACCGCCCTGTCCCTGCGCGGTGGCCACCTCGATCTGCACGACGCTGGGCACCACCTTCGAGGCAACGGCCTGAACCGAACCGGCGGGAGCGTTGGACGTGTTGGTCGCGGTCGGCTTCGGGGCGTTCAGCGAGTTGGTGACCGTCGCGGTTCCACCGTTGCGGTCCGCGACGACGGCTCCGACCACGCCACCGACGCCGCCGCTGACCAGGACCAGAGCGAGAGCGCCGGCAACCAGGGCCATGCGTCCCGACTTCGGCTTGGTGGTGGTCGAACCGGAGTTCGGCCCCTGTAGCGGTGCGGGGATCTGGTTGTGGCCGCCGCCTGGACCGTTCGGGCCACCGGGGCCACCGGCATTGGGTGCGCCGTACGGGGCGCTCTGCTGATACGCCGCTTCATGGGCACCGTGCGGGTGGCCGAAAGCCTGAGTGGGCTGCTGCGGCGCCTGCCCGAAGGCCTCGGTGGGTCGGGCTTCGGTGGGTCGGGCAAACGACTCGGTCGGCTGGTACGGCTGCTGAGGCGCCTGCCCCTGTGGCTGCTGGGGTTGCACAGGTGGCTGCGCCTGAGGTGCTGCCGGCTGCGCCTGAGGTGCTGCCGGCTGCGCCTGGGTAGTGGGCTCGTTGTTGGGCTGCTCGGGCCGGGTCGGCCCGACGTTACGGTCCTCGGTCATCGGCTCGCTTTCGTCTACGGTGACCACCGGACGGGCAGTCACAACTGTTCTGCCGACAATGCTGCCTTGCGCTGCTGAGAAGGCGCTGAGACGTGCCTGTCACTTTACCCAGAGTTCGTCGTGAAAAACCGGTGCCGTCCGGCTCGGCCCGAAAGACTCTCGGGCCGAACACATTAACCCGTGACGTCAGTCACCGAAGCCCGGGACCAACGGGTCTGCAGAACACGCTACTCGGCACTCGGCCCGGGTTCGCCGGGAAGCACGATACGAACAAGTGCTCCCCCACGATCGGATTCGTCGATCGCGATGGTTCCGCCGTGCTTGACGACAACCTGACGCACAATCGCAAGTCCCAGACCCGATCCCGGCATCGAACGTGCCGCAGTCGACCGGTAGAAACGATCGAACACCAACTCCCGATCCTCCTCCGGAATGCCCGGTCCCGCATCACTTACGGTCAATTCCAACAATCCTTGGCCCACCGGACGCATTTCGACGCGTACCTGTTCGCCCTTCGGACTCCACTTCGCAGCGTTGTCGAGGACGTTCAGCACCGCACGCGACAGGCCTGCCTGGTCTCCGTAGACGTACCACGGGGTGGTGACCGCTTCGAACTCGATTTCGTTGCGCCTGCGCCGTGCTCGCTCGAGTGCACGTTCGACGACGTCGCTGACGTCGACGCGCTCGTACACGGTCTCGGGAGCGTCTTCGCGGGCCAGGTCGACGAGGTCGCCGACAAGGGTCGACAGTTCCTCGATCTGCGCGACGACATCGGCACGAAGTTCCGCCATGTCCTCGTCGGGAATCTGCGGCGCACCTGGGCGACTGGACGCGATCAGCAATTCCATGTTGGTACGCAACGACGTCAGCGGCGTTCGCAACTCGTGTCCGGCATCCGCAACGAGACGCGACTGACGCTCGCGGGACTCGGCGAGCGCCCGCAGCATCGTGTTGAAACTCTCTGTCAGGCGCGCCAATTCGTCGCTGCCGGTCACGGGGATCTGCGTCAGATCGTCGGTCCTGGCGACTCGTTCGGTGGCAGCGGTCAGCCTGGCAATAGGTCGTAAACCGGTGCGGCCCACGGTGGTACCCGCCACCGCAGCCAGGATGACGCCACACCCGCCGACCACGAAGAGAACCCACGCCAGCCGGTCCAGGACCGCAACCGTGGGCGCGAGTCGCTGGCCGATCACCAAAGTGCTTCCGTCATGGGTTCGTTGGGCCAACACACGCTGGCCGTCGACGGTGCGCAGCGAGGAATCCGACTCGCCACGCGCGACGGCGTCTTCGGCTTCACCGATCGGCACGTCGGAACCGGGCGGCTGATACGTGCTCAGATCCGAGAAGATCAGCGCCACACTGATGTCGGTGGTGTAGAGCGTTGCACCGGAGATGTACCGAGGATCGAAGCGCACGACATTGCTGTCGATGAGCACCGCCGCTCTGGTACGCAACTGGTGATCCACGTCCGCGTAGAGCGCACGCGAAACCACCGCGTACGCCGCGATCGCCATGACGGCGACGGCGATGGCCACCACCGACGCAGCGAGGAGCGTCACACGCCAACGCAACGACACCGAGCGGGTGAGCGGCATCGGCGGGCGCATTTCGACGGATGCGTTGGTGCTGGTGGACTTCTTCGGTTCGGCACTCTTGCCGAACGGAGCGGTGATCACGGAGGCGTCTCCCGCAGGACGTAGCCGACTCCGCGGACGGTGTGGATCAACCTCGGCTCGCCGTCGGCTTCCGTCTTACGACGCAGGTAGCCGACGTACACCTCGAGCGCATTGCCGGACGTCGGGAAGTCGTATCCCCACACTTCTTCGAGAATGCGTCCACGGGTCAGCACGCGGCGCGGGTTGGCCATGAGCATTTCGAGAAGGGAGAACTCGGTGCGGGTCAGGCTGATCGATCGTTCGCCGCGCTTGACCTCGCGGGTGACCGGGTCGAGGGTGAGGTCCTCGAACGCCATCATTTCGGAATCGGCGTCCAGATCGGGTGCGGTGCGACGCAGTAGTGCACGCAACCTGGCAAGCAACTCTTCCAAAGCGAAGGGCTTGGGCAGGTAGTCGTCGGCACCGGCGTCGAGGCCGGCGACTCGCTCGCTGACCGAATCGCGGGCGGTGAGCACGAGGATGGGCAGGTCGTCGCCGGCACTTCGAAGACGACGGCACACTTCGAGTCCGTCGAGTCGCGGCATCATGACGTCGAGTACGACGGCGTCGGGCCGGTTGGCGAGGATCTTCTCGAGTGCGTCGAGCCCGTCGACCGCGAGCTCGACCGTGTAGCCGTTGAAGCTGAGCGACCGCCGAAGCGACTCGCGAACCGCCCGGTCGTCGTCGACCACCAAAATACGCATACCGACAGTTTGGACTGAAGTGCTGAGATGCGGCTGAGAGGGTCCGATTCCGGGCTCCGGCGTGTCGCGGTCAGTCCCGGGTTCGCCTCGGTCCGGGCAGGCTCCAATGACGCCACAACGCAAGCAGTCTGAACACCGCGGCGAACGCGGTGCCGCACACCAGCGCTGCGTTGGTGGACAGTCCGGCTTGCGAGACTGTGACCACCAACGCAGCGCCGAGCAGTGCGGGAACCGCGTACAGGTCCTTGTGCAGGAGCAGCGGCACCTCGTTGACGAGGACGTCGCGGATCACTCCGCCGCCGATCGCAGCGGTCGCACCGATCAACGTCGCCGCCAGCGAGCTGGCGTTGTTGTCCAGCGCGATGACGGCGCCGGTACTCGCGAACAGGCCCATTCCCAGTGCGTCGAGCGCCAGGATTTCACGGCGCAGGCGATTGAGCGGCTCGTGTAGGTAGAACACGGCGAGTGAGGTGGCGGCGGCCGTTCCGAAGTACGGCCAACTGCTCAGGGAGCTGGGCGGATGGACGCCGAGAAGGACGTCGCGGACGATACCGCCGCCGATGCCGGTGAACACACCCACCGAGCACACCCCGAAGATGTCGAGTCGCTTGGTGACGCCCACCAAGGCACCCGAGGCCGCGAACGCCACGATGCCCACCAGTTCGAGGATCCTCAGCAGCACCGGCCAAGGATCGCACGGTCAGAGGCGGCTCGGGTCGATCACCCCGAGTCGAACTGCTTTGACCAGTCGGCGCGGAACCCGGTGGGTCTGTCCGAAGGCCGTGACCTCGACCAGATCGGGCGCCGTCGCCTTCCACTGGGCACGGCGACTGCGGGTGTTGGAACGGGACATCTTCCGCTTGGGAACGGCCATCAGAGCGCCTTGCGCTTTCCGTAGCGACGCTCGAACTTCTCGACGCGTCCGGCGGTGTCCATCACGCGTTGCGCTCCGGTCCAGAACGGGTGCGAGTCGCTCGTGACATCGACGACCAGCAGCGGGTAGATGGAACCGTCTTCCCATTCGACGGTGCGGTCACTCGTCACGGTCGATCGGGTCAGGAAGCTCTTGCCGGTGCTGGCGTCCTGGAAGACCACCGGGTGGTAGTCGGGGTGCATCTGCTTCTTCATTCGTTTCCCTCTCGCGTTGATTCGGTTTCGGCATAAGGTGATTCGGATTCGTCGCACGGGTCTTCGTGGAACTCGCCGAACGGGTCTTCCCAGGTGACCCACGACGCTTCGTCCGCCAACTCGTCGTCGGTGACCAAGGCGTGCTGCAGTGTTCGGTCGATCTCGAGCGGATTCGCACCGCATGTCAGAACAACCATCGAGGTGTCGCGATCACCGAAACGCTCGTCCCATTTCAGGGCGGCGAGCGCACGGCGTTCGGCCGGCACGCGGTCTCGTTCCTGAGGCGTCATCGCGGCCAGCCAGGTGTCCGCGCTGGCAACTCGCAGGCCGCCGCCCGCCGATTCGAGCCAGAGCGCTTCGCCAGGTTGCGTCGCCACCCAGACTCGCCCGCGGGAGTACACGACGCCTTCGAGCAGGACGTCGATCGCCTCGTGCAGACGCCCGGGGTGGAACGGCCGGTTCGCGGTGAACTCGACGAGCATCACTCCGCCGTCGTCGTCGAGCGGCGGCTGACGACGCAGCAACGGCGAGTGTGCGTCGGCCAGCTCACCGCGTCGCGCGTCCGCAGGCACCTCGAGGAGCAGTGCCTCGATGTCGTCTCCCTCATCGAAGACGGGTACCCGCGGGGCGATGCGTGCGAGAACCGCGTTCAGGCGGGACCGCTGCCAGCCGTCGAGTCCATCGGACCCGCGTAGGACGAGCGCGTCGGCGAAGTCGACCTGCCCGACGACGACCTGCGCCAGGGTGCGGTCGTCGTCGAGAGCGTCGTCGCCGGTGGCGTCGGCCAGCCAGGTCTGCGCGTCGATACACGTCACGACGGCGTCGACACGGACGTCACGCTGTGCCGGTCCGTCCAGTTGGCCGACGACGCCGGTCACGACGACGTGCTCGATCGCCCAACACAGCGCTTCGGGTTCGAGTTGGCGGTCCAGCAACAGGACGATGCGCTGCACCGAACTGTGCGAGTGAAGTCGACGCAGAAGCGGCAGCAGGTCTTCGCGCAGGGTGCAGGAGACGCAGCCGTGCGCGAGCTCGAGGATCGTCTCGCGCTCGGACACTGTGCCGGCAGACCCGGTACCCCCGGTCATCGAGGTGACCGTCCGCCTGACCACCCCTTCACGGACGTGGCTCAGGTCGTGGTGAACCAGAACAGTTCCGGTTCGCAGCAACGCTCGTGCGGTGTGTGGGGTGGATTCGCTCATACCGGCGACCAGGACCAGCGGAGTCCTGCCGTCCAAGATCGTGTTCACAGCGGGCCTTTCTGGGAATGATTGTCATTACCGAAGTTGAACGCTACATTGATCTCACCGCATTGTCGAAAATGATTGTCATCTGCAAGTTGAAAGGAATACCCATGTCGGCTCACTGCCAAGTGACCGGACGTGTGCCGGGGTTCGGAAAATCCGTCTCGCACTCCCACAAGCGTTCGAACCGTCGCTGGAACCCGAACATCCAGCGCAAGACCTACCTGCTGCCCAGCGAGGGTCGTCGCATCACGCTCACTCTCTCGACCAAGGGCATCAAGACGATCGACCGCGACGGCATCGAGTCCGTCGTCGCCCGGATCCGCGCGCGCGGCGAGAAGGTCTGAGCAGATGGCACGCAACGAGATCCGCCCGATCGTGAAACTCAAGTCCACCGCGGGCACCGGGTACACGTACGTGACCCGCAAGAACCGTCGCAACGACCCCGATCGACTCGTACTGAAGAAGTACGACCCGGTGCTGCGCAAGCACGTCGATTTCCGAGAAGAGAAGTAGGCATGGCCAAGAAGTCGAAGATCGCGAAGAACAACCAGCGACGGGTCGTCGTCGAGCGATACGCGGAGCAGAGGTCGGCACTCAAGGAGACGATCCGCTCCCCGAAAAGCTCACCCGAGGAGCGCGCGAAGGCCCAAGCGACCCTGCAACGTCTACCACGCGACGCCAGTCCGGTACGATTGCGCAATCGAGACGCTGCGGATGGACGTCCGCGCGGCCACCTGCGGAAGTTCGGGCTCTCCCGGATTCGCGTGCGAGAAATGGCGCACCGTGGGGAACTGCCTGGCGTACACAAGTCGAGCTGGTAAGGAAGTCGGATGGCAGTCAAGCGTTCACCGTCGAAGAAGCCACGCCCCGTAGAGGGTCGTAAGCCCAAGAAGAACCCGTTGTTCGCAGCGAAGATCACGCATGTCGATTACAAGGACATCAACCTGCTTCGCACGTTCATCTCGGACCGCGGCAAGATCCGCAGCCGTCGCGTCACGGGCCTGACCCCGCAGCAGCAGCGTCAGGTCGCCGTTGCAGTGAAGAACGCCCGCGAAATGGCGTTGCTCCCCTTCACCGCCGCACGGTAGTCATACGTAGAAGTACCGAAGAGGCCGCGCAGTCACTCGACTGCGCGGCCTTTTCGTTGCCCGGACTAAGATTTCCCGGAGTCGTTCATTCCAGTCGAGAGGTGCCCGCAGCGTGTCGGGAGTTGTTGCGGGTTTCACCGTCATTTTTGTGGTCATCGCGGTCGGGTATCTCCTCGGTCGCCTCGGCACCCTCGGTAGCCAAGGACAGTTCGTACTCGGTCGGCTCGTCTTCTTCGTCGCGACGCCTGCCCTGCTGTTCACCACGCTCGCGTCGTCCGATCTGTCGGTGATCTTCTCGCCGACGCTCGCGGTCGCGTCGGCCACCGCCTTTGCCGTCGGCGCCTTGTACGTCGTCGTCGCAAAGATCTGGCTCGACCGGCCGCTGCCCGAGCTGACCATCGGCGCGCTGTCGGCGTCGTACGTGAATTCGGCCAACCTCGGTATCCCGATCGCGGTGTTCGTGCTCGGCGATGCCACGTTCGTCGCGCCGCTCCTGCTCTTCCAGATCGTCGTCTACTCCCCCATCGCCTTGACGATCCTCGATCTGACGGCCCTTCGCGGCGCTGACGCCGAGAAACTCTCGCTGATCGACACCGTCACTGCCCCGTTCAAGAATCCGATCGTGCTCGCGGGCGCTGCGGGGTTGATCGTCGCGTTGATCGGTTGGGTACCGCCCCGGCCGCTGATGCAGCCTTTCGAATTGATCGGCGCGACGTCCGTACCCGGTGCACTGTTGGCATTCGGGCTCTCGTTGTACGGCGTACGGGTACTCGAGAAGGGCTCGAGTCCTCGACGCGACGTCGCGCTGGCGTCGACGCTCAAGATCGTCGTCCAACCTGTGCTGGCCTATCTGATGGCGCATTTCCTCCTCGGCATCGACGGCCATCAGCTGTTCGCCATCGTGGTCGTCTCGACGTTGCCGACGGCTCAGAACGTTTTCATCTATGCAAGCCGCTATCGGCGCGGAATGGTCCTCGCCCGAGACAGTGCCTTTGTCACTACTTTGGCGTCTATTCCGGCAATTGCGCTGGTCACAGCACTACTCGCTTGAGCAGGGTTACGGTGGATTCATGCGTGTACTAACCCTCGCCGTTCTGGCCTGCCTTGCTGTGGCCGGATGCTCCGTCGGGGCCCAGACCACGGGGCCGGTTGCCGCACCGAATCCGATGGCGGCCAACGAAGCGAGTCCCGCCGACTGGTCGCTCGGAACCCCCGTTCCCGACGAGGTCGACGACAGCGAGATGGGCACGGAGTTCGACAGCCGCGCCGACATCGTGGGTGCGACGGCCACGATGTTCGAATCGTGGTCCGAGGTCGACGATCACACGGTGGCCGTCCACTTCGTGACCGGCACTCCGGAGTGCTACGGCGCGTACGCGACCGTCGAAGAGACCGATACGACGGTGATCGTCACTCTCCGAACCGGAGCACTGCCAGAGGCCGCGGACAAGATGTGCATTCTGGTTGCCGTGTTCGGCAGCTTGGACGTCCCGCTGAGCCGACCGCTCGGCGACCGTCACGTCATCAACGGCTAGCAAGCGCGCCTAAACGGCACAACTTCGACGATCGAACACTCCGTTTCGTCAGGTGTGGCGTGCGTCTCCTCAGGACAGACTGAAAACCGACACCCGTTCACTCGCTCGTCGGCAGCTTTTCGACTCGAGCGGTGCTCAACATGAAGGAGCTCGCAAGTGCCTACTCTCCAGAGAGATGTTGCAATCGTCGGCGCCGGCCCCTCTGGCCTGGCAGCGGCAACCGCGCTGCGCAAGGCCGGCTTGTCCGTCGCCGTGATCGAAGCACGCGATCGTGTCGGCGGCCGCACGTGGACCGACACCATCGACGGCGCAGTCCTGGAGATCGGCGGCCAGTGGGTCTCCCCCGACCAGACTGCTCTGATCTCCTTGCTCGACGAACTCGGCCTGAAGACTTTCGAGCGCTACCGCGAGGGCGAGTCCGTCTACATCTCGTCAGCAGGCGAGCGGACTCGATACACGGGCGATTCCTTCCCCACGAACGAGACCACCAAGAAGGAGATGGACCGTCTCATCGACGAGATGGACGATCTCGCAGCGCAGATCGGCGCCGAGGAGCCGTGGGCACATCCCCTCGCCCGCGATCTCGACACAGTCTCCTTCAAGCAGTGGCTGATCAATCAGTCCGACGACGCCGAGGCCCGTGACAACATCGGCCTCTTCATCGCCGGTGGCATGCTCACCAAGCCCGCCCACTCGTTCTCCGCCCTGCAGGCCGTACTCATGGCCGCTTCCGCAGGCTCGTTCTCCCACCTCGTCGACGAGGACTTCATCCTCGACAAGCGAGTGATCGGCGGAATGCAGCAGGTATCGATCCGCATGGCGGAGGCCCTCGGTGACGACGTCTTCCTCAACGCACCCGTGCGTACGGTGAAGTGGAACGAATCCGGTGCAACGGTGTTGGCGGACGGCGACATTCGCGTCGAGGCAAGCCGAGTGATCCTGGCCGTACCACCCAACCTCTACTCCCGGATCTCCTACGATCCCCCGCTGCCGCGTCGTCAGCACCAGATGCATCAGCATCAGTCTCTCGGCCTCGTCATCAAGGTGCACGCCGTGTACGAGACGCCTTTCTGGCGCGAAGACGGCCTCTCCGGCACCGGCTTCGGCGCGTCCGAGGTAGTGCAGGAGGTGTACGACAACACCAACCACGAGGACGATCGCGGCACCCTGGTCGCTTTTGTCTCCGACGAGAAGGCCGACGCGATGTTCGAGCTTTCCGCCGAGGAGCGTAAGGCCACGATTCTGGCCTCACTCGCCCGCTACCTGGGCCCGAAGGCCGAAGAGCCGGTTGTGTACTACGAATCCGACTGGGGCTCGGAGGAATGGACCCGCGGTGCGTACGCGGCGAGCTTCGATCTCGGCGGCCTGCACCGCTACGGCGCGGATTCCCGCACGCCCGTCGGACCGATCCACTTCTCGTGCTCCGACATCGCAGCCGAGGGGTACCAGCACGTCGACGGTGCCGTTCGGATGGGTCAGCGCACCGCCGCCGACATCATCGCCCGCAGCAAGGCCTGACGGCCGCTTCGCCAAGTCTCGATCATTGCCCGGCAGTCACGATTGCCGGGCAATGATCGAGAGCAGCAGTTCCGCACGAACTCTCGCTACCTCCAGCCGACAGTCGATCAGGCTCTCCACCTTCGCCATTCGACTTCGCAGGGTGTGCCGGTGGACGCCCATCGTGATCGCTGCCGCTTCCCAATGCCCGTTGGCCTCGAGAAATGCCCGCAACGATGCCAACAGTTCGGTGCCGTTGTCACGATCGTAGTCCTCGATCGGGGTGATCATCGTTTCCGCCAGCGTATTGAGCACTTCACGCGTCGAATCGAAGGACAGCAGCACACTGCCGGTCAGAGCCGCGAATTCCAAAGGCTCGCCGCCGATTTCCGCCGCCGACGCACACAGCTGGGACTGTTCGACGGCGACCGCCAGTGCTGCGACCACGCGCCGCGCACTCAGACCCACACGAAGCGCGCGAAGATCCGACCTCGATGCCCCGCCCAGTAGCTCGCGGGCGAACTGGACGTCGTCGGTTCCACGCAGCAGCACCGTGACCCGAGTGTCGTTGATCCGCGAGAACAACTGCCGCCCTGCCTTGTTCATGAACTCGGCAATCTCGACTCCGACCCGTCCCGCGACGTCGGCCGTGTCCGCCAGAACGGTCAGGCCACGGATCATTCCCTCGCCGTCTGCGGCTTGGCGGATCTGTTGCCACGCCGGCGCCGGGTCACGATCTTCGGTGAGCAGCAGCCCGAGGGCATGCGAATTCAGCTGATCCTGAGTGGCGCGCAGGCGCGCAGGTTTCTCGAAGTCCAACGCCAGCAACGAGTTCGCGTGACCGAGAAGTATCTGATCGACGTAGCTGAGCGCCGACGCACTGATCACCGCCAGGTATCCGTACGGCGTTCGCCCGACACTGATCTGTTGCACGGCGATGGACGCTCCGGAACTGGCGAGCGTCACGCTACTGGACGCACCGCCCCCGAGAGTTGCTCGCAGTTCGTCGATCACCTCGTCGGTCGGCAGTTGAGGTGAGCTCTCGAGAACTCGTCCGGCGACGTCGAGCAAGAGCACCGTCGCCGACGTTGCGATCGCCAGCTCACGCACGGTCGCAGCCGTTCCGCCCGAAATGACGGCACGCGTCATCCGCGGTTGCGCCCGCGACGCCCGAAGGACCGCTTCGTATTCCTGCTCTGCCAACCGGCTCATCACACGCTTGACGACGGCGGCAAACGGCGTCGGCAGCGGCACCTCGATCAGCGGCAGGCCGATCTCGTCGGCGACAGCCACCAGATCAGCCGGAACTTCGGGGTACGAGAGTCCGGTCCCGAACCCGACCGCAGCTACGCCTGCCGCATCGAGCATTCGAAGGTAGCGGCCGCGCTTTTGCTGAGTGGACGGCAAACGGATGCCCGTCGTGAGAATGAATTCGCCGCCGGTCAACCATCGGAACGGGTCGAGCAACTCCGTGGCGTGCGCAAACGTGATTTCGCGACCGACCCCCTGCGCCCCGCCTTTGAGTTCCAGCGCGAGGTCCGGCTGCGCCAACATCCACCGCACAGCGATCGTCATGGGCAGGACTGTACAACTCGGCGCGTCAGCGATCAAAGATTTCACCTTTTTGGCAGCTGTCTTTACTTGTGAGTCAGCGCACACTTGCTCACACACGCCCCACACAGTGCGAGTTCTGTGTCGATCACCTCGGCCGGGACTCGTTCGACCTCGAGAGGAACCGGTACCGATGTCGATCGTCGTACTCGAGAACTACATCAACGGTGAATTCGTCGCCTCAACCGCGACGGAAACACTCGACCTGATCAACCCCGTGGACGAGAGTGTGGTCGGGCGTACGCCGATCTCCACCAAGGCAGACGTCGACGCCGCCGTCGAAGCCGCACAGCGCGCATTCGAGACCTGGGGCAAGACGACGCCGAGCGTGCGGCAGGCCGCACTCCTCAAGCTCGCCGACGCCATCGAAGCGCACAGCGACGAAATCGTCGCAGCCGAAAGCGCCAACACCGGCCAGGCGCACCAGATGATCGCCGACGAAGAGGTCAAGGTCGGAGCCGATCAGATGCGGTTCTTCGCCGGAGCCGCACGCCTTCTCGAGGGGAAGGCCGCCGGAGAGTACATGGAGGGTTTCACGTCGTACGTCCGTCGTGAGCCCATCGGTGTCGTCGGTCAGGTCACTCCCTGGAACTACCCGTTCATGATGGCGCTGTGGAAGATCGGGCCTGCCCTCGCGGCCGGCAACACGATCGTCCTCAAGCCCAGCGACACCACACCGGGCAGCACGCTGGTCCTGGCGAAGCTCTCGAAGGGCATCCTGCCGGACGGCGTGTTCAACGTCGTGCTCGGCAACGGCGGTACCGGCGCGACGTTGGTGGAGAACCCGGCCCTCGGTCTCGTCTCCATCACCGGTTCGGTACGGGCAGGCATCGCGGTCGCCGTGTCCGCGGCGCAGCAACTCAAGCGCGCGCACCTCGAACTGGGCGGCAAAGCACCGGCGATCGTGTTCGGTGACGTCGACATCGAGAAGACCGCCACCGGCATCGCCGAAGCCGCGTTCTTCAACGGCGGTCAGGACTGCACCGCGGCCACCCGCGTGCTCGTCCACGAATCCATCCACGATCAGCTCGTGGAAGCCCTCGTGCGCAACGCCGAAAAGCTGCGGCCCGGAGCGCCTTCCGACCCTGATGCCTTCTACGGCCCGCTCAACAACATCAACCACTTCAACGCCGTGAGCGACAAGATCGCCAACCTGCCGGCATCAGCCAAGATCGTTACCGGCGGAAAGCGTTCGGGCGAAACCGGATTCTTCTTCGAGCCGACGGTCATCACCGGCGTCGCACAATCCGACGACATCGTGCAGGAAGAGACTTTCGGTCCTATCCTCACAGTCCAGAGCTTCTCCGACGAGAAGGAGGCGATCACGCTTGCCAACGACGTTCGCTTCGGCCTCGCCTCGAGCATCTGGACCAAGGATCACGGTGTCACACAACGCGTCTCCGCTGCTCTCGATTTCGGTGCGGTGTGGATCAACTGCCACATCCCGCTCGTCGCCGAGATGCCGCACGGCGGCTTCAAGTACTCCGGCTACGGCAAGGATCTCTCGGCCTACGGAGTCGAGGATTACACCCGCCTCAAGCACGTCATGAGTTCGCACGACTGAGTCGCCGCCCCTCCTGCTGTGCGCCTTTATCAACCCCCCGCGGTTAATAAAGGCGCACAGCAGATTCCTCCAATCCGGAAAAGAGCCACCATGCGCCTTATCGTCGGATACCTCGCCACACCCAGCGGTAAAGACGGGCTGGTCCTCGGGACCCAGCTCGCGCGCAGTCTCGGCGCGCAACTCGACATCTGCATGGTCCTCCCTCCGGATCGGACACTGCCGGCCAAGGTTCCCTCGGAGGCCGGCTACGACGACATCCTCGCCGCACGTGCACACGACTGGCTTGCCGAAGCGAAAGCCTCGGTGCCCGAGGACATCCAGGTGGAAGTACACCTGAGCTTCCACGAGTCGTTCGCTCAGGGACTGCTCGACGAGGTGGACCGGCTGAACGCTCTGGCGATCGTGGTGGGCGCTTCCGGCGACGGTCTGCTCGGCCGTCACGCGATAGGTTCGGTCTCGACCGAGCTGCTGCACTCCGCTCACGTCCCGGTGGCTCTGGCCCCTCGCGGAACGCGGCACTCGGCGGCTTCGGCGATCCGAGAGGTCACCTGCGCACTCGGCACCCGCGTCGGCGCCGACATCGTCTTGAACACAGCGGTGCGCACCAGCGAACTGATGCAGGTTCCTCTGCGACTGGTCTCACTCGTCGCGCTCGACCCGCAGAACGATCTTCGCGATCATCGCGACACTGCCGAGTCGGCGAGAGAACGGGCACGAAATCACGCTCAGGACACACTCGACGTCGCCCGAGCGGCACTCCCCGCGGAGTTCCCGATCGAGGTCATCATCGCCGACGGTTCCACGGTGGAATCCGCAGTGCGCCAACTGGACTGGCAGGACGGCGACCTCGTGATGGTCGGTTCCAGTCGCCTTGCACAGCCCCGCAAACTCTTCCTGGGCTCCACCGCCGCCAAGATGCTGCGTGTGCTGCCCGTTCCCATGGTCGTAGTGCCCAAGCACGAATTCACCCAGCCGGAGGCACTGTCATGACCAGCACCGAACTGAGTTCCAAAGGCCTCGCCACCGGCAAGATCGGCATGATCTCCGGTGCCGTACTCGGAATCTCCTCCGTGGCACCGGGTTACACCCTGACCGCCAGCATCGGATTGATCGTCGCCGCCGTCGGCCTCAAGATGCCCGCCATCTTCATCGCCGGCTTCATCCCGATGTTCCTCACTGCGTACGCGTACCGTGAACTGAACTCGGACACTCCTGATTGCGGGGCGTCGTTCACGTGGTCCACCAAGGCATTCGGACCGTACGTCGGCTGGATGTGCGGTTGGGGCATGGTGATCGCCACCATCATCGTGCTCTCGAACCTCGCGGCCATTGCCGTCGATTTCTTCTATCTGTTCATCGCGCGGGTGGTCGACAATCCCTCCATCGCCGATCTACCGGGCAACAAATTTGTCAACGTCGGTACGACGCTGGTGTTCATCGCCCTGGCCACCTGGATTGCCAGTCGAGGAATCACCACCAGCGAGCGCGTGCAGTTCGCGCTCGTCGGTTTCCAGATGGTGCTGCTCGTCGTCTTCGCCGTCGTTGCACTGGTTCACGTCGGTGCCGGCGACGCCCCGGCCGGATTGTCCTTCGACCTGAGTTGGTTCAACCCGTTCAGTGGACTCGCCATCGGAGCGTTCGTCATCGGACTCACCGGATCGATCTTCGCGTTCTGGGGTTGGGATACCTGTCTCACGCTGGGCGAGGAGTCGAAGAACCCGAAGAAGACCCCGGGCCGCGCCGGTTTGCTCTGTGTCGCAACCATTCTCCTGACCTACCTGTTGGTCGCCGTTGCCGCGATGATGTACGCCGGCGTCGGCGAGGAAGGTCTCGGCCTCGGCAATCCCGACAACTCCGAGAACGTCTTCGGCGCTCTGGCCGACCCGGTACTGGGCAACTGGGGTGGCATGCTCCTGTTCCTCGCCGTCTTCGTCTCTTCCGTCGCAAGCCTGCAGACCACGTTCCTGCCTGCAGCGAGAACCATGCTCGCCATGGGTGCATACGGAGCGTTCCCCAAGAAGCTCGCCGAGGTCTCCCCTCGCTTCCTCGTGCCGTCGTACGCCACCGTGGTCGCGGGTGCTGTGACCGCAGTGTTCTACAGCGTTGTCACCTTCCTCTCCGAAAGTGCGCTGCTCGACACCATCGCCGCCCTCGGCATCATGATCTGCTGGTATTACGGCATCACGGCATTCGCGTGTGTGTGGTATTTCCGCAAGACGCTCTTCGAGAGCGTACGAAACTTCGTCTTCCGGCTCGCATTCCCGCTCATCGGTGGGCTCATGCTGCTTGCGGTGTTCGTGATTTCGGTTCAAGAGAGCATGAATCCGGACAATGCCAGCGGGGCATCGATCGGCGGCATCGGCCTGGTCTTCTTCCTCGGCTTCGGCATTCTCATCCTCGGCGCGGTTCTGATGATGGTCATGCGAGTGCGCAATCCCGCGTTCTTCGAGGGCAAGACCCTCAACCGTGACACGGAGGCTCTGCGCGACGAGAACGACCTCAGCGTGTCCTAGGAGACAGTAGCGTCGGGGGCCTGTGCGATCAGGCCCGCCATCAACACACGCAAGCCGAATTCGAAGGCGGCGTCGGCACGTTCGGGATTTTTCCCGGATGTCGCCAACGCCGCCTTCATCGCATCGTTGGCCTCGGGCCCCGACGCCCACTGGACATCCGGCGCCGCCAGATCCAACGCCGAACCGAGAACAAAACTGTCGACGGTTGTAATTGCATGCAGCGTTTCGGCCGGGTCGAAGCCGCCGTCCGCGAAGGCCTGCGCCAACGCGTTGTACAGGGTGAACGCCACACCGGCTTGCACGGTCTGCGCCGTGAAGAGCGGAATCAGACGAGGATGCGCGGCGTAGCTTCGCCGATACTCGGCCGCCAACGCCGCAACCGTCTCACTCCAGGTGCCCGAGGCCGACTCGACGTCGATTCCCGCCATCAGTTGAGCCCTCATCAGTTCGACGATCTCGGCTCGTCCGGACACGTGGTTGTACAGCGACGACGGTCGAACCTTCAGTCTTGCGGCGAGTCCCGGCATGGTGAAATCGCCGGACTCGTCCACCGACTCGATCGCTGCCTCGGTGATGATCGCCGGTGAGAGCAGTCGTTGCGATGGCCGCGGCATATGTCCTCCTGTAGTGATCCACACCGTTCGGGGCGCCGCAAAAAACAATTCCTCGAAAGTCCTTGATCAATCAGCGCTCACCCACCATACTTAACGAATCACATTCGTTTTACGTTGAACGTCGAATACCCGAGCACCGAGGAAACCCCATGCTGACGATCACCGCCCTCACCCCACCCGAGTCTTTGGCCGCGACCACGCCGTCCACGTCCGCCCCTCTGCGTGTGGGTCTCGTCCAACATCGCTGGCACGAGGACCAAGACGACCTCTACACCGAATTGAGCGAGGGCATCGCGGCCGCAGCGAAGCTGGGCGCTTCCGTGGTCTTTCTTCCGGAGCTGACGCTCAGCCGGTACCCCGCCTCCAGCCCGGCCGACGACAATCCCGGACGCCAAGCGGAAGACCTACTCACCGGACCCACTCTCGCCTTCGCCGCCAAGGCCGCCGCCGAGAACCAAGTCCTCGTTCACGCGTCGTTGTACGAGCGCAGCGAGGCCGAGGACGGCCTGGGCTTCAACACCGCGATCCTGGTCTCACCCGGAGGCGAACTCCTCGGTCGTACCCGCAAGCTCCACATTCCGGTGACGGCCGGGTACTACGAGGACACGTACTTCCGCGGCGGTCCGTCCGAGGACGCATACCCCGTTCACGAGGCACTCGGCGCCAAGTTCGGACTCCCGACATGTTGGGACGAGTGGTTCCCCGAGGTCGCGCGTGCATACTCCCTCGCCGGTGCCCAGGTTCTGGTGTACCCGACGGCGATCGGCTCCGAGCCCGATCACCCGGACTTCGACACCCAACCGCTGTGGCAGCAGGTGATCGTCGGAAACGGTATCGCCAACGGCACCTTCATGGTTGTTCCCAACCGTCACGGCAGTGAAGGTCTCATCACCTTCTACGGTTCGTCCTTCATCTCGGACCCGTACGGACGCATCCTCGTTCAGGCTCCCCGCGACGAATCTGCCGTGCTGGTAGCCGATCTCGACCTGCAGCACCGTGAAGACTGGCTGGCACTGTTCCCATTCCTGGCCACTCGCCGACCCGACACCTACTCGACTCTGACCGCACCGGTGAAGACTGCGGGAGCCAACTGATGACCTGGCGCATGCCCGCGGAAAGTGAGCCGCACGAACGTACCTGGATGGCGTACCCCAGTGCCGGGTACTCCCTCGGGGACACCGCCGAAGAACAGCATGAAGCGCGCTCGACGTGGGCGGCCGTCGCCCACGCCGTCGCCGAATTCGAGCCGGTCACCGTCGTCGTCGATCCCGCCGAGGTCGAGCAAGCACGAAAGTACCTGTCCGAGAAGGTCGACATCGTCGAGGCACCTCTCGACGACGCGTGGATGCGCGACATCGGACCGACGTTCGTCTTGTCCGACGACGGCCGTCTCGGCGGAGTCGACTGGGTGTTCAACGGCTGGGGCGCACAGGATTGGGCACAGTGGGACAAGGACTCGAAGATCGGCAGGTTTGTCGTCGAACAATCCGGTGCCCAGTTGGTCGACTCACCAATCGTCAACGAGGGCGGCGGCATTCAGGTCGACGGTCTCGGCACCGTGCTGGTCACCGAAACCGTCCAACTCGATCCGGGGCGCAATCCCGACCTGACGAAGGCGGACATCGAGGCCGAACTCGCCCGCACCATCGGAGCCAAACACGTCATCTGGCTTCCCCGCGGATTGACCCGCGATCAGGAGACCTACGGAACCCGCGGACACGTCGACATCGTCGCTGCCATCTCTTCCCCCGGAGTGGTACTGGTCCATGACCAACGCAATCCGGTGCACCCCGACTACGCCGTCAGCAAGAGGATCATCGAGTTGTTCGAAAGCTCGACGGACGTCGGTGGCCGGCCGTGGAAGGTCATTCGGGTACCCGCTCCCGAAATCCTGCGCGACGACGAGGGATTCGTCGACTACAGCTACATCAACCATCTCGTGGTCAACCGTGGAGTGATCGCCTGCAGCTTCGACGATCCTGCCGACGCCGAAGCGGTAGAGATCCTGTCAGCCGCCTACCCCGGACGCACTGTCGTCACCGTCGACGCCAGACCGCTGTTCGAACGCGGCGGCGGCATCCACTGCATCACCCAGCATCAGCCCGCTGAACAGAATTAGCAGCGACAGAATTAGCAGCGACGGGGCTAACGGCGACCTCGCATGTAGTCACTCACGACGGCTGCGCCGAGGCCGTCCAGGTCCGGCGCGATGACGCGTCCACCCACCCGGTGCGCCATCCGGTCGACCACCCTGGCCAGGCCTGGATCCTCACCGAGGCGGAAAAACGTGACCTTGGCGCCCAGCCTGGCCACCGCGTCGAGTGCTCGAACCGTCAAACCGAGGGTTCGCGCACTCGGCGGGTAGTCGAACCTGGCTTCTCCGTCCGCTTCGAGATGAGCCGTCGGCTCACCGTCGGTGACGATCAGTACCACCGGCTGCGCATTGGAATGGCGTCGAAGGTGCCTGGCTGCCAACAACAGTGCGTGGTGCAGGTTGGTTCCCTGATCCCAGGCGCCGTCCAAACCGGCGAGCTCCGACGGGCTCAGTACGTGCGCGTGGCGTCCGAAGGCGATCAACTGCAGCTCGTCGCTGCGAAACCGCGTGCTCACCAGATGATTGAGTGCCAGAGCGGTGCGCTTCATCGGCACCCAGCGATCCTCCATCACCATCGAGAACGACGTATCCACCAACAGAGCCACCGCAGCCTGGCTGCGCTGTTCGGTCTCGGCAACTTCGACATCGACGACGCTCAGCCGCACCGGCATTCGGCCCGGGTCACGCAGGACGGCGTTGGTGATGGTTCTGGTGACGTCCCACGGTTCGGTGTCCCCGAACTCCCATTCGCGGGAAGCTCCGGTGGGTTCCCCCATCGCACCGGCCCGACGCGTATCGCGTTGACCGGTTCGTGACGACAGTTGCCCGGCGACGTCACGCAGAGCGGTCTGCCCGAGCTGCCGCATGGCCTTGGGCGACAAGCGCCATTGACCGTCCGGTGCACGATCGAAGAAACCCTGCTCCTGCAAGGCCTTTTCGAGATCGGCCAGGGTGCGAGCGTCAGCAGCGGCTTCGTCGCCGAGTTGCCGCGCGAGTAGCTCGGGGTCGATGTCGTCGAGCGCCGCGCCCGCGTACTGCTGAGACAGCTGATCTGCCAAGGATTCCAGCTCGGCGATGTCCTGCAGTGCGCCGGTCCCCTCACCCAACCCCATTCCGTTGTCGCCGCGGAACTGTTGCGAACCTTCCCAGTCCTCACCCGGCCGAGCCGCCTGAAGAAACTGGTCGAGTTGACTCAGCTCACTCATCAGGCTCGGATCACCGAACGCCTGCTGCGCCAACGCATCCAACTCGTCACGCTGCTCCTGCGAGAGCGAGTTCCGCAATCGTTGTGCGGCCGCCGCGCGCTGCGCCAACGAATCCAGAAGTTCCTCGACGTTGCGAGGGTTGTCCGGGAAATACTGCCCGTGCTTGTCCATGAACTCCGCAAACTGCTCCGGAGTGTCGACACCCCGAGAGTGCGCATCGAGCAGTTGATTCAGATCTGCCAGCATCTGGCGTATCTGCTCACGATCCTCGTCGGTAGCGCCCTCGAGCGCCTGCTTCATTCCCGAGAAGCGTTGATCGAGGACCTCACGTCCGAGCAGATCACGAATCTTCTCGTAATCCGCGCGAGCCTGTTCGCTGCGCCAGTTGTAGTCGGCCAGATCTTGCACTGCCTGAGCTGTCGACGGTGGCAACTCCTCGATCCGCATTTCGTTGAACCGTGCGTCGTCGTCGAGAGCACGCGCCAGTTCCTTGCGCTCTTCGAGCACCGCCTTGTCGAGAAGCTGCCGAACCTCGTCGAGCGTCCCGTCGAGATTGTTGCGGCGCAACAACTCGCGTCGACGTCGGTTCGCCTGTGCGGCAAGCTCGTCCAGCCCGCGCATATCTCGATTGCCCCGCCGCAGCAGCTCCCGCAGGGCATGGCGCGGCGACGTGCCGGACAACACGTCGTCGCCGATTGCTGCCAAGGCATCGCGCAGATCTACCGGTGGCGCCAGCGGATCGGGACCACCGTCGTACGGCCCGTACCGCGGATTGTGAATCATCACTGCCCCTTACGAGTACACCGAGCGGCCGCCCGGGCCTTGATCTTTCGAGATCCGGCGCGCGAGGTAAAGCCCTTCGAGGGCAAGTTCGGCACCGGCGGCACGCTCGCCGTCGGATTGCGCACCCAGACGCTCGGCTACTTCGTCCAGGACCTCGAGGTCCGGAAGCTCGTCGAGAAACGCCTTGGCCGTGACAGATTCACCGGTGACGATCGTATTGCCCATCTCCACAGCGGAAACCAGCATCCCCAGATCGATTCCGCCCAGACGTACCCGAACCGTATCGGCCGTCGCGCGACGCAACAGGTGCTCGAGCACCTCCAGTTCGCGGCCCTCTTCACCGGATTCGAACTCGACCTTGCCGCGAAGCACCTCGACCACGGACTCGAGATCGACGGGCCGGGCAACAGGATCGGCCTCGCCGAGCACCGCCGCGCGTCGTACCGCCGCTGCACTGACGGTTTCGGCGCCGGCGACGGCAAAGCGAGCCGACACACCCGATCGCTGGTCCACCGAGGTGGATTCGCGGAGCAGGCGAGTGAATCTGGCAAGAATTTCGAGGAGATAGTCGGGCACCTCGGCGGGCAGATGTGCCTCCTGCTCGATCACCGCGATCTCGCCCGCCAACTCGACGGGGTAGTGCGTGCGGATTTCTGCGCCGAAGCGGTCCTTGAGCGGGGTGATGATGCGGCCACGGTTGGTGTAGTCCTCGGGGTTCGCGCTCGCGACCAGAAGAACGTCCAACGGAAGCCGAAGCGTGTACCCGCGGACCTGGATGTCCCGCTCTTCCATCACGTTGAGCAACGAGACCTGGATGCGCTCGGCGAGGTCGGGAAGCTCGTTGATCGCCACGATTCCGCGATGCGCACGGGGCACGAGGCCGAAGTGAATGGTCTCGGGATCGCCGAGGCTCCGCCCCTCGGCAACCTTGACCGGGTCGACGTCGCCGATCAGGTCGGCGACCGAGGTGTCCGGCGTTGCCAGCTTCTCGGAGTATCGCTCGCTGCGGTGGCGCCAGGCGATCGGGAGGTCGTCCCCCAGTTCCTTGGCTCGACGTATCGAAGCCGGGGTGATCGGCTCGTACGGGTGCTCCCCCAGTTCCGAGCCTTCGATGACGGGCGTCCACTCGTCGAGAAGGAGCCCGAGGGTGCGAAGCAACCTCGTCTTTCCTTGACCTCGTTCGCCGAGCAGAACCACGTCGTGGCCGGCGATCAGCGCCCGCTCGAGTTGCGGGGCGACCGTGTCCTCGAACCCGACTATCCCGGGCCAGGGGTCACGGCCGTCCCGCAACGCGGCGAGAAGGTTCTCTCGTAGTTCTTCCTTGACACTTCGCTGTACGTGTCCGGAGGCGCGTAGCTCTCCGAGGGTTTTTGCGACAGTCACCACTCCACGCTACGAGTGTTTGCGGGGTTTCGCCTCTCGCCGAGGAAGTTCGGTCGCTCAGCCCTCGATGTTCTCGGGATTCATCCAGATGATTTCCCAGATGTGGCCGTCGGGATCCTGGAAGCTGCGGCTGTACATGAAGCCGTGATCCTGCGTCGCGTTTCCTTCGGAACCGCCGGTCGCGAGCGCTTTGTCGACGAGGCTGTCGACTGCCTCGCGAGTCTCGGCCGAGAGTCCAAGAAGCGCTTCCGTCGACGTCGAGGTGTCGGCGATGCCCTTCGTGGTGAAGGTCTTGAAGAAGGGCTCGGCCAACAGCATCACGACGATGGTGTCACTGATGACCATCGACGACGCATTCTCGTCGGAGAACTGCGTGTTCTTGGAGTATCCGAGCCCCTCGTAGAAGGTGGTGGCCTTGCCCAGGTCCTTGACGGGCAGGTTGAGGAAGAACATCGGCTGCGGGTTTGTCGCCATGGAAGGTCCTTTCCGAGACTTTGCTGTGCGCCTTTATTAACCGCCGGCGGTTAATAAAGGCGCACAGTAGACCTAAACTCCACCCATGGATACCTGGGTGTTGCCCGCCATGCTCGGCCTCGGACTCGCCGCAGCGTCCGGAATGCGAACCTTCCTGCCGCTGCTGATGCTCAGCGCTGCCGTCCACTTCGAGCTCTTCGGGATCACCGTCGGTGAGTCGATGCGGTGGATCGGATCGACCGGCGCGCTGGTGGCATTGGCAATCGCCGCTGTGGTCGAACTGGGTGCCGACCTCATTCCCTTCGTGGACAACGCACTCTCGGTGATCGGCAACGTCACCGGACCGATTGCCGGAGTGATCGCCGCCTGGGCGGCATTCAGTCATCTCGACCCTGCGATGGCCGCGTTGGCGGGCATCATCGTCGGAGCGCCGACGGCGTTGACGTTCAGCGCCGCCCAGACCGGGACTCGCGCGGTCAGCACGGCCACTACCGGTGGACTGGCGAATCCCGTCGTGTCCGTCATCGAGGATGTGCTGACTTTCTTCACCTCGTTGATCGCGATGATCTTGCCGCTCCTGATCATTCCGTTGCTCGCCGCACTCTTGTGGTTCAGCTGGCGTGGCTGGCGTCGTGTCCGGAGTCTGCGCACCGCCTGACCGCACCGACCTGGTAGACAAGTCGTCATGTCCGACACCGAGATCTCGTTCCAATCCGGCGACGTCACCCTGTACGGGAGTCTTCGCCTGGCCGCCTCACCCGACGCCCCTGCCCCGGCCGCGCTGATTCTGGCCGGTAGCGGCCCCACCGATCGCAACGGCGACAGCGCACTCCTCGAAGGCGATATCGGAACTCTGCGGTTCATCGCGGATCTTCTTGAAAATCAAGGCATTTCAAGCCTGCGTTACGACAAGCTCGGTAGCGGCGAAACGGCCCTCGGCGACTACGACATCGAAGACATCGCCGATCTCGGCTTCAACACGTTTGTCGACGCCGCCTCGGACGGACTCGACTACCTCGCCGGACAACCCGGCGTCGATCCCGAGCGACTGTTCGTCGTCGGACACAGCGACGGCGCCGTCGTGGCACTGGCACTAGCCACTGCGACAGAGGGCTCGAGAGTCAGCGCCCTCGCACTGCTCGAGCCACTGAGCGTGCGGCTTCTCGATCTACTCACGACGCAGATTCACCGCCAACTCGACGCCGTCGTCGGTGCCGGTCAGCTGCCGGTCGAACTGGCCGACGAACTTCGCGTCGCGCTGGCCGACGCCGTCGAGTCCCTTCGCTCCGAGGGCACGGTTCCGGATGATCTGCCCGAGCCGCTGCAGAATGCGGGACTGGTGCATGCCAACGCCAAGGCACTCGCCGAGGAAGACGCATTGGACCCGGTCGCGCTCGTGGCGGCGCTGCCGGCCGGGATGCCCGTCCTCACCAGCTGCTCGGACAAGGACATCCAAGTCATTCCCGCCGACGTGGCGGCACTCGACGCCGCACTCTCCCATACAGCGCTGACGTCCGTACGGATGCGCAACGCCAACTTCGTACTCAAGGACATCGGCGACGAACAGTCCACCGGAGCCGACTACGTCGCGCCGCTTCCGTACTCGGCAGAGTTCTCGGAGCCCTTCACAGCGTGGGTCCGTTCGTTCTCCTGATCACGTACAGACCGAACGTCCTCTTTTTCAGGTAGAAAGTTCCCTCCGCGAACCATCGCGGAGGGACTTCTGCTTTCTACGCCTGACCTGCAACGAAGACTCTTTCGATCCGGCGAATCCGGGGACAGAAGTCACGCGGAGTTTACGTTCGCGGCGCTTTTTATTGGTGCGAACCCTCGATCCGTGCTGTACGGTCATCCATTAACCAGCAACGCCACCCAGAAAGGAACGGACATCATGTCGCTACACCCGAACGTCGTATCCGTACTTTCGTGGCGCAGCTGCACCGCAGACAAGCACATTTTTTCGGCCGCAATGTCGGCCGAGCACATGGGCAACAAGCGCGGTGTACCCCGAGAATGATCCCCAGTTTCACCGGATTCGTTCTCGGGCACCCAGGGCAAACGCCTCGGGTGCCTTTTCTTTTACCTTTCACACGCAGGAGCACCACATGAAACTTCGAGTCAACCAACTGTCCATCGCGCCGCCGTATGTCGATCTGCCCGGTGACCTCACCGGATACGCAGTCACGCTGGATCTTTCGCACTCCGATGCTGCCCACGAAGCCACCCTCGGCGCACTGATCAGCGAGATCCGCAGTCGCGGAGCCTCACGCGTCGTCATCACCGGCTCCCCCCGCGAACTCCAGGGCACCCACAGCAGCGCCGCCTGAAAGAACCGGGCCGCCTGAATGCAGAACGGGCCCCGAACTCCCGTCGAGGAGTCGAGGCCCGCTACCGAAGCAGGAATCAGTGCGCGAAGTGGCGCGCACCGGTCAGGTAGAGAGTGACGCCGGCTTCCTTGGCCGCGGCGATCACTTCGTTGTCACGAACCGAACCACCCGGCTGAACTACAGCCTTGACGCCGGCGTTGAGCAGTACCTGCAGGCCGTCAGGGAACGGGAAGAATGCGTCCGAAGCTGCAACCGAACCTACGACGCGGTCACCGGCCCGTTGAACAGCAAGATGCGCGGCATCGACGCGGTTGACCTGGCCCATGCCGACGCCGACGGACGCGCCGCCGGAGGCCAGCAGGATCGCGTTGGACTTCACCGATCGGCTGGCGCGCCAAGCAAATTCGAGGTCAGCAAGGGTCTCGGCATCGGCTGCCTCACCGTTGGCGAGAGTCCAGTTGGCCGGGTTGTCGCCGTCGGCGTCCAGGACGTCGCGCTGCTGGAGCAGGGTACCGCCCGAGATCGGACGCAGTTCGATTCCGGTAGCGGTCGGAGCCGCAGCCTTCAGAACACGAATGTTCTTCTTACGCTGCAGAACCTCGACAGCTCCGTCTTCGTACGAGGGCGCGATGACAACCTCGGTGAAGATGTCGGCGATCTGTTCGGCCAGCTCGACGGTGACCTCACGGTTGGCTGCGATGACACCACCGAAAGCACTGACCGGATCGCATGCATGCGCCTTGCGGTGAGCGTCGGCGATGTCGGTGCCGATGGCGATGCCACACGGGTTGGCGTGCTTGATGATTGCGACGGCCGGATCAGTGAAGTCGTACGCTGCACGCCACGCTGCGTCGGAGTCCGTGTAGTTGTTGTACGACATCTCCTTGCCGTGCAACTGCTCTGCCTGAGCCAAACCCGCAGGGGCCGCCGGGTTTTCGTACAGCGCCGCGTCCTGATGCGGGTTCTCGCCGTAGCGAAGAACAGCGCTGCGGTTCCAGGTAGCACCGACCCAAGCCGGGAACAGCGAACCGTCCTCGTCAGCTGCGATCGTGCTCGTCATCCAACTTGCAACAGCGACGTCGTACGACGCGGTGTGCTGGAACGCCTGCGCCGCAAGCACAGTGCGCTCACGCAAGGTGAATCCGCCACCGGCAACGGCAGTCAGGACATCGGCGTAACGAGCCGGATCGACCACGACGGCAACCGACGGATGGTTCTTGGCTGCAGCACGCACCATCGACGGGCCACCGATGTCGATCTGCTCGACGCACTCGTCCGGGCTGGCGCCCGAGGCAACCGTCTCGGTGAAGGGGTACAGGTTCACGACGACCAATTCGAAGGTCGCGATGCCGAGCTCCTCGAGCTGAGCGAGGTGATCCGGCTTGCGGGTATCGGCGAGAACGCCGGCGTGGACGCGCGGATGCAGCGTCTTCACACGGCCTTCGAGGCATTCCGGGAATCCGGTCAGAGCCTCGACCGGCGTCACGGGGATACCGGCGTCGGCGATCTTCGACGCGGTCGAACCGGTCGAGACCAACTCGACACCGGCCTCGTGCAGGCCCGTGGCCAGCTCGATCAGACCACTCTTGTCGTAGACGCTGACAAGTGCACGGCGCACAGCCTTGCGTTCACTCACTGGGGATCACGGCCTTTCGTCCATCGGAAACCACTCCGCGCGTAGCAACAGCGGCGATGACGTCCGCCAACAACCGTCGCTCCACAATTTTGATGCGTTCATGCAACGAAGACTCGGTGTCGTCGTCGTGCACCGGCACAGCTTCCTGCGCCAAGATCGGCCCGGTATCAACTCCACCGTCGACGAGATGCACCGTGGAACCGGTGACCTTCACGCCGTACGCCAGAGCGTCGGGAACCGCGTGCGCGCCAGGAAAGGCAGGCAGCAACGCGGGATGAGTGTTGATGATTCGGCCACCGAAACGCGCGAGAAAGGTGGGGCCGAGGATCTTCATGAAACCTGCACTGACCACCAGATCGGGTTCGTGCTCGTCCACCGCTGCCGTAAGTGCGTCGTCCCAGGCGGTGCGATCCTCGTAGGCCTTGATCGACACCTTGAAGGACGGAATCTTCGAGTCCGCGGCGTGCTCGGCAGCGAGGCAGTCCCGATCGACGCCGACAGCAACGATCTCGGCCGGGTATCCGTCGGCGTGCGAAGCCTCGATCAGCGAAGTCAACAGGGTTCCCGCACCGGAAGCGAGTACGACTACCCGCGCGATCGAGTCGCGAAATTGGACCCTGTCGGGCATTGTCGGCTGCGGATTGTCGGCCGAGGCAGTCAGCGCACTACTCCTGAGAACTGGAAGATGATGCGGCCGGAGTATCGGCCGCATGACAGCCTAGTCGCTGGACTCCTGCGGCTTCGAGGGCAGGTCTGTCTCCGGCTCGGGCGCGGCTGTGGGGTCGACTGCCGGGTCCGCCTCAGGTGCCGCGACAACCTCGGCGTCGACTACTTCGATCTCGACGGTTTCCTCCGTCACGACCAGCGCAGGTTCGCCCGATTCCTCGACGATTTCGGCTTCGACGACCTTGGTGACGACCACTGCAGATTCCTGGGCGAGCACTTCGTCGGTGTTTTCGTCGTCCGCCGCTTCCGGTGTGGCCGCGGCTGTGATCGCCAGTTCGGGCTCGACTGTTGGAGCAGGTTCAGCGGTCGGTACTGCAACCTCGTCCTTCATGTGTCCACGATGAGAGAACCACATAGCGATCAAGGCCGAGACGGTCCCGAACAACCCCAGCCACGCAAAGGTCAGGAGACCGAAGCCCCACCACAGGACCTCGACGGTGCCGAACTGCCCCAGGTCTCCCCCGGCAGCAAGAGCAAGCAGCGCCATGACGACGCCGGCACCGGCAGCTGCCGTCAGCACTGCGAGCACGCTGTCCTGCCCGGCGATGCGTCGGGCACAATCACGGCCGAGAATCACGCCCACCGCTGCCGGAACGATCAACAACACAGGCCAGATTCCACCGGCGACGCCTTCCGGAATCGCTCCGAGAAGGGGCAAGGGTGGCAGATCTCCGCCGATGTTGCCGAACACACTGATGGAGACGCTGCCGAAATCGGCCGTCGACCCGGTCATCACCGCGGCAGCGCCGACTACGAGGTTCGGCAGATAGAGCAGCGACAGCACCGTCAATCCCAGAATGCCGACAAACCCGTTTCCGCGCGCGAGTAGGTCACCGACCGTCGACCACGACACGAGTAGTGACACGACGACAGCCACGGCGCCCGCGGCCAGCAGCGCTGCCGACGCAGCCGCGGCCGGACGAACAGCGGCAGATGCCCACGGCGGAATCTCGGCGACGACGCGATCCCAGTGCGCAGCAGCAACACCGACGGACGCGGCGATCAGGTGAATCCCGGCGACCCAGCCGAAAGCGGCCAACGTGTTGGGGCTCGACAGCGGAATCGCCGCGGAGGCGTCGGCGACCACTGCGAGCGCGATTGCCGTGATAGTCAACGGTCCGGCTACTGCGGCTCCCATCAGGCGGAGGGTGTCGTCACGGGAGTCGGTGTGCACCGCAGTCGACGCGCATCGGCGTGCGACCACCCACATCATGACGGCCGTCGGGAGCAATGGCAGCACGCCGAGTTGGACGCCGCTGATAGTCGCCGGCACTTGGTGGATGACCAACCAGGTGGTGGCTATGGCGCCGAAAGTTCCGGTCAGGTCGCTGCTCGCCGATACCAATGTGACCACAACGACAGCCGCGATCAGCAGCATCGTCAGGCCCGACGGCCGGAAGGCGACGGTCAGCAGCTTGCGCGCCAGGTCCGGGTTCGGTGCCGGGCGACCGCCGCCGACGCGGCCGCCGCCAGCACGACCACGCCCGGGTCGTGCGGACGCGGGACGGGACCGGGTGCCATCAATCAAAGAACTCATCCCCTCGAGGGTTTCACTCGATAGTGCGCCGCGCACTCAGGCGCGCCGTCGGGCTCATGAATGTGGCCTCCACCCGCAGCGGGTCGGAGGCCACATCCATGTTCGTGAAACGAAAAAGTACTACTGCTGACGCTCGTCGGGGTTCTGCGAGCCGAAGACCTTGGTCTCGGCAGCGGAATCGCCGCTGCCCTGGTCAGGCTCAGCAGACGGCGTCGGCGCTTCGAATGTGGGCGGCTCGAAACCCGTCGGCTGCTCGGTCGAGCCAGCCTGCTGCTGGTTGTACGGCTGGCCGTAACCGCGCGGTGCGGTGAACTGGTCCGACGAGTAACTCGGGTTCGGCTGACTCGCGGGCTGCGAGGTCAGCGGATAGTAGGACGACGTCGTTGCTGCCGACGAGTCGGTCTGTGCGGGATTCTGCACCGGGTTCTGACCGTAGGGAGACGCAGTCTGGCCGTAAGGCTGCTGCGAAGCACTCGGATCGGCGGGGGCGGCGTGCGCTCCCCCGTATCCCTGCTGCTGCGCCTGCCCGTACTGCGGATTCTGCTGGTACTGGGGCTGCTGCTGAGCCTGCTGGGGCTGGCCGTACTGGGGCTGGCCGTACTGGCCCTGTCCGTAACCCTGGGACTGACCCGGCGCCTGACCCTGCGGCTGGCCGTAGCCCTGCGGCTGACCGTACTGCTGAGCTACCGGACGCGGCGCGGGAGCCTTCAGGATTCCGATCTCGAACAGCAACGCGGCCACTGCGACGACGGTTTGCACGAACGAGAGGATCAGCACGATGATCAAGCCCCAACCGAGGCTGATGTCGACGTAGTCGCTGGTACCGACGGAGAACGCGGCGAACACCAAAGCGAAGAATCCCGTGAGGGTGAGCGCTGCGGCGATGCCTGCATACGACTGCTTCGGGAGCAGCGACACGCCTGCGACCACACCGCCGGCGAAAACGAATCCGAGGCCGTAGATGCTCGACTCGAAGAAGCTCGAACTGGTGTCCAGGCCGCTACCGATGCCGCTACTGCTGCCGCTGATCGACGTAAACGGCGCAAAACCGAGCAGGAAATTGATCAGGCCGAGTGCCGCGACGGCGATGAGCAGGATGAATCCGAGATTCTTGGTTCCACCGCCCGCTGCCGGCTGATTCGGTGGCCCGAAGCTGGGCCCTTGCGGCGTGAACGTCATGACTTCTCCTCGTAGACGGTCTTCGATGGTTACCAGCGTATGTGTCTCGACTTCGCACGCTAACACCGACAGGAGACAATGGGCAGATGCCCTTCACCCTCGCGCCCGGCGCCGACCATGTCGTCGAAACCGAGGTGAAGCACTCACGATTCATCGCCGCGCTTCGCCGAGTAGACGACGCCGAAGCCGCCACGGAGTTCGTCGCTGAGCAGAAGTCGCTGTATCCCGATGCGCGCCATCATTGTTCGGCTTTCGTGATCGGATACGAGGCGAACTCACGCGTCGAGCGTGCACACGACGACGGCGAACCAGGCGGGACTGCGGGGGTGCCGATGCTTCAGGTTCTCAAGTCTCGAGATCTGGTCGATGTGATTGTTGTCGTCACGCGCTATTTCGGCGGAATCAAGCTCGGCGCCGGTGGGTTGGTCCGCGCGTATTCGGGAGCCGTTTCGGTTGCTCTCGATTCGGCCGAGGTGGTGGCCAGGGAGAGGAAGGTCCTGCGCACTTTGGCGATCCGGCACTCGGAGGCCGGTCGGGTGGAATCGGAGCTGAGAGCGCGGGGCGTCTCGGTGCTCGGAACTACATATGGATCGAAGGCGGTGATGACGCTCGCCGCCGGTGACGCCGACGACCTCGACTCGATCGTCGCATCCATCACATCCGGTGCCGGGCAGTTGGAACCTGCCGGGTCGATGTGGGTCGATACCACTGTGCGTGGTTAAGGAGTCCGGAGACTCCCTAACCACGCACGGGGGCGAAGCCCCTTACAGGGACTGAAGAATCTCGCGAGCGAGAGCAGCGGTGGCGGACGGCGTCTTGCCGACCTTCACGCCTGCAGCTTCGAGAGCTTCCTGCTTGGCCTGAGCCGTTCCCGAGGAACCGGAGACGATGGCGCCTGCGTGGCCCATGGTCTTGCCTTCGGGAGCGGTGAAGCCAGCCACGTAGCCGACGACCGGCTTGGTGACGTTGGCCTTGATGTAGTCGGCTGCACGCTCTTCCGCGTCGCCACCGATCTCACCGATCATCACGATGACCTTGGTCTCGGGATCCTTCTCGAACGCCTCGATGGCATCGATGTGGGTGGTTCCGATGACCGGGTCGCCGCCGATGCCGATGGCGGTGGAGAAGCCGAAGTCACGGAGTTCGTACATCATCTGGTAGGTCAGGGTACCCGACTTGGAGACCAGGCCGATGGGGCCGGTGCCTGCAATGTTGGCGGGCGTGATGCCGACGAGGGCCTCGCCCGGGGTGATGATGCCGGGGCAGTTCGGTCCGATGATGCGCGTCTTCTTGCCCTTGGACTCGTTGTACGCCCAAGCGTAAGCGGAGTCCTGAACCGGGATGCCCTCGGTGATGACCACGAGGAGCGGGATCTCCGCGTCGATGGCCTCGACGATGGCGTCCTTCGAGAAGGCCGGGGGAACGAATGCGATGGAGACGTCTGCGCCGGTCTCCTTGATTGCCTCTTCGACCGTCGCGAAGACGGGGAGCTCGACAGGGGAACCGTCAGCAGCAACGTGCGAGACCGTGGTGCCGGCCTTGCGAGCGTTGACGCCGCCGACGACCTGGGTGCCGGCCTTGAGCATCAGAGCGGTGTGCTTGGTGCCCTCGCCGCCGGTGATGCCCTGGACGATGACCTTTGAATCCTTGGTGAGGAAGATTGCCATTGTTCTGTGAGTCCCTTACTTCGCTGCGTGAGCGAGTTCGGCGGCCTTGTCGGCGGCCTCGTCCATGGTTGCGACGACCGTGACCAGCGGGTGGTTGGCCTCGGCGAGGATACGACGACCCTCTTCGACGTTGTTTCCGTCCAGGCGAACGACGAGCGGCTTGTTGGCCTCGTCGCCCAGGGTCTTCAGTGCGCCGACGATGCCGTTGGCAACTGCGTCACACGCGGTGATGCCGCCGAAGACGTTGACGAACACGCTCTTGACCTGTGCGTCGTTGAGGATGACATCCAGGCCGGCAGCCATGACTGCAGCGGAAGCTCCGCCGCCGATGTCGAGGAAGTTGGCGGGCTTGACGCCACCGTGGTTCTCGCCGGCGTATGCGACGACGTCCAGGGTGGACATGACCAGGCCTGCGCCGTTGCCGATGATTCCGACCTCACCGTCGAGCTTGACGTAGTTGAGGTCGTTTTCCTTGGCCTTGAGCTCGAGGGGATCGGTAGCGTCGCGATCCTCGAATGCCTCGTGGCCGGGCTGACGGAACGCTGCGTTCTCGTCGAGGGTGACCTTGCCGTCAAGAGCGAGGATCTGATCGTCAGGCGTACGAACGAGGGGGTTGACCTCGACGAGGAGTGCGTCTTCGCCGATGAAGACCTCCCACAGCTTCTGGATCGTCACGGCCGCTGCGTCGAGCACCTCTGCGGGCAGCTTTCCTGCCTCGGCGATGCTGCGCGCGAACGCGAGGTCGACGCCCTTGACTGCGTCGACGGGGATCTTGGCGAGAGCGTCGGGGTTCTCCTCGGCGGTGACCTCGATCTCGACGCCACCCTCTACCGAGCACATGGCCAGGTAGGTGCGGTTGGTGCGGTCGAGCAGGAAGGAGATGTAGTACTCCTCGGCAATGTCACTTGCCTCTGCGACCAGCAGCTTCTTGACGACATGGCCCTTGATGTCCAGGCCCAGGATTGCCTCGGCGTTCGCCACTGCGGCATCCACGTCGGGCGAGTACTTGACGCCACCGGCCTTGCCGCGGCCGCCCACCTTGACCTGTGCCTTCACCATCACGGGCTTACCGATTTCTTCGGCAATCTCGCGTGCGCCGGCGACTGTGTCTGTAACACGTCCAGCCGAAGTCGGCACTCCGTGCTTGGCGAAGAGTTCCTTCGCCTGGTATTCGAAGAGATCCATCTGCTCACCGTCTCGTCTGCGTTGTCACCCGCTCGAGGGGTAGGAGCGGGTCTGTTCTGGACTTTAACCAGTTGCCGCGTTCGGTTTGCGCCCGCATTGATGCTATGTGGCCCAAGTCACGCGCAAATGCCCGATGAGGCGCGCCTCACCGATTCGGCAAGGTGGCCACACCGAATTTGTCAAGCATCAGTCTCACTGATTCTTGCGCTCGAGAACGCTGCAACGAGAAGCAACACTATGCCCGTGGCCGCTGTGATCGCACCCACCCCCACGGTTGCGTCCGATATGCGCGATGACGTGAGCGGCCACTCACTGACGTACACCAGCGCTGCCACGGCAGATCCGATCAGCAATGCCGCGCCCCGCGACGGCCGCGCGGACGCTGCGATCACGGCGGCGATCACGACGGTGACGCCGACGAGTAATTGACCCCAGACGTCAATTCCCCACGGCCACTCCAGAACTGAGGCCGCTGTGTAGGTGTCACCCTGATAGAGGGGGAGCGCGGTTCCGATCAGGACAGCGACGGCGCCGATCCCACCGACGAGAAGCACCAGCCCTCTCGAACCGCCGTCCACCGACGTGTCGACGTCCTCGCGCTCGGCGCTTCCCGCGAGCCAGACGAGCAGTCCCGTCGCCGCAGCGAGGAAAGCCGCGCCGCAGAGTACGAAGGCACCGATCCCCAACCCGACTCCCGGCACGTCGGTCGCGATGACCGCCGACTGCATGACCGCGGCGACTCCCATCACGACCGTCGTCCACAACACTCCGACGGCCGGACGCACTACGGCGGCGCGGCCCGGGGCGAACAGGCCCAGCGCGGCGAGGAGCAATACGGCAGCGGCGAGCAGGACCAGTCGAGACGACAGCATCGACGGCTCCGGGATTCCCTCCGGCAACGACAGGACAGGCAAAGCCGAGCCGACGCCCGCAACAGCCGCAGTGATGATTGCGGCGGCGCCGGCAACGCGGTGAAGTCTGTCGACCCGCGCCTGCGCCGCCCGGGACTGCGCCACCATCGCTGCTTTGAGCGCACCCTTTGTTGTCTTCGTAGGCGCGCGGACCACACTTTCCGCGGGAATAGCGCCTGTTTCACGTCTGGATGCGAGGTAAGGCGCTGAAACTCCGATCACGACGATGACCACTGCGGCCAGTGCCCCGACCACGGATCCCGAACCGACGCCGATCCGATCGCCGGCTGCGAACCCAGCCATCACCCTGGTTCCACTGACTGCGAGTGCGCCCAGACCGACACCGATCAGGGCGCCGCAGCCAACCGGCAGCGAGATGGACGTCAATGCCGCTGCGACCGCAACGAGCACCGCGACGCCGACCAATCCTGTACCGACGGCGGTGGCCGACGCCGAGTCGACGAGCGGTTTGACCAGAAAGATCGGATCCTGCGAACTGAAGGAAGGACCGAACAGTGAGAGCACGAACACCACTGCAGCCAATATCAGCAGCGCAGTCGGCCATCCGCCGATCCGCCCGCCAACCGATCGCCCGTCGAATTCTGCGGCGCGAGCACTGCCGTATCCGTCTCGTTCCGATTCACGATGGACGACCATGAGCCCGAGAACACCGGCCACCACAAGGAGTCCGTGGCCCGCAAGCGCGAGATAAGCACCGGGACCCGCCTCGATCGAACCCGCCGAAATCGGACGGAAAAGGTCCAAGCGGTTTGCATCGATTGCGTCGACGAACAACTGAACGTCGAGAATCGCCGCGCCGAGCGACACCGCGCCGATACCGGCGAGGAGTCCACCTGCCATGGCGGGTCTGCGGCCCGAAACGAGTAGTGCCACCAGGGGCGCGACGATGGTGCAGACGGCTGCGAAGAGCGCCGCAGAAGTGACAGCGCCCGTCGTGTCGACCCCGCGGCCACTTCCGACTCCGACGACGGGACTTGCCGCCACTCCGACGGCACCGAGCAGTCCGATGACCGCCGCGAGAGGCGCGCCGGACTTCACTCGGGGGTCGTCGATACGCGCCTGCGACGTAGTTCCAGGTGTTGTGGACACTCGATCGACGGTAGTGCCTGAATGGACCGGTGATCCGGTTGTGACACGCGTGATCACGAAACGAGATGATTCGTCCGTTTTGCCCGGATCGACATATTCCCAGGTCAAGCTGTGAGGCACGTCACATAATCGGACAGGTTTCCGCTACGGCTTGCGCCCATCGCAATCATTTCGTTACCGTCAGTCGGTCTAAGTCACGGGCTGATCACGAACTCGAGGAGAGAACCGGCATATGCATCACCGCAGCCAGTTCACCGCTAGTAGGTTCTCGAACTCAGCTCCAGACGAGGTCACGACCACTTATCCAACGCACTCGGCCAGGCGTTACACCGAGACCAAAAGTTCTGAGATCTCTACCGATATGTTCACTCGAAATTCATCCTCCACGTCGTCAGATTCCGACTCTCACGAGTTCGTCGAGTCCGACGTGATCAGCACCCCCACTTACGCCTCCTCCGCACCGACAGTCGATGTCGAATCTCCGGTTCGCCGCAGCGGTGCTCACCGACTCCCCACCCCTCCCTCTGCTCTCAAGGGCCGTGCCGCCGTTCTGGCAGTTGCAGCCGGCGCAGTTGTCGCCGCGGGCCAGGCAGTTGTCAACGACGGTTCCTCTTCCGCCGCCGACCACTCGGAAGTTGCACTCGCCAACGAGTCCTCCGCGATCGGCACCACCGCAGAACCGCAGGCCGCTCAGTTCGCTCCGGCCACCTCCACGGCAGCCACCACCGAAGCCGACGCTCCCCAGGTCCTCAACGTCGCAGCACCGACCGACCTCTCCCAGTTCAGCAACCTGCTTGCCAAGGGCCAGCGTTTCAGTGACGAGCGCGCAGCACGCGAAGCCGCTGCCCGACGCCCGCTGTTCGTCCTGCCGGCAGTCGGCACGTTCACGTCCAACTTCGGCACCCGCTGGGGCACCCTGCACGCCGGCGTCGACATCGCCGCCCCGATCGGGACGCCCATCGTCGCAGTCGCCGACGGCAAGGTCATCGATTCAGGTCCGGCTTCCGGATTCGGCATGTGGGTCCGCCTGCAGCACGCAGACGGAACGATCACCGTCTACGGCCACATCGACACGTCCACCGTCACCGTCGGTCAGCAGGTCATGGCCGGCGACCAGATCGCCACTGTCGGCAACCGCGGCTTCTCCACCGGCCCGCACCTTCACTTCGAGGTTCACCTCGCCGGCGAGAACAAGATCGATCCCCTCCCCTGGCTTGCCTCACGCGGCATCAGCCTCGGCGTCGAGCAGGACTGATCGCAAGCCCAACGCTTCTGAGCAAAAACTTCCGGCCCGCACCTTTCCAGGTACGGGCCGGAAGTTTTTTGCCTGTCTTTTACAGCTTGACCATCGGCACACCGCCGATGAGCATCAACCGCACCTTGCCCGCACTACCGAAGTCGATGGTGACCGTCGCGGTGGGTCCGGTGCCCTTGGTTTCCAACACGGTGCCCAGACCGTACTTGTCGTGGCTGACGCGGTCCCCCGTGGCGAGGACCAGAACGTTGTTGCGGCCACGCGCGGCACCGAAACTGGGAGTCGACGCGGCCTTGCCGGACCCTCCCCCGTAGTTCTGCCCGCCACCGTATCCCTGGCCGCCCTGGCTGCCGTAGCGGCTTCCGCTGCCGTAACCCGGCCTGCCGCTTCCGAATCCGCCACCGGTGCCCGGATCCTCACGGCGCCAGTTGATCAGGTCCTCCGGGATCTCCTGGATGAACCGTGACGCCGGGTTCTGGATCGGCTGCCCCCAAGCCGAACGCATGATCGCGCGGGTCAGGTACAGGCGCTGCCGGGCACGCGTGATGCCGACGTAGGCGAGGCGACGCTCTTCGGACAGCTCTGCCGGATCGCCGAGGGCGCGCATGTGCGGGAACTGCCCGTCCTCCCAACCGGTGACGAAGACGACCGGGAACTCGAGGCCCTTGGCGGTATGAAGCGTCATCATGGTCACGACGCCGTCGTCGGAGTCCGGCAGCTGATCGGCGTCGGCGACAAGTGACACCCGTTCGAGGAAGGCGGCAAGCGAACCCGGATCGGGTTCGCCCTCACGCATTGCTGCGGTTTCCTCGTCGTCTGGATCGATCAGTCCGGCCGCGTTTCGTGCGTCGGAACTGAATTCCCTTGCCACACTGACGAGCTCGTTCAGGTTGTCGAGTCGCGCGCCGTCCTGCGGATCGCTACTCGCCGCAAGCTCGGCGCGGTAGCCGGTTCGCTCGAGCACCGCCTCGGCAACCTCACCGATGTCACCGAGCTCGAAGGGTTCGTCCTCGTCGGCGGCCGCTGTCGGCAGCAGGGCCCGCAGCCCGTCCATCATCTCGAGGAACGACGCGATGGCCTTCTGTGACCGCGTATTGAGCAGCGCCACTTTACCTTCCGCGCCGTCACGGAGAGCGGCGGCGAAGCTGATGTTGCGGTGCTCGGAGTGCACGGCGACGCATGCTTCGGCTCGATCACCGATACCGCGTCGTGGCGTGTTGAGGATGCGTCGCAGGCTTACTGTGTCGTCTTCGTTGGCGAGGACGCGCAGATACGCGACGATGTCCCGAACTTCCTTGCGCTCGTAGAAGCGAACGCCGCCGACCACCTTGTACGGCACGCCGAGTCGGATGAAGATCTCCTCGAGCGCACGTGAGGAGTTGTTGGTCCGGTAGAACACCGCGATGTCGGCGAACTTGGTGTCGCCCTGGTCCACCAGCCGATCGATCTCCGAGGCGACAAACGATGCTTCGTCGTGCTCGTTGTCTGCAACGTAGCCGACGATCAGTTCGCCTTCACCCGAATCGGTCCACAGACGCTTTTCTCGTCGACCGGTGTTCTTGGAGATCACGGAGTTGGCCGCAGACAGAATGTTCTGCGTCGAACGGTAGTTCTGTTCGAGGAGGATGGTCCGAGCGTCCGGGTAGTCGCGTTCGAACTCCTCGATGTTGCGGATCGTGGCTCCGCGGAATGCGTAGATCGACTGATCGGCGTCACCGACGACGCACAATTCGGCCGGGGCAACGGCATGGTCGGACTCTCCGGCTCCGCCGACCAGTTCACGCACAAGCATGTACTGCGCATGGTTGGTGTCCTGGTACTCGTCGACGAGCACGTGACGGAAGCGGCGGCGGTAATACTCGGCGATCTGGGGAAACGCCTGCAAAAGCGCAACGGTCTCACCGATGAGATCGTCGAAGTCGAGTGCGTTCGCAGCACGCAGCCGCTGTTGGTAGTGGCCGTAGACCTTGGCGATCAGTCGCGGCAGTTCGGCCGGATCCTGATCGGCTGCGACAACCGCCTCTTCCGGTCCGACGAGTTCGTTCTTCAGGTTGGAGATGTGAGTGGCGAGTAGCCGCGCGGAGAATCGTTTGGTGTCGAGCTCGAGGTCCTTCGAGATCATCGTCAGCAGTCGACGCGAATCGTCGGAATCGTAGATCGAGAAATTGGAGTTCAAACCGGGCAGGAGCGCCGCCTGCGCTCGCAGGATGCGCACGCAACTCGAGTGGAACGTCGATACCCACATAGCGTTGGCACGCGGTCCGACAAGAGCTGCCACACGCTCGCGCATCTCGGCCGCAGCCTTGTTGGTGAACGTGATGGCCAGGATCTGACCGGGGGTGACACCCCGTTCGGCCAGCAGATAGGCGATGCGACGCGTCAGCACTGCCGTCTTGCCCGAGCCGGCGCCCGCGACGATCAGCAACGGCGAACCGGCATGGACCACGGCCTCGCGCTGTTGCGGGTTGAGACCGTCGAGGAGGGCGTCCGAACCCGCGTCGTGTCCCCGCGCGCCGCCCCCGTCGTGCTGGGAATGTCCGTCGTGCTCACCGAGTGCTGGGTACGTGTTCATCGCCTGTCCACGCTACCGGCGTCCACCGACACGGTCGTCAGTGCGTCCACCTGCTGGTAGAGGCACTTGGATTACCTGTGTCGAGCATGGCAAACTGGACGCTATGTTCAGCATTTCCGTTCGCGACAACACGGCCGACCCCGTCGGCCCGCTGTGGCGTTACTTTACGTGCCCCGGACCTCGGTGCACGTGATCTGAACAGCTCACCCGCCCCTGGTCCGAATCGGATCCGGGGCATTTTCGTCAGTGTGCCTGGATCGGTAACGACCCGAGCCGAGACCACGATCCACGCAGTAGGAAGAGGAGACGAATAGCAATGAGCACCCAGGCTGCAGCCCCCAATGGAAATACTGTGAAAACTGTTCCGACCGACGTCGAGGTCCCCCAGAGTGAGGCCGAGATCGACGAACTCCGGAAAGAAATCGACCGGCTCGACGCCGAGATCCTCGCGGCCATCAAACGCCGCTCCGAGGTCTCCCAGATCATCGGCCGTACCCGGATGGCATCGGGTGGTCCGCGTCTGGTGCACAGCCGAGAGATGAAGGTCCTCGAACGGTTCAACGAGCTGGGCCAGGAAGGCCACACTCTCGCGATGCTGCTCCTGCGCCTGGGCCGCGGACGCCTGGGCCACTAGCGCACGCCCTGTTCACTCGAGAACGGCCACATCGGATGCCTCTGGCAGTCCCGATGTGGCCGTTCGCGTATGTATCAGCTCTCGAGCGCGATGTACTTCGTATTCAGGTATTCCTCGATCCCCTCGGTCCCGCCCTCGCGGCCGAATCCGGATTCCTTCACACCACCGAACGGCGCTGCCGCGTCCGAGATCACTCCGCGGTTGACGCCGATCATTCCTGATTCCAGTGCGTCGGAAACTCGAAGCGCACGGTCGAGATCCCTCGTGAAGATGTATGCGGCCAGGCCGAACTCCGTGTCGTTGGCGGCTGCGATGCCTTCGGCTTCGGTGTCGAAGCCGGTGATCGCGGCGACGGGCCCGAAGACCTCTTCTTTCAGGATCCGTGCGCTCGCCGGAACGTCGGCCAACACCGTGGCCGGATAGAAGTACCCCTCACCACCTGGCGCTTCGCCGCCGAGCCGCACCTTCGCCCCGGCATCCACCGCATCTGCAACCAACTCTGCGACCGTGTCGAGTTGGTTCTGATTGATCAGCGGGCCGAGCTTCGTCTCCGGGTCGGTACCGGGTCCCATGGTGAAAGTCGCCATCTTCTCGGTCAGCTTGGTCGTGAACTCTTCACGCACGGCGTTGGCGACATGGAACCGGTTGGCGGCGGTGCATGCTTCGCCACCGTTGCGAAGCTTGGCGAGTACCGCGCCCTCGACTGCCTTGTCGACGTCGGCGTCGTCGAACACGACGAAGGGTGCGTTGCCACCCAATTCCATCGACGTACGCAGCAACCGCTTCGCGGACTTCTCCACCAGCATCTTGCCGACACCGGTGGACCCCGTGAAGGTGAGCTTGCGTAGTCGAGGGTCGTCGATGAGTGGGCCGGTCACTTCACCGGATTTCGATGTCGGCAACACCGACAGGACTCCGTCGGGCAGCCCTGCTTCGGCCATGAGCTGAGCGAGCAGCAGCATCGTCAACGGGGTCTCCGAGGCGGGCTTGACGATGATCGTGCAGCCGGCAGCCAACGCCGGTCCGATCTTGCGGGTACCCATCGCCAGCGGGAAGTTCCACGGTGTGATGGCCAGACATGGTCCGACCGGTGCCTTCGTGACGAGGATCCGACCGTTGCCCGCCGGTGCCGGTGTGTAGCGTCCGCCGATACGAACGGCCTCCTCGCTGAACCACCGGAAGAACTCGGCGCCGTACTTGACCTCGGCACGGCTCTCGGCGAGTGCCTTGCCCATCTCGAGAGTCATCAGCAGCGCCACGTCCTCGGCGCGCTCGGTGATCTTCTCGTAGACGGCTCGCAGGATTTCTCCGCGCTCACGTGCAGGAGTGCTCGCCCACGTCGACGAAACCGCCACGGCTTCGTCCAGCGCGCGCAACGCATCCGCCGGGCTCGCATCGGCGACGTCGGTCAACGATTTCCCGGTCGCCGGATCCGATACCGAAAATGTCGCGTTGTTCTCCGCGGGCACGAACCGGCCGCCGACGAACAACTGGGTGGGAACTGATCGAATGAATTCGAATGTGTCCATGGGTTCCATGATGCTCGCCGCCGGCGCGTACGTCTGCTGGCGAGTAAGACTCGCGAGGAAGTTTCCAGCCTGTGCCACTAAAGTCGATGATCGTGAGCACTGATATCACCGGAACCTCAGCCTGGCAGAAACTGCGCGCTCATTACGCCGACATCGAAGGCGTTCACCTGCGAGAACTCTTCCAGGACGATCCCGCCCGCGGGCGCGAGTTGACGATCGACGCCGGTGATCTTCACATCGACTACAGCAAGCATCGCGTCAGCCGCGAGACTCTCACGCTGCTCGTCGACCTGGCCCGCGAGGCCGGCGTCGAGGCACGACGCGACGCGATGTTCGCGGGCGATCACATCAACACTTCGGAAGACCGCGCCGTACTGCACACTGCGCTGCGTCTGCCCAAGGGTTCTGCTCTGACCGTCGACGGTCAAGACGTCGTGACGGACGTTCACGAAGTTCTGGACGCGATGGGCGCTTTCGCTGATCGTGTGCGCAGTGGCGAGTGGACCGGAGCTACCGGCAAGCGCATCCGCACCGTCGTCAATATCGGCATCGGCGGTTCCGACCTCGGGCCGGTGATGGTCTACCGTGCACTGCGGCACTACGCCGATGCCGGAATCAGCGTCCGTTTCGTCTCCAACATCGACCCGGTCGACCTGGTCGGGCAGCTCGACGACCTCGATCCGGAGACGACGCTCTTCATCGTCGCATCCAAGACATTCTCCACCCTCGAGACGCTCACCAACGCGACGGCGGCAAAGCGTTGGCTGTTCGCCGGTCTGGGCAGCGAGGACGTCTCGGCCGTAGCCAAGCACTTCGTCGCAGTCTCCACCCACGGCGACCGCGTGGCGGAGTTCGGCATCGACACCGCGAACATGTTCGGGTTCTGGGATTGGGTCGGCGGGCGCTACTCCGTCGACTCGGCGATCGGCTTGTCGGTCATGTGCGCCGTCGGACCCGTTCGCTTTACGGAGTTCCTCGACGGATTCCACCAGATCGACACGCACTTCCGAAACCAACCGCTCGAGCAGAACGCGCCGGTCCTCCTCGGCCTCATCGGGCTCTGGTACTCGAACTTCTTCGGTGCTCAGTCGCGCGCGGTGCTGCCCTACTCCAACGACTTGTTGCGCTTTCCTGCCTACCTGCAGCAGCTGACCATGGAGTCCAACGGCAAGTCGGTGCGCGCCGACGGTTCACCGGTGACCACGTCCACCGGTGAAATCTTCTGGGGCGAGCCGGGAACCAACGGCCAGCACGCGTTCTATCAGCTCCTGCATCAGGGCACGTGGCTCGTGCCCGCCGATTTCATCGGCTTCGCGGAATCCACCGACGACCTGCCGACGGCGGACGGCACCGGATCCATGCACGATCTGCTCATGAGTAACTTCTTCGCTCAGACCAAGGTTCTCGCGTTCGGCAAAACGGCAGAAGAGATCGCGGCAGAGGGCACGGCACCGGAGTTGGTTCCGCACAAGGTCATGCCAGGCAACCGGCCTTCGACCACCATCTTGGCGAAGGAGCTGACCCCATCGGTCGTCGGTCAGCTGATCGCTCTCTACGAGCATCAGGTCTTCGTCGAAGGTGCTGTGTGGGGTGTCAATCCGTTCGATCAGTGGGGCGTCGAACTCGGCAAGACACAGGCACTGGAACTGGGGCCTGCGCTCTCTTCCGAAGAGGCACCCGGCGACCTCGGCGACACGTCAACCGACGCACTGGTGCACTGGTACCGCACAGAGCGCGGACGGGCCTGACGTCACGCGGCGAACCTGACTTCACGCGGCTGCCGGGCCGAACCAGCTTTCCGTTGTGTACACGCGTCCGGATCGGTCGACGAGCCGAGCGCGAAGCTCTTGCTGTTCAACCCATTTGATGGCACTGATCCCCCGGATCAATGCTGCTTCGCTCGCGGCGTACGCCCACACCGCGTCGTCAGCAATCACCGAGACCTGTGCCCACTCCGTGGAGGGCCGCTCCTGGTTCGGCTCCCAGGAGGGCAGCTCTCCCGCCCGCGCCGTCGCCATCGCAGTTCCGTTGACCAGTTCGACTTCTTCGCTGCCCGGCACCGGAATCTGCCAGCCACCGGCCGGTGCGTGGCCGGCCGTGGCGATCACGTCACCGATCCGTACGGCAACGCCACATTGTAATTCGGCGGCGACGATCTGCGCGGCGCGATCGACGGTGTCCGCCTTGGCAACTCCGGTGATGTCGAACGACGCACCCCACGGTGCGTACACCACGTCTCCGTCGAGCTGTACGTCCTCGAATGTCGGGGTCGGGTGCACCGGAGGAATGGATTCGTCCTCGGAGAAGTTGTCGGCAAGCGGATTGACCGCCCCACCGGTCATACGGGCCGCCCACAGCGCCGATCGCAAAAGAGCAGACATACGCCGAGTCACTTTGACCGGAGTTCCCTGAGCGAGGTTGACGGCGTGAATCTCGGCGTCGCCCCGGCGAAGGTCGCACACCGCCTCGGTTTCGTCGATGGCAGATGCGATCAACGCGTGCGCAGTGGGCAGCGCAGCGCCCTCGGTGACATCCACCTCCACGGCGGAATCCCACATCGCCCACTTCTCGACACTGACCATGTCAGTCCTGCCCTTCGAACACCGCGTTGTAACCAGTATGCGCCGGTCAGCAAGCCCCGTGCCATAAAGCGTTTCCGAGGCCGAGGCCCACATGCTGCAGGCTGAGCATCGCGGCACGGCACCACCGGCTGGATCTGTGCGACAGAATTGCCGCCCGGACTGTCGCTCTCCGTGGGCAAGGCGCGTAGTCCTCCGAATGGCGCTGACGTGCACCCGACTGCGACGGACGTCGACTACTGCTGGTGCAGCAGGCAATTCCGATCAGAAAGACGCAGAGGCGACGCTCGACGTGTCCGGCGGGGATGCTGCGCCTCGAGCCCGGTGTGCCGCAGCAACACGTCCGAGCGGCGCCGATATCACCGCACGAGATAGTGGCGAACGACGAGAAGCACTGTGTTCCAACATCGGTGACATACCAATCGGCCGCTTTCGACGCGCGTCACTTTCGACAGGTGAACGCACCCGACCGCTCACTCTCGACCGCAAAAAAAAATACGCTTCATCACTGCGCGCGAGAGTCGAGCAGAGCACCGGGACGGAGTTCCGAACACGCGGCGCGCCAACCGCCGCAGAGAGTGACGCCGTGCGCCCGCCAGCAGCTCCTGCACGTTACAGACCAAGCAGGAATGCATCGACTCGAAATGGATAGGACCGGCTGAAAGAACCTGCAGCACAATGGCGTAACCACCGCCGTTTGGCTTATACGCTACCGCCGCACACCTTGGCAAAACGAACGGTCAGTACGCGGCGAAAATCACATACTTTACAAAGTCTTTGGAATCTCTCGGCGCCAAATATCCGCAGGTGAAAGGACTTTCGACCGGAGTCCAGAATAACCGTGTCGTCTACTATGTGAAAACTGCGAAGTAGCTGTGACGCTGGGTCACGCTCGAGGGAGGAATTGTGACCGATTCATTCAAGGACCGCTTGAACGCCTTGTACCCGGCCACAGCACCGAGACTCACCAACGCACAAGTTGTGGAAGCCCTTTCACAACGCGGATGCAAGATTTCGACACCGTACCTCTCTCAGCTCCGGAGCGGTGTGCGCACCAATCCGTCGGAGCAAGTCGTTTTGGCATTGGCCGATTACTTCGGCGTAGCAGCAGAGTACTTCTTCGGTCCGACGCCTCGGCAGGATCCCGAACTGATTCCGGAAGAAGACCGTTCGGTTGTCGAAGAGTTCCACGACAGCGAATTGCGTTCTCTGGCCATAAAAGCGGTCGATCTCTCCCCTGAATCGCAGGATTTGCTCTCGTCGATTGCGGAGAAACTTCGCTCGTCCGAAGGACTCCCGGCTGTACCTCCGGATTGCAGCACGTACACCCCACCGTTCACTCGTGACTGATCCAGCGTGACTATCAGCGAGTCAACCGGCCCAATAGTGCCGAGGCGGTGACGATTCCGAGCAGCGCCGCCCCGATCAGCACGCCGAAGTCGACGAGGTAGTTGGTCGGCATTCCGATCAGCAGACCGCGCAGTGCCGACACCTCGTAGCTCAGCGGGTTGATGCGGCTGAGCCACTGAACCCACGTCGGCATGAGTTCGACCGGGTAGAGCGCATTGGACGCAAAGAACAGTGGCATGGTGATTGCCTGCCCGATGCCCATCAATCGATCTCGTTTGAGCACGATCCCCGCGATCGCAACCGACAGACAGGCGAAGAACGCGGAGCCGAGGACAACGACGGCCACGACGCCGAGCAGCTTGATCGGATTCCACGTCATGCTCACGCCCAACAGTGCCGCCACGACGACTACGACCACGGCCTGGGCTACCGCGCGGATCCCGGCGGCGAATGCCTTACCGGTCACCAATGCAGCGCGCGGCGTCGGTGTGACCATCAACTTGGTGAGGACTCCTGCATCACGCTCCCAGATGATCTGGATTCCGTAGAAGATCGCAACAAAAAGAGCGGACTGCGCAATGATGCCCGGCGCGAGAAAGTCGAGATACGGTACGTCGCCAGTCGGGATGGCTCTGATATGACTGAACGTCTGACCGAAGATCACCAACCAGAGGATCGGCTGGATTGCGCGCGTGACCAATTCAGATCGGTCGTGCCGCAACTTCTGAACTTCCACGAGGCAGAATGTGTAAATTCTCGAGAGCAATCGGGCAAAGCCGTTGGTAGTGGGATCAGCCCAAGCGGCGCGCTGTGCGACGGGCAGTGCGGACATCGCGGAGGCCTCCTGACGTGTCGCCGGTGAGGTCGTCGCCGGTGTAATGACGGAACACGTCTTCGAGAGTGGACTCCGGCCCCAGTTCGGCGGCCAACGCGCTCGGCTCGCCCACTGCACGAAGTTCACCGTGATGCATCAACGCAACACGATCACAGAGCTCCTCGGCTTCTTCCATGTAGTGCGTGGTGAGCAGGACAGTCATGCCGTACTGCTTCTGCATCTCCGTCACGCGCTGCCAGACGGATTCGCGGGCAATGGGATCCAGCCCCACCGTCGGTTCGTCGAGTACCAGCAGCGACGGTCGGTTCACCAGTGCCTGCGCAAGTTCGAGCCTTCGCACCATACCGCCGGAGAAACTCGACGCGAGACGATCACCTGCATCGAGCAGATCCACCATCTCGAGCGCTTGGTCGACGCGCTCGCGTCGTTCGGACCGCGGAACGTCGTACAAGCGCGCGAACCAGGTCACGTTCTCGCGTGCGGTCAACGCGCTTTCGATCGAGAGCTGTTGTGGCACGTACCCGAGGTAGCGCCGAATCGCCATCGCTTCGGTACGAACGGAGCGACCGAGAATTCGAATGTCACCGTCTTGCAGAGGAAGTAACGTGTTGAGCAATCTGATCGTCGTCGTCTTTCCTGCACCGTTGGGACCGAGCAGGCCGAAGCACTCCCCCGCGTTGACAACCAGACTCAGGTTGTCCACCGCACGGTGATCACCGAACTTGTATGTCACCGAGTCGATCTCGACCGCGTGTGCGCCGGGGTCAGGTGAACCTGCCGCTCGGCTCTTCCACCACTGTGTCAGCATCTCACTGCCCCTCGCCTTCTGATCCGGCTGCTGCCAGAGCGCTCGCCAATCGCGACAGGGCCGGAAGCGCAGCCTCGATACTCGCCCTGTCTTCCTCGGTCAGACTCGACAATGCCTGGCCGACGATCACGCTCCGGCGATCGCGCCACACTTCGACGCGGGCGCGCGCCTCGTCCGAGAGCACCAATCGCGCGACGCGTCGATCGGACTCGTCGGCAACGCGTTCGATCACTCCTTCGTCGACCAGCTGCCGAACCAAGGTGGACACCGTGTTTGCCGCAACACCCAATCGCCCGGCAGCCTCGGCCACAGACAGACCCGGGTTGCGTCGTAGCAGCCTGACGAGTTCGATCTGGGCTCCTCCGAGCGGTCGTTCTGCAAACGGCCGCCCCGACGCCTTCCTGGTGCCCCGGCGCAATTGACCGAGCGTTTCCAGGACGTCGTCCGCAAGATCTGCTCCGAATTCATCCACTCCTCACAATAGCTCTGTAACAGAGCTATTGTCGAGGCAACAATCGACCAGCGTTTTCAGCTCGCCTTCACCGGGTATCCCCGACTGCTTGCCCCGAGCACTCCCGCCCAGAACGGAGACGTCATGCGCAGACAGTGGTTGTTCGCGACGGTTGCGAGTACCGCCCTCGTCCTCACCGGTTGCTCGCCCGACGCCCTCGATTCCGGGGACAGCGCAGACAACGTCACTGCCATTTCAACGTCGCTGTCGCCACCCGCTGCCGCTGATGCGCCCCTGCTGAAGACCGCCGACTCCCCGCTCGGGACGATCGCCGTCGACGGCGAAGGCATGACCGTCTACGTCTACAACCCGGACGAGGAGAACTCACAAGCCGGTTCGTGTGACGAAGCGTGCCTTCGATACTGGCCTGCGGTCACCTCGGTCACCGACTCACCCATCGTCGAAGGAATCGACGCTGTCATCAGCACCGTCGACGGGCCGGAGGGATCCTTCCAGATCACCGTCAACGGCAAGCCCGTTTATCGGTACCTCGACGACAAGGTTCCCGGCGACATGCTCGGGCAGAGCGTCGGCAGCCTGTGGTGGATGATCGACGCCGCCGGGAACCCCGTGTTCAAAACCGAGTAGCCCTCAGTTGTACGGCTGCCGAGCGGTTTCGGGGTCGCCGTACGTGATTGCCCGTTCCCGACGGGTTTTCGACGCCAGGGTCGCGCCCCAGTTCAGCACCGTGCTGGCGCGGTTGCGGAACCCGGCGAGGAACGCGATGTGGATGATTCCCCAGGACACCCACCCGATGAACCCGGACAACTGGACCGGCCCTGCCTGCAGCAACGCATGGCGACGTGAAATGTAGGCCGCAGTTCCAAGATCGCGGTACTTGAATGGTTTTCGGCTGGGTACACCGTTCTCGACGGTTGCCGCGATCCGGGCCCCGGCGTGCCGACCGCCCTGCATCGCCACCTCGGCGACACCGGCAAGTTTGTCCCGAGACATGAGATCGCCCACCACGTAGACGTTGGGGTGCCCGGGGACGGTCAGATCGGCTTCCACTTCGATGCGGCCACCGCCGACCTGCTTCACACCCAGCGCAGTGGCCAGGGCCTCGGCGAACGGCACTGCTTCGACGCCTGCGGTCCACAGAATCGTCCGAGTCTCGTACTGCCGCTTCTCTTTTGTCTTCTTGTCCGTCGTCTCGATGCTGGTCTCGCACACATCGGTGACATGCACACCGAGGTGCGTCTCGACGCCGATCCCGTCGAGAGTGCGTTTGGCTGCGGCCGAGAGCTTGCGACTGAACGAGGGCAACACACGATCGTCCCCGTGGAAAAGCAGCACCCGCGCTTCGTCCGGGTCGATGGACCGAAACTCGTTGGTCAGAGCGTGCATTGCCAATTCACGGATCTGTCCGGCCAATTCGACTCCGGTCGGCCCACCGCCCGCCACGGCGAAGGTCAGCCACGGTCGACGCTCCTCCGCCGTCGGGAGCGATTCCGCCATCTCGAACGCGGCAATGAGACTGCGCCTGATGGCCAAAGCGTCGTCGAGCGTTTTCATGCCGGGCGCCCATTTGATGAACTCGTCCTGGCCGTGGTACGACTGCCGCATTCCGGCCGCCACGATCAGGTAGTCGTACGGCAGCTCGAAGGTGGAACCGTCGAAACGACTGGCAGTCAGTACCCCGGCGTCCGCGTCGACCGACTTCGCCTCGCCCAGCACGACGTTCGTGTTCTTGTTGTCCTCGAGCAGATGACGCAGCGGACTCGCGATCTGTCCTTCGGAGAGCAGACCCGTAGCGCACTGGTAAAGCAGTGGCTGGAAGACATGGCTGGTTCCCCGGTCGATCAGAACCACCTCGACGTCGGCCTTCTTGAGTCGTCTAGCCGCGTACAACCCACCGAAGCCGCCACCGACGATCACTACCCGGGGCTTACCGTTCGAAATGTGGATGCTCATCAGACGAACCTCGCTGTCACGGAGTTGGGCAGGAATCGTAGGGCCGCATCTATTCCCTGCCACTTGAGGCCGGGTAGCGCCGCTCTAGTGGTTTCCTTCTCGATGGCGTCGACCATGGCGCTGACGCCTTCGTCCAAACTCGCCATGAGTGCCGCGTCGTCGCCCGCGCCGGCCGACATGTCGGTCTTGATGAACCCCGGCAGCAAGGTGGTGACCCGAATAGGTGTGCGCGACAACTCGATACTGAGCGCCTCACCGAGAGCCGCTACCCCGGCTTTGCTGGCCGAGTAGGCCGCCTTTGACCCGGGTAGCCCTCGATCCGCGCTGATCGAGGAGACGAGAACCAGGTGTCCGGCGTCCTGCGCGCGGAAGATCTCGAGTGCCGCTTCACACTGCGAAAGCGCACCGACAAAATTCGTCTGGGCTGTTGCGAGATTGGCGTGCGCTTTGCCGGTGCCGATCTTCGCGCCCTTGCCGAGTCCGGCGTTCACGATCACTCGGTCCAGGCCACCCAACTCGTCGCGCAGTTCGCCGAAAACTCGGACGACGGAATCGTGTTCGGTCACATCGAGTTCGCGTACCGCGACGCTGATCGAGGGGTACTGCGCGACCAACTCCTCACGCAGCGAGTCGAGACGATCGGTCCGCCGGGCACACAGTGCGAGGTCGCGACCTGCTGCGGCAAATCTCCTGGCCATCTCCTCCCCGAGACCCGAACTGGCACCCGTGATCAAAATCTTCTGCCGCGTCATGGGTGCAACTGTAGCCACCATCGAGCTCTCGTACCCGGCAGTAACCGAGCGAACTCGGACCGATCCGGCATACCGTGGAGCCATGACCGACGAATTCGATGTCATCGTGATCGGCGGTGGGCCCGCCGGCGAGAACGCCGCTGCATACGCCATCGCCGGAAGCAATCGCACCGCCGCAATCGTGGAACACGAACTGGTCGGTGGTGAATGCTCGTATTGGGCTTGTATGCCGAGCAAGGCGCTGTTGCGTCCAGGGCAGGTCCTCGAGGCGGCCGAGGCATTACCGGGAATTCCAGCCGGACCGCTCGACGTCGAGGCCGTCCTGAAACGGCGTGACTCGTTCACCCACAACCACGACGATTCGTCCCAGGTCGACTGGGCCACCTCAGTCGGGATCACCGTGATCAGAGGCCACGGGGTGATCGACGGTGAGCGGGCCGTGACCGTCGACGGGACCCGCAAACTCCGCGCCCGCCAGGCCGTTGTACTCGCGACCGGCACTACTGCCACTGTCCCGACGACGCCGGGGTTGCGAGAGGCACTCCCGTGGACTTCTCGCGATGCGACCAATCTGCACGAAGTTCCGTCGCGCGTGGCGGTCATCGGCGGCGGAGTTGTCGCTACGGAGTGCGCAACGTGGTTGTCGTCGTTCGGCGCTCACGTGACACTGCTCGTGAGGGGCGATGCGCTGTTGAAATCGGCGGAACCGTTTGCCGGAACGATGGTGGCCGAAGCACTCGGCGCCCGCGGGGTGGACGTTCGACTGAGCACCGCGGTCAACTCGGTGTCGCGACGCGATGCCAAGGACACCGGTGAGGGCTACATCCACGGTGGAACTGCCAGCATCGAGACCTCTTCCGGTGTGATCGAGGTCGACGAGGTCATCGTCGCGGCGGGCCGCGGGCCGACATCTGCCGAGCTCGGCTTGTCCGTCATCGGCCTCGAGGACGGCAAGTACGTCACCACCGACGATCACCTCTGTGCCCAAGGTGAATGGCTCTACGCCGTCGGCGACATCAACGGTCGTTCTCCCCTCACTCACATGGGCAAGTATCAGGCGAGAGTCTGCGGAGATGTCATCGCCGCGCGGGCCGAGAGTCGCGGACTGCGGGGACCTCGATACACGGCCTCGGCAGACAACGGACAGGTGCCCCAGGTGGTGTTCACCTCACCCGAGATCGCCTGGGTGGGGCGCACCGAGAAGACAGCTCGCGCCGACGGCTACGACGTCGAAGTCGTGGAGATCGAACTCGCCGTCGCGGGATCGTCGCTGCTGCGCGACGACTACTCGGGACGCGCGAAGTTGGTGATCGACAAGGCCACCGACGTGATCCTCGGCGCCACCTTTGCCGGACCCGAAGTATCGGAGCTGGTGCACGCGGCGACAATCGCGGTTGTCGGCGCCGTACCGTTGGAAACTCTCTGGCATGCTGTGCCCTCGTATCCGACGGTCAGTGAGGTCTGGCTTCGACTACTGGAGGCTCGCCGCTGACGCGCTCCCGAAGTACGTATAGTCGCGACATGGCGTCCGACATACTTGTGACCACGGCCGACGGCACCCTGCGCGGCCGCCGGGTGGGAAAACTTCGTGCCTGGCGCGGAATTCCCTACGCTCGGCCACCGGTCGGAACGCTGCGTCTGACGCGGCCTCAGCCCGTCACGCCGTGGACCGGAGAACGCGACGCGACCAGGTTCGGCGACGCCTCGGTCCAACACAAGAAGGGGCTGTTGCTCGCGCCAGGGAAGTACCAGCCCAGTAGCGAGGACTGCCTGACACTCAACGTGCTCGCTCCGGCGAACACCGGCAGTACGCCGCTCCCCGTCATGGTTTTCATCCACGGCGGGGCGAACACCATCGGAACCTCCGCCACCGGCCTGTACTCCGGCGTGTCCCTCGTCGAACGCGGCAACGTCGTCTACGTCTCGATCAACTACCGCCTCGGTGCTCTGGGGTACCTCGATTTCACACCCTTCTCAACGGCCGAGCGGGCATTCGATTCCAACCTCGGACTGCGCGATCAAGTCGCGGCCCTGCAGTGGGTGCAACGCAACATCGCCGCCTTCGGTGGGGATCCCGAAAAAGTCACGATCTTCGGTGAATCCGCCGGAGCCACTGCCGTCACCACCTTGATGGCTACACCGGCTGCCAAGGGACTGTTCGCTGGTGCCATCGCCGAGAGTTCGGCTCCGGACCTGGTCTCGAGCACGCAGCGATCGCACGCCTGGGGTGCACGTTTCGTCGAGATTCTCAATTCCGGACTACCACCCGCGAAAGCTTTGACCTCGGCGACAGCCGTCGAATTGGGCCGAGCGGGCAGCAAACTCGGCGCCGAGGTGCTGGCGAACACGCCCGGACTGCATCCCTTCGGGCCCGTCGTCGACGGCGACTTCCTGCCGCGCGCGCCCTTGGATGCCTTCAAAGAAGGATCGGCACACCGGGTTCCGATGATCATCGGAACCAACAGGCGGGAGGGAACGCTGTTCCCGAAGGTGCTCGACGCGCTCCCGACCAACCCGTCGCGCATCGACACCATGTTCGCCCTCACCGATCCCGAGGCCGGAAAACGCATCCTCGCAACCTATCCCGGATATCCGGACGAGCAGTCCGCGATCGACGTCGGCGGCGACGTCACGTTCTGGCACCCTTCCGTGGAGTTGATGCAGGCTCACGCGCAATCGGCGCCGACGTACGCCTACCGGTTCGACTTTGCTCCGACGATGATGCGCTGGCTCGGCCTCGACGCCACTCACGGATTCGAGATGTTCGCGGTCTTCGGTATCGGTGACACCGTGATCGGTCGCGGTCTCACTCTTCCCGGCGGTCGGCGAGGATTGCGGGCAGTCACCGAATCCGTTCAGGGACACTGGCTTCACTTCGCCAAGCACGGGGTTCCGCGCGGATCGTGGCCACGGTACGACGCACAGCAGCGCCCGACCATGATCTTCGATCAGATCGTGCGCGTCGAGAACGACCCGAGGCGTGAACAACGCTTGGCCTGGGCCGGATACAGCGGTTACCGTAGCCACGGCACCGACATCTCTCTACCGTGACGAGCTCTCTCGAGATCACTCTCGATTCCGGAGTCGTGCGCGGTCGCGTCGATCGAGGGCTGCGCACTTGGCGGGCTATCCCCTACGCTGCTCCCCCGATCGGCCCCTGGAGATTTCGCGCGCCACAGGCTGTAGAGGCCTGGGATGGAGTCCGCCCGGCGGAAACATTCGGTTCTCCGTCTCCGCAGCGTAAGAGCAACTTCGACGAGAACTCGCTCTTCGTCAACGTCGTGGCCCCGCAGTCCCCTTCGGATTCGCTGCGACCGGTCATGGTCTTCATTCACGGCGGCGCGTACAACGGCGGGAATCCGTCAACGCCCATGTATCGCGGAACGACTCTGGTCGAGCGGGGCGACATCGTCTACGTTTCTGTCCAGTACCGGCTGGGCGCACTGGGTTACCTCGATTTCAGCGAATACTCCACTGCCGAAGAAGTGTTCGAGACGAATCTTGGATTGCGCGATCAGATTGCCGCACTGGAGTGGGTCCAGCGGAACATCGCTGCGTTCGGTGGTGATCCGGATGCTGTCACCGTGTTCGGTGAATCATCCGGCGCAAACGCGGTGACAACTCTGATGGCAACGCCGGCGGCCGAAGGTTTGTTCGCCCGGGCAATCGCTCAAAGTCCCCCGGCTGCTTCGGCATACGGAAAAGATCGAGCGCATCGGTGGGCGCGCGAGTTCCTCGAGATCGCACACGCACCGGCAACCGATCCGGCCTCGTGGCTGCGTTCCGCTTCGGTGAGGGAACTGGTCGATGCCGGCGAAGAACTTGCGCGACGCGGCGCGGACGAAGAACCGGGAACGCGGGCATTCGCCCCTGTAGTGGGTGACGATGTCCTTCCCGAACACCCGCTCGACGTATTCGCCGCCGGACGCGCCCACCCCGTTCCGCTGCTCGTCGGTTCGAATCTCCATGAGGGGCGGATCTTTCCGCGCGTTCTCGACATCTTGCCTACCAACCCGGTTCGTATCGAGAAGATGTTCTCCCACACCTCACCGGAGGTGAAAGAGCGCGCGCTTGCGGCCTACCCGACATATCCGCATCGTTTCGCTGCCGCCGATCTCGGCGGCGACATCACGTTCTGGGAACCGGCAATACTGTGCGCACAGGGCCATTGCCAGGTAGCTCCGACCTACAGCTACCGCTACGATTTTGCGCCGCGACTGCTCAGACTCATCGGCATGAACGCCACCCATGCCACCGAATTGCTTGCCGTCTTCGGACGTTCGGACGCACTCACCGCGGCCCTGACCGCGGTCGGTGGCCGGCGCGGACTGGCTGCAGTGACCTCCACCGTCCAGCGCCACTGGATTCATTTCGCCCGTCACGGAGCGCCGGACCTGGATTGGCCCGCCTACTCCGTGCCGAAGCGGCAAACGATGATCTTCGACGAGACGTCCCGGCTGGAGGACGACCCGATGGGTGAGCGTCGACGAGCCTGGATCGGTTACGAGCACCGACGCTGAAGTCCGATCAGAAGAACTGGCCCTTCACGAAACCTGCCAGCAGGACCGCGAATCCGCCGACCTCACCGAGAATCAGCAGAATCATTCCGAGATGCAGCGGCGGACCGGCAGACTCGAACTGGTTGTCGGTGTCTTTCATCGCACCGTGCGCGATATAGCTGAATATCGCTGCGAGAAAGAAGAACACGACCACTGCTGCACTGGTCAGATTGATCCACGTCGGCCACACACTGAGTTCGACGAACACCGCGATCAACAGTGTTGCGAACGAATACATCAGAGCCGCACGGTGCGCGATGTCGACATACGGATGCGCGAGGTGATTGTCCGAGGTGGCCATCTGTCGGTACTTCCAGATTCCCAGGCACAGCGAGAGCAGGAAGATCAGACCGGCCGCGAGCAGCGTCAGTGACGTGTCGATCCCGAGCATCATCTGCTCACCCCGCAGTGAGCTTCCAGAGAGTCACCGCTGGGTGATCCAGTCGAAGGCGTGTCGTAGACGACGACAAGCACCGTCGCACCACCATCCGACACCGACCGCATCCGGTGTGGCGTATTCGCGTCGAAGTAGAGACTGTCACCGGCGTCGAGGTGAATCGTCTGCCCGGGAATTTCGAATTCGACGGAACCGGAGTGCACGAACACGAACTCCTCTCCCGTGTGATCCATGAACTTCGGGCCCATCACCGAGGCGGGGTGAACTACGAACGGCTGCATGGCCTTTCCGACCAGAGCGGGAGCGATCGGATCGTAGACCGAGGACTCGGCCGAGAAAGCCTGGTCGATAACGCGATCCTTGGCGCGCGCGATCGTCATGACATTGCCCTCCATGCTGTCCGAGAACAGTTGTCCCACATCGGCATCGAGCACGCGCGCAATCTTGAGCGCCACCGCGATCGACGGTGTACTGATGCCCCTCTCGACCTTCGAGAGGTAACTCTTCGTCAGACCGGTCTGCTCGGCCAACCCCTCGAGCGTCAGACCGGCGCGACGCCGATGTGTTCGCAAAAACGCTGCCATTCGAAATCCTCTCACGAGACTTTGTGTCATCACCCTACCAACACATTGACCTGCGGCAATCAGTGCCGAACAAGTCAAGGGTTGCGCAATTCCGTCTTATATGACACTTTGTGTCCTATAGGTGACTTAATGTCTTCCCACCCGGATCCCGAGAAAGGCACACCCCATGACCGACACGATGCAGGCGAGCAAGCAAGAACTCATGGCCACCGCCGAAACGAAGATGCTCACCGAAGTCGCCACAGGTAGCTGGACCCTTCGACAGAAGATCGCACTGACCTGCAGGGCACTGTCGGACGCCGGCCACGATTCCGGCCTCGCCGGCCAGATCTCCGCCCGCGGTGAGCAACCCGGCACATTCGTCACCCAGCGACTCGGCCTCGGGTTCGACGAAATCACCGAGGACAACCTCCTGCTCGTCAACGAGGATCTCGAGGTCCTCGACGGCCAGGGAATGCCGAATCCGGCCAACAGATTCCACAGCTGGATCTACCGCGCGCGGCCCGACGTGAACTGCATCGTCCACACGCACCCACTGCACGCGACGGCATTGTCGATGCTCGAGATTCCCCTCGTCGTATCACAGATGGACATTGCTCCCCTCTACGACGACTGCGCATTTCTCGCCGACTGGCCCGGAGTTCCCGTGGGAAACGAGGAGGGCGAGATCATTTCGGCTGCACTCGGAGACAAGCGAGCAATTCTGCTCGCCCACCACGGCCAACTCGTCGTCGGCAATACCGTCGAAGAGGCATGTTCCCTCGGGCATCTGATCGAACGGGCCGCGCGGCTGCAGTTGCTGGCGATGGCTGCCGGTGACATCAAGCCGCTACCGCCTCGCCTGGCGAAAGAGGCACACGATTGGACGCTGACTCCTCGGCGCAGCGAGGCGAACTTCGCGTACTACGCCCGCCGTGCTCTCCGCAATCATCCAGACACGCTGACCAACTGAATTTCGTTTCTCCCCAACAGAACAGAGAACCTCATGAGCAGCACCATCAAGGGAATCGTCGCCTATCCCATCACCCCGTTCGACCGGGACACCGGAGCCTTCGATCCCAAGCCGCTACACACGCTCCTCGACAGCATGATCAGCAATGGTGTCGACGCGATAGCCCCTCTCGGCAGTACCGGCGAGAGCGCCTATCTCGACGATGCAGAGTGGGAGACGGTCGCTCGGGAAACTGTCGACTACGTCGACCGCCGAGTCCCCACCGTCGTCGGAGTGTCGGATCTGACGACGGCGGGAGCACTCCGCCGAGCATCGATCGCGGCAGACGCAGGCGCCGACGCAATGATGATCCTCCCCACGTCGTACTGGCATCTGGGTGAGCAGGAGATTCGTGAACACGTCACTGCGGTCGCCGATTCCGTCGACATTCCGACGATGATCTACAACAATCCGGCAACCACCGGCATCGACATGTCGCCGGAGTTTCTCGTCGATCTCGTCTCCACCGTCGACGGCATCACGATGATCAAGGAATCCACCGGCGACATCACCAGGATGAACCGCATCAACGAACTGGGCGGTGGCACGATCCCCTTCTTCAACGGCAGCAATCCTCTTGCACTGCAATCTTTCTCTGCCGGCGCAAGCGGATGGTGCACGGCAGCGCCGTGCCTGGCACCCGAACAGGTTGTGCACTTCTGGCGTCTCCTCGAGGCCGGTGATCGGTCGGGCGCCGGCGCCGTGTTCGAACAGATCGAGCCACTCCTGAAGGTCCTCGTCAGTCGCGGACTGCCGTCGACGGTCAAAGCCGGGTTGGAATTTCTCGGCGTCGACGCCGGCCTTCCCCGTCGGCCTCTCCTTCCACTCGACGACGGCACGAGGACAGCTTTGTCCGACGCTCTGTCGGTGGCTCGCGGTGTAATCGTCGCGTCGTGACCTGAGGTGGGAGTGGGTTCCGGCAAGATGGGATGCACACCGACCGAAGGAGGGGCACCATGTCCGTAGATTCACGGTCTGCGAGGATCGCCGTCACCGGCGCTACCGGTCATATCGGCGGACTGGTGGCCCAGTCGTTGGCGGACGCCGGTGTCCCGCAGCGGCTGATCGCACGGTCGGTCAACCGATTACCGCAGCTCGCCGGTGCCGATTCGGCCGAGACCACGTACGGGGATCAGGAGCGCGCTCTCGCGGCTCTGGCCGGAATCGACACCCTCTTCATGGTCTCGGCGGCCGAAAGCGCAGATCGCCTGGTTCAGCACCGCACCTTCATCGACGCTGCAGCGGCAGCCGGGGTCAGGCACATCGTCTACACGTCTTTCCTCGGCGCCGCCCCGGACGCGACGTTCACCCTCGCTCGCGATCACTGGGTCACCGAAGAACATATCCGCGCTTCCGGACTCGCATTCACCTTCCTGCGCGACAGCTTCTACCTCGATTTCCTACCCGCTCTCGCCGGTGAAGACGGTGTGATCCGCGGACCCGCAGGGGATGGTCTCGTCGGCGCGGTAGCGCGGTCCGACATTGCTGCAGTCGCTGTGTCGGTTCTGCAGGATCTGGATTCTCATGTCGGACAGACGTACAACCTGACCGGACGGGAGGCACTGACGCTCTCCGAGGCCGCGAGCATCATCACCGAAGTCACCGGCAAGCGGACCACGTATGTCGAGGAAACGCTCGAGGAAGCCTACGAGTCGCGGGCGTCGTACAACGCGCCCGCTTGGGAGCTCGACGCTTGGGTGTCGACGTACACCGCGATCGCGCAGGGCGAGTTGGCTCTGATCACGACCACAGTGGAGGACCTTGTCGGCAGACCGCCGCTCACATTGCGTGAATTCCTCACGGCGCAGCTCGATATCGCCTGATGCCGCCACGCAAAGCAACCACGGCACGCAAGGCTGCCGCAAAGAAGGCTTCACCCAAGAAGGCTTCACCCAAGAAGGCTTCACCCAAGAAGGCTTCACCCAGGAAGGCCGCCCCGAAAAAAGCAGCACCGAAAAAGAGCACGGCCAAGAAGACCGCCACCAAGACTGTCGCGAAGAAAAGGTCACGCGCGGCGATGCCGGAGGTTCCGACAGCCGGTCCTGGTGAACGAGTCTGGCTCCTCGACGTTCCCTTCCGAACGCCGGCCCCTGGTGCGCAGTTCGTCAAGAAGTGGAAGAGCTACGCGTGGGTAGGTGCTGATCTGCCCGCAGAACTCGCACCGTTCAAGGCACTCCCGTTCTCGTATCAGCAGTGGGTCGAGGACGACATCAATGACAGCATCGGGGAGCGTCCGGTTGCCGCCGCCAAAACTCCTCGGCCCGAGCAGGTTTCGGGGGCGGAGGCTGTTGTCGCCGCTGCACGCTCCGGCAAACGCGGATTTCTGTTGGCCGACAATGCCGGTCTGGGAAAAACGCTGATCGCGGTGATGTCGGCCAAGACAATTGCCGAAGAGCGCGGCGAAACCAACATCCTCGTCCTTGTCGATCGGCCAGCACAGATCACCATTCCGCATTGGCGCTATTCCATCGCCTCGGTGGGCGACGGCGGATTCCGTTGGCTGATCATGTCGCCGGACCAATTGAAGAAGCTGATTGCACGAAACGGCCGTCCCAAGTACACGTTCGGCGTGGTCATTGCGGACGAAGCCCAGCTGTACAGCAACGACACACAGCGCACGGCTGCATTCGAGAAGGTCGCACGCTTTTCTAATGCGCACGAGCAGGCTCCGTTCGTCCTGTCCGTGACGGCAACTCCGGGACATACGCCGGCAGATCAGCGTTACCTGGCACCACTTTTTGCGCAGCTGCATTCAGAACCTTCGGAGTACTGGTCCGACCTGGGTGCCAGGCTTGTCGAGTCCGGCCTGCCACTGGACAAGTCCTACGGGAAGTGGACGTGGAGCGCAGAGGCGAAGGAATCACCGGCACTGCAATCTCAGGCGCTCGAGACCGTGCGCGGGTGGATGTCGAACAGTACACCGCCCTTGATGATTCATCGGCCGACTCCGTGGGGGCCGGTTCCGCTCGACGGTATGCCCATCGACCTCACCCATGCCCAGCGCGCCGAGTACGAGACCGAATGGGCGGAGTACGCCTACGAAATGGGATTGGCTCGTAAGAGCCGCAACGTTGCGCGGGGCCGTGCGCTGGTTCTCCGCTATCGACAGAAAGCGGGAATGATTCGCGCCGAGTCGACGGCACAGTGGGCGCAGGCCCAGGTCAAGGCGGGCAAGCAGGTGTTGGTTGCTGTCGAATTCGTCTCCACGGCAGGCGATCCACTGGTCGAGATGATCGAAGACGCCGGGATCTCTGTGGCAAAACTGTTCGGCGCAGTGCCGGACAAGGAGGGTCAGCGTCTGCGGTTTCAACGCGGGGACGCACCGGTCATCGTCTTCAATGTCACGACCTCGATTTCGCTGCACGCCAACGAAGCGCTCCCCGACGGCACTCACGCGTCCTCGCTGCCACGGACGGGGATCTTTCATCAGCCTCGATACTCGGGAATCGCGGCAGAACAGACATTCGGTCGGTCACATCGCGACTACCAGACGTGTCCGTGGGTCATACCCTTCGGCGTGGGCACCAAGGAAGAGGACGTCGCCACCGTCATGCTGCGCAATCTCAATTCCGTGACCGGTCTGAAGGGCGGCGATCGATCCGGACTGCGTTCACTGTCCGAATTGCTCGGCGTCGAGTGGCTCGAGCCTGACGTCTTGACGTCAGATCCCTGACCATCCACTCGGCATCCAATGGGCACAGACGAACGGTTTCGGAGTTTTGCCCCAATTCCGCTTCACTGAAACCGAATTCGCTTGACCGCTTCCTTCCTTTTGGGACTTTGGGACTCAGATATCTGTGACGCGGCGTGGCACACTGTTTCGAGGTCGGCAGGCCCGATCCCGAAACAGTGCCGAGAAAGCGAGAGGTCCGATGCGCAATATCTACCGTTCATTGATGCGCAATGTCGGCCATACACAATGGTTCTCGGATCTCGGGAAGGATCTGGTTCCGCTCGATCGGGCGGTACAGAAGGTGTCGGGTGGCAAACTCTCACTTGTCGGAGAGAACACCGTGACTCAGCTACTGCTCACCACGACGGGCCGTAAGACGGGCCGTTCTCGCACCACACCCCTTCTGTACGCACCGGACGGCGATGCCTTTGTCGTCGTCGGATCCAACTGGGGGCAGGATACGCATCCAGCGTGGACACTCAACTTGATGGCAAACCCCGCCGCGATCGTGACGGTGAAGGGCGTTGAAATACCGGTCGGTGCGAGTCTGGCGGAGGGCGCCACGCGTAAGAAGCTGTGGGAACTCGCGACCACCACGTGGCCGCCGTACGAAACCTACGCCGATCGAGCATTCGGGCGCCAGATCCGCGTATTTCGACTCCAACCTGTCAAATAGCTGCTGCCAGGCGCAGGATGGGAAGGACCACCCTGCCGATCTCAGGAGCATTCGCGCATGTCCACAGCACTGACTCACGCAGTAGACGCACAGACCAAAGCCTCCAACGGGCGGATCGCACTGGAACCCAATCCTCGCCGAATTCGAGCGTTCTTCGCTGGTCACGCCATCGCAGACACCACTGGTTCGGTGTATCTGTTCGAGCGCGGTCGCCTGCCGATGTACTACATCCCCCTCGCCGATGTTCGCACCGAATTTCTCGTTCCGACGTCGACGACCACTCATTGCCCGTGGAAGGGTGACGCGACGTACTGGAACATCGAAATCGGGGATCACCGCGCCGAGGACGCCGTGTGGTCATATCCCGAACAGTTCGACGGTTCCTTGGACCTGAGTGAGTACGTCGCGTTCTACTGGGATCGCATGGACGCCTGGTACGAGGAGGATCAACAGGTCTTCGTCCACGCCCGCGATCCATACGTACGTATCGACGCACTCCCCTCGTCCCGCCACGTCGAGGTTTTCGTCGGCGACGTCCTGGTCGCCGAGACGACACGACCCAGACTGCTCTTCGAAACCGGTCTGCCCACGCAGTACTACATTCCGAGAATCGACGTTCGCAGCGAGCACTTTGCGCCGTCGCCGACCACCACGGCCTGCCCCTACAAGGGCACTGCATCGTATCTGTCGTTCACCGGCACAAGCGAACTCGCTCCGATCGAGGATCTGGCGTGGTTCTATCCGTTCAGTACCGACGAAGCGTCCGGGATCGACGACCACGTGTCGTTCTATCCCGAACGCGTCGGCAAGATCCTGGTGGACGGTGCCGAAATCTGAGAGGCGGGAGCCGAGAAGGAGTGGGTGCCTATCCCACCGCGACAGGGGATTCCGGGACCAGTAGTTCGGCCGTCTCCAACCGGCGATCGTGCATCCACACCAACGCCGTTGCGACGGAGAAGACCAACCCGGCGATGCAGACTCCAGTCCATCCGTACGACTTCCACACCACCGACCCCACTGCCGAGCCCACCGCAGCACCGACGAAGTAGGTGGTCATGTACACCGAGTTCACACGCGAACGCGCTTCGGGGACAAGGGCATAGATGACGTTCTGGTTGCTGACGTGCACTCCCTGCAGTGCGAGATCGGCAAGAACGATGGCGACGAGAAACCACACCACGTGCGTGGCACCGGCGACAAAGGGAAGCCACGACACCAAGAGAATCGCAATAGCGCCGCCGGTCGCCACCTGACCCAATCCCCGATCGGCCAGTCTGCCCGCCACCGTCGCCATCAATGCTCCCGCCACACCGAGTAGTCCGACCAAGCCGATTTGAGTGTCGCTGTAGCCGAACTCGCTGGAGAGAAGAAAGGCCATCGTCGTGAAGACGGTGCTGACAGCAGCAAAAGCCAACCCGCCCATGGCCGATCGGGTTCTCAGGCGTGGCAAGGTCGCAGCCAACTTCCCTACCGAAGCAAGCGTGGCGCCGTAACCGGCCTTCGGTCGATCTGCGGAATCGGAAGGCAGAGATCGCCACAATGCGACGGCCATCACCACCATCAACACCGCCGCCACCTTGTAGACCGTCGACCAACCTCCCAGTCCGGAGAGCACGCCGGCAACGCTGCGCGCCAACAGGATTCCGATCAGCAGCCCGCTCATGATCGTGCCGACCACCTGACCGGACCTCTCAGGTTCGGCCAGTGAGGCGGCGAACGGAATCAGCACCTGGGCAGCGACCGAAAAGACTCCAGCGACTGCGATTCCCACTGCCAGCGTGGCAAAGTTGGGTGCAAATCCGCTGACCGCTTGACCGGTCGCCGCCAACAGCATGAGCCCTACCGTCAGCTTGCGTCGGTCCACCATGTCGCCTACCGGAACCAGAAGTATCAATCCGAGTGCATACGCGACCTGTGCGATGGTCACCGTCGCGGCCGCTGCGGAGGCCGACACATTCAGGTGATCCGCGATGGAATCGAGGAGTGGCTGATTGAAATAGTTACCGCCCGCGCACAGGCCCGTCGCGGCAGCCATCAGCAGCACTATGGGTAGTCCGAGCCTCGGACGCGCGTCGCTTGAAATCATGTCGTCAAGCATGACCGCCCACACCGACGCGCGTCCAATAGATAGATATGCATGATCTATCTCCAGAAACGATAGATTGGTCCAATGGAACTACGTCACATCCGCTACGCCCTCGCCGTTGCGGAAGACAGACATTTCAGCCGAGCGGCCGCGCGGTTGCACGTTTCCCAGTCCGCCCTGAGTGCCCAGATCCGAGACCTCGAGAAGGAACTGGGAGTGGAACTGTTCAACCGGAACAGTCGAAACGTCGGACTGACCGCCGCCGGCGAGGTTTTTGTTGCCCGCTCTCGTGAAGTGCTCGGTGCCATGTCGAGGCTGGTCAGCGACGTCTCGGCGCAGAGCAACGAGCAAGTGCGACTGACGGTGGGCACCATCACCTCGGCCGGGCGCGTCGACGTCGGCCGCGCCCTGGCAGATCTGACGCGTCGGCATCCCGCCATCAACGTCACCGTGCGGCCCTACGGCAGTGAAGTAGTTATCGAAGGAGTCCGGTCCGGCGCAATCGACGTCGGCATCGTCGGATTGGCCGCAGGTCGCCTACCCAAGAGCTTTGCCGCCGCGCCGTTGTGGAGTGAACCCACCGCGGCGTTTGTTGCTCCCGACCATCCCTTCGCCCAGGCCTCGTCGATCAGGCTCGAAGACTTACGAGATCACACTCTCGTGGACTTCGCCTCCGGCAGCGAGGCTCGCGTCCAGACCGATCAGGCGTTCGCCGAATCACAAGTTCCTCGCGGAAAAACGCTCGAAGCCAACTCCGTGGACCTGATCTGTTCACTGACCGCCAACGGCCTGGGCGTCGGCTTGCTCCCCCAGTCCATGAGCGCTCCACATCCCGAACTGGTCTGCATTCCCATCACCGACGCACCGCATCGGATCGTCCACGCCATCACCGAACCAGCCCATTCGTCGGCACTCGCTCGCGAATTCGTCGAACTGCTCGCCGCGCAATTCACTACTTGAGTAATTTCGACATTCGCCTGTCCGCCAACGGCTTACCGCCAGTCTGACACGTCGCGCAGTACTGAAAAGAACGCTCCGCGAACGAGACTTCGCGTACGACATCACCGCACACCGGGCAGGGAAGTCCGGTGCGAGCATGTACTCGCATCCCCGAGCGTTTCTCACCTTTGAGCCTGGCCGCGTCCTGGCCTTCCGAACGCTCGATCGCGTCGGCAAGTGTTGATCGCATCACGGCATACAGCACCGAAATCTGTTCCGGCGTCAGCCGCGACGAGGTCGCGAAGGGCGAGAGTTTCGCGGTGTGAAGAATCTCGTCCGAGTAGGCGTTCCCGATGCCTGCGATCAACGACTGATCGACTATCGAGTTCTTGATCCGCGCCGAGGTTCCGCCCAGAATCTCTGCGAACTCCGCTTCGGTCACAGCCATCGCGTCCGGCCCCAGTCTGGCGATTCCCGGAACCTCCTGCGGATCGTTCACCACCCAGACGGCGAGGCGCTTCTTGGTACCTGCCTCGGTGAGATCGAATGCCGGCGTCAACCCTTCAGGTGTGAAGAAATGAATGCGCAGCGCCAACGGCCCCTTGCCGGGCTTCGGCGGTGTTGCCGACGGATTGTCGAGCCAGCGCATCCACCCTGCTCTGGAGAGATGCGTGACCAACCACAATCCGTCGCAATCGAGGGCCAGATGCTTTCCGAAGCGGGCAGCGCCCGTCACATCGCGCCCCTGCAGAGCAGTGATCGGCGGATCGAAGGTCTTGAGCACACTCAGTGCAGCGATGTCGACGCGTCCCACCACCGCGCCTACCGCGTGCTGACGAAGGAACCCTGCCAGCGCTTCCACCTCGGGTAGTTCAGGCATGGCAACAGACTAACGCCGACCACGGACACACACAGTGCGCTCAGTCCGTTTCGGTATGCAGAACCACCGAGTGCCCACCGCGTGCCTTCGCGGAGTACATCGCCCGATCCGCTCGTCGCAGCAGAGTCGGGTAAGCGACCAGCGCACCTTCCGATGATTCGAAAGGCCCTGCGATCTTCGCGATTCCGACGCTCATGGCTACGGCGGGATGATCGTAGGACGTAATCGTCGAGTGTCGAAGTTCGTGCGCGAGTCGATCGATCGAGCGTTGATCGACCGAATCGACGATGACGAACTCGTCGCCGCCGATCCGTGCGATCAACGCTGTCGGGCCGGCACATTCGACCAGTCTCGCGCCGACTTTCTCGATCACAGCGTCGCCGACGGTGTGTCCGTACTCGTCGTTGATGGCCTTGAATCGATTGATGTCGACCGCAGCGACAACCAAGAGCGCCGGGTGCGTGTACGACTTCTCCAGCAACAGTCGTACTTCGTCGGCCAGTCCCCTCCTGTTGAGCAGTCCAGTTAGCGGGTCCAATTGCGAATTCAGCGCGTCGGTGCCGAGGATGGAGAAAACGAACTGACAGGCAAAGGGAATCACGTAGATCGCCGCGCCGACCAGTACTACCAACGCAACCAGAACCGGAACATCAGAATAGTTTCGGACAACGGAAATGCGTGTCACGATTCCGATGACAACGACGAATACCCACACCATGTGCAGGGTCTGCATCCGAGCATTGTGGAAGAACGCGATGTAACCGCCGATCACCGAGAACATCACGGCATGTGCCAGTGCCGCAAGTGGGTTGGAGTACAACAGCATTGCGGCCGCTATTCCCACCTCCGAATAGAGCACGAACGCGTACGACCAGGAACGGGAGAGATTACGCCTCGTCGAGAGGGCGACGGCCATGATCACAGTGACGACGATGATGACGGTATTCGCGGTGCGTGCATGGGGACTGGTCGGCCCCTGTGGACTGAAGCGAGTCAGGAACATGATGACGGTGACCAGCACCAACGAGCAGACGACAAGAAACCGCGAAGCGACGGTCAGCCCTTTGTCCGCGAGATAACGATTGAAGGTGTCGAATTGGTCCGGCCGCCGATACCAATCAGCCAGTTGAGACGAGATCAGGCGGAACGCAGAGGCCGAGAGCGGTCGGTGCGACGCGACGGCGTCCGTTCGCTCCACACTCTCGGCAGATTCCATAAGGTCAGGGTAATCCAGTCAACTCCCCGCAATCAGACAATTCTCACTGTTTGCCGTCCCACATCACAACCTGATCGCCGCCGGCGGCCTTCGCGCGATACATCGAGGCGTCTGCTACTCGAAACAGGTCCGTCAACTCCTCGTCGGAAATAATCGAAGACCATTCGGCGGAGGTGATCGCAACTCCGACGCTGGTTGTCACCGCCGGATCACGGTCGTCGATTCGCAAGTGTCTTCGCAGACTGTCCTCGAAAGCAGGCGCTGCCCCGACGTCGATCGTGTCCACCAAGACGAACTCGTCCCCACCGAACCTGGCGAAGAGCGCGTTCTCGCTGCCGCACCATCGCAGTCGATCAGCAATCTGGCGGAGGACGAGATCGCCTTCTTCGTGCCCGTGCGAGTCGTTGACGGTCTTGAACGAATCGACATCGACGATTGCGACGACATACGAAGATTTGCTCGACGCACGTCCAGTCGCTCCCATTTCGACAACAGCTCGCTGCAGCCCACGACGATTCAGCAGGCCGGTCAACGGATCGACATCCGAACTGTCGGCGTCGGATCCGAGAAGAGAGAGGACGAACTGGCAGGCGAACGGAATGACCACGATCCCGGTTGCGATGATCAGACAGAGCGCCGTGGCCAGCGCAGGATCCGCGTAGATCGCGACCTTTCGGCCGATCAATGCCAGCACCACGATGGAGAACACCATGTGGAACGCCTGGAGTCGGGCGTTGTGGAAGTAGGCGATGTAACCGCCGATCAACACGAAGAGCACACACTGGATCAAGCCGATGAACGGATCGCTGTTGAGGAACACGCCGACGAATACGCCGACCTCGCAGTAGGCGACGAAAAAATACGACCACCGTCGTGTGATTTCGAGCAGAAGGCAGAAGAGCACGATCACCGCGCCCGTGGCGGCGATGATCACGGCGTTGACGACGCTGGTGACATGGCTGTGAACGCCTGCGTCGCTGAAGCGCAACATGGTCATCGCGATGATGACCGTCGTCAGGGAGCCGATTACCAGCAACCGAACAGCTAGCTCGAGGCCCTTCGTGGCGAGGTATCGATTGAAACTGTCGAATTGATCAGGACGCCGATACCACTGGACGAGAAGGCCGAAGGCCGACTTCACAGCTGACTTTTCACGGCCACGAGGCGCGGGCAGAATCGACTGCAGTCGGTCCGGCCCGAACGATGTCATGCGCAGATCATAGGTGCGCAGACCGTCGTCGGGGCTCAAGAGCGCAGGATCGAATGTGCAATCCGCGGCCGGTTGTCAGCGCCGAAGGAGGTACGTATCCATGATCCAGCCGTGCTTCTCACGCAACTCCGCCCGGCGCGCGACGATCCGATCTTCGACCTCACGCAGGTTGCCGGAAATCAGCTCCTCGTCCGAGGTTCCGAGGTACGCGCCCCACCAGATTTCGGCTTCGTCTTCGCTCACCTGAGTAAACGTGCAATGCGCGTCGAGCATGACGATGGCGTTGTCCACTCCGTCGGGCAAGCCCTCGGCCAGTTTGCGGCCGGTCGTGATGTGGATCGGTTCGCCGATTCGGTTCAGGACGATTCGGTGTTGTGCAGCCAACGACTGCACACTCGTGATTCCCGGGATGACGGAGTAATCGAACGACACTTTCCCGCGAGCGAGCACGCGCTCGACGATCCGCAGAGTGCTGTCGTAGAGGGACGGGTCACCCCAGACGAGAATGGCGCCGACTCCAGGTTCGGCCGCGAATTCCGCTTCGAATTTCGCTGCCCTGCGCTCGTGCCAGTCCTCGACGACACCTTCGTAATCGGTCGGGGTTCGATCCCGCGGTGGGTCCGTGATCTCGACCACCTTGTAGTCGAGGTGAACGTGTTCGTCGAGGATTCCGGTTCGCAGGTCGACCAGAGCCTGCTTCTCGTCACCCTTTCCGATGATGAAGAAGGTATCGGCCCTGTTCATGGCCTTGATCGCCTGGACAGTCACCTGGTCGGGATCACCAGCACCGATACCGATCACCAAGAGTTCGCGCATGTGCCGAGGCTATATTGCTGTGCGCCTTTATTAACCGCCGGAGGTTAATAAAGGCGCACAGCAGGCTAGGCCCTAGACTGAATCCCGTGACTGTCTCCACTGCTTACGAAGACCTCCTCCGGCTCGTCATGGAGACGGGTACCGCCAAATCCGATCGAACCGGAACCGGCACCCGCAGCATCTTCGGTCACCAGATGCGCTTCGATCTTGCCGACGGCTTTCCGCTCGTCACCACCAAGAAGGTCCACCTCAAGTCGATCGTCAACGAGCTCCTGTGGTTCCTGCGCGGCGACTCCAACGTGGCGTGGCTGCACGAGAACGGCGTCTCCATCTGGGACGAGTGGGCCGACGAGAACGGCGAACTCGGTCCCGTCTACGGCGTCCAGTGGCGCAGCTGGCCCACTCCGTCCGGAGAGCACATCGACCAGATCACGCAGACCGTCGAGACCCTGCGCTCGAATCCCGATTCGCGGCGGATCATCGTCTCGGCGTGGAACGTCGCCGACATTCCGCAGATGGCGCTGGCGCCGTGCCACGCTTTCTTCCAGTTCTACGTCGCCGACGGCAAACTCTCGTGCCAGCTGTACCAGCGCAGCGCCGACATGTTCCTCGGCGTTCCGTTCAACATCGCCAGCTACGCACTGCTCACCCACATGATGGCCCAGCAGGCCGGACTCGACGTCGGCGAGTTCGTCTGGACCGGCGGTGACTGCCACATCTACGACAATCACGTCGACCAGGTCACCGAGCAGCTCGGTCGCGAGCCCCTCCCGTTGCCGACCCTGAAATTGAACAAGCGCGACTCCATCTTCGACTACACCTTCGAGGACGTGGAGATCGTCGACTATCAGCACCACCCCGCGATCAAAGCGCCGGTAGCGGTCTGACGATGCCCGATCGCACAGTCAACCTTGTCTGGGCGCAGGCCCATGACGCCGTCATCGGCGCCGACAACACGATCCCGTGGCGCGTCTCCGAGGACATGGCTTACTTCAAACGCGTCACCATGGGACATCCGGTGATCATGGGGCGGCGCACCTGGGACTCCATTCCACTGAAGTTCCGGCCGTTCAGCGGGCGTCGGAATATCGTTGTCACGCGCGATCTGCAATGGAACGCCGAAGGCGCCGAGGTGGTCCACAGTCTTCACGACGCCCTGGCGTTGCCGGACGGCGACGTCTTCGTCGTCGGTGGCGGGCAAATTTATTCGGCTGCACTGCCATTCGCGACGCATCTCCTGGTGACCGAGATCGACCTCGACATCGCCGGTGATGCCTTCGCTCCCGAGATCGGCCCCGAATGGAACCTGAAGTCCGACGAGCCGTGGCAGACCTCGGAGAAGAGTGGGCTGCGCTTCCGCTGGCTGGAATACACTCGCTGACCGACTTCCGCCGATAACGAGGCACCTCGCGAGTGAGTCGGTCATACTCCTAGAACGACATTCACCGCTTTCGAGAGGTCTTCGATGGACAAGAAATCACTGACCGCTCTCGCTCGTCAACAGCTGAAACTGGCGGGCTCGGCGACCAGCGGTCGCAGTTCACAAACCGTCTACGGCGGCCACCAGCGCAGCCTGCGACAGACGGTTATCGCGCTGAGCGCCGGCAAGAGCCTCGCCGAACACGACAGCCCGGGCGAAGCCACCCTGTTGGTCCTGAGCGGGAAGCTGAATCTTGTGTGTGGGAGCGACCAGTGGAAAGGATCCACCGGCGATTTCCTCACCGTTCCAGCCGACCGGCACAGTGTCGAAGCGCTCGAAGACGTTGCATTTCTACTGACCGTCGCGATGAAGGGCTGAAGTCGGTAGCGTCTTCCGCGTGAGCGAAACCGTGATCGAAGTGTCCATCGTCGCAGCCCCGTCCGTACTTTGGCCCGCGCTGCGCGACCCGTCGCTGATTCGTCGTTGGTTCGGCTGGGAGTACGACGGACTCGACGACGAAATCACCCAGATCTACTCCACCGCTGATGCCGACCCCGAAGCGTTGACGCTGAAACTCGGAAACGGCGACCGTTTCTCACTTCTCGAACAGGACGGCAAGACGGTCGTCCGCATCGATCGTCCGGCCAAGTCCGCCGACGACGACTGGTACGACGACATCACCGAGGGATGGACGACGTTCCTCCAGTTGCTCAGATTCGCAGTGGAGCACCACGGACTCGCTGAGCGAAGAACCATCTATCTCGACGGCCTACTGCTCCCCGGCGAGAACGTGGCAACCGTCCTCGGGCTCATCGAAATCGAATTGGCAGCGGGAAGTCGGTACGCGGCGACAATCGCTCCCGGCGACTATTTCGAAGGCGTCGTCGACTACGTCACCGATCACCAATTCGGGTTGACAGTCGAAGATCTCGGCCCTGGTCTACTCTCCGTGGCGACCCAGTCGGTGACTCCGCAGCGGCCCGACGGAGGCATGTCGATCCTGCTGACCACCTACGACCTGAGCGATGACGAGTTCGACGAGATCAAGCATCACTGGACTTCGTGGTGGGAAGGCCGCCGTCAGGGTGGCTGACGTGCGGTGAGGCGATATGCTTCGACCATGGTCGAAGCATCGGGTCACAGTCCGGCACGCACGTTCGGCGAGTTGCTCGACCGCCTGGGCGATTCCAACGCCGACATCCCGACACTCCACCGTCTGCTCGAGGCGGTCCTGGTCGTCGGCTCCGGCCTGGACCTCGACCTGACGCTCCAACGGATCATCACCTCTGCGACAACGGTTCTGGATTGCCGCTACGGCGCCCTGGGAGTCGCGGCGCCGGGGGGTGGGCTCTCGGAATTCGTCTACGAGGGAATCTCCGGGTCCCAACGCGCGACCATGGGACATTTCCCCGAAGGTCATGGCGTTCTGGGTGTTCTGATGAATCATCCGCAGACGTTGCGTGTGGCGCATCTCGGCGATCATCCCGAGTCCGTCGGTTTCCCCGCGAATCATCCACCGATGGAGAGTTTTCTCGGAGCGCCGATCATGATGCGAGGAAAGGTGTTCGGAAGCATCTACCTGACCGAGAAACGAGGAAAAGCCGAGTTCACGCAAGAGGACGAGGTCATTCTCGAAGCCCTCGCCATTGCAGCCGGCATAGCTGTGGAAAACGCACGACTGTTCGAGCAGTCTCGAACTCGTGAAAGATGGCTCACCGCAACATCTGCCATCCGCTCGCGGTTGCTGGCCGGTGACTCACTCGAGGACGGCCTACAACTTCTCGCGAGCCGCGTTCGGGATCTGACCGGCGTCGACGACGTGATCGTGGTGATCTGCGAGAACGGTTACGCCCAGGTCCACGCCGCGGCCAGCGCCCGTACCACGTCACGCGGGGTCAGAATTCCAGCAACGACCTATCCGTTCGACGTTGTCCGAAGCACCCGAAAGCTACAGGTACTCACCACTTTAGGCGCGCTCACGGAACTCGTGCCGTCGGCCGGGAGTGCGGTCGTGGCACCGATGTGCGTCGCCTCGGGCGTAGTCGGCGCGGTCATCGTGGCGTCGAATTCCACCAACACACACTGGGATCACGACGAACTGACCCGGATCGAGTCGATGGCCGAACTCGGCTCCGTTGCAATCGAGTTCGATGAGAAGCAGAAGGCGCAACGCCTGCTGTCGGTCCTCGCCGACCGCGATCGCATCGCACGAGACCTGCACGACAACGTCATCCAGAGACTGTTCGCGAGCGGAATGAGCTTGCAGAGCACGCTTCCGGACGAGACCCTCCCCGAGTCGGCGCGCGCGATTGTCAAACGATCTCTCGAACAGCTCGACAAGACCGTCCGCGAGATCCGGACAACGATCTTCGATCTGCAGACTCCCACTGCTGCCGGGACGTCGAGCCTGCGACGACGCCTCCTCGATGTCATCGGCGATGCCACCGCCCAGTCCTCCGTGACCCCCAGCGTCCAATTCTCCGGCGCCATCGACACTCTGGTGAACCCCGGGATCCACCAGCACGCCGAGGCTGTACTGCGAGAGGGACTGAGCAACGTCCTTCGGCACGCACACGCACACCACATCACCATCGCAGTGACCGCGGATGTCGAATTCGCCATCACGATCGAGGACGACGGCGTCGGACTCCCCTCCGACTTCCACAAGAGTGGACTTCACAATCTCGAGCGCCGTGCCGAACATTGCGGCGGTACGTGCACGATCGTCAACCACGATCCGAGCGGTGCACGTCTGCTCTGGCGAGTACCGCTCGGCCGCACCAACTCGAATCGACCGAAGTCCAGTCGATAACCTATCGACTGCCGCTGCGGATTTCGGTGGCCAGCACCGCAGCCTGAGTACGACGCTGCATGCCCAGCTTCGAGAGCAGACGCGTCACGTAGTTCTTGACCGTCTTCTCCGCGAGGAACAATCGCGCGCCGATCTCCCGGTTGGTGAGTCCCTCTCCGATGAGGTCGAAGACTGCTCGCTCCTGATCGGAAAGTTCGGCCAGTGGATCAGCTGTACGGTCGCTACGGATCCGCTGCATCAGCGCCTCGGTTGCCCGACTGTCGAGCAGTGAACCGCCGCGCCCGACTGTGCGGACAGCAGCAACCAGATCGGTTCCAAGGATCTGTTTGAGGACGAATCCAGAAGCGCCCGCCATGATCGCGTCGAGTAGCGCCTCGTCGTCCGCGTACGAGGTGAGCATCAGGCAGCGCAGGTTGGGCAGCATCGAGCGGAGTTCGCGGCACAGCTCGACGCCGTTGCCGTCAGGCAGCCGCACGTCCAGAACAGCGACGTCGGCATTGCTCTGCGGTACCGCCGCCAGCGCTTCCCCCACCGACGCAGCCTCGCCCACCACCACGAAGTCCTCGACCCCGCCGAGCAGATCGAACAATCCGCGTCTGACGATCTCGTGATCGTCGACCAGGAATATCCGCGTTGTCATCGAACCCCTCCAAAAGACATCTCACGTCGAACGGTACCGGAGATGGTGGACTCAGAACTCATGGAATACATTCTCTTCACTTGTTGACGTGACGGACGATGAGAACCGGGCAATCCGCAGTGTGCAGGAGCGCCCGACTGGTCGATCCGAGGAGCATTCCCGCGAATCCGCCGCGCCCGCGACTGCCGACGACTATCAACTGCGCCGTCTCCGCGTACTCGCTCAGAACTCGGACCGGACGGTCACGCGCGACGACTCTCTCGACGACGACGTCCGGGTAACGCTCGGTGAATCCGGCCAATTGCTCGGCGAGGACAACTTCCTCACCCGTCTGGATGCTGCTCCACAGCGGGTCGTCGGGGGTGGCGCCCAGCGAGGGCTGCACACTCACGTCGCTCCACACGTTGACGGCAATCAAGGTGGCGCCCCTCGCGGATGCCTGCTCGAAAGCGTGCTCGATTGCCTCGATGCTGCTTTCGGATCCATCGACACCGACCACGACGGGCCCTTCGGTCGGCGGTCGACCGTCGAGCGTCCGTCCTCGGACAACTGCCACCGGAGATTCGCCGTGCGAGACGACCGAGACCGTCGCGGAACCGACGACCAATCCGGTGAATTCGCCGTGTCCGCGGGGTCCGAGCGCAATGATGTACGCGCTCTTGGACAATTCGATCAGCCGATCGGAGACACTGCCGTCGAGAAGTTCGGTGACGATCTCGAGGTCGTCGTCGATGCTTTGCCGCGCAAGGATCTGCGCACTGTCCAGACGAGCGGTGGCAGTGCGTCGCAGTTCGTCCTTGAAACTCTCGGCGAGGTACGGCTCGGAGTAGTAGAAGGCAGGGATGTGCACCACCGTCGCGATGTGGAGCGGTCGACCGAGCGCCACTGCCGTCCTCGCCGCCCAGACGACAGCCGACGACGCCGATTCCGAACCGTCTACCGCTACGACGACGGGTTTGGTTGCACTCATGTTCGTCCCTCCACAATCGACCACAGAATCTCTTCGCCCCCACACTATTGCCCAATGACGGCAAAAAGGATTCATCAGCCGACGCGAGTCCCGAATCGGACATTCGGTGTTCGAGTGGACTGCGGCAACGGCCCCGCCAACATCCCTTTCGGGCGTCAACGAGGCCACCGGTGCCGGATTCGCACGCAAACCCTGGCTACTCGATCCACGTTAGGCGAAGAACCCGACCGGTCAGAAGTGAAAAAAGTCCTGTCAACAAGCGCCTAAATTCGGGTTTCGTGCGCAGGAGATCCCGAATCACCCGCTGTGCGCCTTTATTAACCGCCGGCGGTTAATAAAGGCGCACGGCAGGGTCAGTCACAAATCTTGCGGAACTTCTCGATCAGCTGCACTCGGCCGTTACGGTCGGCTGCCAACGGCGTGACGTTGAGCGTCGTGACACCGGCTTCGGCGAAGGCCGCGACGCGTTCCTTGACGTAGCTCTCGGGACCGATCAACGACACGGCGCGAACAAGATCGTCGGGGACGGCTGCTGCGGCCTCGTCCTTCTTGCCCGCGAGGTACAGGTCCTGAATCTTCTCGGCAGCTTCTTCGTAGCCGTAGCGCACCGCGAGATCGTTGTAGAAGTTCTTTCCCTTGGCGCCCATACCGCCGATGTACAGCGCGAGGCTCGGGCGTACCCAGTCGAGCATGTGGTCGACGTCGTCACCGATGGCGAGGGCCGGCGACGCGTACACCTGGAGCTCGCCGAGGCTCGGATCACGCTTGGCCTTGCCCTTGGCGATCGGCTCGCCCCACACGCTGGCCGCCTTCTCCGGATGGAAGAAGATGGGCTCCCAGCCTTCGGCGATCTCTGCCGTCAGCTCGACGTTCTTGGGTCCGAGCGAAGCGATCAGGATCGGGATGCGCTCACGCACAGGATGATTGATCAGCTTGAGCGGCTTGCCCAGCCCGGTGCCCTTCTCGGCGGGGAGCGGAACCTGGTAGTACTTGCCCCGATATTCGACCTTCTCGCGGCGCCACACCTTGCGACAGATTTCGACGACCTCACGGGTGCGTCCCAGCGGGGCGTCGTACTTGACGCCGTGGAATCCCTCGATCACCTGCGGTCCAGAAGCACCCAGGCCCATCACGAAGCGACCGTTGGAGACGAAGTCCAGGCCCGCTGCCGTCATCGCGGTCAACGAAGGGGTACGGGTGTAGATCTGGAAGATTCCCGAAGCGAGTTCGATGGTCGACGTCTTGGCCGCCAGGTAGCCGAGCTGGCTGACGGCGTCGAACGAATACGCCTCCGGGACGAAGGCGATGTCCAGGCCCGCCTTCTCCAGGTCACCGACCTCTTCGACGGTTTCGGCGAACCCGCCGCTGTAGTTCAAACCCATACCGATACGCACGTTGTAACCCCAATCCTGACGATTGCTGCCGTGTGCGACGCGCACACGAGCAGTGGTACTCCCATCGAACACTTACTCACATCGAACACTACGGAACCTGAGTCCGCATTCATGTGACTACCCCGTTCAAATTCGATGACCGAAATGAACGGGGTAGCGGGAGAACCTGGAGAAAGTCAGGATTCTTCGGGGCGAACCACCATGACGGGGCACTTGGCGGAAGCGATCAGAGTGTTGCTGGTCGAGCCGAGCAACATGCCGCGGAATCCGCCACGGCCACGGCTGCCGACCACGACGAGCTGCGCTTTTGCCGACCAGTCCAACAGCCGTCCGCGCGGGTTGTCGAGATAGACCTCGCGCCGGACCTTGACGTCCGGGTACTGCTCGGACCAGCCTGCCAAGCTCTCACTCAGTACGGCGTGTTCTTCCTCTTCGAGGGACTGCGGTGCCAGTGCTGCTGCCCTCGGGTCTTCGAATGCCGCGCTGCCGAGGTCACTCCACACGTGTAGAGCCACCAACTCGACTCCGCGGAACGACGCTTCCTCGAAGGCCGCACCCACGGCCTGGGCGCTCAATGCGCTGCCGTCGACACCGACCACGACCGGCCCCTCCGAGGGCACTGCACCGTCACGGTCCCGTACGACGATGACCGGACACTTGCCGTGACTGGCCACCCCGACCGCGGTGTTGCCGAGGACGGCCGTCGCGGCTTTGCCCGAAGCAGACGCTCCGACAACTACCCGCCTGGCTTGTGCAGAACTCTCGATCAGCCACTGAGTTGCGCTGCCGATGGCGATTTCGGTGTGAACTTCGAGTTTCGGATCGATCTCACGGGCGAACTGTTCCGCCTCCGCCAAGATCGCTTTTCCTGCCTCCTCGACCCATTCGTACACCCCACCCGCGTCGACGTACGGTCCACCGAAACCGTACGGCGCGAAGTCGAGAGCGTGGATGATGTCGAGTCGCAATTCGCGCTGGGCGGCGATTTTCGCGGCCTCGCGGAGCGCAGTGGACGCCGTGTCCGACCCCTCGACTCCGACAACAACACTGTTATGTTCGCGTGAACTCATGTGCCCACCTTCCTGAAGAAGTAACCGAGCCACTTTCACTCTAACCATCCCACTTGTCCGGCTTTTTTGGGGTCGCCCCCTCCTCATTTCCGGGACTTAAGTCCCCGAAACTGTTGACGGATAGGAGAATTAGCAGAGCACTCAGGACCAGGTGTGAACAGGATCTCCCGTGCGCATGTTCTCCACGTAACCCCGGAGCATTCCGGTGAGCGCCGTCGAGCGGTCCGCGCCCGAGGCCTCCTCCCGCGCCACGTGCTCTCGTTGCCAGGCGGCACCCGTCTGCCGATTCATGCACCGCCCCTCGATGACACCGAGGTAGCGATCGCGGGCAGCGGACGACAATCCGAAGTCCGCCAAACCCTCGTCCGCCAACGGCAACAGCCTTCGCAGGACCAACTCGTCGGCGCCGACCCACCCGATCTCCGGCCAGTACAGGGTGGCGTCGAGTCCGTACTTGGCACCGATGTGCAGGTTCTCTTCCGCCGCGTGGAAAGACATGTGAGACCACAGCGGCCGATCCGCGTTCACCAGTGCGCGAACGGTTCCGTAGTAGAAGGCCGCATTGGCCATGATGTCGACGACGGTCGGTCCCGCCGGCAGCACCCGATTCTCGATACGCAAGTGCGGCTTGCCATCCGAGCAGTCGTACACCGGCCGATTCCAGCGATAGACCGTGCCGTTGTGCATCTGGAGCTCGCTCAACTCCGGAACCCCACCCGCAGCGAGCACCTCCAGCGGATCGGTGTCCGACACATCGGGGAGCAGGGCCGGAAAGTACCGTGAGTTCTCTTCGAACAAGTCGAGTACCGAGTGGATCCATCGCTCACCGAACCACACTCGCGGGCGCACACCTTGGTTCTTGAGCTCGAAAGTTCTGGTGTCCGTGGCCTGTTCGAAGATCGGGATGCGCGATTCGTGCCAGAGTGCCTTACCTGCCAGGAAAGGAGAATTGGCCGCCAACGCCACCTGCACGCCGGCCAGACACTGCGCGGCGTTCCAGTGCGCGGCAAATTCTTCCGGCGCGACGCGCAGGTGCAACTGCATGGACGTACATGCCGCCTCCGGCACCACCGAATTGGTGTCGGCCCGAAGAATTTCCACGTCGCCACCAGGCAGCGCGACGCCTTCGACGTCGAGTTCGATGTCTTCTCCTCGCGCGGCAAAGATCTGCTCGTTGAGCAATTCGTAACGCGGGTTGGCGGTGATCCACTCTCGATCGAGATGCTCGAGCTGCAGTGTCGGCAACATCCCGATCATCACCATCTCGGCGTCGTGAGCGTGGATTCGCGCGTCTGCGACATCGAGGGACGCCCGCAGTTTCTTCTCCAATTCGAAAGTCGCGTCGCCGGTGAGTGGACCGGGCTCGACGTTCATCTCGACGTTGAACTGTCCGAGCTCGGTTTGGAAAACCGCAGCGTCGTCAATGGATTCGAGTACTTCACGATTCGACATCGCCGGAGCCATGTCCCCGTTCACCAGGTTGAACTCGATCTCCATGCCCAGCAGTGGGGCAGGCTTGTCGACGGCGTCCCGGAAGTCGCCGCCGTCAAGCATCTGCTTCATGGCGTCGACGCACGCGCGCACCTTCTGACGAAAGAGCCTGCGGTCTGCTCTGGTGAATTCTCTCGCCGTGACCTCTGCACCCATCGCACGTTCCCCCTTCGACGATCAACGTCACTGAAGGCTATCCGGCCGGTGTCACCGACAAACGAGAACTGCGGTGGCTCCAGGAAGAATTTCCCGGCGCCACCGCAGTTCTACAAGACGTTTTCTTAAGAGTTGTCCACCCAGGTGACAGCGACGCCACGAGCCTGCAGCCATGCTGCCGGATCGACCTTTGCGCCGTTCTCGGCGACCTCGAAGTGCAGGTGCGGGCCGGTGGACTGGCCACGGTTACCGACGGTGGCGATCTGCTGGCCGGCGTTGACGCGCTGGCCGACGTTGACCTGGTAGTCGTTGACGTGGCCGTACGTGGTGACCGTACCGTCGTCGTGCTGGACGCGAACCCAGAGGCCGAAACCCGACGCCGGGCCGGCGTCGATGACCTGGCCGTCGGCTGCAGCGAGGATCGGGGTGCCGATCGGGGCCGCGATATCGAGACCGCCGTGGTGTGCTCCCCAACGAGACCCGAACGTGGAGGTCAGCGTTCCGGACACCGGCTGCACGGTGCGAGCGGTCGTGCCGGGGTTGATCCCCGCGAGGAACTGCTGTGCCTGCGTGTTGAGGTCGGCAGCAAAATCGGGAAGCTCGGGAATGTCGAGAGCGGGAAGCGCCGCAAGCTCAGCCGGAACGACAACGCCCTCGGGAAGCAGGCCCTGCGGGATCTCGAAGCCGGCGATGGTCTGCGTTGCCGGCGCCGCAGCAGCGGTTCCTGCACCCATCTGGCCTGCACCGACGAGAAGCGCACCCGTAGCCGCAGCTACGACACCAGCCTTGACACCGGCACCAGGGCCAGCCGACGGGGTGCGGTGGCGGCCGCTTGCTGCCTCGGGATCGATCTCGAAGACAACATCGTCATTGCCCGTGCGGTGGTGGTTTCCCACAGTGTGTACTCCGTCAGTCGTCGGCGTGCAGCGTCCTTCTGATGAAGCCCGCTCCTCTGTCTGCCGAAGAATGTAACAGTTTGATCAAGGCGGCCGCCACCGTTACCCGATCTTGACCAAAACTATTTGTCGCCGTTCTGTCGGCTGGCGTCCAGTTCTGACTTGAATGCGTCGTATCGTGCCCGGTGAGCGGGTCGGCGCCGAATGATCGCCCAGGCGATACCCAGAACCACGAACCAGATCGGTGTGACGACAAGTGCCTGCAAGGTGTCGTCCTTGGTTGTCAGCGCCCAGAGAATGAAGACGAAGAACGCGAGCACGACCCAGCACATCACGATGCCGCCGGGCATCTTGAACTTCGACGCCTCGTGCAGGTGCGGGCGACGCTTCCGGTACACCATGTAGCTCGCCAGGATGATCGTCCACACGAACATGAAGAGCAGCGCCGAGATGGTCGTGACGACGGTGAAAGCCTCGATCACGGAATCACCCGAGAACAGCAGGATCAACGACGCCAGCAGGAAGATGCACGAGAACATCAGGGCGTTCGCGGGGACCTTGCGTGAGTTCAGCTTGCCGAGCGCCCTCGGTGCGTCGCCCTCCTGCGCAAGGCCGAACACCATGCGCGAGGTGGAGTAGATGCCCGAGTTGGCGGAAGATGCGGCGGAGGTCAGCACGACGAAGTTGATGACCGAAGCAGCAATGCCGAGACCGGCCAGGGTGAACATGGCGACGAACGGGCTCTTGTCTGCGCTGATTTCGCGCCACGGAGTCACCGCGATGATCACGGTCAGTGCAACGACGTAGAACAGCAGCACGCGAATGGGGATGGAGTTGATGGCCTTCGGCAGGTTCTTCTCCGGTTCCTTCGCCTCGGCCGCGGTGGTGCCGACGAGCTCGATTCCCACGAAGGCGAACACGGCGATCTGGAAGCCGGCCACGAAGCCCATGAATCCGGTCGGGAACATGCCGCCGTCGTTCCAGAGGTTGTCGATACCCGAGGTGGCACCGTTCGGCGCCGTGAACCCGGAGACGACCATGACGATGCCGACGATGATCAAGCTGACGATGGCGATGATCTTGATCAGCGCGAACCAGAACTCGGTTTCACCGAAGGCGCGAACGGTCGGGAGGTTGAGCAGCAACAGCGCCGCGATCGTCAACAATGCGGGAATCCACGCTGCCAGACCTGGCCACCAGTATTTGAAGTACCCGGAAATCGCGATGACGTCCGCGATGCCGGTGACGATCCAGCAGAACCAGTAGGTCCATCCGGTGAAGAACCCTGCCCAGGGGCCCAGCAGATCCGCGGCGAAGTCGGAGAACGACTTATATGCCATGTTCGAGAGCAGCAACTCCCCCATCGCCCGCATGACGAAGAAGAGCATGAAGCCGATGATCATGTACACGAAGATCACGGAAGGCCCGGCGAGCGAGATCGTCTTACCCGATCCCATGAACAGTCCGGTGCCGATGGCCCCACCGATGGCAATCAGCTGGATATGTCGGTTGGACAGCTGACGTGAGAGGTGGGGGTCTTCGCCGGACGGCTTCGTCAGGTCTGGTGTATTCGCGTGGTCGGACACGGAGGATCCCCCTCGTCGTTCGGTTCATCCGGAGCATCGAAATCGTGCCCATCGGGGGAACCTCGGAAAATGTGCCCTCTCAAAGTACGCGTGCACTGGCTCACATCAAGCATCGGAAAGCCGACGCCGATAACCTGTCGAGGTGAACACTGACAGCACGGCCCATCAAGACGGACATATCGCCGCGACGCTGTTCGATTTCTCCGGAACCCTCTTCCGTCTGGAGGAGAGCGACGACTGGACCGAGCACCTCGTCGATCACCAGGGCGATCCCCTCGACGTGCACGCTCAAGCCGAGCTCATGCGTCGGATGACCGCGCCGGTGGGCCGAACCGTCGAAATGGACGAAGCCGGGATCTACGCGTGGGAGAACCGCGACCGGGATCCGAAGTTGCATCGTCAGGCTTACCTCGACGTGTTGAGCAAGTCCGGAGTGCCCGATCCGGTTCGCGCCGAGGCTTTCTACGCGCTTCTGGTCGATCCGGACCAGTGGTCGCCGTACCCGGATACCGGAGAGGTCCTGAAGTCGTTGTCGGAGAAGGGCATACGCACCGCAGTACTGAGCAACATCGCCTTCGACATCCGTCCGGCGTTCGTCGACCGCGGCTGGGACGTCTGGGTCGACGAGTTCGTACTGTCATTCGAGGTGGGCGCAGTCAAACCGGAACCCGCGATCTTCGAATACGCCCTGGCGCAGCTGGATGTGGATGCAGCACAGACCCTGATGATCGGCGACAGCGACGTCGCCGACGGCGCTGCCCGAGACGTCGGTTGCCAGTTCGCCCTCGTCGATCCCCTGCCGACGACCGAACGCCCGCACGCGCTACTCGACGCAGTTCGAAAGTTCGGCCTGCTGTAAGGAGCGCTCAGACGCCTTCGGTGAGTTCACGCAGCGACGCGTAGCGCTCACGCACATGGGGAGCTGGTTCGGCGTCGAATCGCCGCTCGTCCGGTTTCGGCCACACCGGTGGCTGCGTGTCCCCGGACAGTACCCATGCTGCTTGCCTGCATGCCCCTTCTGCGACGTACTCACCCGGAGCAGGGATCACGACCGGGACTCCGAGAATTGCCGGCGCGATCTCACAGAGAGCACGAGACTTCGCTCCGCCTCCTACGAGGAGAACTCGCTTCACCTCGACGCCCTGGCGAACCAGATCGTCGACGCCGTCGGCCAAGCCGCACAGGAGCCCTTCGACTGCAGCACGCGCAAAGTGCGCCGGCGTCGAGTTCTGCAAGCGGAGACCGTGCATTGCTCCCGTGGCGTCGGGGCGGTTGGGCGTCCGCTCACCCTCGAAGTACGGAATCATGACCAGTCCGTCGTTTCCGAGGGGCGCGGTCAACGCCAACCGGGACAGTTCGGCGTGATCGACGCCGAGAATGGACGCCGTCGCGTCAAGGATGCGTGCCCCGTTGAGAGTGCACACCAGCGGCAGGTGCAATCCGGTCGCGTCCGCGAATCCCGCCACGTTTCCACTGGGATCGTGCGTGGGAGTGGTCGATACAGCCGACACGACGCCGGATGTTCCGATCGAGATGATCACGTCACCGGGAACTGCCCCCAAACCCAGTGCGGCTGAGGCATTGTCACCGGTGCCAGGTCCGACAATCCCTCCGGAACGTGTACTTCCGATCTTGTCGTTCGGAGATGCGACTCGGGGAACATGCGGGGTTCGGCCGCGAAATGCCAACGCCAGCAGGTCGGTACGGTATTCGCGCGTCGAGGCAGCGTAATAGCCGGTTCCGCTTGCGTCGCCCGCATCGGTGGCAAGCTCCTCGATCGAACCGGACCCGCTGAGCTTCCAGGACAGCCAGTCGTGCGGAAGACACACCGCGGCAGTGCGATCAGCGTTGCCGGGCTCATGATCTGCCAGCCATCGAAGCTTGCTTGCCGTGACTGCGGCGACTGGAACTACGCCAACTGCGTCGGCCCACGCCTTGGGTCCGCCGAGTTCTTCAACCAGATCGGCCGCGGCCTTCGCCGAACGAGTGTCGTTCCACAGCAACGCCGGCCTGACCACCTCGCCGCCGTCGTCCAGACACACCATTCCGTGCTGTTGAGCTCCGACCGATACGGCTGCGACGTCGCCGAGCCCACCCGCCGCGGCGATTGCACTGTCCATCGCCTCGAGCCAGCATGCCGGATCTATCTCGGTACCGACGGGATGGGCCGCCCGTCCTTCTCGTACCAGCTCGCCCGAATCCGCATCACGGACAATGACTTTGCACGACTGGGTAGACGAATCGATACCGGCAACGAGGGTCACACTGGCGTCCTTTCCGAAGGACCGTCAGCTCGCGTTGGCGACCGCGGGCATCCGGTTGCTGCGCTTACGCAGCGATCGCACATATTCTGCGCGCTCGGTCTCCGTCATTCCACCCCAGATGCCGTAAGGCTCGTGGACGGACAGTGCGTGTTCGCGACACTGCTGGAGTACAGGGCACGTCGCGCAGACCTTCTTGGCGTTGCGTTCACGGTTTTCGCGAGCATGTCCACGCTCGCCGTCCGGGTGGAAGTACACCGCGGAATCGTGCCCACGGCACGCTCCCTGCAGCTGCCAGTCCCACACTTCGGCGGTCGGGTACGGCATCGGAAGGTGCTTGTGCATGATGGCGACCTCAATTCCTTACTCGGGTGAAACGCATTCGGGTGACTCGGGAGTTACGCTGCGGCGGACTCGTCGACGCCTGACCGTTTCGTCGATCGGCGGAGTCGATGTGCGCAGACCGAAGCGAGTTCGCCGGCGACCGGCGGAGTCAGCGCTGCGGCGCCGTCGTCGAGAATCGCCTGCAGCCTGCGGAAATACTCGTCCGGGGCGAGGCCGAAGGTCACAAAGATCTCTTCGTCAGGTCCACCGTCGAACTGCTGCCACTTACGTGCGAATTCGACGATCTCTTGTGTATCGGTGCGGCTCATCAGGTTCTCCCCTGTTTGTGCGCCCTGCTTCACAGAAACTGCGACTCGTCTCCTCGGACGCCCGTGGCAGTGAGTCAAGACACAGACTATGCCTACTTCTGCTTTTTCACAAGACCTACTTAGGTCTTTTTGTGGACAAAGTACGCAACTTTCGCACGCTGAAGTTACCGACGAGGAATGCTTGAATAGGACAATGACCCGACCGTCCACGACTCCGGCTACCGCAGGAGAGGTATTCACGCTGATACGCAGCGGTTCCGCGACCACGCGCAGCGAGATCGGGAAGCTCACCGGCCTGTCCAGGACGGCGGTTTCGGCCAGGGTTGCCGCACTTCAATCGCTCGGATTGATCGCCGATGACGACGAGGGCCCGTCGACGGGCGGTCGGCCGCCGTCCACACTGACGTTCGCGAACTCGTCCGGCGTGGTTCTGGTCGTCGCAATCGGTCGATCGCGGGCACAACTTGCCGTCACCGACCTGGCGGGCACGATTCTCGCCGCGGAAGACATCGACAAGTCGGTCGGAGTAGGCCCGGACGAACTGATGCCCGAAATCGCCGAGCATCTTTCGTCACTACTGGCTCAGGTCCAGCGTTCGTCCTCCGAAGTCATCGGAATCGGGCTGAGCATTCCCGGCACCGTCGACGTCGCCGCGGGAGCAAGCCTCGACTCTCCGATGATGGCGGGATGGGACGGAGTTGCTCTTGCCCCCTATCTGGCATCGGTGACCACGGCGCCGCTGTTTGCCGACAACGATGCCAACGTGATGGCTCTGGCCGAATTGAGCGAACGACGCGAGAGCGCGCCCAACCTCCTGATGATCAAGGCGTCAACCGGCCTCGGCGCAGGAATCGTCATGGGCGGAATCCTCCAACGCGGTTCACTCGGAGCGTCCGGCGAGATCGGACATACGAAAACCGCTGCGGCACGGGGCATGAAATGCCGCTGCGGCGACGTGGGCTGCGTCGAGACCGTTGCCAGCGGTTGGGCTCTCGTGCACGCACTCTGCGACCAGGGCCGAAGTGTCGGGCACGTTCGGGACGTCGTCCGCCTCGCCCTGGACGGCGACAGCGAAGCACGCCGGCTCATCAGAAGCAGCGGGCGACTGATCGGCGACGTGATTTCCGGCGCGGTCAACCTCCTCAATCCCGAGGTCCTGATCATCGGCGGCGACATGGCCGAGGCGGACGAACTCTTCCTGGCCGGGCTTCGAGAGTCCGTGTACGGCAACGCAACAGCACTTGCCACCCGAAAGCTGCAGATCGCCTCGGTCAGCCACGGTGCACAATCCGGCATTCTCGGCTGCGCGGTCCTCGTCCTCGACCACCTCCTCAGCGCCCGGGAAATCGACTTGCGCATCGCCGCCTCGCCCCAGAACTGACCACCCGCTCTCTCGCTGGCTCCGCATCTGAGAATCAGACCTTTCCAGCACCTCTTGTGTTGACGCTCACACATCTGCATAATCCTTTACCTACCGATCATTCGGTTGCCAATTTCGACAATGCGATCGCGCAGGAAAGCTCCGAGTCAGCCAAAAGCATGAACCGAGCACACCGGCAACGTCACAGATCGAACAGCGTTTCTCCCCTGTTCCGACTTCGCAGTTCACCGCATCGGTGAACCACGTGACTGGCAGAAAGTAGCTCGATGACCACAACCAGAACTGGCACCAAGCCCGCCGCCAAGGAGTACGACCGCGCCGCGATGGCGTCGATGGTCGGCACCACCGTCGAGTGGTACGACTTCTTCATCTACGCCCAAGCTGCAGCATTGATCTTCGCGGACCTCTTCTTCAAGCCGATGGGCTCGGCGGGCCAGATCGTCTCGTACGTCACGGTCGGCATCAGCTTCGTCTTCCGTCCTCTCGGCGCCATCGTTGCCGGCTATCTCGGCGACAGGCTCGGCCGCAAACGTGTCCTGGTCGCGACGTTGGCGATGATGGGTGCCGCGACGGTTCTGATCGGCGTGATGCCGACGTATGCCTCGATCGGCATCTGGGCGCCGATCCTGTTGATCCTGCTTCGTGTCGTCCAGGGATTTTCGACGGGCGGCGAATGGGGTGGTGCTGCTCTGCTTGCCGTCGAACACGCACCGACCAAACGTCGAGGGTTCTTCGGAGCGTTCGTCCAGATGGGTGTACCGCTCGGGATGTTGCTCGCCACCGGCGTTTTGGCACTGTGCACGTTCACCCTCACGGAAGAACAGTTCACCACCTGGGGATGGCGAGTGCCGTTCCTGCTCAGCATCGTCTTGATCGGCGTCGGTTTCTACATCCGAAGCAAGGTCAGCGAGTCACCTGTGTTCGCCGAACTCAAGGAACGCCGCACCGAGAGCACTACTCCTGTCCGCACTCTGTTCAAGAAGCAACCGAAGCAGGTCGTACTCGCGGCCCTGTCCTTCATCGGCACAAACGGCAACGGCTACATGGTGATCGGAGGATTCATCGTCGCGTACGCAACCAAGACCTACGGCCTGGGTAAGACCGAACTACTGATTGCCACGCTCGCAAGTGCCGTCACGTGGGGCGTTTTCACCATGATCGGAGCCTACTGGTCGGATCGCCGTGGGCGCACCACGGTGATGAACGTGGGCAACCTCGCGATGGTCCTGTTCGCGGTGCCGTTCTTCCTCCTCATCGACACCGGCAATCTCGGCTGGATCTACGTGGCAATGATTCTGTTCTCGGTCGGACTCGGGCTGTCGTACGGACCTCAACCGGCATTGTTCGCCGAACTGTTCCCGGCGTCGATCCGCTACAGCGGCGCGTCGATCTCCTACGCCGTCGGCACCATTTTCGGTGGCGCTTTTGCTCCCACCGTCGCGCAGTGGCTCCTCGGCAAGACCGGTGGAACTCTCGCCATCTCGATCTATCTCGCCCTGTTGGCCGCAGTGTCGTTTGTCGCGACGATGCTCATCAAGGACCGATCTGGCCGCGACCTGATGGTGTGATCGACCTCGATGTGGACGCCCCGCGGCGTCGCGACGCCGGAGTTCGTCAGCCGAACTTTCGAAAGGCGAACTCCGGCAACTTCTTCGCGGCATTGGCGGTGCGTACGATCTTGTGGTTCTTGCCTCGCATCAGCGCCAACTGAATCCGCGACTCGATCCAGAACGCACCGCGAGGCGAGCGGTTCCAGGTCTTGTGCAGCAAGGTCTTCGTCGCTGCGACGGCGTCCGGCGAGCGAGTCGTGATCTGCGACAACAGTTCCTGTGCCGGTTTGATCGGATCGTCGCTGACTCCGCTCACGAATCCCCATTCGAGAGCCTGATCTCCGTCGAACAGTTCAGCAGTCATGGCAAGGCGTTTCACGACGTCCATCGTCGCGAGTTCGCGCATCGTGACCGTTCCGGTCATATCGGGGATCAATCCCCACTTCGCTTCCATCACCGAGAACGTGCAATCGGGCGTGGAGAATCGAAAGTCTGCGGCGAGCGCCAATTGCAGTCCACCACCGAAGCAGTGCCCATGAACGACCGCGATGACCGGCACGGGCAATTCGCGCCACACCCAGCACGCGCGTTGAAAGAGGTTGGTCTTCTGACCGGGAAATTTCGCGAAGGCCTTCGCCATGCGCCTCGGTTGCTTACCCGCAGAGGCGAAGTCCAACCCGGCCGAGAACGCGTCACCCGCGCCTTGAAGAATCACGCCCCGGATCGAACGATCAGCTTCGATAGTTCGAGCGGCGTCCACCAGGGCGTCGAGCATGTCCAGATCGAGACCGTTGAGTTTCTCCGGTCGGCTGAGCGTCACGTACGCCACCGACTGCACTACCTCGACACGAACGCGATCACTCACGGCTACTCCTTCGGTTAGACATACCCCCGACGAACTTACCTGAGAGTAAGTTCGTCGGGGGTTCGTCATGCCATCTCCGCAAGAAGTTCCATGGTCACTTTCCCGGCCGGATCCGAATCAGTGGATGAAGGCACGGCCACGACGGAGTCCACTCCCGCCGCTCGGTACGCCTCGAGTTGCTCGCGGGCATCGGCCGGAGTGCCGACGATTCCCACCGTTGCCACCATCGCGTCCGAGACCTGGCTCAAGAGCTCGCGCGGCGCGGCCCCGGCCCTGGCTGCCTCGATCACATCAGCGAAGCCCGCGCGGACGAACATGTCCGAGTACCCCGGAGCAGCCAGATACGGTACGAGCCCGCGTCGAAGTTGATCGATCGACACCTGTGACGGTCCATTCTCGGCGACGGCAGCCGGTGCCCACACCGACACGAAAGGCATGCCGGTTTCCAACTCGGCAGCGATTTCCTTGCACCGTGTGATCAGGCGCCCCGCTTGCTCCGGGCTGACCAGATTGAGCACCAGTTCGTCGCCCAACTCCACCGCGGCCCGAAGCGCCTTGTCCCCGAATGCCGCAACGATCAGCCGGCCGCCCGGCGTTTGAAGTCGCAGCCGGTATCCACTGGTCCGCATCACCGTGCCGGCGACTTCGCCCCGCTCGCCGTTCATGAGCGCTCGCACACCGCGGGCGGACTCCGCGAGCGCCCGAGCTGCCCCGGACCTGCTTCGTCCATGCCATTTTTCGACCACGACAGTGCTGGACGTACCCAAGGCGATCGATACGGGGCGCCCGGTGAGATCGGCCACCGACGCCGCCCCGATCGCGATCATCGCCGGATCACGAACCGTCACCGCGAGCGGGCCGACCACCAGTTCGGAGTGCTCGAAGCCGACGCCGACCGACGTCGCCAGCGCAAAGGCGTCGTACGTCGCCATCTCCCCCACCCACACTCGGCCGAACCCCAGTTTGTCGGCGAGGCGCGCGGTAGTGGTCACCTCCTGCGGCGGACGGTCCTGCCACAACCCCAGGGAGATGTCGATGGTCGGCAAACCTCTACTCGAAGTCGGAGACAAGACCCATTCCCTTCAACAGTGTCGGACGGTCGTAGTACTCGAGCCACTCGGTGATCCGTCCATCTGCCATGCTGAGGATTCCGACAACAGGAACGACGCCATGGGTACCGTCGAAGTGGAAGTCGTCCACTCGCTGCACAAATACCCTTCCGTCGATCACGCCGAGAGACTCGATCTTCAGGGTGATTCGTTCACACTTGCTTGCCAGTAACGCAATTCGGCCCGCAACGGCCTCCTTGCCGACAAGAGGTTCCTGCATGACGCTGTGGAGCACACCGTCATCGGCGAACAAGTCGACGACGCGTGTCCAGTCCATGACGTCCCAGGCCTGGAACATCTCACGTGCCAGCGCGAGTTTGTCACTGTCGTTCATCACACTCATGCCACACTCTTCTGTCGAAGTTCACGCTTGAGAATCTTTCCGGTCGAATTGCGCGGCAACTCTTTCCGAACCTCCAGCCGCTCGGGAAGCTTGTACGAGGCAATGCGCTTGTCTTTCAGGAACGCAACCAGAGCATCCAGCTCTAGTTCCGCCTCGGGTCGCAGTGTCACCACTGCTGCGACGCGCTCACCGAGTACTTCGTCGGGGTCGCCGATGACGGCCACGTCCGCAACTGCCGGATGCTCGGCGATCAATCCCTCCAATTCGGCTGGAGCGATGTTCATTCCACCGCGGATCACAAGGTCTTTGCCTCGATCCAGGTAGCGGAGGAACTGTCCATGGTCACCGGCGATTTCGAAGATGTCTCCGGTGCAGAGGAATCCGCGTTCGTCGAACGGTGACGGACGATCGCCGAGATAGCCGGCAAAGACTGTCGGTCCGCTGATGCGCAACTCACCCGGTTGCCCGACTTCGGTGATGTCCTTGCCGGTGACCACGTCGACCAAGCGCACGTCCATCCAGTCCGAGATCCTGGTGCTCCAGTGAAAGTTCTCGACACCGAAGCGAGGGAAGTACCGTGCGCGGTCGTCCGGATCCGGCATGTCCGCGGGCGAAGAGAGCAGACTGATTCCTTCGTTGGAACCGAAGAAGTTGATGACTCCGATTCCGAACCGCTCCTGCCATCCCCGCACCATCGGAGGTTGCAGCGGCACCGAACCCGAACCTATCCGCGTCAGGCTCGACAGGTCGACTGCCGCGAGCATCGACTCGTCGGCGAGCAGCATCCACAACAACGCAGGCGGCGCTACCGTGTACGTCACTCGCTCGGCCTCGATCTGCCCGAGGAACACTCGAAGGTCGAACGGGTGGTGTTGTACCAGTACACATCCCGTGCGAAGCCACGGCAGGAACATTCCGTTGATTCCGGCCATGTTGACCATCGGGAACGGGTTCAACAAGACGTCGTCGACGACGATGTCGGGAGCATCGATCGTGGCCCAGCAGATGGCCAGCCATTCGTAGTGTGAACGTGGGACCCCCTTCGGCTCGCTTTCGGTTCCGGAGGTCCAACAGATCGTCATCGCGTCGTTGGGGTCGTTCGGATCTTCGGTGTTCCGCCTGTCCAATTCACTGCGCTGCGTTTCGGTGGCCGCCTGAGGACTCAGCCCATCGACGCCTGCCGGCAACTCGGCCGGAAGCTCGGACGCGGGAGCGTAGGCGAATACCGATCTCAGGGAGGGGATCCTGGATCTGATTGCTGCGATCTCCGTAGCGGGGAGTCTGTCCCCGAAGCTGGGTACGGTGACAAACGCTGCAAACGCTGCCTGGTTGGCCATTCCTTCCACTTCACGTTCGCGGTACTGCATGGGCAAGGGTGAGACCACGACCCCCAGCGACCACGCGGCAAGGTAGACCTCGACCAGTTCGACCGTGTTGGGCATCTGCACGCCCAGAACATCTCCCCGGCTCAAGCCCACCTCACTGAATCGAGCAGCGAGCGAGATGACTTCACTGTCCAGTTGGTTCCAGCTGAGGCGTCGTGGATCTCCGCCGGACAACTCGCTCCGGTTCGCCGGATCAACCACCGCGAGTTCGTCACCGCGCACCCGCACTTGCGTCCGGAACACCTGATCGATCGTCTCTTCGGACCACCACCCCTTCGAGGTGTATTCGTCCACCTTGCTGCGAGGGTGCAATCCCCTGTGTGTCTTGTTCATTCGCGTCTCGTTTCAGTTCTCGTAACGGCCGGAAATGTCGATCACGTCGCCCTGCTTCTCGAACGCCTGGGTGGCGGCGTTCCACTCGAACGGCTGGAATGCCAGGATTCCCAATGCATGATCGGCGGTCATCGTGAACTTGATTCCGTCGATGAACATCGGCGGGTGGTAGTCCTGCGTTCGCGCGGCACTCATGATCGTGGCGCGTGAGAGTCCGTCGGACGACTGAGAGGCCCGAGTGAAGTTGTCCACCAACAGGTCACCGATGGCCCAGCCGTTCACGGTGTAACTGTTGGTCGGGGAATCGGCACCGTGAGCAGCTGCACCGGACAGGTAGTCACGCACCGCCACGTCGTCCTTGTAGAGAGCGTTGTTGGGATCCTTGAGCCACACCATCACCTGCTGCCCGTCGGCAGCATCACCGGCGGGTGCGTACAGGGTCGCACCGTCGACGCAGTTCGACGGCTGAATCACGGTGTCGGGCTTCCATCCGACACGTCCGATCGCCTGAGTGATCGCGAGGCAGTCGGTGGTGACACCGGCAACCACCAAAACCTCGGCGCCGCTGGCCTTGAGAGTCGACGCCGCCGTCTTGGGGTCGGTCAAGGCTTCCTCGGCCGCAATCTCGAAGTTGGTTCCTTCGATCGCGGATTTGAAGCCGTTGGCGATCCCCTGTCCGGACTCCGTCTGGTTCGTGGCCAGTGCAACCTTGGCGCCGTTCGGATACTTCTTCTTCAAGCTTTCGACCACGACCTCCATCTCGACGCCCGGGTCCGGTAGATACTCCGTGGTCCACGGAAAGTCTTCGATGACCCGGAACTCGGGCATGCCTGCCTGCGCAAAGAGGAGCGGCACGCAGGCGGTGGTCTGATCGTCCGCGATCGCGTTCAACTGCCCGGCTCCGAAGGTGCCCAGAACGTCGACCTTGTCCTTCTGGATGAACTCTCCGACATTGGCTTTGGCGCGCTCCGGGGAGAATGCATCGTCCTTGACCACGACGTCGAGCTTGACACCGCCGACACCACCGGCCGCGTTCGCCACCTCGAACCGTGCTCGCATTCCTTCGATCACGTTGCCGACTGCGTCGGCGAGCGGGCCGGACGTCGGCCCACTCCATCCCACCGTGAGTTTGTCGGTGATCGGCGCTGCAGCACCACTGGGGTCGCTGCAGTCGTCGACCGATACTGCGCCGGCCGATGTCGACGTGTCGCTCTCTGCGTCGGAGCTGCCTCCGCAGGCCGAAAGGAGTAGTGCTGCAGCGGCGATGACTGCGGGAATCGTGGTCTGCCTTTTCATGTCGTCCAATTCCTTGCTGTGAGTGGAGAGAAACGATTGCGGGCGAGGGAGATGGTGCTCAGGTGCGAGGCTCACCCTCGCGATATTTGGGATGATCTGCGGGAACCACGAGGACGAACCGTCGGAGAACGCTGTTGATTCGGCCGACGATTCCGTCAGGCATCAAGAACACGATCGCGATCAGTACCGCGCCGAACACCACTCCCGACACGGGGCCGTCGGTGACGCTGCCGGTGTAGTACGGCAGGAACACCACTGCCGTTGCCCCGACGATCGGGCCGAATTGGGTTGCGATTCCGCCCAATACCAGTCCGGTGATGAACTCGATCGACTTCATCAGCGAGAAGGACTCGGGCGAGAGCGCGCCGATGTACATCGTGAACAGCGAACCTGCCAGGCCCGTGATCGCGCCGGAAAGCCCGAAGGCGAGAATCTTGACCTTCGCGACATTGATGCCGTTTGCGGTCGCCGCGATCTCGTTGTCGCGCACCGCGACCATAGCCAGACCGAATCGACTCTTGACGAGATTACGGATCAGGAGCATGACAACTGCCAGCGTCACCACCGACACCCAGAAGATCCAGAGGTAGGTGTCGGCTCGGGTCAGACCGGTCCATTTCGGCGGGATCAGAAGATTTGCACGAACGACCATGCCGGCGGCGCCACCGGTCAGATCGCCCGTCTTGCGGATCACTTCGGGAAATGCCACAGCAACGGCGAGCGTAACGAGAGCCAGATACAGCCCCTTGATCCGCAACGAGGGAAGACCGACGAGAAGCCCTAGTGCAAAACACAATACGACTGCCATCGGAATCGTGGTCAAGGGTGAGTATCCGCGATCGACGATCAGAACGCCGGTCGTGTACGCGCCTAGGCCGAAGAAAGCAGAATGGCCGATCGACAGAAGTCCGGTGTAGCCGCTGACGATATTCAGTCCGGCAATGGCAATCGCAATGATGAAGACGCTCGTGAACTGCCCCACGCGAAACGGCGCGCTCTGTGACGCGAGAAGCAACGCACACACGGCGGCCACAAGCAGAACCAACTGGAGTACCCGGTACGACGTCGATCCGGCGACCACTACACGCGGTCGCCCGACCGCCTTCTCGGCGACCGCAGGTTCATTTCTCTCGGCAAGCGTCGTCATACCCGCTCCAGTTTCTTGGTACCGAACAGTCCATTGGGTCGGACGAAGAGGATCACCACGATGATCAACAGGGCGGACGTCTGCTGCAGCGAGCCGCCGATCACCGAAATGTAGCCGCTGAGCATCGATTCCAGGACACCGATCGTCAACCCGCCGACCACGGCGCCGACGAGACTGTCCAGACCGCCGAACAGCGCTGCGGCGGATGCTGCGATGAAGATCGGGAACATGGTCGTGAGACCGAGTTGTTGCGGCGAGAGCGGAGTGACCAGGACACCGGCCAGGGCACCGATCGCGGCCGCAGCACCCCAACCGATCGCCAGGATCCGGCTGGTCGAAACCCCCGCGAGAGTGGCAGATTCGGCATTGTCCGCGACTGCACGCATGTGCAAACCGACTCTCGTCTTGCGAAAGAGCAAGGACATCAACACAAGTAGGACAACGAGCGCCACAAGTACGCCGAGTGCGTCGCCGTACACGCGCGCACCGCCCACCGAGATGTAGTCGGTGGGACCGTTCGGGAACGGGCTTGGCATGATCTTCGTATCGCTCCCCCACAGCATCCCGGCGAGTGAGTTGAGCCCGGTGAACAATCCCAGTGCCACGATCAGCACCGCCATGTCGCTTCGACGCTGTACCGGCCGGATCAGCAGACGCTCCATCAACGCTCCGAGCAGGAACCCCAATGCAAGGGCCGCTCCGATCGCCGACCAGATCGGCCACGACATCGTCGTCAGCCACCAAGCGACAAAAGTTGTGAACAGCGCCAACTCGCCCTGAGCGAAGTTGATCGTGCCGGTGGCACGAAACACCACCACGAGTGCCAGCGCGAGAATTGCGTAGATCGACCCGTTGGTCAATCCCGAGATGAGTCGTTCGAGAAAGAGTGTCACCGTTTACTCCTGGTACCCGAGGTAAGCGCTGCGCACGACGTCGTCGGAACGAAATTCCTCGGGCGTTCCGGCAGCGACGATGATGCCTACGTCGAGCAGGAATACCTTCGTCGCGAGTTTCATCGCGAGATCGGCGTTCTGTTCCACGATCAGCAATGCAGTTCCATCGCTCCGGTTGATCGCACCGAGCGTGTCGAATAATTCGGCGATGACGATGGGGGCCAGTCCCAGGCTCGGCTCGTCGCACAACAGTAAGGTGGGACGGCTCATCAACGCCCTTGCGACTGCGAGCATCTGCTGTTCACCGCCGGACAGCGAACCGGCCAACTGTGTGGACCTCCTCGCGAGCACCGGGAAAGTCTCACACCACCGCTCGATGTCGGCCTCGATCTCCGCCTTGTCCTTACGAAGCGCAGCGCCGACGAGAAGGTTGTCACGTACCGACAGTTGACCGAGAGTTCCACGGCCCTGTGGGACAAGGCTGACGCCGGCGGCGACGGCGCGTTCAGGTTTGGATCCCAACGGCGAACCGTTGAAAGTGATCGCTCCCTGATGCGGAATCAATCCGGCCAGAGCACGCATCATGGTGGTCTTGCCGGCACCGTTCGCGCCGAGAACGACAGCTACCCCGCCGGGTTCCACGTCGAGCGAAATCCCGTGCAGTACGTTGCCTCGCCCGTAACCGGCATGTAGATCGTCGACGCTGAGCAGGGTCATGCCGCACGCCCCAGATAAGCATTGATCACGGCGTCGTTCTGCTGGATCTCCGCCGGAGTACCTTCAGCGATCTTGTGGCCGAAGTTCAGTGCGACAACATGATCGGAGATACCCAGCACCAATCCCATGTGGTGTTCGACCAGAAGCGCGCCAAAGCCGAAGTCGTCGCGGAGCGAGACGATCAGTTCTCCCAACTCCTTGACTTCGCTGTGTGTGAGCCCACCGGCGGGTTCGTCGAGCAGAAGCAGCGAAGGCTCGGACATCAATGCTCGTGCCAGTTCGACACGCTTGAGAGTTCCGAACGGTAGACCGGACGCGGGTGCGTTGGCGACGTCGACGAGTTCGAGACGTTCGAGCAGGTACCAGGCCTTCTCTCGTAGTTCTCGGACTCGGGCGCGCGCCGGAGGCCAACCGAGAAGCCCACTCGCGAGCCCGAAGCGACCTCGCGACGATCCCCCGACCATCGTGTTGTCGAAGACGCTCATGCCGCCGAACAGAGCGAGATTCTGAAAAGTTCGGGCGATCCCGGCAGATGCCAACGCATAGGGGCGCAATCCCAAGAGGTCGGTTCCTTGCCAGGTGATGACACCGCGACTCGGTTCGTAAATCCTTGTGATGCAGTTGAACAGCGTGGTCTTACCAGCGCCGTTGGGTCCGATGAGTCCGCAGATCTGACCCGCGCGGACGTCGAAGCCGACGTCGTCGAGAGCCGTGACTCCGCCGAACTCGATCGACACGTCGGAAAGCGTGAGTACGACCGGTGCATTCCCAGGTTGTGCGGGTGGTGTGTTTCCAAGCATTGGTTTCACCTCCTCGTGACACTTCAATTAACAGTGTGATAGAGATTACTACAGTAAGCAGAGGCACTCCGTCAACGTGCGGCCCCCGATCCGGAGCCGAGAAGGGACATCATCGTGAGGTCCAACAACATTCACGCAGTCGACAGCGGCGGGGGCCCAGATGTCAGGGACTACAGCCCGGTCGACGCTCTCGTCGCCAAGCAGGAAATCTACGAAGTTCTGGCTCGTTTCCTCCGAGCCGCAGACCGCGGCGACGTCGAGGACGCCAGGCGGTGTTATCTGCCCGGCGCAACCGAAGACCACGGGGGTGTCTTCACCGGCACCGCCGACGACTACATCGACCACATCGCCGGGGCCATCACCCACCCACGGTCGCTGACCACCCACGCAATGACCAACGTCTTGATCGAACTCGACGGGAATGCCGCAGACGTCGAGTCTTACGTGCTCGCATTCGCGCGAATCAAGCACTCGGACGGCATAGCCGACACACTCACCTCGGCACGCCTGATCGACCGCTTCGGGTACGAGGACGGCCGGTGGGGAATCCGCCACCGCGCACTGCGGTGGGACTGGAACCACGACATGGCCACAGCCGAAGGCTGGATCTTCGGGATGCTCGCACCTGAAACGTCATTGAAGAAGAGCAAGAAATTCCCCGACGACCTCATCTACACCCGCCAGACACAGGAGAACTCATGACAACGTTTCGCGGAACTCCGGTCGAGGGCGCGACCGTCCTCGTCACCGGAGCCAATCGAGGCCTCGGCCTGGCTTTCGTCCAACAGGCGAAGTTGATGGGCGCAGCCAAAATCTATGCAGGGGTGCGAAATCCCGACGAGGTGCCGGCAGAGCTCCGAGCCGCCGGTGCACACATCGTCGAACTCGACGTCACCGATCCAGGACTCGTCGACGCGGCCGCCGGGGCGTGCGGTGACACCACGGTCGTCGTCAACAACGCCGGACTGTTCACCGGGAATCGCTTGATCGAGGCCGACGACCGAGAGGCCGCTCGAGCCGAGATGGAGGTCAACTACTTCGGGCCTTTGACGATGATTCGAGCCTTCGCGCCGGTGCTCGCAGCCCGCGGTGGAGGATCGATAGTCAACGTCTTGTCAGTCGCCGCAATCGCACCCACCGCCTTCATGGGCGGCTATTCACCAGCCAAGGCGGCTGCTCTGTCACTCGGCGGCATCGCTCGCGCCGAACTCGAACCGCACGGCATCACCGTCACCTCGTTGATCGTCGGCAGCGTCGACACCCGCATGGCGTCACACGTGCAGGGCCACAAGGAGAATCCTCTCGACATCGCCGCGACCGGACTCGCCGCGATGCAACGCGGCGAGTGGACGTGCGACACCGATTTCATGGCAATCGATGCCCGTGCGCGCCTGGCACGCGACCCGATTCGGTACGAACGTGGCCTGGGCAAGCTCCTCTTCGCCGGCGAACTGACCACCCGATCATGACCGATCCGATTCGTGTTGCCCAGTGGGCGACCGGAGCCATCGGCAAGACCGCGCTACGCGGAATCATCGATCGCCCCGACCTGGAGTTGGTCGGCCTGTACGTCTACAGCGACGCCAAGGCCGGTCGCGATGCCGGCGACATAGCCAGACGCGCGCCGACGGGCGTGATCGCCACACGCAGCGTGGACGAGATCATCCGCTCGCGCCCACAGGTTCTCATCCACAGTCCACGTTTGCAGATTCCGTACGAACGCCACGACGACGATCTGTGCCGTCTGCTTCGCGCCGGGATCAACGTGATCACGACGGCCGGGCAGCACTTCCCCCGCGCACACGGCACCGAGCGCGAGCACATGTTCGCCCAAGCATGCAAGGAAGGTGATTCGACGCTCTTCGGCGTCGGGGTGAGCCCGGGTGTCATCGGTGAGCGATTGGCGTTGGCGCTGACGGGAACATCCATCGAACTCGACCGCATCACGATCGACGAAGTGCTCGACGCTCGCGGCATGCCTGACCCCGACTTCGCGTTCACCGTCATGGGAATGGGCTCGCCCCCGGAAGAACTGGACGGCACCGGGCCGTTGCCCTCGCTGTACGCGTCGCTGTATCTGGAAACCATCGCGTTCATGTGCGAACGACTGGGCATCACCTACGACGAAGTCGTGTCCGATCACAGGGTCGTCGCGGCGCGAACGGATCTCGACGTCGCCGCCGGACGCATCGCCGCGGGAACCGTCGGAACCACCGAATGGCGCTGGCACGCAATCGTCGACGGAAAGCAGTTCCTCACTCTGGCCATCATCTGGACCATGGAACCCGATCGCGAGGAATACGTGGGGCGCGATCAATGGGAGGTCCACCTGTACGGCAAACCCGAGATCGTGATGACCGTCAATCTCGTCGAACCACAAGATCCGAACAGCCGGACAACCGCCGGTCAGTTCATCACTGCGGGCCCGGCACTGCGCGCCGTCGAGCATGTACTCGCTGCTCCCACCGGCATTTTCGAACCCCCTGTCTTTGCCCCCTTCAGATTGGAGCATTCAGCATGACCACTCAGCCGACGGCCGTAGGTTCGACTGCCACCCGTGAACCCGGCACCCGCGAACCTTCTGTGAACGCGCTCCTACCCGATGGTCGCCCCGTGCAGAATCTCGAAGACTTGCTGCGCAGCCGGGCGATTGCCAGTCCGGAGAGCACCGCCGTCATCTCCGATGACGGTCGTACCAGTTTCCGCGAGCTGGACATCGAAGCAAATCGTGTCGCGAATGCACTTCTGCGCGATGGTGTTCGAACAGGTGACCGGGTGGCGTACATCGGCGCCAATGCACCGTCCTTTCTCTCCGTTCTGTACGGATCTTCGAAGATGGGCTCGATTCTGACGGCCGTCAACAATCGGCTGGCACCGGGCGAGGTCGACTACATCCTGAGCAACAGCGAGCCGACCGTCGTCGTACTCGGAGCAGGCGATGAGGGCCTCTCCGACGTCGCTGCGGCGGTCGGTAGCGTCCGGACCGTCGTCACGGTGGACGGCGCCGGAAACTCGGTCTCGTGGAACGACTGGCTTTCCGGTGTCGGGGACGACGATCCGGGGGCGTCGCGCAGTCCCGACGACACAGCGCTGATCTTCTACTCGTCGGGAACCACCGGCCACCCCAAGGGAATCGAACTCACCGGCGCCAACCTCGGCCGCGCACTCGCGACCATGTATCACCTGCTCGATCTCGACACCGATTCGGTGGCCATGTGCCCGGTTCCCTTCTTCCACGTAGCCGGACTGGGTCTCGCCCTGGTCACGACGCTCGGCGGCGGTGCCCTCCTTCTCAAGACCATCGCCGGACCCCTCGAGTTAGTGGCGCTGATGCAGGAGTACAAGGTCACGCATGCGGTTGCCGTTCCCGCGGTGATCAGCGTCTTGACCTCGCTCCCTGCTGTACGCGAGGCGGATTGGAGCGCCCTGCAGTTCCTGGTCTACGGAGCCGCTCCGATGCCACTGCCGCTGTTGCAGGACGCCACCAAGGTCTTCGGATGCAGTTTCCTGCAGGCTTACGGACTCACCGAATCGACCGGCGGTGTCACGATGCTGACCCCGGAAGATCATCGGGCAACCGACGAGTCGACCGCGCATCGGTTGAAGTCGGTCGGGCAGCCGATGTTCGGCGTACCCATCCGCATCATCGATCCCGTGACCCTCGAAGACGTCCCGGTCGGAGCCCGCGGCGAGGTCGTCATCGGCGGCGCTCACGTCATGAAGCGCTACTGGCGCAACGAGGCGGCTACTGCCGCCACCATGTTGGACGGGGGCTGGCTTCGCACCGGAGACGGCGGATCGTTCGACGAGGACGGGTATCTCTATCTCCACGACCGTCTCAAGGACATGATCGTCTCCGGCGGTGAGAACGTCTATCCCGCCGAGGTGGAGAGCGTTCTCTCCGGCCACCCCGGAATCCGGGAGGTCGCCGTAGTCGGCGTTCATTCCGATCGCTGGGGTGAGACTCCCGTTGCGGTGGTCGTTCGAGCCGGCGACTCCGATGCCGCCGAAGCCGAGATCATCGAGTGGTCACGCGAGCGGCTGGCTCACTTCAAGTGCCCCAGTGCAGTTCGGTTCGTCGAGGAGCTGCCACGTAACGCGAGTGGAAAGCTTCTCAAGACTCGCTTGCGACAGGACTTCACCTGAGTCCATGACAGGAAATCGGGGCCGATCGCTACGAGCGATCGGCCCCGATTTCTGTCATTCGACGTCAGGCAGGCTCAGTGTGGGTGAATCCGAAACTCGACGCCGCCGAGACTCGGACCGGGCTCGATGGCAGGCGCGCCGCTCGACGCGGCCAGATCGATTGCACTGAGCATCGACCGCTCTCCCGGAACAAACGACACGACGCGCGATCCCAGCCTGATCGAGAGTGATTGCGTCGAATCCGGTTTCTTGCCGAACACTTCGGCCCAGAGCGTCGCCGTCTTGGCCGGATCGGGAGAGGACACGTCGACCCCGAGGATGTCGTCGACCCATGGATCGACCGAAACCTCCTTCTCCGTCTCGTCCCAGAACCACTCGTCGGCGTCGGGAATCTCGTCGAGTTCTACGAGCAGTCCGAGATCACCGGGATGGAGCTGGACGATCCGGTGACCGTAGGCCTCGAGATCAGCTACCGTCCGAACACCGACTGCGGCTGCACGTTCCAGATAGGGCGCGATATTCGATACCTGGATCGAGAGTGCATAACCGCCCTCCCCTCCGCCCTTTCGGATCCATCTCGCCAACGAGACAGTCTCGTCGAGCGGTGCGACGATCTCCAGAAAGGCTTGCGGCCCGACGGCCAGGGTCTCGTCGGCCAAACCGATGTCTTCGAGCAGTGGATCCGCGAATCCTGGTGCCAGATTCAACGCTTCACGTAATTGCCGGCCGGTCTTGTCCAGATCTCGTGCACCGATCACCACTTGCCGCAAGATCTCCCACGTGCCCGTGCCGGGCGCGTCCGTCACAGTCCGACCGCTTCGGCGGCGCTGTCGGCGGTCTGCCAGCGACGAAGCTCGGCCCCCGGAGCCCATGTCGAATGGGTACCACTCGAAATCCGTTCGGGGAGGCGAAGTTTGCACAGCGGACCGTCTCCGACGCGGGCGGCGTCGAAGATAAGACAGAAGGACGCATCCTCGTTCATGTCAGTGGTCAACGTGATGAGGTAACCGTCGTCTTCCGCGGTACCGCCCACACGTGGTGCCATCGACGTCTCGCTGCCGTACACACCGTCACCGAAGGAGAATCGCTCCTCGTTCCCCGTCAGCAGGTCGTGTTTGACCAAGCCGTCGAACAGGAACCACGACGGTTTACCCGAAGCCGCATATGCGTATCGGTACTTCTCCCCCGCGAAATTCCCGTTCATCATGCCGAATTCGGTGATCGAGTCACTGAGCTGCTCTTCACGCGTGGCTCCGGTGACCAGGTTCAGACGCCAGCGGTGCAGTCGGGTCTGCATGCGATCGAGAGCGAGGAAGCGGAAGGCGCGTTCCCACTGATTGCCCATCCCGTTGTCCGACGGCTCCGGATCGCCCTGGTAGAAACCGTCCAGAACGATTTCGTCCCCCTCTTCGTAGGCGTTCACGAAGTGCAGGACATAGGTCGGATCCGCCTCGAACCACTTGATGTCGGCGGTGTTTCCGCGGCGTGGGATGACTCCGAGACGTAGCGGGATATCGGGATGGAAATTCGCGACGTGCGCGCCCTTCTGGAGCAGAACCGGATCCCAGAACAAGGGGCAGTCGTTGAGGATCGCGTAGTTCTCGGTGAAGGCCATGTCGTGTGGCAACCGCGGACCGGGAAGTGGCACGTCGACGTAGTGGACCAACTCGTTGGCCGAGTCCACGACGCCGTAGTGCATGTACGGTGCTTCCTTGCTGTAGTTGAAGAACAGCATTTCTCCGGTCTTGTCGTCCACCTTCGGATGCGCGGATACACCCCATTCGAAGGGGAACTTGCCGTTCCAGCTTTCCTTTCCCAGTGTCTCCGCCGACATCGGATCGAGCCGATACAGATCTCCGCACTGGTAGAAGCTGGTGAGAGCAGTCCCCCGGTGAACGACGACGTCGGTGCTGGACGCGTCCTTCATCCGGGTGCGCGCACCCTTGCCGCCCTCGGGGCGACTGAGTTTGGGAGACTCTGCGAGCCCGGCCCACAAGGCGGCGCCGGCATCCTGCTCGGCCGCCAACCCGTCAGTCCGTACGAATCGATTGCGGTAGAACGACTCTCCGTCACGAAAGCCCACGATGTGAATCATTCCGTCGCCGTCGAAGGGATGATAAGCCTTCATCGAGGGATGGAGCGGATTCTCGGTGTTGCGCAGGTAGACACCGTCGAGGTCTTTCGGAACCTCACCGAATACGACTTCGAGGTTGTCCGCTTTGAACTCGGTGGTCTGGGGTTGCCACGGGCCGGTGCGATACGGGTGATCGTCATCGGCGGGAAGGGTGGACAACAACTTGCCTACGATTTCGACGTCCATGGAATTCTCTTTTCGACTGATGGGGAAAGGCTGGGCTGCACTTTCAGGAAACGGCGTCGACGACAAAACTGACGGTGGTGGCTGTACTTCCACCGAAGTTCAGCGTCGCAAAGCGGTTCGCGCCCTCGACTTGGTAACCGCCGGCCGTTCCCGTCACCTGACGGGCCGCGTCGAGAAGCATTCGGACACCGCTGGCGCCCACCGGATGACCGCCGCCGATCAGACCGCCGCTGGGGTTGATCGGTAGCTTGCCGCCCATGGCGATGTCGCCACTCTCGATGGCTTTCCACGACTCGCCGGGCGCGGTCAGACCGATGTGGTCGATCGCGAGATACTCACTCGCGGTGAAACAATCATGTGTTTCGATCCCGTCTATCCCGGCCAGGTCGACTCCCGCCCGGGAGAAGGCGCCCATCACCGCATCCCGAACGTGTGGCATCACGTAGGGATTCTCCGCGTCACGCGTCAGTTTCTGTTCGAGACCCAAACCGACGGTGCGGTGACCCCAGCCTGCGATCTGGGCCAGTGGAGTCGCCGCAGCACCAGGGTGGTCACGGAGGTACTTGTCCGTCACCAGCACCACCCCGGCGCCACCGTCGGTCACCTGGCTGCAATCGAATCGTCGAACACCACCTTCCACAACAGGATTGGTGGTGTCGTCACCACCCGCATTTCCGAGTAGATCGGGCACCGCCCAACCGCGTGTCTGCGCATTGGGGTTGTTCTTCGCGTTCGCGAAGTTGATCTGCGAGATCGCGCGAAGGTGAGATTCGTCGATCCCGTAACGCCGCCCGTATTCCTTCGACACACGATCGAACATGTACGGCCACATGAATTTTGCTTCCTGACCTTCGTGTCCGACCCAGGCTGCAGCGCCCAGATGGCCGGCCGCGTCATCACCCGGAACAGTCTTCTCCAGTTCGATACCCATCACCAGAGCCGCGTCGTAGTTGCCGGCGCGCAGGTCTGCCATCGCTGCAAGTACAGCGATACTGCCCGATGCGCACGCTGCCTCGTGCCTGGACGAGGGCACACCCCAGAGTTCTGGATGCACGGTGGCGGGCATCGCACCCAGCTGACCTTGGCCGGCAAACAATTGACCGAAGGCATTACCGACGTGGATCACCTCGATGTCGGTGGCAGGAACCTTCGCCGCGGCCAGAGTGTGGTTCACCACCTCTTCGGCAAGGTTCGCGAAATCGAGTTCCTCACGGGTGAAGTTTCGTGCGAAGTCGGATTGGTACCCGCCGAGAATCCAAATGTTCGAAACAGTCATGACCTCTCCCCTTGCCGATCCGGCCTCGGTGACGTCACCGAGATACCCGTGCATCGGCGGTTGTAATTTCATCGCAACCGTACTACAACTAGCAGAGTAACTCTACTAATTGAAGGGTTGAAAATGACTGATGCTTTTGTCCTCGACTACGTGCGCACGCCGCGCGGCCGAGCATCGACGCGAGGCGCCCTCCACGAACACAGCCCAGTGGATCTTGTCGTCCATCTGGCCAAGGCACTGCAAGGTCGAACGAACCTCGCCGCAGAGCAGATCGACGACGTCGTTCTCGGCTGCGCATCGCAGGTGGACGAGCAGGGAGCGAACATCGCGAGAACTGCAGCCCTCCTGGCCGGTTGGGGTGATTCCGTTCCCGGCGCGACTCTCAATCGTTTCTGCGCATCCGGCGTCGACGCGGTCGGCCAGAGCGCAGCCCGCATTCGCAGCGACGACGTGTCCCTCGTCGTGGCCGGTGGCGTCGAAAGCGTCTCCCGCACTCCGATGTTCAGCGATCGAGGACCTCTGTGGACCGACCCGGCAACCATTGCGCAGATCGGCTCCATCCATATGGGTGTTGCCGCCGATTTGAATGCCACGATCGAGGGGTACTCCCGCGACGAGCTGGACGCCTACGGCGTCGAAACCCAGCACAAGGCTGCCGAGGCCTGGCGCAACGGCGCATTCGAGCGGTCCGTTGTACCTGTTCCCGGAAGACACGGTGAACCTGGAATTGCGCACGACGAACTGGTCAGGGCAGACACGACAGCAGAGGGGCTCGCAGCACTGCCTGCCGCCTTCGAAGGGCTCGGCTCCGCCGGTCAGGATGCACTCGCGCTCGCCGCCTACCCTGAGGTCAGCAAGATCGAACACCTGCACACCGTCGGATCCTCTCCCGCCATGGCCGACGGCGCAGCACTCCTTCTCCTCGGATCCGAAAAGGCCGCGGCTAGAGCCGGCTTGACCCCTCGCGCACGGATCATCGGATCCGCATCGACTTCGGTGAATCCGGTTCTCATGCTCACGGCGGGCCAGAGCGCCGTCGAGGCAGTCATCGCACGGGCCGGGCTTCGTCCGCAGGACATCGACGTGTTCGAGTTCGCCGAGGCGTTCTCCGCGCTCTGCCTACGGTTCCGTCGCGATCTCGACGCCGGGCCGGACCGGATGAACCCCAACGGAGGCACGATGGCGATGGGCCATGCATTCGGCGCTACCGGAGCAATTCTCGTCGGTGCCTGCGTCGACGAACTGGTACGGAGCGACGGACGCTACGGTGTGGCCGCGGTCAGCGGCGCCGCCGGTGTCGGAGTCGCGGTTCTCGTCGAACGAATCGCCTCATGACCGCCAGTACGCTTTCGGGCCGCGTTGCCGTCGTCACCGGAGGGGGTAAGGGCCTCGGCCGCGCCGTCGCAGTGCATCTCGCGAGCCGAGGGGTCACGGTGATCGTCAACAATCGAAATCGCACACTCGACGCGCGCGGCCGTGGCCCTGCAGATCAGGTTGCCGACGAGATCCTCGAAGCCGGTGGCCACGCCGTCGCCAACCACGACGACGTTACCGACCCCGAGGTCGGACGAAAGTTGGTGGACGAGGCTCTCACTCGCTTCGGACGACTCGACTTCTGCATCACCAGCGCCGCGGTCAGCGGTCCACAGATGCTCCATCGCACCACCGCCGAAAACCTCAGTACCGTCATCACGACAAACGTCGTCGGGACCGCACTGGTTGCCGCCGAAGCCTCCCGAGTGATGCGCGAAGCCGGATTCGGGCGCATCGTGATGATTGCCTCGACCGCAGGACTGCACGGCGAACCGACCGTATCCGCCTATGCCGCCAGCAAGGGAGCCGTGATCGCCCTGGGGCGCACCGCAGCGGCCGAAGGTGCGAGCCACAACGTCTTCACCAATGTCGTTCTGCCCTACGCCACTACGCAGATGACCGAGTCCGGAATGGACCCGCGATTCATCGACATCATGGGTGCCGACCTGGTAGCTCCGGTGGTCGCTGCCCTCGTCGATCCCGAGTCCACGACCAACGGGCAGGTGATCGTCACGGCAGGCAACGGGGTGCGTTCGGCCGACGCCGTCGAAGGCTCGACCGCCTTCCTGCCCACCACCACAGAACTCGATGCCAAAGCACTCGACGCACTACTCGTGACCAGCCGGCTCGGCACTTCCCACACCTATCCGAGCGCTCAGGAAGCCTTCGCGGACTTTGCTTCCGAACTGCTCGACCACCACAATCAGAAAGCGCGCGCATGACCGACATCCCACTGGGCGATCTTGCACTGAACTTCGGTGTGAGCGCACTCGCCGTGCTCGTCTTCATCGCAGTCGTGATGGCCGTCGCCATCCGGATGAACAATCACTCGATCATCGACATCTGTTGGGGGCCTGGATTCGCCGTCGTCGCCGTCGTCTCGTACGTGACGTCCATCGGATCGGACGGCAACGATCTGCGTCGCCTCGTGGTCCTGGCGCTGACCGTGGTGTGGGGAATGCGACTGGGCCTCTACATCGGTTTCCGTAACCGTGGGCACGGGCAGGACAAGCGCTACACTGCCCTGCTCAAACACCAACAGGGCCCGCTGGTTCCGTTCCTGATCCGTAAGATCTACGGACTCCAGGGCGTCCTCATTCTCGTGGTCTCGCTGCCCGTTCAGTTCGCGATGTACGAGTTTCGGACTCTCGGAGTCCTGGGCGCGATCGGCATCGCAGTCTGGACAATCGGCTTCGTCTTCGAATCGGTTGGCGACTACCAACTTTCCCGCTTCAAGACTGACCCGGCCAATGCCGGCAGGGTAATGGATCGTGGGCTCTGGGCCTGGACCCGCCATCCCAACTACTTCGGTGACGCATGCGTCTGGGTCGGACTCTTCATCCTCGCATTAGGTGATCCATTGGCACTGATCACGATCGTCTCGCCGATCGTCATGATCAAACTGCTGGTGAGCTACAGCGGGAAAGCCCTGCTCGAACGCGGCATGCGTAAGAGCAAGGGGCAGGCCTACGACGACTACGTGGCCCGGACCAGCGGATTCTTTCCCCGCCCGCCACGCCCGGCACGAAACCACGCGTCATGAGCGCCCCCACGAGTGGTCTCGCCGACGTCTTCGACCTGGAATCGACCGGCCCGGACCGGTGGCAAGGGTCGAATGACGGTGTTCGGCTACCTCAGTTGTTCGGCGGCCAACTGGTCGCCCAGTCGATTCTCGCGGCCGGGCACACGGTCACCGACGGAAAAGCGATCAGTTCCGTCCACACGCACTTCCTTCGCCCGGGTTCGCCGAATCACGCGACAGAGTTCTCGGTAGATCGACTTCGCGACGGAAAACGCCTGTCCACCAGAGGCGTCGACGTCCACCAGGACGGACGACTCGTCTGCCGCTCGACGGTCTCGGCCTCCTCGATCGACGAGGGCATCACTCACAGTCGGGCAACTCCCGCAGCGCTCCCACCCGAAGAGTGCGTGACCCTGCAAGAGTTGGCCGAGGCTGACGGCGGACTGGGCGAAGTGTGGGAAGAGTTCTCCGCCATCGAAATTCGTGTGTCTCCACTCGATCTGCAGTCCCCTACGACGCATTCGGCGGCGCCTCCGCGCAACATCTGGATGCGGTCGGCGCAGCCCCTGAGCGACGATCCGCTGATTCACGTCGCTGCTCTCGCCTATGCCAGCGATCTGATGCTGATGGCAACCGCGCTGACTCCGCACGGCTACGACATCGGGCAGGAGCACTCGCTCGACACGGACTGGACGGGTGTGTCCCTCGATCACACGATGTGGTTTCAGCGTCCGGTACGAGCGGACGAGTGGCTGCTCTTCGAGCACTCGACACCCACAGCTCACGCCGGCAGAGCAGTCGTGAATGCCGCGGTCTTCGATCGATCCGGACTCCAGATCTGCCAGATCACTCAGGAAGCGTTACTCATTGCCCGTGTCGAGTGATTCCCGACTCTTTCTGCAGACCACTCGGTACGGTCTCCCGGTGCCCCAGGATGCGCGGCCTATGATTTCGGGGTGGTACGAGTGAATGCAGCCGGATCTTCGACACCCACCGCGTCGGCGGGCGTCACCGAGTTGCCTGCCGGTGGTCCCAACGCACTGGCCGTCACGCTCGGACTGTTGGGGGACGAGTGGAACCTCTGGATTCTGCGATTCGCCCTGTTGGGGTCGCGACGATACAACGACTGGCTGGCTCTCGGGGGAATCTCCAACTCCGTATTGTCCTCACGGTTGGCGGTCCTGACGGCCGGCGGAATGCTCGAGCGTCGTGAGTATCAGCAGAACCCGCCCAGGCACGAATACTCGGTCACCCGCAAAGGGCAGTCGATCTGGCCCGTCCTCATCACCATGTGGTCGTGGGAGAAGCAGTGGGCGCCCAACGAAACCCAGCCGCTTCCACCACTGCGGCACAGCACCTGCGGACACGACTTCACCCCGATCCTGCGCTGCAAGGAGTGCGGCGAGGACGTGGACGTACGGTCCCTGGACTCCGAAATGGGCCCGAGTGGCGACTTCTCACGCAGTGTCCCGGAAGCAACATCGCGGCGACGCTCCACCAAGTCCGAACGCCGTCCGGAAATTCTGGCTCACACGATGGAACTCGTCGGCAATCGCTGGTCAGCGGCGATCATCGGTGCAGCTTTCCGAGGCGCTCGCCGCTACGGAGAGTTCGCCGAGATCACCGGGGCACCACCGGCGATAGTCGCGGATCGCTTGAAGCACCTCACCGAGATCGGTGTGATGGAAACGCGTCCGCTTCCGGATCGCCCACAGTGGTCGGAGTATCGACTCACCCCCAAGGGCACGGCGTACTTCCCCGTCGTGATGTGCATGATCTCCTGGGGTCAGCGTTGGTTCAGATCCGCGGACGGCCCCGACATCGTTCTCCATCACAAGACCTGCGGTAAGCGATTCGAAGCACGCTTGGGTTGCAGTGTGTGTGGTGAAGAATTGAGGTCTTCGGACATTGAGGCGATCGACCTCACCACCTCGGTTCACGTGCCGGGGTCCGGCTGGTCTTGAGGTCCCCGCTCAGCCGGTCGTGCGGATCCGGTCGAAGCTCCGACCTCGGTGTTCGAGCGGCAGCCGGTCCCCTCGCCCGAACAATTTGTTGCGCAGCGTCCCTGCTTCGTAGTCGCTCTGGTAAGCGCCCCGTCTGGTCAGCTCCGGAATCACATGCTCCACAATGTCTTCGAAGGTTCCCGGAGTCACCGCGTACGCCAGATTGAACCCGTCGACGTCGGTCTCGGCGACCCATTCCTGCAACTCGTCGGCGACCTCCGCGCCGGAACCGACGACGATCGGGCCCAGCCCTCCGATGCCCGCCCACTCCGCGATGTCTCCCACCGTCCACTCGCCACCCTTCTCGTCGGCCTGACGAAACGACGCGACCGCGGATTGAATGGCGTTGCTCTCGACGTTCCCGATCGGCTCGTCCGCTCGGTATCCGGAGAGGTCGATTCCCATCCACCCCGAGGTGAAAACGAGCGCGCCTTCACTACTGGCGTAACTGCGGTAGTCCTCGAGCTTCGCCTGCGCCAACTCGGGGGTTCGGTCGGTGATGATCGTCAACAGTGTGTAGATGCGGGCCGAGTACGGATCTCGTCCGACCTTGGTCAGCTCGTTCCGGATGCGCGCAACGGTGTCTTTGAGAATCGCTTTTGTCGGTGCACCGACAAAGATCGCCTCGGCATTCTCGGCGGCGAACCGAACCCCGCGAGGCGACGCGCCCGCCTGGAAGATGACCGGCGTCCGCTGCGGAGAAGGTTCGGAGATGTGGATTCCCGGAACCGTGAAGTGCTTGCCTTCGTGCTCGATCGGATGAACTTTGGCGGGGTCCGTGTAGACCCCGGTGCTTCTGTCACGCACCACCGCGTCGTCTTCCCACGAGGTTTCCCACAACTTGTAGAGAACTTCGAGGTACTCGTCCGCGTGGTCGTAGCGATCGTCGTGCTGGAGTTGGTCGTCCTCGCCCATGTTCCGTGCGGCCGACGGGAGGTATCCGGTGACCACGTTCCACCCGATTCGCCCGTTCGTCAGATGATCGAGGGTGCTCAAGCGCCGAGCGAACGGGTACGGATGCTCGAAGGCTGTACCTGCGGTGATACCGAAGCCCAAGTGCTCGGTCACGGCAGCCATCGCCGATGCCAGTAGCAGCGGGTCCGAGACCGGAACCTGCGCGCCCTGCCGCAGCGCTGCGTCGTGATTACCGCCGTACACGTCGTATGTTCCCAAAACATCGGCCAGAAACAACCCGTCGAATCGTCCACGCTCGAGGAGCTTCGCCAATTCCGTCCAGTACCTCAGATCCGTGTACCTGGACGACTGGTCTTCCGGGTGGCGCCACAGACCAGGCGATTGGTGGGCGACGCAGTTCATGGCAAAGGCGTTGAAGCGGATTCTGCGGGTCATTCCCGCACCATGCCGCGCCTGCTCCGCGGTGACTACCATTACGATCAGTGCGATCGGTTCGGCCGGCAGCTTGCACGCGATAACACCGTCGACTTCGCGACCTCGTCGGCGGGCCGCTACACTGACTAGCGCAGCTGTGACGCCTGAGGCTTCGTGCCGACAGGCAGAGCGGAGGCAACAGCAGCACCGAGAAGCGAAAACCCCGGCAGCACAGGGTTTTCAGCGCTTGTCGGTAACGCTCCCCGCCCTCGTAGCTCAGGGGATAGAGCATTCCTCTCCTAAAGGAAGGGTCGCAGGTTCGAATCCTGCCGAGGGCACCAGGTGGGACTCTCCCCCACATCGGCGCGACCGACGTGCCATTCTTGAATTCATGACGACGCCTCACTCCACGGCAACTCCCCCGAAGAACATGTCTTTGATCCCGGGTGGGACGTACTGGATGGGCTCCGAAGACTTCTATCCGGAAGAACGCCCAGTTCATCAGGTCACCGTCGATGGATTCTGGATGGACACGACGGCGGTGACGGTCGCCGAGTTCCGACGCTTCGTGAAGGCAACCGGCCACGTCACCACTGCGGAAATCGCCCCGGATGCCGCCGACTATCCCGGCGCCGATCCTGCCCTCCTCGTTCCGGGCTCGTTGGTCTTCACTTCACCACCCGGTCCGGTCTCACTCGACGACTACACCCAGTGGTGGTCGTTCACTCCCGGCGCCGACTGGCGCCATCCCGAGGGAGTCGACAGCAACATCGGGGGACGTGAACGGCACCCGGTCACCCACGTGTCGTATTTCGACGCTCAGGCCTACGCCGCGTGGGCCGGCAAGGAACTCCCGACCGAGGCCGAGTGGGAGTTCGCCGCCCGCGGTGGACTCGATCGCCAGGCCTATGTGTGGGGCGATCACGACTCTCCGGGCGGGCGGCCTGGTGGCAATGTCTGGCAGGGACAGTTCCCCTGGGAGAACCTGCTCGAGGACGGGTACGAGCGCACAGCGCCGGTCGGAAAGTTCCGGCCCAACGGCTACGGGCTGCTCGACATGGCCGGGAACGTGTGGGAGTGGACAGCCGATCACTACACGTCCGACCACGCCCACAGTTCCAAGAACGTCGCGCCGACCTCGTCGTGCTGCATTCCTCGTAATCCCCGAGCGGAGTTCGCCACGGAGGCCTTGGCGGGCGAACCCTACGCACGACGGGTGATCAAGGGCGGCTCACATCTGTGCGCACCGAACTACTGCTTGCGCTACCGCCCTGCCGCGCGGCAGGGCGAATCCGAGGAGTCCTCGACCTGCCACGTCGGCTTCCGGTGCATTATCCGCATTCCGCAGACGTAGATCAGAAGGGCACGTCTCCGAGGATTGCCACACGCTCCATCACGCGGCGATGGGGGAAGTAATCGCTCGCCGCGTAGTGCTGGGTGGACCGGTTGTCCCAGAAGGCAATGGAATTCGGCGCCCACTTGAAGCGGCACTGGAAGTCCGGGACCTTGACCTGTGCAAACAGCAGGTTGAGCAGATCGTTGCCTTCGGCAGGATCCATGTCCGGAATGTGGGTGGTGAAGAGGCTGTTGACGAACAGCGTCTTTCGCCCGGTTTCCGGATGCTTACGAACCATCGGATGCAGGACCGGCGGGTACTGCTCCTTCATCTGTTCCAACTTCTCCGGGCTCATGCCGCGTCCGAAGGACGGCACAAAATCGTGGATGGCGTCCTTGCCGTCGATCAAGTCCTTGATCTCGTCGGGGAGGCAGTCGAAGGCGTTACCCATATCGGCCCAGAGGGTGTCACCACCGGCGGGCGGTACGTCGATCGCCCGAAGGACCGAACCGAGGGGCGGTGTCTTGGTCCACGTGACGTCGACGTGCCAGATGTTTTCGGTTCCTGGACTGTCTTCTCCGCGTTCGAATCTGACGACGGCCGGAACGTCTCCTTGCGGGAGAAGTGGATGAACCTCGAGTTCACCCCAATGGGCCGCGAAGTCACGATGATTCAAGCTCGAAATCGGCTGGTCCCGAAAGAACACGACCTTCCATTCGAGGAGAGCCCGACGTAGATCCTCGATCTGCTCCTCCGACGGATCACGCAAGTCGATGTCGGTGATCTCCGCACCGATGAACGGTGTGACGGGCGTCAGAGTGAACCGCTCGTACGGCATCGATTCAACGCCTTCCGGATTGCGGCGCATGCCACGTGGTCCGAATTCAATTGTGTGATTGCCGATTTGAACTGTGCGTGATGATGTAAGGATAGCCATCGGATGACTCCGTCCTGTCGGGGCTGAAGGGGTCACACGTCAGTCGACGCGTGCACCCGCTTTGCTCGTGTGCGTTTGTGTGCGCTTTGGGGTGCGGTCAGTGCTCCTACCGCGAGATCGACCAGATGATCCACCGTCGTATCGAAATCTGCCTGCACAACCGGGTTTTCGTCTTCGCGGCGCTGCTCGAAGATGGCCAGAGCGGAGACGCTCATGTTGAACGTCAGATCGATCCGTTCAACCGCGACGCGGCGGGGCAGATGCGTCAAGGCCCGCGTCAACCTGCCGACAACCTCGTTGATTCCTTCACTGACCTCACGAAACTCAGCACTCTGTGTATCCACAGACGGTGAAATTCTCGCAATGAAACGCGCGTAGTTGGACCCGTCGACTGTAGCCATGAAATCGGCCAACGGGTACAGAAAGGCTTCGACCAAGGCGCGGACCAAGTCGGTCCGCCCACTGGCGTCGATGTCGTCGAGATATGTCAGTCGTGCTGCATTGATCTGATCCATCCGATGCCGGAATACGGCCAGTACCAGACCGTCTCGCCCACCGAAGTGATACTGAACTGCAGAGTTGTTGCGCTGCCCGGCAGCAGTTGCCACGTCCCTCATGGACACTTCGTGAATACCGTGCTCGGCGAACATACGCTCGGCGACGGCGATCATGGCGTTCTTGGCATCCAACGAGGCGGGCATGCACCGACCATATAAGTCACTGCCTTAATTCTGCAACACCCACCCCCTGTGAGTGGTTAGGGAGTGCAGGGACTCCTTAACCACTCACAGGGGTGATTGTCCCAGTCAGCGAGACCGAGGCTGCTAGCGAAGTCGTGACCGTTACGCTCCAATTTAAGACGACCGCTTAATCGACCCGGTTTTGCACACGCCAAGGAGCCTGCTGGTGAATCGCCATTCCATCCCGATCATTCCCGAGACGCCGAACGTCGCGGCCGCCGTGTACTACCCCGATCAGAATCCCCCGTACACCCGCCCGGAACCGCTTCGCCCGCCTGCCGGGGCACCGAACGTGCTGCTGATCATGATCGACGACGTCGGATTCGGCGCACCTTCGGCGTTCGGTGGCCCGTGCCGCACACCCACGGCCGAGCGTTTGGCCGAGACCGGTGTGAAGTACAGCCGATTCCATACCACAGCTCTGTGCTCACCGACGCGTGCCGCCACTCTGACCGGACGCAACCACCACAGCGTCGGCATGGGTGTCATCTCCGAAATGGCGAATGCTGCACCGGGATACAACGGGACGCGTCCAGCTTCCGCGGCGACTGTTGCCCGTGTCCTGCAGGGAAACGGTTATGCGACGGTCGCTTTCGGCAAGATGCACCAGACCCCGACGTGGGAGACCACCGCCGCCGGGCCGTTCGATCGGTGGCCGGTCCGTGAGGGCTTCGACAAGTTCTACGGTTTTCTCGGCGCCGAGTCCGACCAGTTCACCCCGGTTCTCTACGAGGACTTCACGATGGTGGACTTACCCAGGACGCCACGGGAGGGCTACCACCTCTCCGAGGATTTGGTCGACCACGCGATCGAATGGGTAGAGGGTGTCAACACGATGGACCCGGACAAGCCGTGGTTCTGCTACCTCCCCTTCGGCGCCTGCCATGCCCCACTACAGGTTCCGGACCGCTACCTGGACAAGTACGTCGGCGAATTCGATCACGGGTGGGATCGTCAACGCGAGATCACCCTCGAAAAGCAGAAGGAACTGGGCGTCGTCGCTCCAGATACCGAGCTGGCCCCGTGGGCTCCGGGACTCCCACACTGGGACGAACTCGACGACGACCAGAAGAAGGTCTCGGCCCGCTTGATGGAGTTGTACGCGGCATTTCTCGAGCACACCGACGACGAGGTAGGCAGGCTCGTCGACCGGTTGCAGGACATGGGCGTCCTCGACAACACACTGGTGCTCTACATGATGGGTGACAACGGCGCTTCCGCCGAGGGCGGTATGGAGGGCTCGTTCAACTATCTCGCCGGCCTCAACGGTTACAAGAGTGCGACATCCGACGTGCTGGCGCGCTACGACGAATTGGGAACCGAAACCAGCTACCCGCACTATCCGGCGTCGTGGGCTCTGGCTCTCGACACCCCGTATCAGTGGGCCAAGCAGGTCGCGTCTCATTACGGCGGCACCCGTAACGGTCTGATCGCCCACTGGCCCAAGGGGATCGACAAGCCAGGCATCAGAGAGCAGTGGCATCATTGCGTCGACATCACGCCGACAATCCTGGAAGCTGCCGGTATTCCGGCGCCGACCAGCGTCGACGGCGTCACCCAGAAACCGATGGAGGGCGTGGCGATGAACTACACCTTCGCCGAGCCCGAAGCCGAAGAGCGCCACACCACACAGTATTTCGAAATTTTCGGCAACCGCGGAATCTACGATCACGGCTGGACGGCAGTCACGGCGCACCGCGCACCCTGGCTGATGGCCACTCACGGCCTCGAGCTCACACCGATGAGCGAAGATCGTTGGGAGTTGTACGACACCTCGGTCGACTGGTCGCAGGCCCGCGATCTCGCGGACGAGCATCCCGAGATCCTGGCCCGGCTCAAGGAAAAATTCCTCGTCGAGGCCGCCAAGTATCAGGTACTGCCACTGGACGACAGAACGGTCAGCCGCCACGCCACCGCGGAATCACGACCACCGCATCCGATGATGGGCCGCACAACCCTCACTCTGTACCCACACATGAACGGACTGGTCGAGAAGGCTGCGCCGACGTTCTTCAACCGCTCGTACACACTCACCGCGAGTCTGGGTAGCGTCGCCGACGGCATGCTGGTCAGCCTCGGCGGCCGGTTCGGCGGATTCGCTTTGTACATACTCGATTCCGTTCCGGTCTACTGCTACAACTTCAGCGGCGGCGGCCGGACCTTCGTGCGTGGGCGCAACCCGCTGACACCCGATACGCGTGAAGTCTCCGTCCACTTCGAGTACGACGGCGGCGGAATCGGCAAGGGCGGAACCGCCACCCTGAGCGTCGACGGCGAGGTGGTCGCCGAGCGCCGGGTCGAGAAGACCACACGGGCGATCTTCAGCATGAACGAACAGCTCGACGTCGGCATCAATCGGGGCAGTCCGGTGGCGGAGGAGTTCGCCGAGCACGGCACCTTCCGTTACGGCGGCAAACTCAACAGCGTGACCATCGACTTGCGCTCCACGCGCGACGTGGTGTCGGCGCAGGAGAGGGAGAAGATCTCACTCGCCGTGCACTGATCGACCAAGTGACGCTCGCCGATTGTGCAGCCGCGCGCCATATCCGGCGCGCGGCTGCACAATGGCCCTGCGTCTATCCGACCGTGTACATCTGCAGGCACGGCCCGACCGGGCGAGCGTCCAGGATGTCGCGGGCCTTCTCACGCGCAGCATTGAACTCCCAGGGCACAGTGGTACCCGGCACTCCGAATCGATATCTACTCAAGGCACATGAACGCTGCGGTTCCGGTAGACGATCCAAGGCAGGCACCGCGTCGACGGAGAGCCCGTGTAAGTAGGAAACGTCGATGCTCTTGCCGCCCTCGAACCGCTCCACGTTCTTTTGCGCGATGTACGCGTCGGGGTTGAACACCGCGAAGGCCAGCAGCGCGACGGCTGAAGTGGCGAGAACGGCTGTGGGCAGCCACTTCCCGGACATCCGGATACCCGCGACGAGCAACAATACGAACACGAATCCCAGAAGTAACTCTGTGGCGAAGACGCTGACCCGGAGCACCGTGAAACCGTACTGATTCTCGTACAACCACATCCGGTGTACTGCGGACGCCACGATCACCAGGCTGAAGAGACACAGTGCACCCAACAGTCCGCGGGCAAGACGCCTCGATCCGGCGTCGCGGCGGTCGATGAACCGCACTGCGACGGCGATGACGAGCAGCGTCAGCACGGTGACCGCCATGAGCTGCCAGAAACCCTCACGCGCGTAGTCCGCATAGGTCAGTCCGTCGGTCACCTGTACGTGCTCGTCTCCCCCGAACAGCGTTTTCGTCTGCACTGCAACAAAACCGAGAAACAGCACGTTGAGCACTCCAAGCGGGACCGCCCACTCCCACATCGGCAACGGCGTCGCCGGTGCAGGCGCAAATGCGTCCACCGTCGGCGTTCTCCGACGCAGATACACCGCAACCAGCGTGCCGAACGCCATCACGACACCGGCGAAGATCCGTGCCCCCGGGTTCGACACCGAGATGGCAGGAGCGAAGCCGCCGAAGATCTTCGCGAACTCCGGATCCGCGCTCACGAACAAAGATCCGAAGATCAGCAGGAGGACAACCGATACTGCGCTGACGACGACAACTCGCACGGCCGGCACCCGCGGAGCAGAGCGGGTCGAAAGTTTGCGACGACGAACGAAGTTGACCGTCCTGTGGGGCGCCCGCCAGGGAGCGACCGTTCCGAGAAGTATTCCGGTCCACGTCCGCCCGCCGATCAGAGTCCACGTGAACAGAACCCACGCGGCTACGACGCAGAGGAACACCAACCACTCTGCACCGCGAACGGCGGCAACGCCCAGTAGTGCGAGCATCCCGATGGCGGCGACCCACTGCGTCACGGTCATCCGCGGCGGCGTCAGAATCCCGAACACGATCACCACGCCGACACCGACGATCACGTACGCGACACTCACGAACCCTGGATCAAGGATCAGAGCCGCAAGCACCCCTACTGCGACCGCGCCGACGAGCATCGAGCGGGTGGCCATCGACGTGCGATCGGGACGCCAGAACCGGCTGGGACGCTTGGGTTTCACGGCCGGCATCGGCGCTTTCGGTGGAATGACTATCGGAGCGCTCATGTGATCTCCTATGTTTCTGGTTCAGATTTCAGGGTCGGAAATACAGACGAATGCCTGATGTAGGCATGCGCCATCGCGAGATCTCTCGATCTCGTCAGAGACTTCGATTCAGTTCTGCGGCAGCACTACTCGAATGCAGCAGCCCGACGGGGCGTCGACGACGGCGATCCTGCCGTCATGCAATTCGACGGCCCACTTCGCGATCGCGAGGCCGAGCCCGGTGCCACCGTCTGTCGATCCGCCTCGTATGAAGCGGTCGAACACTCGCTCGCGGGCTTGTGGTTCGATGCCGGGGCCGTCGTCGTGGACGTCGAGCACCAACTCCCCTGCACTGCCGGTACGCACTCGGATGACAACTTTCGTGTCGACGTTCCCGTGCTGAACTGCGTTGCCCACCAGGTTGGTCACCACCTGATGGAGGCGATCCGGATCGGCTACGACGGACAATTGCGGAGGCTTCACGTCGATCTCGATGTCGCCCGCGCTCACACTCGACAGCTCGCGTAGGAACGGCTCGACCTCGAATCGGCGCCGCTTCAACGGCATCGCGCCACCCTCGAGTTTCGAGAGGTCGAGAAGGTCGGCCACCAGCGCGCCCAGTCGTTCCGTCTGCCGCAGCGCCGATTTCATCATCGCCGGATCCGGTTCTTCGACACCGTCGACGACGTTTTCGAGCATCGCTTGCAAAGCGGTGATGGGCGTCCGTAATTCGTGGGAGACGTTGCCGATCAGTTCGCGGCGGTACCGGTCGTCTGCACCGAGGTCCTCGGCCATCCGATTGAACGCATGGGCGAGCTCGCCTACCTCGTCGCGGGAAGTCGCTCGCACTCGCCGTGAGTAGTCACCGCGCGCCATCGCCTTCGCTGCGGCCGTCATCTCGCGAAGCGGTGACGTCATTCCGTGTGCGAGCACCTGCGTAACTCCGAGTGCGACAACCAACGCCGTCAGAAGGGCGAAACGAAACGGTTGTTGCGAGGTCAACCAGAAACCACCCGCGGCGAACAACAGCGCTGCGACAACCAGGAGGCCGACCTTCACTTTGAAGGACCGCATCGGGTCCAGCGGCCGCGGCCATCGTGCGAAAAGCCGGTCGACGACGCTCATCGCGGCACGTCCCAGGCGTACCCGACGCCGTGAACGGTCCGGATCACGGAAGGTCCGAGCTTGCGTCGTAGCGCCTTGACGTGGCTGTCGACGGTCCGACTACCCGCTCCCTCTCCCCATCCCCAGATTTCCTCGAGCAGCGACTCCCGCGGGATCGCAGCTCGCGGCCGCTCCGCCAGGTAGGCGATGAGATCGAACTCGGTGCGGGTCAGGTGGACTTCTTGGGCATCACGGCGTACTCGACGCTCGGTCAGGTCGATCACGACATCGCCGAACTCGAGGAGGTCGGTCACCGGGCGAGCAGCGTGCTCCGCACGATCAGCGCGCCGAAGCAATGCCTGAACACGGGCGACGAGGACACGCATGCTGAACGGCTTGCTCAGATAATCGTCGGCCCCGACACCGAGACCGATCAGCATGTCGGTTTCATCGGCACGGGCGGTCAGCATCAGCACCGGCACCGGGCGCACGGACTGAATGCGGCGGCAGACCTCGAGTCCGTCGAATCCTGGCATCATCACGTCGAGCACCACCAGGTCGGCGTCCATCTCCTCGCAGCGGGTCACCGCACTGGGACCGTCGAACGCCAGCTCGACGTCGTAGCCCTCGGCACGCAGCCTCGCCGCGATGGACTCGCAGATACTGACCTCGTCGTCGACCACGAGCACTCTTCGCTGACTCATGGAACTGACTGTATTCGGCCGTCGTGGATGAACCTGGGAGGACTTGTGAAGGTTCTGTGCAGGTTCTAGAACCTTCGGATGTTGTTGATCGGCAGATCCGCCAGCGGCGTCAGTCCGGTCGGAACACCAACTCCATAGGCGTTGAACACCATTCCGAACCCAGCGTAGATGCCGACATGGGTCGCACCGGGGTAGAAGGTGATGACGTCGCCGGGCGCCAGGGCCCACCGCGGAACCGGCTGTCCGACGTTGGCCTGCTGCTGACTGGTCCGTGGCAGATTCACTCCGGCCTGCCGAAACGCCCACTGCACCAGCCCGGAGCAGTCCCACGAGTTCGGACCGACGCCGCCCCACTGGTAGGGCTTTCCGGTCTGAGTGCTCGCTGCTGCCAGCGCGATCAGGCCTGCCGGACTCGGGATGGGCAGGGCGGCTGATCCACTGCTGATGCTGCCCGCGCTTCCCAGGCTGCCGGAGCTCCCGCTACTGCCGCCACTGCCGAGGCTTCCCGGATCGGCCGAGGCAGGGGCAGCGGAGAGCAACAGGACACTTCCGGTCAGCAGAGCCGCGACCGTTCCCGTGCGGAGTGTCGACTTCTTCATGCATCCGTCCTTCGTGGGAGTCGTTTCGGCGCGCGGCAGCGCACCTCGATAGCCGTGAACTGGTAAGACACGTGAAAACAAACACTTCGTTCGGATGTTAACGGCGTGGACGTGGTGTTCGGACAGGAATGATTGATCCGATTTGTCGGTTTTCAACAAACAGGCCTTACGTCCCGGCCTGGCAGAAGATCAGGGAATGATGGGGGATTTCCTGGATCCGATCCAGCGACGAAGTCCATAAATTCGACTCATGCGCTCATACCTGCTCGTCGCCGCGGTCATCATCGGAGCCACCACGGCGCTGATCGGTTGCTCGACGCTCCAGCGCGCAGTGGAGATTCAATCGGATCTCGACGGACTCACCAGGTCGGGTGTCGTCGGGTCGATCGCAACACTCGACGACGGCACCACGACGGCTGTGATGACGAGCGGCGTGCCCAACCGGACCAACGGCGATTCGATCGGCAAGAACGACCGCGTCCGGATCGGTAGTGTGACAAAGACATTCACCGCTTCGCTCGTTCTGCAGTTGGTCGCCGAAACCAAGATCGACCTCGACGCACCGATCGAGCAGTACCTCCCGGGCCTACTGCACGGCAGTGGCATTGACGGCAGGGGCATCGACGGCAGCGCAATCACCGTGCGACAACTGCTGCAACATCGCAGCGGCCTTCCCGAATTCGCCGGAGAACCCGGCGCCGACGAATGGATTGCCGCAAACGAGGACCGTACGCTGACGCCGTCCGCCGCGGTCGCCATCGCCCTCGGTAAACCGGCGCAATTCGTCCCCGGAACGTCGTTCGTCTACACCAACACCAACTACATCGTTCTCGGAATGCTCGTCGAATCCGTGACCGGCCGCAGCTACGCCGATGAACTCCAGTCTCGAATACTCGATCCACTGGACCTGGAAGACACGTACCTCCCGCCGGCCGGCGAGCGCGACATCAGGGGCGACCACCTGACGGGCTATCAAGATCTCGAAGGTGGTCTGACCGATGTTTCCCGCACCGAACCGTCGATCCCGTGGTCTGCCGGAGCGATGGTCTCGACGGGCACAGACCTGAACGTCTTCTGGCGAGCACTACTCGACGGGCAGGTGGTGCCGGCCGAGCAGCTTGCCGAGATGACCACCCCTCAGGGCGCCGCCACCGAAGCCGAGGGATCCGGGTACGGATTGGGCGTTGGCGCCACCGAACTTCCCTGCGGCGTCACCTATATCGGCCACAGCGGCGGGATCTACGGGTACTACACGCTGTCCGGTGCGACGCCCGATCGTGCGTTCACCGTGACGCTGACGTCGACGCCGAAGGACCAACCGGACACCATCGCGATGCTCTCGCACGCGCTCTGCCCCTGACGCTCTTACCAGTACTGACGACGTTTTCCATCAGTATCCGCGACGAAGATGACCGCGTCCGCTCCGTTCAACTCCGAAGGTTTCAGCGGCAGATGGCCGGGCAGGATGGGTTCGCCCGCAGTGACCGACGTGCCGAGCGCCGCTCGCAGGGCCGGAGTCGAGAACAGGGCACGCCGAGTGGTCACTTCGGCCAACGCACCCTGCAGAGTGCCCGGATCACTGTCTGGGTTGGCGTCGGTCGCCACGACTACGTAACGCTCTCCGAGGGCAAGTCCGACGAGTGAACCGGCGCTTCCCCAACTGACCACGTCGCCGTTGACCGGCATGTCGGACTGCACTCGCAAGAGATGGGCATTGTGTGCGAACAGCAGGCCCGGCCCGCGTCGCTGCTCCTGGGCGACGACGGCCAGCAGGTTCTCGGCCATCATCTCGGCACGCAGGCTGAGCAGAGTGCCGATGCGATCAGGAGCGGAACTCGCCATCGCGGCGTGGTATCGCAGAAGACCTACAGCGGTGCGTGCGTGTGCGAGGGCCAGGTCGTACCTGCCCGGGTCGGCGGACCGCAGCACCGGTGCGGCGCGCCGCAGGACGCTGCCGAGGTCGTCCGCAATGATGCGCAGGGCGCGAGCATGATCGGAGTTGCCGATAGACGCAGCCGGATCGAACATCGCCGCCGGGTTGCTCCAGTCGGTGTCCTGCCCGAGCAGAAGGTCGATGTCGTCGAAAGAGTGCGGCCGCATCGCAGCGGGCAGGAAGTCACCTGCCGCAGACAGCGCGCCACGTGGGCTCGGCGCGCCGGAATACTCCACCGGAGCGTCGAAGCCGTAGAAGCGAACTCGGTCAGCCGGAGCGCGACCGTCGTTGTAATCGCGTAGCCATTCGACGAGTTCGCGGTTACCCGGTACCGCCCCGAATCCGTGGCTGAAGCCGGTGGCGAGCACCTTCTCGATGTCCACCTCTCCCCCGTTCACGTAGTCGTCGACGAGCAACGCCGCTAAGGCATCTGTTTCGAGCACGATCGACCGATATCCTCGTTCGACGAGTTGGCCGAGAAGTTCGTTGCGCAGCAACGGAAATGCCTTGATTCCGTGGGTCGGCTCTCCGAGGGCGAGTAGAGCCGGCCCCGTGGTTCGCGTTGCGAGCAGTTCGTCGACGGCACGACCAAGACTTGCCGCGTCTTCGAGTTGGCGGCCGAACTCACTCAGCGCTGGGGCAGTGGACATGATCATCCCTTTCGAAGGTGGACTGCCTTCGACAGTATCGTTGAAGGTTCGAGTGAAACTTTCACGAAAACTACCTGGGGTATACCGTGAAAAGCCTCAATCGGAGGTGATCAGTGCGGCCCATCGACCTTGCCCGTGAACACGGGTTGTCCGCGCAGGCGATCCGCAACTACGACGATGCCGGCGTCCTTCCTTTATCCGAGCGCAGCAACCACGGCTACCGGCGATACACCCCAGTGCACGCACAAGCCCTGCGTACTTTCCTCGCATTGCGCGGCGGTCACGGGCACCGGCGGGCCACGGAAATCATGCGTGCGACCAACCAGGGCGACACCGAGTCCGCCTACCGCCTGATCGACAGTGCGCACGTAACGCTGCTCGCCGAGCGAGGAACTCGCACCGAGGTAGCCACTGCGCTGGGGACTCTGTCCACCACAGCACCGGCACAGGTACACGGTCCAGCGCTGACGGTGGGTGAGCTCGCGCGCCGTCTCGGCGTTCATCCGGCGACACTGCGCACATGGGAAGAGCACGGCATCCTGCGTCCCGAACGCGAACAGGCAACGGGTTATCGCGAATACGGTCCCGAGTGTGTGCGCGACGCCGAGATCGCACGGCAACTGCGGCGCGGCGGCTACCGACTGTCGCAAGTCGCCCAGTTTCTCGACTCGCTGCGCGAGGCAGGCGGAGCGGACGCGTTGGCAGCGTTCCTCGAATCCTGGCAAGACCGGCTGACCACGCGCAGTCGCAACCTTCTCGCCGGCGCGGCTCAACTCGATGCCTATCTCACGATGCTGGATCAGACCTGGCTGCGTCGTCGATCACCGAACGATCAAGAAGTCAGTTCACAAGCCGCGCAAGGCTCCTCACCATCTCACTGACGGTGTCCGTCGACGGCCACGGAAACTCCGGGAGATCCGCACGCAACATCACCTGTCCGTGGAGCGAGGTCCAGATCGACACCGCATCGACGAAAGTATCTGTGCTGGTCGACTTCCCAGCATCGACACACGATTCGAGATTGGTCACCAGCGTGTTGAATGCGGCCAGCCCTCGCGTATCCGATTGTGGAGACTGACCTTTCGGCCGAGACCACCCGAACAAGACCCGATACCGAGCAGGCTCGGAGATGCCGAACTCGACGTATGCCGAGCAACCAGCATACAAACCCTCGACAGGGTCGGCGTGCGCGGCAACGGCGTCGGCCACCGCGAGATGCAACTGCTCCAGCGATTCGGAGACCACCGCTTCGACAATGGCGTCGCGATCGGAAAAGTGTCCGTAGATAGATGGTGCGGATATCCCGACCTCGCGAGCGACCGACCGAAGCGTCACCGCTTGATCCGATCCGGTGCGGGCGATGAGCGTCGCCGCTGCGGCGACGATCTCTCCACGGAGCCGTGTGCCGCTTCCTCTCGGATTTCGGGCGCGAGTACTCCGAGAACCGTTCGTCCCAGTTTCATCGGCATCCTCGGAAACATCACTCACCCGACAAACTTTACACACGTAAGGCGACGGGGTACGTTTTCATCACTAAACATCCGTAAGGTTACGTTCGTAAGGACATAATGAATTCTCTCCACCTCACTGACCGGCGACGATGGGCGGCGCTGGGCGCCCTCTGCACTTCCCTCGTCGTAGTCACGATCGACAACACCATCCTCAACACCGCCATCCCGACCCTTGCCCGCGAACTGCCGGCGACCACCGTCGACCTGCAATGGATCAACAACGCATACACATTGGCGTTCGCCGCCTTGCTCATCACGGCAGGTGGACTCGGCGCGAGATTCGGTCACCGTCGGATACTTCTGACCGGCCTCACCTTGTTCACCCTCGGGTCAGCCTTCGCAGCCCTCTCGCAGACGTCGTTGCAGCTGATCGGCTGGCGAACAGTGATGGGGGCAGCCGCCGCACTGGTCATGCCGGCCACGCTGTCACTTGTCGTCTCGATGTTCGTTCCGCACGAGAGAGGCCGGGCGATAGGCATCTGGTCTGCAACCGCCGGACTCGGAATCGCGATCGGCCCTGTAGCCGGTGGCGTACTACTCGAACATTTCAGTTGGGGAAGCGTCTTCTGGATCAACGTCCCATTGGTCGCCGTTGTGATAGCCGCGACGGCTTCTCTTGTGCCCTCAGTTGAAGGAATGGGAAAGGGTTCCTTCGACATCCCCGGACTCCTGTTGTCCGCCGGCGGACTGGCTTTGATCGTGGATGCCCTCACTCAAGCAAGCCTTCGCGGATGGTCTTCGCCCATCACGCTGCTGGAGATCGTCAGCGCAACAGCACTTCTCGCCGGATTCGTCTGGTGGGAGCTGCGGGCCCCGGCGCCGATGACAGATGTGCGCATCTTCACCAGCCGAGTGTTCAGCATCTCCAATGCCATCTTGGCCGCCACGTTCTTCGCCTTGTTCGGAGTTCTCTTCACGTACACGCAATACCTTCAATTCGTTCGCGGGTACGGTCCATTGATTGCCGGCGTCGGTGCAGTTCCGTTTGCACTGGTGATGGCAGCTGTAGCGTCGAGCAGCGATCGTGTGGTCGGCCGACTCGGGGTGCGCAGTTCGATCGCGGGCGGCCTCACGCTTATGTCCGTGGGACTGTTGGTCTTGTCGATCGCCGCAGGTAGGTTCGCACCGTTCGGGATCCTCGCTGCGATCATGGCACTGGTCGGCGCCGGGATGGGGCTGGTCATGGCTCCAGCCACAACTGCGTCCATGTCGTCGGTTGCGCCTCAACAGGCTCCGATGGCAAGTTCGATCAACAGTGTCGTACGGGAATTGGGTGGAGTTCTGGGCGTCGCCGTCGTCGGGACGGTCGTAGCAACGGTTTTCCGGTCCCGCTTCAAACCAGGAGTCGGCACTTCCACAGTCGATCTGGCGCAGATCCACGCCGACGCTCCCACGGTGAGCGCTGTGGCCGACGCAGCGAACCAGGCTTACAGCTCGGCGATGTGCATCGGAATCCAGATCTGTGCCGCAGTCGCGTTCCTCGGTGCGTTGACCATCATTACGTTGTTTCCCGCACCACGTCGCCCGGCTTCTTGTCCTCCCGCAGACCCCGCCAACTCGGATGGCGAAGGCGTCCGGTCGCCGTCCAATCCATGAACCGCACCTCACCGACGAGTTCAGGCCTCACCCAGACCGCCCCCTTTCGGTCATCTGCTGGAAGTTCCTCCTCGAACGGACTTTCCTTCTGACGCAACGGTTCCAGCACCGCAAGCAGTGACTCCAAATCACGATCACTGAATCCGGTACCGACGCGGCCCACGTAGGTCAACCCGTCCTCACCCGGAATTCCCATGAGCAGCGCCCCGATCCCCTGCGCTCGATTGCCCTGTCCGGTGCGCCACCCACCGATCACCACCTCTTGAGTGCGCCAGTTCTTCACCTTGATCCAACTCGACCCACGCCGTCCCGGAAGGTAGACCGATGCACGACGTTTGGCGACGATCCCTTCCCACCCGGCATCGGTACTCACCTCCAACGCGTTCTCCGCCGTACCCTCGATCTGTGGGGGCACCTCGAGCTCACCGACCTTGCCCGCCAACGCATTCAACACGGTGCGGCGATCCGAATAGGATTTCCGCAGCAAAGACACTCCGTCGAGGTACAGAAGATCGAAGGCCAGGAATACCGGTTCCCCACCTCGTTGGAGGAGGCCGAAATCTGTAACTCCCGCGTCGTTGTACGCCACCACTTCACCGTCGAGAACCACGTCATGACCGTCCAGCACCTCGGCCAACCCGGCAAGGGCTGGATAGTCCCGGGTCTTGTCGTTACCCGCGCGACTGCGAAGCGACATTGTGCCCGAATGATATTCGAGGATCACTCGAATCCCGTCCCACTTGCCTTCGAAGGCCCACTCCTGCGGGTCGAGACCTTCGAGCGTTCCAGCGGTGGCAAGCATCGGCTCGAGATTCTTGGGAAACTCCGTTCCGAAACTCGCGTTCTGATCCTTCATCAGATGCATCAGCCACTGGTCGCCCTTCGTCCGGATCAGCGCGAATCGTCCCTGCACCCGTTCGCCGCTGAGGCGCACAATCACTTCGTCTTCACGCCACTTCTCGGTCTCGTACGTCCCGGAATCCCAGATCGTCATCGAACCGCCGCCGTACTCCCCCTTCGGAATCGTGCCCGAGAACGTGGCGTATTCGAGCGGGTGATCCTCGGTGTGCACGGCCAACCGATTCTCTCCGGCACTGGTCGGCACGCCCTTCGGAACAGCCCAGGACACGAGCACACCGTCCCGCTCGAGGCGAACGTCGTAATGCAATCGTCTGGCGTGATGTTCCTGGATCACAAAGGTATTGCCCGCGCTCTCCTTGGTCACCGCAGCAGGGATCGGCTCCGGTGTCCGGTCGGCCGACCGCTTGTTGCGATAGTGAGTCAACGTGTCGGCTACAGCCGCCGAGACCGGCGGATCCAGATCGCTCAGCAGATCACCGTCGGATTCGACGCGCTCCAGAACCTCGTCGAACAACAGATGCCGTAGTTTCGGATCGTCGAGTTCATCCCAACTGCGCGGCGCGGCAACATAGGGTTGATCGCGACCGCGCATCGAATACGGCGCAATGGTTGTCTTGGCTGCGTTGTTCTGACTCCAGTCCACGAAAATCTTGCCTGCCCGGACATTTCGAGCCATCGTCGCGGTGACGAGATCCGGGTGAAGCTTCTCGAGCCCGGTGGCGATCTGCTTGGCGACAGTCGACGCACCACTGCCGTCCAAGGCTCGATCCAGTGGAACGTAGAGGTGAATTCCCTTGCTACCACTGGTTACCGGATAGGCAGTCCACCCCAGAGTTGCGACCAGATCGCGAATCGACCTCGCCACCTCGGCGCACTGGGTCAACCCGACGCCTTCGCCCGGGTCGAGGTCGAATACCAGTCGTGTCGCCGGACCACGCTCGGAACCGTCGAATCGCCATTGGGGAACGTGCAATTCGAGTGCGGCCTGCTGACCCAGCCACGCCAGGGATGCAACGGAATCGAAGATCGGGTAGGTGACGACACGATCAGAATGTTGCAGCGACGCACGCGTGAGCCACTGCGGGGCTGACGACGCAAGGTTCTTCTCGAAGAAGGACTGACCGTCCACACCGTTGGGCCAACGCTTACGAGTGCCCGGCCTACCGACGACATGCGGAAGCATGACTGCGGCGATACGGGTGTAGTAGTCGATGACTTCGGCCTTCGTGGTGCCGCTCTCGGGGTAAAGGATCTTGCCCAGATTGGTCACGGACACGGTTGTGCCGTCGAGTGTGATCTGACCCCGATCCGTCGTTGCCATTTTCTCATTGTGCTGGATAGCGCTGTGTCTGGCAGTAGAAATCTGACGGATCGGAAACCTGCCGCTGCACCAGGCCACGGGCAAGACTGGTTTCTCGATGGGAGAGGAGACCACGATGACAGTTCGCAGTTCCGTGGAGCCGTTGGTCGACAACAATTGGCGGATGTTCGCCACCTGTAAAACAGTGGACCCGGCGGTGTTTTATTCGCCGGGTGAAGAACGCGGACGCAATCGGGCTGCACGGGAAAGTTCGGCGAAGCAGGTGTGCTTCCGCTGCCCGGTCATTCGGGACTGCCTGGCCTTTGCACTCGACACCGCCGAACCACACGGAGTATGGGGTGGGACGACACCGTCGGAGCGCCTTGCACTACGACGCTCAGCTGCGTGAACTCCGCTCATACGAGACCCCCGTCACGTCGATACCGGACAAACAGGCAAGATGGCCTTGTGCCTATGACACGACGCGCAGTTGCCGTGACCGCGATCTTCGCTTCCTCGATCTTGTTGGGCTCATGTTCGCCGCAGCCGGAGGCCCCTGCGGCAGCAGACACCACCACCACGGTTCCCGAGGCGTTCACCAAACTGCCCTCGACCACCGCCGTGGACAAGTGCGGACCCCAGAGCGGGACCACCCTCGAGGACGGTTTCTTGACCATCGCCACCGATTCACCGGCGTACGCGCCGTGGTTCGTCGACAACACTCCGTCGAATGGCAAGGGCTTCGAAGGTGCGGTGGCCCGGGCCGTCGTCGACAAGCTCGGATACAACACCGACCAGGTTCGCTTCACCACGGTCGCCTTCAACGACGCGCTGAAACCTGGCCCCAAGGATTTCGACTTCGACGTCAATCAATTCACGATTTCCGAAGATCGCCGCGCGAACGTCGACTTCAGCTCGCCGTATTACGCAGTCGCGCAGTCGGTGATCGCCTCTGACGGAAGCAAAGCAGCCGGTGCAAAGAATCTTGCGGATCTCGCCGGCTACCGCTTGGGCGCTCAAACCGGTTCCACCAGCCTCGCGGCAATCACCGACACGATTGTTCCGACCACTGCGCCCCGCGAGTTCGCGACCACGGACGACGCGAAAGCTGCGCTGGCCGCGGGCGAGATCGACGCACTGGTCGTCGACATTCCGACCGGATTCCACATCACCGAGAACGAACTGCCCGGGTCGGTCATCGTGGGTCAGTTTCCGCGCCCCAACGCGGTCACCGAATTCTTCGGGTTAGTGCTGGAGAAGAACAGTCCACTGACCGCGTGCGTCTCTGCCGCCGTGGATGCGCTCTACGCCGACGGCACCCTCGAGAAGCTCGCTACCGAATGGATCACGGACAGCGCCGACGCACCCGTTCTCGAGTAGCTCAGCCGGCGCGCCCACTGATCGCGCCGACGAAGACCTTCGGGATGTCTGCCGGTGCCGGAGCGAAGTGACTGTTACCGCCGGTGAGAGCCGAAATCTGCTCGAGCACATCGGTATCGGCGTCGTCGGTGACACCGATGGTGATGATCGGTACCGGCCGCGCCGGGTCCTGCTCGCGAGTCAGGGTGTCGAGAAGTTCCTGCAGCGAGATACCCGACGGGTCGTCGTTCGCACCGTCGGTAAGGAGAATCACCGAATTGATCGAGGCCGGATCGTAGGACTGTTGCATGGACCGATACGCGGCGAGAACGCTGTCGTACAAACCTGTTCCGCCGCCGACGATCGAAGAGAGATTGTCGATCCGAGACAGCAGTTTGTTCCGATGATCCGTGTCGCCTTCAGTTGCATCCATCCGGGCGACGGGTTCGAGTTCGCGGTAGTCCGTCCCCTCACCGAGATCTACGGAAAATGCCCAGAGACCCAATTGTGCGTTGGCAGGAAACATTCGGATCGCGATGTCACCGGCCTGCGCCGTCGCGGCCATTCGAGTGACCCCGTCCTGCATGTAGTCCATGGACCCCGAGACGTCGACAACTGCCAACGCACGGGAAGGCCTGGACAGAATCTCCTACCGCGCAAGCGCTTTGGTGACCACAGTCGGATCGGACGGCACCAGTGACACGACCTTTCCCACTCCACCGGCGACCGGTGGGGCCTGATCTGCGCCGCGGAACCCGAGGCCCGCAAGTACCGAGCGCCCGGTGTCCGATGTCAGCGCTGCCGCCAGTAGTTTGCCGGCGCCGTCCGCCGCTGACGAGTCTGCACCCACACGTGCCATCGGGTAGTCCATGAAGACCGAACCGGACGACGGCACCGACGCGGTGAGTCGACTGTCCGCATGTGCGGCGAGATAGGCCTCGAAGGTCTGCTCGGTAGTCACCGCGGTCCCGCCGTCCGCGTCCACGGTTTGGATGCGTCCGGTCGAACCGGTTTCCTTCAGATTTCCGTACTGCGCTTGCGCCACCGGAACCAAGGCTGCCGATATGGACGTGAGGTCCCCGCCCCGCGACTGGGTCTCGGCAAAGGCTGCCACGATCGGTGCGCTGGAGACGGCACTGGTCAGGGGATCGCCGATGTGCAGTGCTGGAGCGCCGAGGACGTCCGTCCATGCGCCGGGTGCCTCGGTGCCTGGCGCCGAGACGGCGACAACCGGGGTGGACGCGACCGAGTTGCTGATCCGGCGAACCTCCTGCCCGCTTGCGGAAACCTTGTCCAGCCATTCGCTCGAATCAGGTATCCACAGGGCGGGCGCCGTACCGTCGGCGATCGCCGCGACAGTGAGCACGGGATCTTGCGGCGTCACGCTGAGCGAGATGCACCCGAGTTCCGTAGCGGGGATGGCAGCGGCGACAGCTTCGAGTCCCGAGGCGATCGACGGATCGGCCGCCACGGTCACGGTTTCAGGGTTGTCACAATTGGTTGCCGTAGCAGCTGCAGCGGCGCCCGCACCGAGTTCTCCCTTGTCGCTGACGCTTTTGAATGTCACGGCGAATGCCGCGGTTCCACCGACTGCAACTACCGCCAAGAGTCCGATCAGAACCTGCACGGATCGAGGCATGGACGCAGGTGGTGCGCCGTACCCATGACGAGACGACATTGATCGAATCCTTTCCGGCGGGACCCGCACCAATAACCAACCGATGCCCGGTTTATCCCGCCGAAAAGAATCCTAACCCATGTTAGCGGTGAAGTAGCTCAATGTGTAGATCTCGACAAACTAGGTGTAGATCTGGACAAACTGGGCCAGTGACTTCTCCACATCGCCCTTGAGTGCCCGCGCCACGCTCGAACCGATCGGGCCGAACAACGGAGCGCCGCCCAACTCGACTGTCAGCGCGAGTTCCGACCCGTCGCCCTTTGCCTTCACGTCGAGTTCGAGACCGAGCTTGACCCCACCCTTGCCGTCTCCCTTGAGCGAGATCGCCTTCGGGACGTCGTACTTCTTGATGGTCCACCGAACGCGGTTGCGCAGGCCCTTCACGGTCACGACCGAGCTGATCTCGGTGCCCACACCCAACTGCTCGGGAAGTTCACTGCGCCATCCGTCGTGAACCACGAGCCAGTTCTCGTATCCACTGAGATCGGACGCCTTGTCCCACACTTCTTGGGGAGGAAGCGGAACATCGATTTTCACTGTGAGCTTTGCCATGGCAGAACAATAAGCCCCGTGCGCCTTTTCCGTAACCGGAGGTACCAGAAAGACGCACGGGGCTTTGCCCGTACTAGTGGCTGACAGCCTTTTCGACGCCGACGCCGGTGAGGGAGCGAACTTCCATCTCCGCCTGCTTTGCCGGATCTTCGATCTTGTTGCGTCCGATGTACGTACCGACGATGCCGAGGACGAATGCCAGCGGGATCGAGACGATGCCGGGGTTCGAGAGCGGGAACCAGGCGAAGTCGGAGTTCGGGAACATCGACGACGGCTTACCCGAGACTGCCGGGGAGAACACGATCAGCGTCAAGCAGCTGATCAATCCGCCGTAGATGCTGAACAGCGCTCCGGTGGTGTTGAACTTCTTCCAGAACAGCGAGTACAGCAGGGTGGGCAGGTTCGCCGAGGCCGCCACGGCGAAGGCGAGAGCCACCAGGAAGGCGATGTTCTGTCCCATCGCCATGATGCCGAGAACGATGGAGACGAGTCCGATGACCACGACGGTGATTCGAGAAACTCGCACCTGCTGCTCCTCGGTTGCGTTGCCGCGCTTGATGACACTGGCGTAGATGTCGTGAGCGAACGACGCCGAAGCAGTGATCGCGAGGCCGGCCACGACGGCGAGGATGGTCGCGAACGCCACCGCCGAGATGATGCCCAGGAAGATGGTGCCACCGAGCTCGAAGGCGAGCAGCGGGGCCGCCGCGTTCTCCTTACCGGGTGCTGCCAAGATCTTGTCCGGTCCGACCATGCTGGCCGCGCCGTAGCCGAGAACCAGCGTGAACAGGTAGAAGGCACCGATCAGCGCGATCGCCCAGGTCACCGAGCGGCGAGCTTCCTTGGCGGTGGGTACCGTGTAGAAGCGCATCAGCACGTGCGGCAGGCCAGCGGTGCCGAGCACCAAAGCGATTCCGAGAGAGATGAAGTCGAGCTTGGTCATGCCGGAGAGTCCGTACTTCGCACCCGGCCCGAGGATGTCGCGTCCCTGCACACCCTTGGTGGTGGAACTGTTGACCATGTCCTGCGCATTGGCCAGCAACTGGGAGAAGTTGCCGCGTACTGCCCACAGAACGAGCACGAACATGATTCCGGCTCCGGCAACCAGCAGAACCGCCTTGACCATCTGCACGTAGGTGGTGCCCTTCATGCCGCCGACCAAGACGTACACGATCATCAGCACACCCACGATCGCGACCACGATCGACTGTCCCACCTTGCCGTCGATGTTGAGCAGCAACGCGACCAGCCCGCCGGCGCCGGCCATCTGAGCGAGAAGATAGAAGAGGGAAACGGCGAGCGTGGACAGGGCTGCCGCCATGCGCACCGGACGCTGCTTGAGTCTGAAGCTCAGCACGTCGGCCATCGTGAATCTACCGGTGTTCCTGAGCAATTCGGCCACCAGAAGCAGCGCAACCAACCAGGCGACAAGGAATCCGATGGAGTACAGGAAACCGTCGTAGCCGTACACGGCGATCGCACCTGCGATACCGAGGAACGATGCCGCCGAGAGGTAGTCGCCGGCGATGGCGAACCCGTTCTGCGGGCCGGTGAACTGCCCACCGCCGGTGTAGAAGTCGGACGCCTTCTTGGTGGTCCGGCTGGCGCGGATGACCAGCGTCATGGTCACGACGACAAACGCGAGGAAGATCGCGATGTTGAAGGCGGGGTTTCCTACGTCCGTTCCGGACGCGGCGAGTGTGGTGATCACTGTGCGGGACCTTCCAGTTCTTCACGGATGGCAGCGGAGCGGGGATCGAGCTCACGCCCGGCGAACTTCACGTACCACGCGGTGATGGCGAAGGTCGTGACGAATTGCCCGAGGCCGAGGATGATGCCGAGATTGATGTTGCCGAGGACCTTGGTGGCCATGAAGTCGTGGGCATAGGTAGCCAGGACGACGTACACCGCATACCAGAGCAGGAAGAATGCAGTGATGGGGAAAACGAACTTGCGCAGACGCGTTCGGAGTTCCTGGAATTCGGGACTCGCTTGCATGTCTATGAATGCCTGGGCATCCGGGGTGCGTCGCTCTTGCGGCGACCCCTCACTGATTTCTGCTGTGGACACTGCCGGCTCCTCGCCTCGCGTGTGAAGTGAACTACGCACAGACGTTAGTGAGATCGGAGTCACATGAAGATGCTGTGGTGCCAGTCACACGCTGAGCAGTCGCGCGCTGCGCCGAACGGTCAGGCAGGCGCGACCAACGGCAGAGACTTCGGGCGACTTCAGGCGGTGACTGTCAGGGTTGGCGGAGATCGTCTTCGCGATCGGAGCCCATTCCGAGCCGTTCCGGGGCGTGCATCCGCGTGAAGATTCGCGCAATATCTGCCGGTACCTGCTTCGACGACGCCTTGCTGACGACGATCATCGTGAGGAACGCCAGCGGCACGCTCACCGCGGCCGGGAACGCGAAAATGGCTGCCGGCCAGCCACCGAGGACGCTCTCCGACAAGCCCCCCAGGACCGCGACAGTCGCAGCGGTTCCCGCGACGAACCCGCCTACCACCATCCCCGCCCCAGCGCCGACAGCAGTCAGACCGCGCCACCAGATGCCCAACACGAGCAGTGGGCAGAGCGTCGACGCGGCAACCGCGAACACCAACCCGACGGTTCGCGAGAGGTCGACCGACACCACCGCCAGCGACAGTACGAGCGGGACGACACCGGCCAGGAGTGCGGCAATGCGGAAGTCTCGGACTCGCCCGCGGAGAACATCGGTACTGACGACACCCGCGATGCTCACGAGCAATCCGGACGACGTCGACAGGAAGGCGGCAATGGCACCGGACGCCACGAGCGCTGCCAGCAACTGTCCGCCCCACCCCGAGAACACCGAGCCCGGCAACAGCAGCACCGCGGCGTCGGAGGTGCCCGTGATCAGAAGTTGCGGAACGTAGAGGCGAGCGAAGACACCGAGGAGTGTCGGGAACAGGTAGAAGACACTGACCAGAGCGACAACGGCGAGCGAGGTCAGACGGGCGGCCCGTCCGTCGGGGTTGGTGTAGAACCGGACGAGGACGTGCGGCAGGCCGAGCGTTCCGAGGAAGGTGGCGAGCATCAGCGAGTACACCTGATACATCGGATGGGGCCCGCCGAACCCCCAACCCGGAGTGATCCAGTCCGAGTTCTGCGCAGGCGCTCCGGCGACGACGGGGACCGCCGCTCCCGCGTCGAGAACCATCGACATGCCTTCACCGAGGGTGTGCTCCCCCGGACCCAGCGTGACGGTACCTTCTACTGCTTGCCCGTCGACTGTGCCGCCGCTGACCGTCACCGGCTCGGACACCTGGACGACGACGTCGGTGGTGATGTCGACGGTCGTCGCAGTGGTGACCGTCGGCGGCATCGACGCGCCGACGTCGTGGTGATCGCCGAAGAAATAGAAGGTCAGTGCCACAGCGGGAATCGCGACGGCAGTCAGTTTCAGCCAGTACTGGAAGGCCTGGACGAAGGTGATCGAGCGCATCCCACCGCCGACGACGTTGGCGATGACGATGACTCCGACCGCAACGCCCCCGATCCAGCTGGGAACACCGAGCAGGATGTTGAGCGTCAGCCCCGCGCCTTGGAACTGCGGAATCAGATACAGGATGCACACCATCGCGACCACGAGCATCGCGAGCTTGCGCAATCGCGGTGAGCCGAGACGGAATTCGGCGAAATCGGGGACGGTGTAAGCGCCGGAACGTCGAAGCGGTGCCGCGACGAAGAGCAACAGTGCGAGGTATCCGGCGGTGAATCCGATGGGATACCAGAGAGCGTCTGCCCCGTATTTCGCGACCAGTCCGGCGACACCGAGAAACGAAGCAGCAGAGAGATACTCGCCGGAGATGGCCGTCGCATTCCACCGCGCGCTGACGGTTCTGGACGCGACGAGAAAGTCGGAGGTGGTACGAGCCAGCCGAACTCCGTAGATACCGATCGCCACCGTCGCCACAGCCGCCGCCACGATGCCGAGCACCGTCAACACCGGGATTGGTTGTCCTCCCACAGCGCCGCGCTCAGTCGTCCACGATGTCGGTGAAGTCCTGCTCGTTTCGTTCCGCCCGACGCACGAACACCCAGCCGGTGATCAGCAGCAAGGGATACACGGCGCCGCCCATCACGAGCCACGGCAAGCGGATGCCCAGCACTGCGACCTCCGACAGCGTCGGGAAGAGATGGGTCAGAAGCGGCACCGCACACAGGAGTCCGGCTGCGACGACGGCAAGGCGGATCGCCAGTCCCAACTGCGCGCGAACGAGACCGCGAATCATGGCGTCACCGACTTCGGTCTGTTCCTGCACCTCCACCCGGGTACGCACGATCCGAGCGCCACTGCGTTGCGCCAACACAACGCGCTCACGCTGCGGGGGGTCGGACTGCGACGTCACCGCGACAACCAACTCTGTTTGGGCGCACGAACCAGTCGATCCTTGAGTTCACGCGTGTGTCTGCGGCTGACCGGAAGCTCGACGGGCGGCTTGTCGCCGTGCGGGCGCAGACAGACCACCAACCCGCTTCCTACCGTGCGGATGCCGGTGACCAGGGCCAGAGACACCAGATATGAACGATGCACGCGCAGGAACCCCGCGTCGGCCCAGCGTGATTCGAGCGTCGAGATCGGGATGCGCACCAGGTGTGACTTCCCGGCGGTGTGCAGACGCGCGTAGTCCCCGTCGGCTTCCACCCACTCCACCGAGGAACGCTGAACGAGCGTCGTGACGCCGCCCAGTTCCACCGGGATCACCTCGTCGGTGGACGCAGCTTCGGGCTTGCTCTCGCTCTTGGTTCGCCCGGCCAAGCCCACGATCCGTTGAACGGCCTGAGCGAGGCGCTCCTCTCGGAGCGGTTTGAGCAGATAATCGACGGCACCGAGATCGAAAGCCGCAACCGCTCGATCGTCGTGCGCCGTCACGAACACCACGGGTGGTGGAGTCGCGAAGTTGGAGAGAATGCCGGCCAGTTCGAGACCGTCGAGGCCTGGCATGTTGATGTCGAGAAATACCGCGTCGATGCTTCCACCGCGCAGGATTCTCAGCGCGGTCGTCGCATCCGACGCCGTGTGAACGTGCGCAACCGCGCCCTCTGCGCGCAGCAAGAATGCCAGCTCGTCGAGGGCTGGTTTCTCGTCGTCGACGGCCAGGACGGTCAGCTGGGCATCAGTGTCAGTCTCGTTCACAACAGGTCCATGTTCCCACGACCGTTTCGGCCTGATCATCGAAGGCGAGAATCAGACGTGAATCCCCTGCTTGAACTTGGGAACACGCATACTGACCTTCGTTCCGGCGCCCGGCGCTGTCTCCACCACGAGTCCGTAGTCGTTTCCGAATGCGGCACGAAGCCTGTCGTCGACGTTGGCCAAACCGACGTGAGCGGCTTCCCGAGCGCTGGGTCGTCCCGACCCCGACTCGATGGCGTCGAGCGAACCGGACCGCAGCAGTTCGGGATCCATCCCCACACCGTCGTCTTCGACGCTGATGATGCAGTCCGGTCCCTCGTCCGCGGCAACGATGCTGACCGTGCCGCCCTCCGGCTTACTCGAAATGCCGTGACGAACCGCGTTCTCGACCAGAGGCTGGAGCGCCAGGAAGGGAAGGACCACGTTGAGCACTTCGGGTGCGACTTGAAGTCGGACGTTCAGAGCGTCCCCGAAGCGCGCGCGTTCGAGAGTCAGATACCGATCGATGTTGCGTAGCTCGTCGGCGAGCAGAGTGAACTCACCCGCAGATCGAAACGAGTACCGGGTGAAGTCCGCGAACTCGAGAATCAGTTCCCTGGCCCGCGCCGGGTCGGTCCGTACGAAAGACGCGACGGTGTTGAGGGCGTTGTAGATGAAGTGGGGACTGATCTGAGCGCGCAGAGCCCGCACTTCCGCTCGATCCAGCAGGGCCCGGGACGCGTCGAGGTCGGCGAGTTCGATCTGACTGCAGGCGTACCGGGCGACCTCGGTGACGGCTCCGAGCATTCCCGGCCATGGGTCCTCGCTGGTGACGATTCCCATCACCCCGACGACGCCGATGTCCTCGATCAGCAGTGGTTGAGCGATCAGCGCGCGCACGCTGTGATCGCTCGACCCGCGTACCAAGTCCGCTTGGGAGACGAGCACCCGGCGCTCACCTTCGATCGCGCGAATGGCGGCGTCGTGGAATTGATCGGCCAATGCCTCGTGACGACCGTCCCACGCCAGCAGATTTCCCGACGCATCGGCCAGGCCGAAACCGGCGCCGCCGGTCAGCTCGCGCAGGTGAGGCGCTGCCTCGGCGGCCGAATTCTTGTCGAGCCCGCGCCGAAGCGGGCGTGCGGCAAGCGAAGCCGTGTGGAGCGCGGCATGGACGGCTCGTTCGGTGGGCGTGGTCACCTCACGTCTGGTGCGCATCCACACCACTGTCAGTGCCCCGGCCACTGCGAGGATCAGCACGCTGAGAAGTGCGACCACGGCCGGGCTCAACGCGAATCCTCGTCCAGTTTCCGGATCAGTGTTCTCGGAGCCACCGTGCGGTACGCCTCTTCGACGATGTCGGCGACGTCGTTCCAGAATTTCCCGTCCTCGGTGTCGTCGGCACTCGGAACGTCGAGGTACACGCCGATCCATCCACGGCCGCCCACGTACGGCGGCACGAAGAACCGCGACGGATCACGGCCGACCCAATCTGCCTGCGCCCCAGGCGGTGCTGCGGCCCAGATCGCGACACGATCGTCGTGGTGGTGATCTGCCATGGAGACGAACTGCGGCGCCTTACGCACGAACCACGACGGTTCACCGTGGCTGACCCGCTCGGTCGCCTCCGGCAGTGCCAGTGCAAGCGCGCGGATTCGTTCCAGCGGCGTCACCGATTCACGACCCGCAGGTATTCGGCGCCGGCACACCTGCAAATCTATCCTTCACCCACGCAACAGCTCCGGGCACCGCGGCACCGTCCGCGTGACCTTCGCCCGGCCGCGCCTGGAATTCGATGACGTCGCCGTCGGCGCAGGCACGTTCGACCGCCGCCTCGGTCCATTCCGGACGGATGAGGTTGTCGTTGGTACCGACGACCACGTACATGGGACCGCTCGCGCGTTGACGTGGGAGCGCAACGTCGCTGAGCCACGCGTGAATTCGGTCCGCATCCTCGGCGGTGGCGGGCCGGGTGTCTGCTGGCGTCACCTTTCCGACAAGACCCAACTTCTCGGTCGCACGGGAGGTCAGGCACGAGGTGAGCAGGTCGTAGTTCTGCTCGAATGCGCCGCGCACGTAGTCGGTTCGTTCGAGGTCCGGATGGGTGAGGGACAGCCCTTCGAGTACATAGGGCAGCAGCAGTTGCTGAGGCAGTGACAGATTCACCTCGGAATCACTCGAGATGATCGGTGAGATGTCCGCTGCCGGGGACAGGTTTGCCGCACCTACGAATTCGAGTCCGTCCCCGTAGGAATCGGCTTCCTCGGCTGCTGCCCAGGAAGCCTGCCCGCCTTGGGAAAGTCCCAGCGTTGCCCAGCGAGTCGAGGTGTCCGGAACGACGTTGCGCGCCGCTCGAACAGCGTCTATGACGTTGAACGCCGCAGTGTCCGGTTGCAGGTACGGATGCGGGTCCGGAGTGCCGAGGCCCTCGAAGTCGGAGACAGCGACCACGTATCCCGAGTCGAGGAACGGCGCGACCAGACCGATCGTGCCGAAGAGGGTCGGCGAGGCCGACGGCGCGCAGTCGTCCGAAATACCCGTCGTGCCATGGCCGATGGAGACGATCGGCCAACCACCCTCGGGCGGAGTTCCAGCCGGCGTGAACACCGTTCCCGACACCTGAGTCTCCCGGCCGTCGATGCCGGAGGTGGAGCCGTACAGGATCTTCGTTGCGCTCACTCCGGACGCCGCCACTTCGGCTGTGCTGGTGAAAGGTTCACTGGCGAAGACGACGCCGCGTTGAGCACTGCTCACGACCGGTGGAGTCGTCGTGGTCGCGGTGTCGGTGACAGAGATGTCCGGCGACGCATCCGATCCGCAGCCCACGCTGACGAGAAGTGCGCTCGCCACCATGACTCCCCAGCCTGCGCGAACTCTCGAACTCCGAACCGTCATACGCAGTGTTCCCCTCTATTTGCCCGCGCCGCTACCGGCTCGGCGACGCCTGACACGTTCCTCGGCTGCGGCCTCTTCGATGTCGAGTCCTTCCAATACGGTACGCAATACCTCGTCGTCGAGATCGCCGTCGTCACGTGCGGCGATCAAGGCAACTCGTTGCGAGCGCAGTGACTGATGCCGGAACTTGTCGAACAATGCTCCCGCATTCCACAAAGCGGCCTCGCGATCGGCGTCCTCGTCGACTTCCTGGAGTTGAAGCCTCGCCTGCATCGAGCGTCGTACGCGCTCGACGATTGCCTGCAATTCCTTTCCGTCGATCCCCGGCGGAGGGTGCGCGGCTGCGTCTGCCAGCGCCTTCTCGCCCGCCTTGCGAGAAATGTTGCGGGCCAACTCCATCTGTTCCTGTGTCCGCAGCTGCTCGTAAGGATCCGCGACGTCGAGGCGACGGATCATGAACGGCAAGGTCGATCCCTGGATGAGCAGAGTCCCGACAGCGACGATGAACGCGATCGCCTGAATGACGCCGCGACCGGGGAACGGCTCGCCGGACGAGAGCGCGAACGGGATACCGCCGGCCGCAGCAAGAGTGACGACGCCGCGCATTCCCGCCCACGAGACCACCAGATTCTGTTTCCACGTCAGTTGATTCTCGCGGTCACGGCGCAGGGTCACACCGAATCGCACACGCGAGTAACTCAGGAACAGCCACAGCGGCCGAATTACGATGACCACGGCCAGGACTGCGAGACCGTACGCGAACACGTGAAGCACCGGAAGCCCGTCGGCGACAACATCGTCGATCACGAAACTCAGCTGCAGCCCCATGTACGCGAAGACGAACATCTCGAGAAGGGTGTCCAGGCTCGACCACACCGAGCGCTCCTGCAGTCTCGTCATGATCGACGCGTCCGTCGAATAGTGCCCGATCACCAAACCTGCAACCACGACGGCCAGGACACCGGACGCGTGCAGTTCCTCAGCGGCCAGGTAGGCGGCGAACGGAAGCACCAACCCCAGGCCGGTTTCGAGTGGAGAGTCGTACATGCGTGCACGAACGAACTTGACGACGAACGCGAGCACCAAACCGACGACGACGCCACCGATCACTTCGTACGCGAAGAACAACAGGGGCGAATCGGTGGCAATTCTGGTTCCGGTCACTGCTGCGACGGCAACGGTGAAGAGCGTGAGCGCGGTGGCGTCGTTGACGAGCCCTTCGCCCGTGAGGATGGCGATGACCCGTTTCGGGAGTCCGAGTTTCTGACCGACCGCTACCGCGCTGACGGCGTCGGTCGGCGCGATCACGGCTCCGAGCACGAGGGCGGCGCCGATCGTGAACTCGGGAACCATCCATTCGGCGAAGAAGGCCACCACGAACGCCGTCACCAACACCATTCCGACGCCGAGGCGCAGGATCGGTGCAAGGTTGCGTTTGAAGGTCGCCACCGAGAATTTGAGAGCTGCCGAGTAGAGAAGCGGCGGCAGGACCACACCGAGAATGACGTGGGGATCCAGCTCCGGCCGCGGCATGCCGGGTATGAACGAGGCGACCGAGCCCACCGTCACCAAAACCAGCGGGGCCTGCAGGTTTCGCCGATTGGACAGCCCGGTGACTGCGATGGCGGCAATGACGACCAGCAGAATCCAGGTGAAGTTCACGCGTTCATTCTGCCCGCCGACCCTGGGAGTTCACCCAGCGGACGCACAGAAGCCCGCAACCATTTCGGTTACGGGCTCCTGAGCAACGGTATTGCCGAATCCGGTATTACTGCTTCTCGGGAACGGCCTTCTTGGCAGCCTCGGCTGCCTTGTCGATCTGATCGCCGTACTTGTTGCCGGTCTTGTCGTCGGCGATGTCGGCGACCTTGTCGATCGCGTCGTGAACCTTGTCGGAGTTCTCCGCTGCGAGCTCCTGGCCCTTTTCGACCAATCCCTTGACGTTGTCCAAGAAACCCATGTCCGTGTCCTCTCCCGGTGCTGACGCACGTCCTTCGGCGGAATCGTTCCTCCGCGCCCTTCGATTCTCACAGGTCGAGGGCCTCTGCGCCAGAAAGCAGGTCCGTGCGTCCGGGCCACGCACAACTCGAGGTAGCGTTAACCCGCCAATAGCTGATTGCCCATCCATCGACATCGACAGGTACCCGGTTTGAATGCAGGACTGCGCGGGACGGGGAGCAACCCCCACCCGACGCGTGAACTGCTGTCACGGTGGTGGTCAGATCACACGGATTACACCTGGCTCCCCCGATTCCTCGACGCTCGCGGGTTGACCGTTCCCGGACGCAAATTGGTCGCGGTCTGGTGTTTCCTCTTCGCCCTGATCGCGGTGACGATGCAGTTGAGCCGGTTCGGTTCCGACACTGCTCTGGCTCGGTCGATCTTCGCCCTCGGAACGATCAGTGGCGCCTATGCGGGCTACCGCTGGGCGCGTAATGAATCGTGGCCCACCTGGCGACAATCCGTGGCTTTCGTCGTGTGGGCCGACCTATGGCTCGCCGTCACTCTTTTCTTCGCCGTACGCACCGCTTTCGTCGGGACCATCGGCTGCATTCTGTTCATCATGATCGGTTTCTACGCGGCGATCGTTCACAGCCCACGCGTTGCCATCACCCACATCGGCTGGGCTCTTGCTGTCTGTACGGCGTTGGCCGCCATGGCGATGTCCGAACCGGTCAACGACAACTGGGTGGTCCTGAACCTCTATCTGATGGTGGCCGGCGTGGTGTTCTCCACGGCGTGGATTCTGCAGATCGTCTGGCTCCGATTGACCGACGACGCACGCAACGCCCACCGGGACTACCTCACCGCGACGCTCAATCGCCGCGGACTCCAGGACGAGGCCCAGCATCTGCTGCGCAGCGATCGAACGCAAGCGCTGATCGCGCTACTCATCGACGTCGACTCGTTCAAGATCCTCAACGACACGCACGGGCACGTCGCTGGTGACGACGCGTTGACCGCCGTCGCCGACCGCCTCATCGCTGCCGCCGGGCCGGACGCGGTGGTGGCGCGAATCGGCGGCGACGAGTTCGTCGTCCTGCGCGGAGTCGATCGACAAGAAATCGAACAGGTCGCCACCGAGATACATTCGGCAGTCTCGTCCGACTCCGATCCGTATCCCGTATCCGCCAGTACCGGCGTCAGTGTCTATCTGAGCCCCGAGACGGACTTACCGGATCGGGCTGTCAACGAACTGATCGAGCACGCAGACAATGCGATGTACCGGGCCAAGAAGCGCGGCGGCGATCGCATTGCCTGGGTGCAGATGTTCAGGCGCTGAAACTACTTACTCGCTGTGAGCATGGTGATGCTCACCGGGCAGATCGTCGGGCGTCGCGAACATCTTCCGCTTCTCCCCGTGCAGGCGCGCGCTGATCCACCACGAGAGTTCCACGAGTACGACGCCGATAGCGCCGAGGGTGATCGCGAGCGTCGTGGCAGCGACGTTGCTCGGATCCAGCTTGAAGAACTCGCGGGTGAACGGCAGCGCGAACAGGATCAGGTAGCCGGCCACCGATCCGCCGATCAGAACGAGCTTCCACCACACATACGGCCGGGCCACGACGGCCAGGACCCACACGGCGATCATGATCAACGTGATGAGAGCGCTGGTTCCGGCCTGGATCTCCTGGGTCTCCGTCTGGTCGGGGCCTTGATAGGCCAACACGTAGGAGATGAACGTGGTGATGCCGATGATCAGACCGGACGGCAGCGCCAAGCGCATCACGCGAGAGACGAAACCGGTTCGCGCGCGCTCGTTGTTCGGTGCCAGAGACAAGATGAAGGCCGGTATACCGATCGTGAACCACGCTGCGATCGTGACGTGGCGGGGCAGAAACGGGTACGGCAGCGGCTCGAAATCGAAGACCTGGGACAGGACGCCGGTGATGCCGATCAGGAACGCGAGCACCACCGAGTAGACGGTCTTGGTCAGGAACAGATTCGACACGCGCTCGATGTTGCCGATCACTCGGCGGCCTTCCGCGACGACGTACGGGAGCGTCGCGAACTTGTTGTCCAGCAGCACGATCTGGGCCACGGCTCGCGTAGCCGGGCTACCCGAACCCATCGAGACTCCGATGTCGGCGTCCTTGAGCGCGAGAACGTCGTTGACGCCGTCACCGGTCATCGCGACGGTGTGCCCGCGAGACTGCAAGGCCGCGACCATTTCCCGCTTCTGATCCGGTCGCACTCGCCCGAACGTCGTTGCTCCGTCGAGAGTGTCCGCCAGCTTTTCCTGATCGCTGGGCAACTCCCGCGCGTCGATGGGGCGGTCGCCGCCCTCGAGTCCGAGGGACCCGGCAACGGCACCGACGGAAACCGCGTTGTCGCCGGAAATGACCTTGACTGCGACCTTCTGGCTGGCGAAGTACTCCAACGTCTCCTGGGCGTCGGGACGCACCTTCTGCTCGAGCACGACCAGAGCTTCGGGGGTGATGGTGCCCGGTGCGTCGGCATCGTCGACGGGGAGGTCGCTGCTGCCGAGCATGAGGACACGAAGCCCGCTCGATCCCACTTCTTCCGCCTTGCGGGCCATCTCCGAGTCCGGGTCGAGCAGCACGTCCGGGGCGCCGAGCACCCAGTTGCCGTTACTGCCGTACGACTGGCCGCTCCACTTCTTCGCCGAGGAGAACGGCGCCACCGCGGTGGCTTCGCCCCAGCCTGGATCGTCGGAGAGCGACTCGCGAATCGCCAGCACACTCGCGTTGGGGCGAGGGTCGGACGCAGCCATCGCGCTCAACGCGGACTTGACCGCAGACTCCCCCGAACCACCCGGTGCGACGTCGACCTCGGACAGGCGCATGCCGTTCTCGGTCAGGGTTCCGGTCTTGTCCGCGCACACCACGTCGACACGGGCCAAGCCTTCGATCGCCGGCAACTCCTGAACGAGGCACTGGCGCTTGCCCAATCGGATGACACCGACCGCGAACGCGATGGAGGTCATCAGCACCAGGCCTTCGGGAACCATCGGAACCAGCGCTGCCACCATTCCGTTGAGGGCGGGTCGGATCGGCAGGCCGATGGTGAAGAGCTGATTGAAGATGATCAGCGCACCCGCGGGAATCATCAGGTAGGTGATGAATTTCAGGATCTTGTCGATACCGCTGCGCAGTTCCGAGTGCACGAGAGTGAACTTGCTCGCCTCTTCGGCAAGCTTGGCCGCGTATGCATCGCCACCGACCTTGGTGGCGCGATACGCGCCGCTGCCGGCGGCAACGAAACTGCCCGACAACACTTGCTGGCCACTCGCCTTGTGAACCGGATCGGCTTCACCGGTGAGGAGCGATTCGTCGACCTCGAGTGCAGCGGAACTGACCACCTCGCCGTCGACGACTATCTGGTCACCGGAGCCGAGTTCGATAATGTCGTCGAGCACAACGTCTTTGGGCGCCATCGCCACGGCGACGCCGTCACGCCTGACCATGGGCTTTGCCTGACTCACGATGGCCAGTGCATCGAGCGTGCGCTTGGCACGAATCTCTTGGATGATGCCGATACCGCTGTTCGCGATGATCAACAATCCGAACATGCCGTCGATGATCGAGCCCGTCGCGAGCACGATCACCAACAACACCGTCAGGATCGCGTTGATGCGAGTGAAGACGTTGCCGCGAATGATGTCCTTGACCGAGCGGGACGCCCGATCCGGCACGTCGTTGGTTTGCCCCGACGCGATCCGGGCCGCAACCTGATCGGCGGTCAAACCGCGGGCGACGTCGACGTCGTCCGGCAATCGCTCAGTGGCTACCGCCACTGCTGTCTCTTCTGAACCGGTGTGCTCGTGAGCCATGGTCAAAGATTACGCACCCGGAGCAACTAATCAGGGTTCGACTCGAAAGGCAACCACGTCCGCTGCTCTTCTGGTCAGCTGAGGGCAATCCACCACTTCGACGGCGGTGTCGGCGACAACGCGTCGATCCGGCCGCCCGGCATCGGCACCGACACGCTGGTGCCCGCCTCCGCCGCGGCCTCGTTGAGGCGAATGATCGGCTCCGACCATGAATGAAACGCGAGGTTGAACGTCGCCCAGTGGATCGGGACGAAGACACCGCGAGACCCGTCGCCCTTGTTGAGGTCGATGTGCGTCTGCACTGCCTCTTCGGGGTTCATGTGAATGTCCGGCCAGCGCACGTCGTAGGCGCCGACGGGGAGAAGCGTCAGATCAAACGGCCCGTACGTTTCACCCAACTGTTCGAAGCGCTGCGTGTATCCGCTGTCGCCGCCGAAGAACACCCGGTGCTCCGGACCGGCGAACACCCACGACGCCCACTGAGTCGTGTTCCGGACAAGACCACGACCGGAGAAGTGACGAGCCTCGGTGCACGTGAGGACCAGGTCGCCGATTTTTGTCGACTCGTCCCAGTCCAATTCCACGATCCGGTTCTCGGGCACCTTCCAGTGCCGCAGGTGAGCCCCGATACCGATCGGCACGACAAACGGAGCGGTCTGAGTACGAGTCAGCGTCTTGACCGTAGCCATGTCGAGATGGTCGTAGTGATCGTGAGAGATGACTATCGCATCTACTGCAGGCAGTTCGGTCAATGCCACCGGAGTGGGGTGCATCCGTGCGGGACCTACTGTGGCCGAGGGTGATACGCGCTCGCTCCACACCGGATCGGCGAGAACACGGTAACCGTCGACCTCGACGAGAACACTCGAATGGCCGTACCACGTCACCGCTGCGTCGCCGGCTACCGCCGGTGCCAGCGGAGTGGCCAACGGAATCGGCTGACGCGGCCGACCCGTCGACCCTCGCGTTGCCATCGACTTGAACATTCCGGCATCAGTGCCCGGCACCAGTGTGCTGCTGGGCTCCGAGTTGTGGAACTGGCGGTCCCGATATCGCGGAGACATCGCCGCATACGGTTGCACCGTGTTTCGCGATGCCCCGATCTGCGTCGGGATTCCCCATGCGGCTCGCGCCACCCACCCCGTCGCCGCGGCAACAGCAGCAACTCCGAGAACCGTCGTCTTCTTCATTCAGACGAGCGTAGCCACTATCCGCCCTGTGTGCCCGGCGCCTGTTTACCCTGCAACCGGCTTTACTTGCCCTTGAATACGGGAGGGCGGTTCTCGATGCGGGCCGCGCGGGCTTCCTGGACGTCCTCGCTGAGCCAGGCGGCGTGAAGAGCGTCGAGTTGCTCGGGAGACTGCTCCTCCATGGTGCCGTCGTCGTTGAGAACCATCTTCATGTGCCGCAACGACAGCGGTGCGAGATTGGCGATGCGGTGTGCCCATTCCTGGGCGTCGTCGAGGGTGCCGATTTTGTTGGCGAGGCCCCGAGTGAAGGCTTCCTCAGCGCCGATCTGTTCGATACCGAGCAGAATGGTGCGCGCGGGACCGCCGCCGACCAGCGACGCGAGCCGACGCATCGTCCACTTGTCCACCGAGACACCGAGGGTGGCTGCCGGGATTCCGAAACGAGCGCTCGGCGCCACGACGCGCAGATCCGACGCGATGGCCAGCTGCGTGCCCGCGCCGATGGCCGGACCGTTGACGGCAGCGATGACCGGGATGGGCGCCGTGTCGATAGACCGAAGCATCTCGAACAGGCGATCGGTGAAGCCCTCCATGTAGACGTCGCCGGAGAGATCTGCCCCTGCGCAGAATGCCGATCCTTCACCGGTGATGACGACGACGTGCGCATGCTCGGCGACTGCCGCGTTCATCGCGTCCCGAATCGCAATGCAGAGTTCCGCGCTGAGTGCATTGCGACGCTCGTGACGCTGCAACTCGATGGTCACGACGTTGCCGTCACGGGAGAACCCGATCATGTCCGCTCACTTTCGTTTCTGGAAGGCTCGACGCAGGGACGTTCCGAGGCGCCGATACCGTCCGCATACTTCTCTGCAGCTAAGTTCTGTACATCAGGAGGTTAGATTACCGATGAGTACAGACGACCTTGCCTCACCGGAACCGCACCCGGTTGACGTGGTGGTGATCGGCGCCGGACAGGCCGGACTCTCCGCCGCGTACTACCTGCGCAAGTTCGGAATCGAACCCGAATCGGGTTTCGTGGTGCTCGATCATGCGTCCGGGCCGGGCGGGGCGTGGCAGTTCCGCTGGCCGAGCCTGACACTGAGCACCGTCAACGGTGTGCATGATCTCCCGGGAATGTCCTTCGCGGAAACCACCGGCACCGACGCCGAACAGGTGCCTGCATCCGTCGCGGTCCCCCATTACTTCGAACTGTACGAAAAGCAGTTCGAACTTCCCGTCCACCGCCCGGTGCACACCCGAGTGGTGTGTCCTCGGGAAGAGCGACTGCGGATCGAGACCGACCACGGAGTGTTCGCGGCGCGAGGCTTGATCAATGCGACAGGAACCTGGGAGCGGCCTTTCATCCCCCACTATCGCGGGGCCGAATCATTTCGTGGGCGACAGCTCCACACGAAGGACTATCGAACCGCCGCGGAGTTCGAGGGCAAACATGTGGTCGTGGTCGGCGGCGGTATCTCGGCCGTCCAACTGCTCGACGAGATCTCACGCGTCACGACCACTACCTGGGTGACGCGTCGTGAACCGGAGTTCCGCGACGAGCCGTTCACTCCGGACATCGGCCGCGCCGCGGTTGCCATGGTCGAGGATCGTGTACGACGCGGTCTGCCACCGGGATCCGTTGTTTCGGTGACCGGCCTCCCGGTGACACCGGCCATCCGGGCAGCGCGAGAGCGCGGTGTCATGAATCGACTCCCGATGTTCTCCGAAATCCTTCCGAACGGCGTGAAGTGGGCCGACGGTACTGTCATCGATGCCGATGTGATCCTGTGGTGCACCGGTTTTCGCAGCTCACTCGATCACCTGGCACCTCTGCACCTGCGAGGACCAGGTGGCGGAATACCGATGACCGGACGCCTCGCCACGCAGGTCGAAGCCGACCCTCGCGTACATCTGGTGGGATACGGGCCGTCGTCGTCGACGATCGGAGCCAACCGCGCCGGCCAAGCGGCCGCCCGCGAACTGACGTCATACCTGGGAATCGGCGAATGAACAGAATTCTTGTACCGGGAGAAACCTGCTGGCGCATCGAACCGGCCGACAATCTGGCCTGCATCGTCGACGCCGCTGACTACTTTCATCACGCGAAGTCCGCAATGCTGCAAGCCGAGAAGCGAATCATGTTGATCGGCTGGGATTTCGACACGCGCATCAAACTCGAGCCAGGCAAGCAGACGCTCGACGGCCCCAACCGATTGGGGATGTTCCTCCGCTGGCTCGTCCGCGAGAAACCCGATCTCGAAATCCTCGTACTCAAATGGAACATCGGCGCCTTCACCGCAATCGGGCGCGGGATGACTCCCGTCTTCGTGTCCAACTGGTTGACCGACGAGCGTCTTCGGTTCGAGATCGACGGCGCACATCCAGTGGGCGCGGCGCACCATCAGAAGATCATCGTCATCGACGACGCCCTGGCCTTCTGCGGCGGCATCGACATGACGGTGGACCGCTGGGACACCTCGGATCACGTCGACCGCAACGACTACCGGATCACACCGAGCGGAAGACGTTACGGCCCTTGGCATGACGCCACCACAGCAATCGACGGCGATGCGGCCGCGGCAATCGGCGAATTGGCGCGGGCACGCTGGAAATCCGCAACCGGCGAGGATCTGGTACCGGTTCAGAGCACAGCGACGCCATGGCCGGTCAATCTGGCTCCCACGTTGCGGGTCGTCGACGTAGCCGTAGCCAGAACACTGCCGGAACTCGGCGAACGCACGGAGGTACGTGAGATCGAGGCGCTCTATCTCGCGGCCATCGCCGGGGCGGAGCGGACGCTGTACATCGAGAGCCAATACCTCGCCTCCCGCACTCTGGCCGAGGCAATTGCCGCGCGTCTACGTGAGGCCGACGGGCCGGAGATCGTTCTGGTCATCCCCCGCAATGCCGATGGATGGCTGGAACAAAAGGCGATGGACGGGGCACGCCACGACCTCTTGCATCTGTTGTGGAGCGCCGACATCCATGGCCGGTTCGGTGCGTTCTATCCCGTGACCTCTTCTGGCGCACCCATTTACGTGCACGCCAAGGTCCTCGTGATGGACGATCGACTCTTGCGAATCGGGTCGTCGAACCTCAACAATCGATCGATGGGCTTCGACACCGAGTGCGACATCGCCGTCGAATCCGTCGACGACGCAGATGTCGAGCTGCGAGCGTCGATCATCGGATTGAGGCGGCGGCTACTCGGCGAGCACCTCGACGTCACCGAGGAAGAAGTCGACGACGCGTTGGGTGAGCAGTCACTGTTGTCGACGGTTCGCGCTCTCTCGACCTCCGACGCTCGCAGTCTGCGCGAATTCGACCGGAACACAGTCGACGGCGAAGACCACGTGCTCGCCGAAAATGCACTGATGGATCCCGAGCGCACGCCGCCCAGACTGAGCGATCGAATCGAAGGATTACGCCGCCTGCTCGGCAAACGCTGAGACTCTAGAACACGCGCACACAGTGACCGGTTGCCAGCGCGAGTTCGACGAGAGTTGCACTTTGAACACTCGGGACGAACACGATGAGAAACGTATCGCTGTCGCTGTCGAGCCAGGCAACGGAAACTCCTGACCCGGCGATGTTGGCGCCGACGCAGGCAAGAAGCGTTTCGAGGCCAGCGGTGCGGTCATAGCCTGCGGCAAGCTCGTCCGCCCATTTCCATGAATGGGCCGCTCCGGGTGCAGACTCCAGCTGCCGCAGTCGACCGAGAACCTCGGCGGCGTCCTCGTTCCAGTCCACCCAGGCCAGGAGTTCTTGTTCGTGCAATGCATCGACGAGAGCAAACCACGCCATTTCCGGGTGCGGCTTCTCGAGCGTCTGTGAGTACAGATCGTTCTGTACCTCGACATACCGTTCCGGGTAGTCGATCGCGAGAGTCACACGATCGCTGACTGCGGGGCTGTCAGAGGCGAGCAGTTCGGCGATCGCACGCAACGCGTCGCGAGCAGGTCCACCCACTACGGCTCCAAGGTTCGATTCGGTCATCGGTGCGGTTCCCACAGTCTGACATGCGAGTGCGCCGTCTTCGGATATGTCTCGATGTCGGGACACGAGCCAGATGCTTACCCCGAGTTCCACCGATTCCCGAGCAGCGCCGGTGTCGAGCTACCAAATTGGACTACCCGGCTATCCCATTCGCCGCACTTGTCCGTTTACCCTTTCACCTGGTCTTACAATCCGGATATAGTCATCGTCGGTCCGAGAAGCCAACTGGGATGTAGCGAGCCAGCGAACAGTCTGTTACCGTTCAGCTAACTACTTCTTCTGGTCAAACCGGATCGAAGGGGTTCGGGCAATGACCCACGGGGGGTTGACGTGAAGGGGCCATGTTCCGCATGAAACACGATTCACACACGACAACCTCTTGGTGGTCGATCGGCGAGTGGCGCCTGGGTTGGAAGGTCATCGCCGTTCTCGCATTGCCGATGATCGTCGCCGTCGTCCTCGGAGCCCTTCGCGTTCAGACCGAACTCGAAGAAGCCGCGCAGCTGAGTTCCTCGTCCGAACGCGCCCTCGCTGTGCCCGCCGCGATCAACCTCGAATCCGCGCTGTACGAACTCGCCGAAGCGGCCTCGGCACGCACTGACACCGGCCCGGCCACACAAGCGGTTTCGGACGCAATGGACCAACTGGTCGACGCGGCGCGCGCGTTCCAGTCCGATGACGCCCTCAACGACCAAGTGACTTCGGCACTTGCCGAGAGCCGATCCATCACCGAGGAGATTTCCGCCGGCGCGGTGGCTCCCGCACGCTTGGTTTCTCGGGTCGGTGAAGTCTCGCGCGCACTCTCGAGCACCTTCACCAGCGTCGTCGAGCATTCTCAGCGTCCGGCGCTGCGCGAAGAGGGTGGCCGACTCGCCGCACTCTGGGATGCGCGACGAGCACTGGCCGAACAACGAATTCTCTTCGGCTCAGGTGATCCGGACCAGCAGGCTCGTACCTCGATGGTCAGTGCCGCCGGTGCCGAACTGGTCGCTCTGAACAACATTCTCGCCATCGACGGGAGTAACGACACCGTCCAGACCCTCAGCAACTCAGCTCAGAACCGGATCAACGCCCTCGGATCAACTCCGTCGACCTCTCCTCTGGGAAGCCGCGTCGGCGCAGACCTGAAATCCGGCAACGACCAGTACAACAGCCTGACCGATACCACCGTCACCGAGTTCGGCGACACCGTCACCGCTGAATCCAATGCAGCACGAACCGCAGCACTTCGTGACACTGCCATCGTGCTCGGCGCGGTCCTGCTGGCACTGGCGATCGCCCTCGTCATCAGCCGATCGCTCATTGATCCGATCCGCCGGTTGCGGTTCGCCGCTCTGCAGGCCGCGAGGCGCGGACTTCCCGACGCGATCGAACGAATCCGCGCAGGTGCCAGTACCGACGAACTCGACTTCGCCCGTGTCCCGATCCGCACCCACGAGGAAATCGGCGAACTTGCACGCGCCGTGGACGACATGCACGGTCAGGCCATCACGCTTGCCGGCGAGCAGGCGACCCTGCGGCGCCAGGTCAACGACATGTTCGAAACGCTGTCGAGGCGGAACAAGTCCCTCGTCGACCAGCAACTCGGTTTGATCGAACAGCTCGAGCAGGACGAGGACGACCCGCGTCGCCTCGAGAATCTGTTCCGGCTCGACCACATCGCCGCGAGAATGCGTCGAAACGGCGACAACTTGTTGGTTCTCGCCGGAACCGATGTGCGCCGCGCCAGGACTGCACCCGTCGCTCTCGGCGATACCCTTCGCGCCGCGGTATCGGGTGTCGAGGAGTATCGACGCGTCGAACTCGGGCAGATCCCGCCCGGAGTCGTCACCGGTCACGCTGCGCCGGACGTCGTTCACCTCATTGCCGAACTGCTCGACAATTCGCTGCGGTACTCCCCACCGGAGACCACCGTCTCCATCAACGCTGCCCGCACCATCGACGGCTCCATGATCGTCGAGATCGCAGATCTCGGTATCGGTATGTCGCCTGCCGACATCCTCGATGCCAACGAGCGCCTCGCGGCCGGCGGCGAGATGAGCGCGGACACAGCGCGTCGCATGGGTTTGTTCGTCGTGAGCCGAATCAGCCGTCGCTACAACATCTCTGTGCGCCTGCGCCCGACGGCAACGTCGTCGACACACAGCGGCATCACCGCAACGGTGCTCCTACCGACCTCGATTCTCGATTCCTCGCAGTCTCCCGAAATCCGCACGCCGCGAACAGGACCCGTTGCCACAGTCGATCGGACACCGCCGCCCGCACCACCTGCCCCGGTATGGTCACAGCCGGTCCCGACCGCTTCCGCACCCCCACAGCCTGCGACCAGAAGCTTCGCCGACCTCCCCCGCCGAACGCCCGGCATCAGCACCGATCGGACCGAGACGTTCGCCCCGATCACGCCGGAGTCGACACCGACGGCAACACCCTCGGGACTACCTCGCCGCACCCCGGGCACGAGTGGAGTGCCGCAGGTCAGTACCTCGACCACTCCGGCACCAACTGCGCCGGTGTCATCCTTCGCTCCCCAACTCGATCCCGCGGGCGCGAACGCATCGACGTCGCTTCCCGTCCGTACTCCGTCGCCGGAATCCAACTCGTCTGCACAGGGTCCCGAGATCCCGGTGGGTCCACAGCCGTCGACAACTCCGGCGCCGCGGCACCGACTCTCGGCACCGACTCCGACAAATACTGCGGCCTTCTTCTCCTCTCGTACCCGTGACGGGATGTCGGCTCGCACGTCTGCGCGTACTGACAGCAGCAACAACAACAACGGCGGCGCGAACGGTGGAACGTCTGCCCCGTCGACGATGCCGATCTTTGCTCGGATGGTGTCGGAGTGGCTCGTGGATCCGACGGCGGAGTCGTCAACGGCTTCCACCGGTGGTTCCTGGACCACGGACGCAGATCAAGGCTGGCTGGCTGCCCGGACGTCGTTCGAGATGCCGGTCACCAAGATCGCCGATTCCGGATTGCCTATTCGGGATCGAGGAGCTCGCTTGGTTCCCGGCGCCGTCGGAGGAGGTGGTACAGCCCAACGTCAAGCATCCAATCCCGCCGACGTTCAACGTGGTTGGAGCAGTTACCAATCCGGCGTGCAGCGTGGGCGTCGGCATGCTGCCGTCCACCAGTCCGATGGCGGACAGTCTTTCGAATCGTCCACGATGTTGCACAACGATGAAGGAGAACAGTGAACACTGTCGGAGCCCAAGAGACTCCCCGCGCACTCGACTGGCTGGTTTCGGCTTTTGCCCGAGACGTGCCGGGTGTGAGTCACGCGATCATCGTCTCAGCCGACGGGTTGTTGACGGCCTCGAGCACACACCTTCCGCTCGACCGGGCGGATCAATTGGCCGCTGTCACTTCCGGACTCGCCAGCCTGTCCGCGGGGGCGTCACGCCTCTTCGACGGTGGGGCCGTCATGCAGTCCGTCGTCGAGATGGAGAACGGCTACCTGCTTCTCATGGGCGTCGGTAGTGGCGCTTACCTCGCCGCACTCGCTGTCGCCGGATGCGACATCGGCCAGGTCGGTTACGAAATGGCGACTCTCGTCGATCGCGTCGGGACCACCATGGACATTGCCCCGCGAACATCGCAGGGTATTTGAGTTCGATGCCTCACCATCAATCCGAGTACGACGACGCCGAACCGAGCTTGGTCCGGCCGTACGCGCTCACCGAAGGTCGGACCCTGCCGTCCATCGACCTCCCGCTCGAAGCGATCATCGCGACGATCGAAGACGTGGTCTCGAACAATCTTGCACCGCAAGATATTAGTGCATCGATCGTCGCACTCTGCGAGCAGCGGATCTCGGTTGCCGAGATCGCCGCCCACCTGGGTGTTCCGATCGGAGTCGTGCGGGTACTGGTCGCCGACCTCGTAGTAGCCGGATCACTGGAAATACATGCCACTCTGCGAAGCGACGCATCTCGAGTCGAGCGACGCGAACTGATCGAAAGGACCCTCAGTGGACTTCGGGCACTCTGACTCATCGTCTCGCGTGAAATCGACGAAAATCGTGATCGCCGGGGGTTTCGGTGTTGGCAAGACAACGCTTGTGGGGACCGTCTCCGAAATCGTCCCCCTTCGCACGGAGGCAATGGTCACCGACGCCAGCGACGGTATCGACAATCTCGGTTCCACTCCCGACAAGAGCACCACGACGGTCGCGATGGACTTCGGGCGCATCACTCTCGCCGACGACCTGGTTCTCTATCTGTTCGGAACCCCGGGACAGCGCCGCTTCTGGTTCATGTGGGACGACCTGATCACCGGTGCGATCGGTGCGGTCATTCTGGTCGACACGCGTCGCTTGGAAGACAGCTTCGCCGCAGTCGACTTCTTCGAGGCGCGAGGCCTCCCGTTCATCGTGGCGGTCAACCGTTTCGACGGCGCACCCATCCATTCGGCGAGCGATCTCCGCCAGGCGTTGGCTCTACCCAACCGCGTTCCCATGATCGAGATCGACGCCCGAAACCGCGAATCGGCCAAACGCGCGCTGATCGCCGTCACCGAATACTCCCTCGAACGACTTGCAGCTGAAGCAGTCGTCTAGATGAATCACCAGATGCGAATCGTCACCGAAAGGAACTGGCATGTCGGATGAAATGCACCATTTCTCGATGGGAATCTGGCTGCTCGGGCTCGCCTACGTCGTGTCCGTGGTCGGGTCGGTAGTCGGCCTGGCGTGCACCAGGCATTCAGCGTCGGCGACGACGACCGCCACACGCATGCGCTGGCTCGCCATGGCCGCCCTGTCGATCGGTGGCGTCGCCATCTGGCTGATGCATTTCATCGCCATGCTCGGCTTCGCAGTCCCCGGCAGTCCCATTCGATACAACCTCGGATGGACCGTGATCTCGGCGATCATCTCGGTAGGGGCCGTGTTTGTCGGCCTGCTGATCATCGGGACCGAATTCCGCTGGACTCGACTTCTGATCGGCGGCCTGGTGACCGGTCTCGCCGTGAACATCATGCACTACACCGGTATGCGCGCCTTACGCTTTCAGGGTGAGATCCACTACGACCTGCTCTTCGTCGCACTGTCGGTTCTCATCGCAGTCGTCGCCGGAACGGCCGCACTGTGGTTCACCATGGTGCTCGAGTCCACGATTCTTCGTTTTGTCGCCGGAATCATCATGGGTATCGCCGTCGTCGGAATGCATTACACCGGAATGGCCGCGGTCGAGGTCGTTCACGACGCAGCAGCCCCGGCGCCGCAGGGACTCGAAGTGTTCTCCTTCCTCTTCCCCGTCTTCGTTCTCGGCTTGTTGGCGTTGGCGGTTCCGATCGTTGCAGTGCTGACAGCGCCCAACCGTGCGACGGCACGAATGGAGTCCGCCGCCGACGACCTGGCGTTCGAAGCACGCGAGTTCGCGATCTCGAACTGAGCGAAGTACGAGGCGAGTCAGTGTGAATCGACGACGCCCCGTACATTTCGAGGATGGTGGATGCCGGACACAACCCCCAGCCGTCGGCCCGCGCGACACTGGTCGTGATCGGAGGTTTGCCGGCCACCGGCAAGTCGACGATCGCGCGAGCGCTTGCCCAGCATCACCGAATCCCTTTCGTGCGGATCGATACCATCGAACAGGCACTGACCCACAGCGGTATCGCTGACGCATCCGGGACCGCTGGATACATCACCGCCTATGCGCTCGCCGCCGAACAATTGCGGCTGGGACTCTCGGTCGTGGTCGAGTGTGTCAACCCGATCGAGGTGACGCGAAGCGCCTGGTCCGCTACCGCACAACACAATTCGGCGTACTTGCTCAATGTCGAAGTAGTCTGTTCGGATCCCGACGAGCATCGCAGACGCGCTGAACAGCGAGTCGTCGACATCCCGGATCTTGTACTACCGACGGGGCAGGAAATTCTGGATCGGGACTACGAGCCGTGGACCACGGAACGGCTGGTGCTCGACACCGCAATCATGGACTCCGACAGCGCAGTACGACGCATCACCGCCACGATGCCGTAGCGTGCGAGCTGCTCACAGGGCGAGAACGAAGAATGCACTGTTCGGATCTTCGCGGTAGTTCCCGAACGGTGGACAGGGCACGAACCCGAATCTCACGTACAACCGGCGAGCTGGATCGAAGAAGTCCTGTGTGCCGGTCTCCAATTCGAGTTGACGGTAACCTCGTTGTCTCGACTCGTCCACGACGTGTTGAAGAAGTCGCGTACCTACTCCACGCCCGCGAGCTGCCGATGAAGTCCGCATCGACTTGATCTCGCCGCCGGTCGACGACCGTTCCTTGAGTGCTACGCAACCGAGTAGCTCGTCACCGTCGCTCCACAGCGTCCACATGGTCACAGAGCTATCCGTCAGCCCCGTGACGTCCAGCGCGTGAACGCTGTCCACAGGGGAGGTCGCATGCATGTCCGCGAGGTGCTCGGCCAGGAGAGCCCGGACCGCGTCCCGGCTCAGGTCGTCAGTTTCGATTCGCACAGATCCCTCACTGTCCACGTCGCCTCCGGCAGCATCGCATGAAAGTATGACTTTCCGTCACTTCGCCGAAGGCTTGGCCCGAACGTGAATGCGTTCTCCTTGTGGGCCGAACAGACTCAGCACTTCGACCGGGCCTTTGCCGTCACTGCCGAACCAATGCGGATTTCGGGTGTCGAATTCAGCAGCTTCACCCGTTCCCATGATGATGTCGTGATCGGCCAACACCAATCTCAGCTTCCCCGACAACACGTACAGCCATTCATAGCCGTCATGCACCTGCGGATTCGGCTCGGTCTGGTTTGCCGGGATGGTCATCTTGAATGCCTGCAGCCCACCCGGTTGCCGAGTCAGCGGCAAGACCGTTCGCCCACTGACGCTTCGAGGCGCACTCTGGATACGCGGATCGGCGACCTGTGGCGCCGCCACCAACTGGTCCAACGGCACTTGGTGGGCGAGCGCGATCGGGAGCAGCAACTCCAAACTCGGGCGACGCTCCCCCGCTTCGAGCCTCGACAGGGTGCTCTTCGAGATACCGGTCTCGGACAGCGCCGTGAGCGTGACATTGCGCTGTGTACGAATGCGTTTGAGGCGCGCGCCTATCTGCGAGATGGCGGCATCGATGTGCGGGCCGTTGACATTCATGGTCCGAGTCTGACGACGATTCCCAGAAATGGCAACAATAGTTGCTGAGCTGTCTCGTTCGCGGGCAACCTGTGCTCATGCGAACACACACTGAAACACAGGTCCTCGACACCGTGATCGTCGGTGGTGGAGCCGCCGGACTCAGCGCAGCCCTGGTGTTGGGGCGCGCTCGGCGCAGCGTCGCCGTCATCGATTCCGGCACTCCCCGCAACGCACCCGCGGCACACATGCACGGCTTCCTCTCGCGCGACGGCATGGCGCCGGGCGAGTTACTCACCGTCGGACGCAGCGAATTACAGACGTACGGAGTGGAATTCACACAGGATGACGTTGTCGACATCTCGTGGCGCGGTATCGAACCCGGCTTTGTCGTCGCGCTTTCAGGCGGCACGACGCTCACCGCTCGCACCGTGCTGGTTGCCACCGGCCTACGGGATTCACTTCCGGAAATACCAGGCATCCAAGAACTTTGGGGACAGAGCGTGCTCCATTGCCCCTACTGCCATGCGTACGAGATCAGCGATCAACCGATCGGCGTTCTCGGCGGCGACGTTCGCGAAATGTCACTTCACCAGGCGCTTCTGCTCCGGCAGTGGTCGTCGGATGTGACGTTCTTCCCTCATCACATCTCGCTCACACCGGAAGAACGCAGGCGACTTGCGGCGCGCGGTGTCGAGGTGGTCGACGGGCAGGTCACCGCAGTGACCTCCGAGCACGGCGAACTGAAGGCAATCGAGTTGGACAACGGTCAATTGGTTCCTCGTTCAGCGCTGTTCGTCGCACCTCGCCTCGTCCCGAACGACGGGGCCTTGTCACAACTCGGTTGCCACGTGGGCACAAACGGATTCGTGACTGTCGATCCTTCCGGCGCCACCAGCGTTCCTGGCATTTGGGGCGCCGGCAATGTCGTCGACCCTCGCGCTCAGGTGATAGGCGCTGCCGCTGCCGGTTCGACAGCGGCAATCGCGATCAACGAATACCTGGTCGAGCAAGACGTCGAATCGGCCCTGCTTACGACCGCGCCAGAGGTTGATTTCTCGGCCACCGTGGAGCAACGCGTCTGCGAGATGAACGGCGGCAGCGCCCTCCACGGCTTCTGAGAGAAGAGTCTACGTCGCGGGGCCGCCGTGCAACTTCTCGTAGGCGGCCTTCTCGGCGTCGTGGCGCGAGATCTTCTTCGGGTTCTCGAGGTCGGAAGGCAAACCGTGACGCTCGAGGCGACGCGACCTGTTCTGAGCCATGTAGGAAACCGAATAGAACAGTGCCAGGAGCACTCCGAGCAGCACCATCGATGCCCGCAGAGCCCACGGCCCCGGAAAGAGCATGAAGGCAGCGAAGACTGGAATGAACGGCACCATGCTTCGGATCAGGTGACGCGGCACAGCCCAATCACCGATCAGGTCGTTTCGCACCCAGTCCTGCATGGAGTCGGGCAGCTTACGGCCCACTGAATAGCCCAACCACTGAAGGGGATTCGGGCTCGTACGTTGCTTTTTGGAAGTCACGGAAGTCACCTGTTCGGTACGCATCGACGGTACTGACGCAGTCATCACGTTTCTTTCGGATGCAGTCATCAAATTTCTCTCATTGGTCCAAGGCTCCGGCGCGGAGCGCGGCCTCGTTGACCCGCGTCAGAACGTTGTGGAGTTCTTCGAGCTCGGCGAGGCTCACGCCCAACTTCGCGACAACCGCCGGCGGGATCTTCTCCGCCTCGTCGCGCAGCGCCACACCCGCTTCGGTGAGGTCGACGTCGAGTTGACGCTCGTCGGCGCGGCTACGGGTTCGCGTGATCAACCCGGACGCCTCGAGTCGTTTGAGGAGCGGCGACAAAGTCGGCGAATCGAGCTGAAGCGCCTGCCCGATTTCCTTGACCGCCATCGGCGACTTTCCCCACAGTGCCAGCATCACCAGATACTGGGGATGCGTGAGGCCCATCGGCTCGAGCAGGGGCCGGTAGACGGAGAGCACTGCCCGGTTCGCGACCGCAAGTGCAAAGCACACCTGCCGGTCGAGAGCCAGCGGATCGTCCATCTGCGTCTGCGGAGCCTTCGTCGTCATGAATCCGATGTTATCAGATTAATTAGTGCAGTAACTATTATTGCACTAATCAATCTGGCGATGATCGTCACTCTTCTCCAACGTCGACGTGGGTTGCCCGGTCAGACCCACGTGCGCTTCCGCCCTCATTCGCTCGACCATGTGCGGGTAGTGCAGCTCGAACGCCGGACGCTCGCTACGGATGCGCGGCAACTCGGTGAAGTTGTGACGCGGCGGCGGGCAGGTGGTCGCCCACTCGAGCGAGTTTCCGTAACCCCACGGATCGTCGACGGTGACCACTTCGCCGTAGCGGTAACTCTTGAAGACGTTCCACAGGAAGGGCAGCGTCGAGGCACCGAGCACGAAGGCGAAAATGGTCGAGACCGAGTTGAGCACGGTGAACCCGTCCGAGGGCAGGTAGTCGGCGTACCGACGCGGCATGCCCTCACCGCCGAGCCAGTGCTGAACGAGGAACGTGCCGTGGAAACCGACGAACGTGGTCCAGAAGTGCCACTTGCCCAACCGTTCGTCGAGCAGACGTCCCGTCATCTTCGGGAACCAGAAGTAGATACCGGCATACGTGGCGAACACGACCGTACCGAAGACCACGTAGTGGAAGTGGGCCACGACAAAATACGTGTCGGTGACGTGGAAGTCGAGCGGCGGGCTCGCGAGGATGACACCCGACAGACCACCGAAGAGGAAGGTGATCAAAAAGCCCACCGAGAACAGCATCGGCGACTCGAAAGTCAACTGCCCCTTCCACATCGTTCCGATCCAGTTGAAGATCTTCACGCCTGTCGGCACGGCGATCAGGAACGTCATGAACGAGAAATACGGCAGGAGAACAGCACCCGTCGCATACATGTGGTGAGCCCACACAGCGATCGAGAGAGCGGCAATCGCGAGTGTCGCATAGACCAATCCCGTGTAACCGAAGATCGGCTTACGGCTGAAGACCGGGAAGATCTCCGAGACGATGCCGAAGAACGGCAGCGCGATGATGTACACCTCGGGATGACCGAAGAACCAGAACAGGTGCTGCCACAACAGAACTCCGCCCGACGCCGGATCGAAGATGTGACCACCGAGGTGACGGTCGACGAACAGCCCCATGAACGCGGCGGTCAGGAGCGGGAACGCCATCAAGATCAAGATGCTGGTGATGAAGATGTTCCAGGTGAAGATCGACATGCGGAACATGGTCATGCCGGGTGCGCGCAGGCAGATCACGGTGGTGATCATGTTGACCGCACCGAGAATCGTGCCGAGCCCACCGACCGTCAGACCGAAGACCCACAGGTCGGCCCCGACGCCGGGGCTGTGAACCGCGCCGGAGAGCGGGGTGTACGCCGTCCAACCGAAGTCGGCAGCGCCGCCCGGCGTGAGGAAGCCGCCGAGAACGATGAGGCCACCAAAAGTGAAGAGCCAGAACCCGAATGAGTTCAGCCGAGGAAAGGCGACGTCGGGTGCTCCGATCTGCAACGGAAGCATGTAGTTCGCGAAGCCGAAGACGACGGGGGTCGCGTACAGCAGCAGCATGATCGTGCCGTGCATGGTGAACAGCTGGTTGAACTGCTCATTGGAGAGGAACTGCATTCCGGGGACAGCCAGTTCGGCGCGCATGAACAGCGCCATCAGGCCGCCGATCAGGAAGAACGCGAACGCAGTGATCAGGTACATGATCCCGATCTTCTTGTGATCGGTGGTCTTGATCATCTCGAGCATCCACGACCCCTTGGGATCACGACGCTTCGGGTACGGCCGCTCCGGAATCGGCTCCAAGTCTCCGGTCCGCTCGTCCGGCACCGTTGTTGTCATGCTCGCGCGTCCTCTTTCGTGCTCGATACCGCCCTCAAGAACTTTCCGCACGACCATATCGCATGTTAATAGTTAATGCACAAACTAAGTTTCGACGACCGACGCACCGATGAAAACCGAACGTACGCAACCTTTTGCACATTTCAGCGAGATGAACTCATGCAGCGGAATAGGTCGAGAGCCGGCCGCGTTGAACAAACCCGTGACTCTTCCCGACACATCGACAGCACCCGAGGCCTCCGCGTTGCGCGGCCTCTTCGAGCCTTTCGAGGTCAAATCACTCTCGTTGCGTAACCGTTTCGCCATGGCCCCGATGACGCGCGCCTTCTCGCCGGACGGAATCCCCGGCGCCGACGTGGCCGAGTACTACCGTCGTCGCGCAGCAGGTGGTGTCGGCTTGATCATCACCGAAGGCACGTACATCCCGGACCCGGCGGCCGGCCCGCACACCCGCGTACCGCGCATCTACGGCGATTCGAGCCTGGGCGGCTGGAAGTCGGTAGTCGACGCCGTCCACGCCGAGGGCGGATCGATCATTCCCCAGCTGTGGCACCTCGGAGTCGAGCGCGGCGAGAATTCGCGCCTGAACCCAGAGGTCGAAACCGTCAGCCCTTCCGGCCTGGCGCTGGACGGCACCCGTCTGGGTCGAGAATTCACCACCTCGGATCTCGACGACTTGAAGCAGTCGTGGGTCGACGCGGCACTCAACGCGAAGAACACCGGTTTCGACGGTCTCGAGTTGCATGGGGCGCATGGCTACCTGCTCGACGAGTTCCTCTGGGCAGGAACCAATGTCCGCACCGATGGATACGGCGGATCACTCGAAGCCCGCACCCGTTTCCCGGCCGAGGTCGTCGCCGCGATCCGGGAGGCAGTCGGAAACGAGTTCGCGATCGTCTACCGCTTCTCGCAGTGGAAGTCCGGCCACTACGACGCTCGTATCGCCCAGAACCCGGCAGAACTCGGCCGCATCCTCACTCCCCTGGTCGACGCCGGTGTCGACGTTCTGCATCCGTCGACGAGGCGTCACTGGGAACCGGCGTTCGCTGAACTCGACGGTGAAGACGGCAAGCTCGGCCTCGCGGGCTGGACGAAGAAGCTGACCGGGTTGCCGACCATCACCGTCGGCTCGGTCGGACTCGACTCGGTGTTCACGACGGCATTCACCGGCGACGCTGCATCGGCTGTCACGGGGCTGGAGCGTCTCGAAGCTCAGTACGAGAACGGTGAATTCGACATGGTTGCCATCGGGCGCGCGCTGCTCGCCGATCCCGAGTGGGTCGAGAAGCTCCGCACCGGACGCGCGGACGAACACATCGCATTCACTGCAGAACATCGCACGCACCTGAACTGACCTCGCACGACAAAACGGCACTCCCGCGATCGCGGGAGTGCCGTTTGTGGGTCTACCGGAAGTTCTAGCTGCCGAGCGTGACCGGATCGGGGCCGATGCGGCCGGCCGGGTCGTCGAGAGCACCGATCGCGTTGATCTGTTCCGGCGTCAGTTCGAAGCCGAAGACATCGAAGTTGGCGGCGATACGTTCGGGGGTCACCGACTTCGGGATCACCACGTTGCCGATCTGCAGGTGCCAGCGAATGATCACCTGAGCCGCGGTGACGCCATGAGCGTCGGCGACAGCGGTGATGACGGGGTCACCGAGAACGGTTCCCTGGCCGAGCGGGCTCCATGCTTCCGTCGCGATTCCCTTGCCGGTGTGGAAGGCGCGCAGTTCGGCCTGGTTGAACTTGGGGTGAAGCTCGATCTGGTTGAGGACCGGTACCTCACCGGTTTCACCGATGACACGCTCGAGGTTCTCGATGGTGAAGTTGGAGACGCCGATGGATCGAACCCGTCCGTCGGCCTTGAGCTTCTGGAATGCCTTGAAGGTCTCGACGTACAGGTCCTTGGACGGTACCGGCCAGTGGATCAGGTACAGATCGAGGTAGTCGAGACCCAACTTGTCGAGGCTGGCGTCGAATGCGGCAAGCGTCGAGTCGTAGCCCTGATCGTCGTTCCACAACTTCGTCGTGATGTAGAGGTCTTCGCGTGCGATGCCGGATTCGGCGATCGCGCGGCCGACGCCCACCTCGTTGCCGTAGATCTTGGCGGTGTCGATGCTGCGGTAGCCGGTCTTCAGGGCGGTGGAGACGGCTTCCTGCGTCTCGTCGTCCGGAACCTGGAACACACCGAATCCGAGTGCGGGGATCGTCTTACCGTCGTTCAGAACAATTGTCGGTACATCGGTCACATCATTGGTCTCGGTCATAAGTGAATCCAACGCCCGAGAGCAGGGAGGCATTCCCCGCCGAACCTCCGCGCGGTGCCCTTGTACCGCCCGAAATGCCGGTCTACCTTGGAAGACAAGTATTGGAATCGCCTCGAGAAAAGAGAGAGCGATGAATCTCGGATATCGTCTCGCCTACAAGGTCGGCGTCACTCCGTGGGAGCACACCGGCCACGGCTTCGACGCTCAACTGTCCGGCCTTCTGGACGCGATCCCCGTCCCGGAAGGTGGCCGTGCACTCGACATCGGCTGCGGCACCGGACGCCATTCCATCGAGCTGGCGCAACGCGGTTGGCACGTCACCGGCGTCGACGCCGAGCAGGAACCCCTGGACAAAGCGCGCATACATGCACGCGAAGCACACGTCGACGTCCGGTTCCTCCACGAGGACGCGGCAGACCTGCACATAGCCGTCGACGGTGGGCACATGCTGGTACTCGACATCGGCTGCTTTCACGGGCTCACCGACCACCAACGACGGGACTACGGGAGGTCGGTCAACGCGATCACCGCACCGGGAGCGTCCCTGGTGATGTTCGCGTTCGGGCCAGGTCACCGCTGGCCGATGCCACATGGTGTCTCCGAGGAGGACGTCACGCGAGCATTCGACGGTTGGTCGATGGCCTCGAGTACGGCCGCCGATGTGAGTGAATCGCCACTTCCGGTCCGTGCGGCACATCCGTGCTGGTATCACCTGGTCCGCGGCTGACTGCTGTGCGCAGCACCGATTAACACTGGCGCACAGCGCCGGGGATACTTCTCAGGTGACTGCAACACTGCGCATCAGCGGCCTCTCTGCCTCCCGGGGAGAACGCACCCTGTTCTCCGACCTCGATCTCACCGTCGCGCCTGGCGACGTCATCGGCCTCGTCGGCGCGAACGGCGCCGGCAAGTCGACGCTTCTCACCGCACTGGCCGGAATCGGCACTGCTGATGTCGAGGGTTCGATCATTCTCAGTCCGCCGGATGCTGCGGTCGGTTACCTCGCGCAGGAACCCGACCGCATCGAGGGTGAGACCGTCCTCGAGTTCCTCGGCCGCCGCACCGGCGTCGCGCACGCCGAGGAAGTCATGAACGCGGCGGCCGAAACCCTGGCCGAAGCGGAAGAGGATCTGTACTCCCCGGCACTGGAACGCTGGCTCGCTCTCGGCGGCGCCGATCTGTTCGAGCGCGCTGAGAAGGTGGTCGAAGAACTCGGGCTCGGAGTTCCGCTCGATGCGCACATGACGGCGTTGTCCGGCGGTCAGGCCGCGCGCGCCGGCCTCGCGTCACTGTTGCTCTCGCGCTACGACATTCTCCTGTTGGACGAGCCCACCAACGATCTCGACCTGCGCGGTCTCGAGCAGTTGGAGCGATTTGTCGCCGAGACCCGAGCGGCGCTGGTTGTCGTGAGCCATGATCGCGAATTCCTCTCGCGCACCGTCACCGGAATCGTGGAACTCGACCTGGCGCAGCAGGACATCGCCGTTTACGACGGCGGCTACGAGTCGTACCTCGCCGAACGCGAGATCGCCCGCCAGCACGCACGCGAGGCGTTCGAGGAATACGCAGGCACCCGCTCCGATCTCGAGGATCGCGCGCAGATGCAGCGCAACTGGATGGAACACGGCGTCCGCAACGCGCGTCGTAAGGCCAAGGACAACGACAAGATCGGACGCGGATTGCGGACCGAGTCGACGGAGAAGCAAGCCGCGAAAGCCCGCCAGACTCAACGCCGAATCGAGCGCCTCGAAGTCGTCGAGGAACCGCGCAAGGAGTGGGAACTTCGCATGGAGATCGCGGCGGCGCCGCGATCCGGATCCGTTGTCGCGACCACGAACGGCGCCAAGGTAACTCGCGGTCAGTTCACGTTCGGTCCGGTCACGACGCAGATCGACTGGGGTGATCGGATCCTCGTCACGGGCGCGAACGGAGCAGGCAAGACCACCCTCCTGAACGTCCTACTCGGCAAACTCGTCCCCGACGAGGGCATCGCGTCGCTGGGTTCCGGTGTCGCGATCGGTGAGATCGACCAGGCGCGCGGATTGTTCGAAGGCGATCAGCCAGTCGTCGAGGCCTTCGGTGCACAGGTTCCGGACTGGCCCGATGCCGATGTCCGCACTCTGCTCGCCAAGTTCGGCCTGCGCGGACACCACGTACTCCGATCTGCCGCTTCCCTGTCCCCCGGCGAAAGAACAAGGACTGCACTTGCTTTACTGCAAGCTCGCGGCGTGAACCTACTGGTACTGGACGAGCCGACGAACCATCTCGACCTTCCGGCGATCGAACAGCTCGAGCAGGCGATGGAATCCTTCGAGGGAACCCTCCTCCTGGTCACTCACGATCGACGCATGCTGCAGTCCACCAGAAGCACGCGCCGGTGGCGAATGGAGAACGGACAGCTCTTCGAGGAGTAGCCAATCGACTGCGCTTGCGCAGACAACCCGCGTGTGCAACTATTTATCCGGCGCACGCAATAGTTGCATGCGCGGCATAGGTGGACCACGGGCGACACGATCGCCCCTAGAACCGCCACACCCAGTCCTGAAAGGCACTCTTCAATGTTGTCGATCCCCGACCGCGCACTGACCCACGGAACCACCGGCGAGCCGATCACCATCCCGCAACTCGGGTACGGCGTTTTCCAGGTACCGGACGCACAGACCGAAGAGGTCACTTCCACCGCTCTCGAGATCGGCTACCGCCACATCGACACGGCCGCAATCTACGGAAACGAAGCCGGTGTCGGCCGCGCCATCGCAAGTTCGGGAGTTCCGAGGTCAGAGCTTTTTGTCACCACCAAGTTGTGGAATGACGATCAGGGCCACGACCGAGCACTCGCCGCGTTCGACACGAGCCTCGACAAGCTCGGCCTCGACTTCGTCGACCTCTATCTGATCCACTGGCCGGCACCGGCAAAGGGCCTGTTCGTGGAGACGTGGGCAGCTTTCGAGGAGATCCTCGCCTCAGGCCGCACCCGTGCGATCGGTGTGTCGAACTTCCTCCCCGAGCACCTCGAACTGCTGGCCGAGCACAGCTCGATCATCCCGGCCGTCAACCAGATCGAATTGCACCCCCGCCTGCAACAGCACGCATCACGGGAGTACGCACAGAGCCGCGGCATCGAAATCGAGGCATGGAGCCCATTAGGACAGGGAACGATCCTCGACGACCCGACCATCGGGAAAATCGCTGCAGCACACGGCAAGAGTCCCGCGCAGATCATTCTGCACTGGCACCTCGAACAGGGACACACCGTTCTGTCGAAGTCGGTCACCCCTGCCCGCATGCGCGAGAACGCCGCGATCTTCGACTTCACACTCGATGCTGACGAGTCAGCTGCCATCGCAGCGCTGAACACCGACAGCCGTGTCGGACCCGATCCAGTCGAATTGAACTGAATCGAAACGGCTTCAAGAATTTTCGTGGGGAGTCAACGTCAGCAGCACGGAATCGACGGACTGCTCGGCCAGGAGCGCGTCCAACGGTAAGTGACGGAACAACGCTCGGTAATAGATCGGCGACGCCAGGGCATCCAGGACGAAGTCCAGGTCGAAGTCGCTCCGAATGTCGCCGCGCAGCCGCGCCGATTCCAGCACTGCCGCAGTGGAATCGCGTCGTGGCTGAAAGAATGCCGACTGGAAATCCCGCGCCAATTCCGGGTCCGCCGCCAGATCCGCAACCAACGCGGGCAGGATCCGCCCAACTACCGTTTCGCTCAGCCCCACAACCAATGTCGTGATGCCGGCGACCAGGTCTGCCCTGAGATCGCCGGTGTCCGGCGTTGGATCAGTACCGATATGCCCCACGACGACGTCGACCACCAGATGCCGCTTCGACGGCCATCTCCGGTAGATGGCGGGTCGATGTACGCCCGCTTTCGTCGCCACCGAACCGATCGAGAGCTCCGCATACCCGTTCTCCCCCAACAGTTCCAGGGTCGCGGACAGTACGGCGTCGTCGATCCGTTCGTCGCGGGCGCGCACCATCTACAGCACCGGCCGGGGCATGAGCACCAGACGCCAGCCGTCAGGATCTTCGAAGGTCATTCCCGCATTCTCCTCCCAGTACGGATTCTCGGCCTCGACGGGTTCGTGCCCCGCCGCACCCAGCCGATGCACCACCTCGTACATCGCCGACTCGCCGGTGAAGTAGAGCACCAACAAATTGTCCTGCGTCGGAGCCGGGCACGGGCTTCCGTCTTCGTGGGTCGTGAATTCGAGGTGATAGTTCGCATCCGGCAAACCCAGCATGATTCCGTCGTAGCCGGCATGTCCGGAGAACCGGTAGAGCTCCGGCAATCCCACGCAGTCGCGATAGAACGCAATCACGTCGTCGAGCCGGTCGGTGGGTCGCGCTACTCGCACTTGGACTACTTCGAGGTCGTTCGGCCACGTTGTCATATCTAAACGGTACAGTACGTACCGTAACAAATCGAGGACAAGTCGGACCGCCCTCCGCGGCCGACCTCGCCAGGACTACAAGCGATCGTTCTCCGGAAATGCGGCCTTGGGCATGAACTTCGGCCGGGCGAACAGCACCGACAGTTTGGTGGGCTGCGACTCCACCGGGCGATCGGACCGGTACAGCAACGCCTGCTGCGGGGTACTCACCCATTCGGCGGCGAAGATCTCACCGATACGGCCCACCTTCACGTGCGATCCATCCTCGAGCCGAACGGTGACGTCGGCCGTGGTGTCGGACTGGCCGTACACGACCCACCACGATTCTCCTTCCACATCCCCCGGAGTGTGCTGACCGATACCGATGACGGCACCCTTGTCCATCGGATCGCGCCAGATCGCTTCGAGCCCTTGTGATCCCACGCTGTAGTTGCCGTCCTCGCACACCTGCACGACCAGGCGAGACTTCTCGAGCATCAACTGTTCGACCACCATGTCAAGCCCCTTCCGTTGCCCGAACCTTATCCGTCGGCACGGCCCAGCAGCAGAACAATCTCGGTTCCAATTGACAAACTGTTGGGTTTTTACAACACTTTGATGTATGAGCCCAGTCCGGCGGGGAGACGCGCTCCCCATCTTCAACCGCATCGGAGTGCTTCGCGCCGAGCGGAAGATGAGCCGGGCCCAGCTCGCGCAACTCGTCGACGTCAATCCGCAGACTGTGGGGGCACTCGAACGCGGTGACCACTACCCCAGCCTGGATCTTGCATTCCGAATCTGCTGGGTGTTCGACCTCCCGGTGGAGGCGGTGTTCTCTCGGACGGAGTTCGGGCCGCTGTCGACGGAGGTCTACCGGAATGCACAGTCGACGGAGATCAACCGGAGTCACCGCACTACCGAGGGGAGTGAAAAGCCCAGTGCCTGAATCGAATCTGATCGACCGCTACCAGGCCCACCGCACTCGGCGGTTCCTGCAGAACGAGGAGACGTTCCGACATTGGCTCCCGAATTGGCGAACCCGTCGACGTCGGCGCGTGCTCGTCGTCGCCCTCGGAGTCCTGTTCACCACGATGGTTGTCGTCGGGATCGCGTGCCTGTTCAACCCACTGTTCGCGGTGGCATGGCCGATCATCACGGTGTTGTTCCTGCCGACGTGGTCCTCACTTCAAATCGTGTCGGGTCGGCAGGGGGATGCGCCGCGGCACGCTCTGGACGAGTGGGAGATCCAGCAACGCAACGACGCCCGCTCCGTCGGGTTGAGCGTGACCCAAACGTTGGTCTTCATTGTCGCCATTTTCCTCATTTTCACCTCGTCGGTGCAGTGGAATGTAGAGAGACTGCCTTACACAGGAGGTTTATTGGCACTGACTGCAATGCTGATCGGCGCGTGCACGCCCGCGATGATTCTCGCGTGGACCAATCCAGACCCGGATCCGATTGATTCCGAAGAGTTCGACCTCTGACCCGTATTACCGAAGCGCACCACTCGACCGATGGGAAGGACCCATGTCAGCCACCCTCACGATCGACGGCATCTCGAAACGCTACGGCGACGTCGTTGCACTCGACAACCTGAGTTTCGAAGTGCGCCCAGGCGAGATCTTCGGATTCGTCGGCAGCAACGGCGCCGGCAAGACGACCACGATGCGCATTGCGCTGGGTGTACTCGGAGCAGATTCGGGGGAAGTTCGTCTCGGCGGCAAACCCGTCGACCTCGACGTGCGTCGCACTATCGGATACATGCCGGAGGAACGCGGCCTCTACCCCAAGATGAAGGTGGGAGCGCAACTTTCCTATCTGGCCGAGCTACATGGGCTCTCGAAGGCCGACGCGCACGCGGCCACGGAGCGGTGGACCGAACGTCTGGGCATCGCCGAACGCGTCAAGGACACCGTCGATTCACTCTCCCTCGGTAATCAGCAACGTGTGCAGCTTGCGGCCGCGCTTGTTCACGATCCAGCGGTACTCGTTCTGGACGAACCGTTTTCGGGCTTGGACCCTGTAGCGGTCGACGTCATGAGTGACGTGTTGGTCGAGAAGGCTCGCACCGGCGTTCCGGTGATCTTCTCCAGCCATCAGCTGGATCTGGTGGAGCGCCTGTGTGATCGCGTCGGCATCATCAGTCGCGGCAGCATGCGAGAGATCGGAACTGTCGACGAACTACGAGGCAAGGGGGACGGCCGAATCGAGGTCTTCGCTCCTGACGCACCGGTCGGCTGGGCACACCATCTGATCGGTGTCACCACGCTGAGTCACCTCGACGGTCGAACGCTCCTGAGCGTCGACGGCACAGCCGACGATCAGCAGATCCTGCACGCCGCCTTGAAAACCGGACCGGTGCACGAGTTCACGCTTCGACGTCCGTCACTGACCGACATGTTCCGAGAGGTAGTAGCCGCATGAGCAACCAGTTGAGCGGAGGTCGAGCCATCGGGTTGGTCGCCCGACGCGAATTCATGACGCAGATCTCGAAGAAGAGTTTTGTGATCAGCAACGTCATCATTCTGGTCGCGATCATCGGCGGCATCATCGCCTTCTCACTCTTCTCCGGCGGCGACGAGGACAAGTCGAAGATCGGCCTGGTCGGCAACCAGTCGCTCAGTGCCACGATGGTGTCCATCGGCGACACACTCGGAAATCCGGTGACGGTGACGGAGGTTTCCGACGACGGAACCGCGCGTGATCAGGTCAAGGACGGCGACCTCGACGTGGCCGTGATTGCCGGATCGGGCGGCGGCGTCACTGTCGTGACCAAGAAGGAAGTAGCCACGAATCTGAGGGCCGTCATCGAGAGTTCCGTTGCACAGCAGGCACAATCGAATGCGCTGGCCGCCGCGGGAATCGATCCGGCTCAGCTCGCCGAAGCCACGTCCACGGCAGTGGTCACCATCGATGCCATCGATCCGCCGGATCCCGAACAGGGCCAACGCATTGCGATGTCGATCGCGGCTGTGGTGCTCCTGTACATGCAGATCCTGCTGTTCGGAACGTACGTGGCGATGGGCGTCGTCGAGGAGAAGTCCAGCCGTGTCGTCGAGTTGCTGCTCTCCACGCTTCGTCCGCTGCAGTTGTTGTGGGGCAAGGTTCTCGGAATCGGTGCTGTCGGGCTGATGCAGATGGCCGCTTACGCTGTCGCGGGCGTCGCCACCGGATTGGCGACGGGCGTCCTGACCGTGACGGGCACGGCGATCGGCGTTCTGTTCGGCACTCTGGGGTGGTTCATTCTCGGCTTCCTCTTCTTCGCCGTGCTGTACGCCGCCGCCGGGTCCATGGTCTCGCGGCAGGAGGACGTCAATGCCACCGCGATGCCTCTCGCGCTGCTCGTCATGGCAATGGTCAGCGTGGCTTTCGTTTCGGTGAGCAATCCAGAAGGAACCCTGAGCAACGTGTTGAGTTGGATTCCGCCGTTCTCGGCAATCCTCATGCCCCTGCGCATCTCCGCCGGCGTTGCTTCTCCGTTCCAGATCGTGGGAACCATTCTGCTGATGCTGGTGGTGACTGCTGCGCTGTCGATGATCGCGGCAAAGATCTACCAGCGCTCCATCCTTCGTATCGGCAAGGTCGTTTCATGGAAAGAGGCGTTCGGACGCTGATTCTCCGGCGCACAACTGGCGCCGCGCGACCCCGGCGGCACCCCGTCCAGGTAGGTTCATCCTGGACGGGGTGCTGCTTACTTGGAGGACGTTGTGCGAATCTCGGCCGAAGAACTACTCACTGCGGTACTCGATCCCGAGAGCTTCGTCTCCTGGGACTCCCCGCCGGTCGACGTCGGGCCCGGCCCGAAATACGCGGAAGACCTGGCGAAGGCCCGCGAGAAGAGCGGAGTGGACGAGTCGGTCGTCACCGGTGTCGGTACCGTTCGGGGACGTCGGGTCGCGGTAATTGCCTGTGAATTCAGCTTTCTCGCCGGTTCCATCGGAGTCGCCGCGGCCGAGCGGATCGTGACCGCCGTCGAACGTGCTACGGCAGAACAACTCCCGCTGCTCGCCTCGCCCACCTCCGGCGGAACGCGGATGCAGGAGGGCACCGTCGCCTTCGTTCAGATGGTGAAGATCGCTGCGGCAGTGGCTGTTCACAAAGCGGCACACCTGCCCTACCTGGTTTACCTGCGCAATCCCACCACCGGCGGGGTCTTTGCCTCGTGGGGATCCCTCGGTCACATCACCGTCGCGGAACCCGGCGCTCTGGTGGGATTCCTCGGACCCCGTGTCTACGAATCGCTCTACGGCGAAAAGTTTCCCGACGGAATCCAGACGTCCGAAAACTTGTATCGCAACGGCGTTATCGACGGCGTCGTACCCGTCGACCGCCTCCGTCTGCTGGTCATTCGAGCGTTGTGCGTGCTCACCGATCCCCCGGCTCCGGCGGCCGCGGACCCGATTCCCTCACCCGAGATTCCCGATGTTCCCGCCTGGCAGTCGGTGATGCTCTCGCGCCGGGCCGATCGACCAGGCATTCGGCAGTTGCTCCGCCATGCCGCGACCGAACAGGTACCGCTCAGCGGCACCGGGCAGGGTGAAACCGACAAGACGATCTTGCTCTCACTCGCCCGCTTCCGAGGCTTTCCGTGCATCCTGCTCGGCCAGGACCGCAGTGGCCAATCCGCGCTCACCACGATGGGACCGGCCGCGCTTCGTGAAGCCAGACGGGGCATGAAACTTGCCGAAGAACTACAACTCCCGCTTGTCCTCGTGATCGACACTTTGGGCGCGTCGCTGTCCAAGGAAGCGGAGGAACGTGGACTGGCCCCTGAGATCGCCCGCTGCATCGCCGACCTCGTGACGCTGAAGACCCCGACAGTGTCGGTGTTGCTCGGCCAGGGAACAGGCGGCGGGGCTCTCGCGCTGCTGCCCGCCGATCGGGTACTCGCGGCACAGAACGGGTGGCTCGCTCCCCTGCCGCCGGAAGGCGCCAGCGCGATCGTCCATCGCGACATCAGTCACGCACCGGAGATGGCCGCCGCGCAGGGCATTCGTTCGCTGGATCTGCTTCGAGACGGCGTGATCGACGTGATCATTCCCGAAACGCCTGACGCGGCCGACGAACCCGTGGAATTCTCCAAGAGGGTAGGGGCTGCGATAGCGCACGAACTCTTCGTGCTCGCCGAAGAGTCGGACACCGATCGCCAGTCCTCCCGTATCGCGCGCTATCGAAACCTGGGAGTTCCGCAATGACGACGAAGGACCGGAATGCGCTGACTCTGCCGCACAGTTACGACCGCGCGGCACTGGCTCGTTTCGAATTGTTCCTGTTCGCCGGCGTCGCGACCGTGCTGATCACTCGCGCCTATCTGGCAGCAACGGGCTATCCCCAGATCGGGGGCGGCGCCCTCCACATCGCACACGTTTTGTGGGGCGGATTGCTGATGGCCGTCGCCATCGTCGCTACCGCCATCACCGAGGGCTCTCGCACGCGTGACCTGGCCACGCTGGTCGGCGGAATCGGGTTCGGTCTCTTCATCGACGAGGTCGGAAAATTCGTCACCGCCGACGTCGATTACTTCTACCAGCCTGCCATCGCGATCATGTACGTCGTCTTCGTTCTCTTCTATCTCGCCGCGCGCGAGGTGGTGATTCGGCGCGGAATGAATGATCGTCATCGGCTCGCCATCGGCGCGCGGGCGCTCTCGGACCTCGCTCTCGGTCAGCTCGACGAGATCCAGTACAACCACGCCCTCCGCGTACTCGACGGCGTCGAAGACCGCAGCCTCACCGACCTCGTCGATTCGATCAAGGCCGGCCTGCATTCCCAGACTCCGCCGGTCGGCGGTATCGAATCGAAAATCACTCGTGGCCGCAATGCCTTCTTCCACCGCGCCGAGGAACTGCTCCGACACCGTGTCGTCCGCCGACTGGTACTCACCCTGTTCGTACTGCAGGCTGTTCTGGCGATAGTCCAGGTGATCTACGCGTTGGTTTCCGAGAACGTCGTCGAGGCCGACGACGTCTCCGACCTCGTAGTCCAGATCTCCACCGTCGCAACCGGAATTCTTGTGGTTCTGGGAGTGTGGTTCCTCTTCCGCGGTCCGTACCTGCGAGCCCTGAGACTCCTGCGCGCATCTCTCATCGTGAGCCTTCTGGTGACGCAGGTGTATCTGTTCACGCAGGACCAGTTCGGCGCGCTGTTCGGATTCGCAGTGTCACTGTTCATGCTCGCGACTCTTCGCATCGCGATTCGAAGCGAAGAGGCAACAGCAGCTCTACCGCAGTGATTTCTCTACCGCAGCGAGATCGCAGGCCGACTCGGTAGATCGCGGACGCCGCGGAGCGGGCTCAAGAGCAAGACCAATCCGCACGGCGCAATCAGTCCGGCCATGATCCACATTGTCCCGCGCAGCCCCACGAGGTCACCGAGGAAGCCCGCCAGCAGCGCACCCAGCGGAATAGTGCTGTGCAACAGGAACATACTCGTCGCCACTACTCGACCGAGACGGTCCGGCGGACAGTAACTCTGACGGAAGCTGCCGAGCACTACATTGCAGGACACGACGCCGGCAATCATCACCATTCCTCCGGCACAGAACCAGAGCAGGCCGGCGCCGTACGTCGTCAGGGGCGCCAACAGGACGAACGGTCCCGTGACCAACTGACAGATGAGAACGCTTCGGGCAGTGCCGAATCGGCGCCCGAGCGGGCGCGCGATCATCGACCCGACAATTCCGCCCACCCCCGCAATCGCCAACAGAAGCCCTAGCCCGAACTCGCCCACACCAACCGTCTTCTCGAGGAACACGATCTGGATCGTGGTGTTCCCGGCAAGACCGAAATTGAGAAGAGTCCCGTAGACGACGATGGGCCGCAGATACGGATCGACTGCGACGAATCGCAGTCCGAGCGCTATCTGGCGCCGCAACGGCTCTCGGGCGTCGAGTCCGCGATCAACCGTTTCCTGCGCACGAATCAGGCAGAGGCACACGAAGCAGAAGACGAAGGTGAACGCATCGACCAGCAGACCGGCAGCGAGCCCGACCGTCGCTACCAACAGCCCGCCGAAACTGGGGCCGATCACCCGGGTTGCGGCCTCGGCGCCCTGGATCTTCGAGTTGCCTTCGACAAGATCCGCTTCGGCGAGCACCGTGGGGATATACGCGTGGTAGGCCGCCTGGAAGAAGACGGTGGCGGTACCGGTGAGCAGCGCAACCAGAAGCAGGTGGCCGTACGTCACCGCCCCCATGAGGCCCGCAATCGCGACGCTCGCGAAGAGCACCGCGCACGCAGCGTTCGCGATCATCATGATCGGACGGCGGCGCAGCCGGTCGATCCAGGCACCGGCAGGTAGTCCGACGATCAACCACGGCAACCAGACCGCCGAGGCCAGCACACCGATCTGGAAGTTACTCGCTTCCAACTCGCGAAGCGCGATCAACGGCAGCACGACGGTCGTCACACCGTTACCGATTCCGCTGACTGCGTCGCCGGTCCACAGAAGTCGGAAGTCACGCTGAGCGAGGACTCCCCAGAAGCCTGCGCGTTGCGCTGCACCTGTCACGTCGATCCCCCTTCCAATCCCTGGCCCATCCCACCCCACCCGCACACACCACTGACCGACGGGACAGGCCCGCCCGGCGCAAAGGGACGGTACCCGCACCGCCACTGAGGCGCACCACACTGACGGTGACCTAAGGTGTTTCAGGTCACCGGTAAGCGAAGTTCACGAGAGGACACACGTCGATGAGCTCTTCCGAGCAGGCGTCCCACACCACGTATGCCGACGCATACCGCGAGAGCATGGATCAGCCGGAGAAGTTCTGGCTCGACGCTGCGCGTGCCGTCGACTGGGATGTCGCCCCAACGAGGGCTCTCGACGATTCGGCCGCACCGATCTATCGCTGGTTCCCGGATGCTTCGCTGAACACCAGTTTCAATGCACTCGATCGGCATGTGCGCGACGGCCGCGGCGATCAGACCGCGCTGATCTTCGACTCCGCGATGGTCCCAACCAAGGCCACGTACACCTACGCCGAATTGCTCGAGCAGGTCTCACTCTTCGCCGGCGTCTTGAAAGATCAGGGTGTGGTGGCGGGCGACCGCGTGATCATCTACATGCCGATGATCCCCGAGGCTGCGATCGCGATGCTCGCGTGTGCGCGAATCGGCGCGGTGCATTCGGTGGTGTTCGGCGGCTTTGCGGCCAAGGAGCTCGCAACCCGTATCGACGACGCCGGTCCAGTGGTGCTCGTGACGGCGTCCGGCGGCCTCGAACCCGGACGAACAATCGAGTACCTGCCGATGGTCGAGAAGGCTCTGCAACTGTCCGCCACTCCCGCGCACACCGTGATCGTGAAGAATCGCGAGCAGATTCCCGGTGCAGCTTCCGACTACAAGTCAAGTGCCGCAGCCTGGTTCGACTGGGACGAGCTGATCGCCGACGCCACCCCGGCCGACCCGGTGTCGGTCGCCGCGACGGATCCGCTCTACATCCTCTACACCTCGGGAACGACCGGTAAGCCCAAGGGCGTCGTCCGGGACAACGGTGGCCATGCCGTTGCGCTGACGTGGACCATGAAGAATCTGTACGACATCAGCCCAGGACAGGTGTGGTGGACCGCCTCCGACGTCGGCTGGGTGGTCGGCCACTCCTACATCGTCTACGGACCGTTGCTCGCCGGAGCCACGACGGTCATGTACGAAGGCAAGCCCGTCGGCACCCCCGACGCCGGTGCGTTCTGGCGCATCATTTCCGAATACAACGTGTCGGCACTCTTCACCGCTCCGACAGCGATCCGCGCGGTCCGCAAGGCCGACCCGGACGCAAAAGAGCTTGCCAAGTACGACATCTCGTCGCTCGACACACTGTTCGCGGCCGGCGAGCGCTTGGATCCCGACACCTACGAGTGGGCTACTCGGATTCTCGATCGCCCGGTGGTCGATCACTGGTGGCAGACCGAAACCGGTTGGGCCATCTGCGCGAACCTGCGCGGCCTCGAACCGATGGAGATCAAAGCAGGCTCACCCACCGTCGCCTGCCCCGGATACCGCGTCGAAATCGTCGACGGCAAGGGCGAACTCGTGGGTCCGGGCACCGAGGGCAACATCGTGATCGGCCTGCCGCTTCCTCCCGGAACACTCGCCGGACTGTGGCGTGACGAGGACCGGTACGTGAAGTCCTACCTGTCGACTTTCGAAGGGTATTACCTCACCGGCGACTCCGGGTACATCGACGAGGACAACTACGTCTTCGTGCTCGGACGAAGTGACGACGTGATCAACGTTGCCGGACATCGCCTTTCGACCGGAAGCATGGAGGCCGTCGTCGCCGGCCACCCGGCTGTCGCCGAATGCGCGGTCATCGGCATTCACGACGAACTCAAGGGGCAACGGCCGAGCGGTTACGTCGTGCTCAAGTCCGGCGTCGACATCGATCCCGAAACACTCCGACAGGAACTGGTCGCGCGGGTGCGAGACCAGATCGGTGCCGTCGCCACGTTCCGGGACGTCACCGTCGTCGCCGCACTACCGAAGACTCGTTCCGGCAAGATCCTCCGCAAGACCATGCGGCAGATCGCCGACAACGAGGAGTACACGGTCCCGTCGACCATCGAGGACGCGAGCGTATTGGACGAGTTGTCCAAACTCCTTCGCGGATAAGGATTCAGCGAATTCCCCTGTCTGTCTGCCTCCGGACGTAGCAGTATGAACACGTTCCAGTTTCGGCGATTCACACGGGCAGGGGAAGTTCGATGGGCAATTTGGACGGTCAAGTCGCATTCATCACCGGAGCGGCGCGTGGGCAAGGTCGTGCGCACGCCGTCAAACTCGCATCCGAGGGCGCAGACATCATCGCGGTGGACCTGTGCGCGCCGGTCGCCACGGCGGGGTACGACATGGCCACCGAGGCCGACCTCGCCCAGACCGTCGCCCTGGTCGAAGCTCAGGGCCGGCGCATCGTCGCGTCCGTAGCGGACACTCGCGACCTCGATGCCCTGAAATCAGCTGTCGACGCCGGAGTCGACGAGCTCGGCCGACTCGACATCGTGATCGCCAACGCAGGCATCGCGGCGTCGGCAAAGTTGTCCTGGGACCTGAGCGCCGAAGAGTTCCGCGAGCTGATGGACATCAACGTCACGGGCGTGTGGTTGACGACCAAGGTGTCGATTCCGCACATCATGAACGGCAATCGAGGTGGATCGATCGTGTTGATCAGCTCGATGGCCGGGCTTCGAGGTGTGCCGGGTATCGCACACTATTCCGCGTCGAAGCACGCCGTTCGAGGGTTGGCGAAGTCTCTGGCCAACGAACTCGGCTGGGCGGACATTCGGGTCAACTCCGTACACCCGGGCAATGTGCGAACGACGATGATCGACAACGAACCGATGGTTCGTGCGTTCCGTCCGGACTTGGAGAATCCTGTCCTTGCCGATACCGCTCCGATCATGTCGAAGCTGAATCTGCTGCCCCACCCGTGGGTCGATCCCGAAGTGATTGCGGATGCGGTGTTCTATCTCGTAGGGCCGGCCGGGCGCGGGATCACCGGCATCGCGTTGCCGATCGATCTCGGTACCTCGGAAAAATTCGCCGGCGGCTGAGGGCCCGAATTGATGCAGAATTGCCTCTGCCGGATGGGTCTCGAGCACCATCCGGCAGAGGCAATTCCGGCTTGATCAAGCCTTCGTAGCAACAGAACAAGTAGTCGACAACCTCATAGGCGCTCCTCGTCTGGCGTGGGAAAAACCGTTGTGGGATGCGCAACAAACCCAAGACCCAGAGTAGAAGCATTTCGCCGCAAACGCGCGTCATTCCGCACTATTTTTTTGGATTCGGGCATACTGGACAACGCTCCCACCACGTATTATGGACCCGAGTTCACACTTACAGGGGGTAGGCACAGTGACGGTCAAATACGCCGCAACGGACCCGATTCACGGAAAAGTCGAGATCTCGTTCGACGTCGACACGGGGGTCGTCGACGTCCGAAACGGCAACTCACATGCTCTGTTGACGCGTCGAGTCGATTCCCCGCGCCGCGAAGGCACTCCCATCGGAACGCGCGCCGCCGCAGACTTGTTCTTCACTGTCGGTGGTGACGAAGTCGAACTCACTGTCGGCAAAGGGTTTCTGTCCCGTCGCTCGTACTCCGTCACGGCACTCGTCGACGGCGTGAGTTTGAACTTCGCTCCAGTCGACGACGCGAACAGTGCCTTCACCCGCGACGGTGTACGGATCGGGCACTTCTCCAAGAACGAGGAATCCGATCCCAGACAGACCGACGCAGTCTGGTCGAGCACTCCGAGCACAGACGAACTCGTCATCGGTTACGCCCTGGCCGAGGCCTTCGATTGCGGAGCACTCAACGGAGCTTTCGCTCTGATCGAATCACTGGTGCTCGGCGGCGGATAGAGGCCCCGCTCAGAGCAGGTGGATTACCAGCAGAACTACGGCAATAGCTGGGAAAAGCATCTGCACGACGGCTGCGCGGGCTTTGTCGGGAGACGAGAGAATCAGCACCAACCCCGCGGCAACCATCGATCCTGTGCCTGCCAGGACGAGGGCAATTCCGACCGACGCGGAACCGGTCGCCGCAATCACGATGCCGACCGCCGACACGATCGCCAGGAAAAGGTTGTAAAAGCCCTGGTTGAAGGCGAGCGGCTGCGTGGTGATCGCCTCTTCCTCGGACTTCACGCCGAACGTGGCGCGGGTCTTCGGGGCCGTCCAGAGGATCGATTCGAGGACGAAAATGTATACGTGCACTGCTGCGGCAAGTCCCGCGAAGATGTAGCCGGCGACGTTCATCGGTGAGCTCCTGTTGCTTCGAGTAAATTCTGTATCGTTCAGTCCAATATATACTGGACCGAACGATACAGAAAGAGCGAGGCTTTGATGGGCAGATCACAAGAATTCGACACAACAGCCGTGGTCGCTGCCGCCTTGGACGTGTTCTGGGCACGAGGGTACGAAGGCGCATCCCTCGGAGACCTCGAATCCGCGACGGGGCTGAGTCGGTCAAGTCTCTACAACTCGTTCACCAACAAGCGCGGATTGTTCGACGCCGCCGTGCAGATGTACCTCGAACATGTCATCCGGCCACGTCTGCGCAGCCTCACGACAAATCCCGGGGCAGACGCCGTCGACGACTACCTTTCCTCGCTTGCGCACGCGATCGGCACCATGACCGCCGACTCACCTCGGCGCGGTTGCCTACTTCTCAATACGGCTGCCGGACTCGGCGCGCACGACGATGCGGTGGCAGCCGTGATTCGCGCGTATCGGCAAGAACTTGCCGTTGCGATTCGCAGTTGCCTACAAGCCGCCTTTCCGAACGAGACGGACGCCGCACTGGAGGATCGCACTCGAATCCTTCTCTCCTGCACGGTAAGCGCGCTGGTCCTCGCGCGAGTTGACACCGAAGAGGCGATCGCAACCCTGGAATCTGCGCATCGACTGAACGCAGAGTGGCAGAGCCGGAACATGTAGCTCGCGTCGTTACCCACAATCGAACGGGTAGGCAATGATGCTTCACATGCCCACGTTGACTACGCCTGCGATCGCCAGTGGCTGTCTCGGAGGGATGGACCAACCCTCGATCCACGTCGGGACTTCGGCGATTCTCCGGCCGTGGACCTACGACGACGCCCCGGCTGTCGTGGAAGCCTTTCGGGATCCGTCGATTCAGCGTTGGCACGTCCGCCGCGCCGACTCGATCGACGAAGCACGGAATTGGCTCACCCAGTGGCGAGACGGGTGGGCAAGCGAATCCGAATGCCATTGGGCGATTGCCGCCCCCGAGACGAATGAACTCCTCGGCCGAATCGCGGCAAAGGGGGTGAATTTATGGGACGGCACTGCTGAGCTCGCATATTGGATGACTCCAGCGGCGCGCGGCCGCGGACTCTGCACCCAGGCTGTAACCACACTGTCCGATTGGGCGTTCCGCGATGCCGGGTTTCACCGCCTGGAACTCGAACACTCGATCCACAACCCACGATCGTGCCGGGTCGCGACCAAAGCAGGGTTCAGCGAAGAAGGTGTTCGACGAGGCTCCGCCAGGCATGCCGACGGCTGGCACGACATGCACGTCCACGCCCGCCTACGCAGCGATCAACCTTCGGCAACGACCCGCGCCGCGAGAGCAAGTGTCTGATCCACCAATTCCGCAACGCGCTGCGGCGCGACCGGTTCGAGGTCGAACAGAATTCGGTAGACGATCGGCGCCACCACGTGGTCCACTACCGAATCACCATCCACGCCGGCCGCTTCCGGCCAACGCGCGAGGATCACGTCGATCTGCGTCCGACAGAAGAAGGCACACTTGAACTTCTTCGTACCGTCCGGTGCATGCGTCTGATCGTCGCTCATCAACACATCTCGCAGCGACGCGCGACCGACAGGCGCAGACATCTCCTCGAGATACTCTTGCGCCCAAACCGTCAGATCCCCTCGGAGCGAACCCGTTTCACGCGGGTCCGCGTCCGGGCGCAATCTCTCGATCGAGACGTCGGCAAAAACTTCGTTGATGTCTCCCCACCGCCGATAGATGGTCGACGGGGTCACACCCGCATCGGTCGCGATCATCGGCACCGTGATCTCTGCTCGATCACGCTGTTCCAACAACTTGCGCGCCGACGCATGCACTGCCTGTTGGATACGCGCACTGCGGCCACCGGGGCGCGGACCTGCGGACGGACTCATAAAACCAATACTAACGCAAAGATGTTGCATTAGGCTACGGCCAGGCGTAGCGTCCCAAACGCAAAGTATTTGCGTTTGAAGTCTTCACCACCCGCACGGGAAGCGCCTACGACAATGACAACGACCGTTTCACCACCGACCGAGAGCACTTCGCGCCCACGCTTGGGGCGAGGCGTCGCTTTCACTCTCATCGCCGTCATCATCGCCACGTTCCTGGGTGCCTCCGCGACCCCGACGCCGCTGTACGAGCACTATCAACAGTTGTGGGGATTCTCCTCGCTCGCGTCGACGCTCGTGTTCGGCATCTACGCTCTCGCATTACTCGCCACGCTCTTGACCGCCGGATCCTTGTCCGATCACATCGGCAGGCGCCCGGTCCTGCTCGGAGCGCTCGCCTTGGAGGCGGTCTCGCTCGCCCTGTTCGCCTCGGCCGACGGTTTGACCGTTCTGCTGATCGCCCGCGTCGTGCAGGGTGTTGCCACCGGCGCTGCAATCAGTGCTTTGGGTTCTGCGTTGATCGACCTCGAACGCACTCCGGGCCGCGGATCGATCATCAACAGCGTTGCCCCGACTGTGGGGCTTGCCGTCGGAGCCGTGGGTTCGAGTCTCATCAGCGAGCACCTGCCCAGGCCAACCAGCACTGTCTACCTGGTCCTTCTCGTGCTTGTCATTCTCGAGATCTTCGGAATATGGGCAACTCCCGAGACTTCGGGTGGTCGGCCCGGAGCCTGGCAGTCCCTGCGCCCCACACTGGCCGTTCCTCGTCAGGCGCGCACGATGATTGCCCTGACCGCGCCGTGCCTGATCGCGGTGTGGGCACTGGGCGGGTTCTACCTCTCACTCGGACCTGCATTGGCGCGCAACGCACTTGAGGTTCACAGCTCGCTCATCGGCGCCGTCATGGTCGCAACACTGACGGGATTCGGCGCCGCAGCGGTGCTCACCTTCCGTAAACTCGGTGGCCGAACCGTGATGCTGATCGGAACCACAGCCTTGGTACTCGGGGTGGCCGTCACACTCGTCGGGGCTGAAATATCCTCTGCAGTCTTCATTCTGGCCGGCACGGCAATTGCCGGTATCGGCTTCGGAGCGGGATTCCAGGGAACCATCCTCACCGTCATGCCACTAGCCGCCAACCACGAACGCGCAGGATTGTTGTCCACCGTTTACGTCATCGCATACTTGGCCAACAGCCTTCCGGCACTGCTGGCCGGCTACCTGGTCGGCAAGGTCGGACTGGTGGATACGACGCGTGGCTACGGCGCACTCGTCATGGTGCTCGCGGCCGCCGCGCTGATCGGATTGCTGGTCACCGGCGAGCGGAAGGGTACGACTACCTCCGTGCCGGAGTAGGTGTCCCCCGATCGGTGGACACACCGTTCGTCCTGCACAGGGTCCGGAGAGTGGACAGACGGCATCGATCTGCTCCGACATAGTTGTCTTCGAGACAGACAACCGAACGCCCACCCGGACAAGGACACCGACGATGACGAACCCCCGCTACGTAGTTGCCGCAATCACAGCTCTGGCCGCCGGCGCCCTCACCTTGGGATTGAGCGGAATCGCCAGTGCCGGAACTCTTCCCACAACGGGCAACACCATCACGATGACGATCAGCAACGACACCGAACAGACGATTCGTCTCGAAGGTGCCGACAATCCCTACGGACAGTGGATGCAGAGCCCACGCCAGTCGCTCGCACCCCACGAGACCGAGATCGTCACCGCGTACAACGAGGATCCGCGAGGCCTGACGGTCGACGTCGTCTATTCCACTCCCGGCGGCGGACAAGCCGTCTTCATGGCCAACGACTATCCGCAGTTCGACACCGACGGAACTCGAACCACGGACGCTGATCGCTACTTCATCTCGAGCTACATCGACGGCTTCTACCCGAACCTGAGCGTCGGGTACCACCTCGGTGCGGTGTGACTGCAGCGAAGGTGCGGTGTGACTGCAACGAAGGTGCGTCGTCATAAGAAATCCGTCTGCCTCTCAGACGCACTTGTTCTTGGACATTCGTCCGGCGCGCGGGGATTGTTGAACGCAGCCCCGCACGACCAGGCACACGCCCCGCTGCCGGTGGCCCGAAAATCAACGGGAGAGGGAAAACCACAGTGCGACTACCCAACCAGTTTCTGATCTACGTCAGCGATGCCGCCTCCGCAGCAGCGTTCTACGGCGAATTGTTCGACGCGAAGCCTGAGGTCCTCAGCCCTCGGTACATGACCTTCGACCTCGGCGGCGGTGTGGTCCTTGCACTGTGGAGCGGCAAGTCCCGCGACCTCGATCCCGCGACACCGCGCAATTTCGAAGTCGGCATCTTGGTCGACGGCGGGAGCAGCGAAATACGCGCGATCCACGACGAGTGGGTAGCCAAGGGCGTCGAGGTCGTCGAGGAGCCGAATGAAGATGTCTTCGGTCTGACATTCGTCATTTCAGATCTGGACGGGAACCGCCTCCGCGTAGCGCCCGCAGATCACTGAGCACTCAACCCTTGATCTCGCCGTATCTACGGAGGGCTTCCTCACGCTCTTGCGCATGGTCGACGATCGGATCCGGGTAGTCGACCGGGCGCATCGCCTTCAGCGAGTGGACCGCTTTCCCGGGAACATCGCGGAGTTCGGGAACCCACCGGCGGACGTATGTGCCGTCGGGATCGAACTTCTCCCCCTGCGTGATCGGGTTGAAGACGCGGAAGAACGGCGAAGCGTCCGTGCCAGACCCGGCAGTCCACTGCCATCCGTGCTGATTGGAGGCCAAGTCACCGTCCACCAGTTGCGACATGAAGAACCGTGCGCCGCGCCACCACGGAATGTGCAGGTCCTTCACCAGGAAAGACGCGACGATCATTCGCACCCGATTGTGCATCCAGTTCTCGGCTGCGAGTTGCCGCATGCCGGCATCGACGATCGGGAAGCCGGTCTTGCCCTCACACCAGGCTTTGAAAGCGGAGTCTGCGTCGGCTCCGCCATCGTGACGTATGCGGTCGAACTTGTCGTCATAGTTTTTCCGGGCGCTGTCCGGTCGTTGAAACAGGATGTCTGCGTAGAAGTCTCGCCAAGCCAGTTGGCGACGGTAAGCCTGCGCACCGTCGCCGAGCCGCTGGGAGAGATCTGCCAACATCGTTCGCGGATGGATCGTGCCGTACTTGAGCGGAATCGACATCCGGCTCGTGGTGTCGAGGTCGGGTCGATTTCGTTCGTCGTCGTACCGGTCAAGATCGTTCTCGCAGTATTCTTTCCACTGCTCGAGGGCACCGGCCTCACCGACGAAATCGCACACGGTTGCGGATGGCGCGGGGATACTCACTCGGCGCGGGCCACCGTCCTTGTCGCTCGGATCGAACCAACGGACGGTCTGCGCGTCGGTCGACGCGGGGCCTCGCCATCCGTGTTCCATCCACTGACGGAAGTACGGCGTGAACACCTTGTACGGATCACCGTCGGCCTTGGTGACACGCCCGGGCGCTACGGCATACGGAGATCCCGTGGCGATCAACTCCACCTTCTCGGCCACCGCCGCGTCTCGCCGTCGGCCGTAGGGTCCGTAGTCAGCACTGATGTGAACTTCTTCGGCGCCAACGGATTTCGCCACGCGAGGTACCACGTCTGCCGGATCACCTCGAACAACCATCAGGTTTCCGTCGAGTTGGTGATCGAGCGCCGTCAAGTTCGCGAATAGTTGATCCTGCCGCGGTGAGCCTGCCGGTCCGAGCAGTTTGTCGTCGAGAACGAACAAACCCAACGTCTGTCCGCCGCCATCCGACGCTGCACTCAGCGTGGGAAGGTCACCTACCCTCAGATCGCGTCGAAACCAGACCACAGAGTTGCTCACCCCGTCGAGCCTACCGATCAGATCCCAGAACGCACCCCACCGCACGAGCCGCAAGTTGCGCAGCTCTTTCGGGTGTCGGAGCGCAGGCGAGCCCGAGCAGTCGCCGTCGGTGCTCCTCCCCGAGCAGCAATGTGTACAACTGATCCGCGCACAGCGCAGCCTTCCGGCCGTGCCGATCGAGCAATATCTTCTCCAGAAAGGCAATCGACTTCGCCGGGCCGGATTCGTAGAACGCGGCGGCCAGTTCAGGGAACTGTAGAGCCTCGCCGATCATCATGCGGTGCAGCGCAATCGAGTTGTCGCTGTGCAGGGCGATCACGATGTCCACTGCGGCGGCGAGCAGGTCCGACTGGTCGCCACCGGCGTTCTCGACATACGCGTGCTGACGCGCAACAGCAGCAGCGAAGACCGCGGATTTGTCGCCGAAATAGCTGTACACGGTGCGCTTGGCGACGCCTGCCGCCGTGGCAATGGCGTCGATGGTCGTTCGCGCGAACCCGACTTCCCGAAACGAGTCGACCGCGACGTCGAGAATCTCGTTGCGTCGATCAGCTCGCTCGGCGTCGCTGGTTCTCCCACGTCTGCGCGGTTGCTCCATCAAGTCCCCTGTTACCGTGCCGGCAAATTAATGCTACGTTGACGTTTCATTATTTCGAACACTACAGGAGCACTGCATGACCGGACAACGACTCGTCCACGTCGCCATCGCCGACGACTGGGAAGCGTGCAAGCGTTTCGGTGAGTACGAGGTCTCGACGCGCGGAATCAGTTACGACGAGGCTGGATTCATTCGCGCAACCAAGCCCGACGCACTCCCTTCGGTGCTCGATCTGGTGTTCGGCGACCTCACCTTGCCGCTGATCGTCGCCGTCATCGACGAGGACGCTCTGACCGCCGCAGGCATCGACGTCGAATGGGAGGCAGGAAAGGCCCGAATCCTCCGACCACTACCGATGGACGAGGAAACAGTGGTCGCCGAACTGGCCGTGGAACGCGTTGACGGGGCCTGGCCGATTCCCGACCTGACCCCGTACGCAAACCACGCCGGCTAGACCAGCGCAGCCTCGGGTTCGACCACGGGAGTCGACGCCTTCTTCCGGCCGGCGGCGACACACAGCGCGATCCCGACCGCAATCCAGCACGCCAACACCAGAAGTGGCGTGGCGGCGCCATGGCCGTCGAAGAACGCCGTCGAACGGACGGATGCCCCTGCGGCGCCAGGTGGGAGCAACTGCCCCAACGCACCCCAACCTGCAGGCAACCACGCCGCAGTTGTCGCCATCCCCGAGAGCGGGTTTCCGATGAACATCATCGTGACCGCTCCCAACGCGAATCCCTTCATCCCGAGCAGGGATTCGAGCCCCAGAATGGGAAGTGAGATGGCCGACATGCCCAGGGTGAGCGCGAGCGCGGTGAGCAGGTAGTTTCCGTCGAGACTGTTGGTGCCGAACTGCAGAATGGCAGTCAGTGCAAAACCCGCGACAACCGCGACGCCGCCTGCACCGAGCACTCGCTTGACGATGCTGCGCGGAAACAGTTGCACGAGAACAACAGCAGGCATGATTCCACCGAACACCAGAGGCAATGCCAATGCCGTGAGTCCCGCACCGGTCGGGTCGTCCGCCGTCAGCGGCACAACGTCTTCGACGGGCACCTTCGCCCCTGAACTCTCCGCGAGCCCACTGGCCACACCGGTCAAGGTTTGAGCGATCGGGGTTCCGCCGGCGGTCGCGATCAACACGTGAGGGCCGGTGGCATCAACGGCGATTCCGCCGACCACGTCGCGATTCCGAATCGCATCACGTAGGGCATCCGCGTCGGCGAAGTCTCGAGTATCGAAGGCGCCCGGTTTACTCGCCTCGAGCGAGGCACTGATCTGGGTAGTGGCCTGAACCGGACCGGTGATGCCCAACTTCAGTTCGTGCGGGCCACTGTTGATCGAGGGCAACACGAAGGCGAGCAGCATCAACCCGATCACAGCGGACAAGCCCAACACCACAGCCACCAACTTCTTCCGGTCCTGCGCTTCGACGTTCATAACCCACCTCCCTAAGTGGAAGGTTTTCCTCCACTATTTGTGGAAGATATTCCTCCGGTTATGATGAACTGTCAATACCGGAGGTGAATGTGCGAGCCGATGCACGTGAACGCAGGAACGCAATAGTCGACGCCGCACGCGCGGTGTTCACCGAGCGTGGGCACGACGCGCCCCTCGACGCGGTCGCGGAACTCGCGAAAGTGGGCATCGCCACGCTCTATCGGAACTTTCCGACCCGCGAGGACCTCGTGACCGCCGTCGCCGTCGCAACACTGACCGATGTCCGCGAGGCTGCCGACGTCGCACTCACTGCGATGCCCACCGATCCGACGAGTGCGTGGCACACGCTGGTGGCCCGACTCGTGGAACTGCGCCTGGGCGCACTCATTCCCGCGCTGGTGGAACGTAGTTTCACCGAGTTGGCGCCTGAAGTTCTGGCCGTGCGCGAGGTGACGAAAGCGAAGATGACCGCGACGATCGGCGCCGCTCAGAGCGCCGGGCTGGTCCGCCCCGATCTGCAACCCCTCGAATTTGTCATGGCTCTGGCCAAACTGACGCGCCCGCAAATCGAATTGTCGGACGAGGCCATGCCGAACCTGGTCCCGCGGTTGGTCGCGGTGTTCATGGCCGGTCTGCGTCCGGACGGTACCGACTTGCCGGTCTGATCGGCGAAACCCGACGTACCAGGCAAGGCACAATGGGGCTGTGACCGAGATACCGAAAATCCTCGTAGTCGACGACGACGCAGACGTCCTGACCTCACTCGAACGCGGATTGCGGCTCTCGGGATTCACCGTACTGACGGCGGTGGACGGAGCCGACGCGCTCCGAGTGATCTCCGACAAGCGACCGGACGCGGTGGTCCTCGACATCAACATGCCGGTTCTCGACGGCACCGGAGTGGTGACGGCGCTTCGTGCCGCCGGCAACGAAATCCCGATCTGCGTGCTCAGCGCACGCAACTCGGTCGACGATCGCATCGCCGGACTCGAATCCGGTGCAGACGACTACATGGTCAAACCGTTCGTCCTCGCCGAACTGGTTGCCCGGATCCGCGCGATGCTCCGGCGCAGCAACACTCCGGCCGGCGATCACGCGGAAGGTACGAACACCCTGCGCGTCGGAAACCTCGACATCGATCTTTCCGGCCGCCGAGTTCGTGTCGACGGCAAGGAAGTACCGCTCACCAAGCGCGAATTCGAGCTACTCGAAGTGCTCGCACACAATTCCGGCATCGTGCTCACCCGCGAACGTCTCCTCGAACTGGTCTGGGGCTACGACTTCGTCGCCGACACGAACGTCGTGGACGTCTTCATCGGCTATCTGCGTCGAAAGTTCGAATCCGGCGGTTCACCTCGTCTGCTGCACACCGTTCGCGGCGTCGGGTTCGTGCTTCGGGAGAACCCGTGAAGCGTCGCCGCTTCTCACTACGAACTCGCGTTGCCGCGGCCGCGGCACTGGGGGCGACGTTCATCGTCATCGCACTCGGTGTGGTCGTTGCACTGGCCATCGCACGAAACAACTTGGCTCAGTTGGACCGTCGACTCGAGACGGCATCGACGGTCATCGTGGCCAATGCAGCAACAGCGGGACCTTTTCTCGGCGCGTTCGGAGACGGCGGCGCATTTTCCGTGACCATCCGCTCCGACACCGACGGAACCGTCAAATCCAGTACCCCGACGCGACTGCCCGAACTGCCGGTCGGTTCGGCGACCGTCGACGTGGACGGTACGAAGTACCGGGCATATACCGCCGAGGCCGACGGGATCAACGCCCTTGTCTCGCTGGCGGTTCCCTACGCCGAAGCGCGGGACATCACGGTCGATCAACAGCGTCAGGTTGCGTTCTTCGGCGTCGGGGCCGTGGCGGCCGCAGCTGCGTTGGGATGGTTGTTCGGTGGCCCGGCGGTGCGCCCTCTCGTGGAATTGACCCGTCGGATCGCCCGGCGAGATCCCGATCTCGCCACCGAGGTTTCCGGCATCCGTGAAGCGGACGAGCTTGCCGCAGCAGCAGAGTCGATGCTCAGCGACGTCGCCCGGGCACAGGCCGCGACCAACTCGGCCCTTGCTGCCGCTCGGGACTTTGCTTCCGCTTCGGCTCACGAACTCCGAACTCCGTTGACGGCGATGCGAACCGACATCGAAGTGTTGTCCATTCACGACCTCGACCACGAGCAGCGACGTGAGATCCTCACCGATCTCGCCCGCGCACAGGGCCGTGTCGAATCAACTCTGCGAGACCTCGAGCGCCTTGCAAAGGGTGAACTCTCGACGGCCGAGGATTTCAAAGACACGGATCTGACCGAGGTCTGCGACATCGCTGCCGACGACGCACGCCGACATCATCCTGGGCTCGACGTCAGCGTCGTCACGGTGGATTCCCCACTCCCCTATTGCATCCGGGCACTTCCTGGCGGAATCCGGTTGATCCTCGACAACGCGATCACCAACGCAGTCCGCCACGGCGGCGCGAGCACGGTGCGCATCACTCTCGCGCGCCCGGTCGATTCACCGGACACCGTCACGATCACCATCGACGACAACGGTTGCGGAATACCGGCCGAGGAACGCTCGAGCGTCTTCGAGCGCTTCACTCGCGGATCGACGGCAGGCAAGACGGGTTCCGGTTTGGGCCTGGCACTGGTGGCGCAGCAGGCGGCCCTGCACGGCGGGCGGACGACATTTCACGACAGTCCGCTCGGCGGGGCTCGCCTGCTGGTCGAACTCAGGGATCACCCCGGACCCGAATAGCCCCTTCAGGTCTCGATCAACTCGCCGATCCCTGACGCTGTCACTTCGATGACCCGAGCCGAGCCGATGTCGAAGAACAGTCCGGCGATACGCAGGCGACCATCCACACGGGCCTGACCGACCAGAGGATGGCGTTCGAGAGTCTGCAATTGGACTGCAACGTTGACCATTCCGAGCTGATCGACCTCCGAGAAACCCGCCTCGGCCGCAGCACGCGCCACCGGATGGCCACTCGTATATGCCTGCAAGCTCGTCTCCGCATGCCTCAGCCATTCACCGACAACTCCCGATTCCGACGAACTGTTCGTCAGGAGTGCCTGCATCGCGCCGCAGCCCGAATGTCCGCACACGATCACCGAACTGACACCCAACTCGTCGATCCCGAAGGCCAGTGCCGCTTCCACCGACGTATCGCGGCCGCCGGCAGGAACCAGGTTTCCGACGTTGCGCACCGTGAACAGGTCGCCTGGGCCACTGCTCGTGATGATGTTCGGCACCACTCGCGAGTCTGCGCAGGTAAGGAAAAGGGAGTCCGGATTCTGGCCGTCGCGCAACTGATCCATGTGCGGCCGTATCGCTTCGGCGCGATGGCGATGATAGTTGGACACCCCGTCCAGAATGGGCCGCAAGGCTGGCGGGCTGCTCAGATTCCTTCCCGAAGCCTGTGGTTGCCAACTACCCCAAGGAGCGAGCAATCCGCGCAGGTCGGTGACTGCGGCGCCGCGCTTCGGCGGACCGGTGGTCGCGCTCTCCATACTCACCGAGCCGACTTCGTCGATGATCACCGAACCACCTGCCAACTCGTACTGCCTCGCCCACTCTTCGATGACGTCGAAGACGGCATGGTCGAGGAAGTCGACGGACAACTCGACTGTGACGTCGGACCGTGGTGGGATTCCGGCGAGCACCGACGTGAGCTTGGGCAGCACCAGGAAGGTGCACGAGCCCTCGACCAGGACGCGCCACTTCCCGGAATCGTTGTCACCCAATTCTTCTGCGGTGACAGTTGCACGGATGACTCGCCACACCAGGAGGGCGATGGCCAGCGCCAATCCGATCAGCACACCCTCGAGCAGATTCAAGAACACGACGCCGACAACCGTGATGCCGTACACCCATAGATCACCGGTCCGTCGCGCCAACCGAATGTGCGCCAGCTTGACCAGTTGAATACCGATGACGATCAACAGTCCGGCCAGCGCAGACTTCGGAATCTGCTGCACCAACCCGGCCAGCGCAGCCGAGAACAGCAGGATCCACAGGCCGTGCATGATCGACGACGCTCGTGACCTCGCACCGGCTTCGACGTTGGTGGCGCTGCGTACGATCACACCCGTGACGGGCAGACCTCCGATCGCCCCTGACACCATGTTCGCAGTACCTTGGCCGAGCATCTCGCGGTCGAAGTTCGAACGCGGGCCCGAATGCATCTTGTCCACGGCCACAGCCGAGAGCAGACTCTCCACACTGGCGATCAGGGCGATGGTCAGGATGCCGGTTGCGACGCCGAGCCACTGTCTGTCCGGCAGCGCAGGCAGTCCGATCGAGTCCAGCAGGGACCCGTCGAGTGCAATACGCTCGACGCCGATCGGCAGCACGAGCGAAGCGAGAGTTGCCAATACGATGCCGACCAACGCGGCCGGAACTTTTCGGACGCCCGCGGGGAGATAGCGCCACCCGAGAAGAGTGGCGATGACGACGAGTCCGATCATCAAGTCCTCGACGTGCAAGGCACCGATCTGAGCGGGCAACTGCCGTAGATTGTCCAGCGCCGAGCTGGCCGAGCTTCCACCCAACAACACGTGAACCTGTTGCAGCGCAATGGTGATGCCGATTCCCGCGAGCATCGCATGCACGACCACCGGCGCAATAGCCAGTGCTGCACGGGCAATTCGACTGAGCCCGAACACGATCTGCAGAAGACCGGCGCCGACGGTGATCAAACAGGTGACCTTCCACCCGAACTTGCCGATCAGTTCGGCGACCACCACGGTCAGACCGGCTGCGGGACCACTGACTTGCAGCGGAGAACCTCCCACCGCTCCGGCCACCACTCCGCCGACGATCGCGGCGATCAGACCTGCCATGATCGGCGCCCCGGAGGCGATCGCAATTCCCAAGGACAGGGGAAGTGCCACCAGGAAGACGACCAACGACGCCGGCACGTCGTATCTGATCAGTTGCTCGAGATACCGCCGGCTTCCACCACCCGGCGGAGACGAATCCCCCAGGACGCTCTCGTCTGCGGATGATTGTGCGTGCACTACGGACTGCGTCGACATAGATCTCCTCGCCGGACCCCGGATCCGGCTGCTGGGCAACATGTTCGAAGCGAATCGGCGATCGGTATCGCCGATCGACTGTGACCATGGTAACCGCGATTCCTTACCGTCCCCTTAGATGCGAGCCTGGACGTGGTCGACGTCACCGCCGCCCGGCACTGTGACTCGAACCTGAACATCGGTCCAAAAGATCGATCGAATTGCTTTAAACCGCAAGCATTTTGACTGAGACACCTCCCAGCGACCAGCACACCCGAGCGCCATCGGCGATAATGGTCGGGAGTGAACGCTCAACCGCAAACACAACGATGTGAAGGCAGGCACCATGTCCGATCAGTACGTCGCCGCGCAGGACCGTTACGAAGCCATGCCGTACCGCCGAACCGGTCGGAGCGGTCTCAAACTCCCAGCCATCTCGCTGGGCCTCTGGCACAACTTCGGCGACGACGTACCGATCGAGAACCAGCGCGCAGTACTTCGGCGGGCATTCGATCTCGGAATCACCCACTTCGATCTGGCCAACAACTACGGGCCCCCGTACGGAAGCGCCGAGACGAACTTCGGCAGGATCCTGCGTGAGGATTTCTCTTCGTACCGCGAGGAATTGGTCATCTCGTCCAAAGCCGGCTGGGACATGTGGCCCGGCCCCTACGGATTCGGCGGTTCCCGCAAGTACTTGTTGTCGTCCCTCGATCAGTCGCTCGGCCGACTCGGCGTCGACTACGTCGACATCTTCTACAGCCATCGCCCTGACGCCGAAACTCCGATCGACGAGACCGCAGGCGCCCTGATCAGCGCTGTCCAGCAGGGCAAGGCCCTGTACGCGGGTATCAGTTCGTACTCGCCGGAGCGCACCCGCGAAATCGCCGCACTGCTCACCGCTGCGGGGGTTCCGCTCTTGATCCACCAGCCGAGCTATTCGATGCTGAATCGCTGGATCGAGCAGGACCTGCTATCGGCTGTCGACGATCTCGGAGTGGGCGTGATCGCGTTCTCACCACTCGCTCAAGGCATGCTCACCGATCGCTATCTGAACGGTGTCCCCGAGGATTCCCGTGCAGCTCAAGGTAAGTCACTGGATCCGTCGTGGCTGACCGACGACGCCCTCACCCACATTCGCGCGCTCGACGACATAGCGTCAGCTCGCGGCCAGTCGCTGGCCCAGCTGGCACTGAGCTGGGCACTTCGCGATTCGCGGGTCACCTCGGTACTGATCGGTGCGTCCAGTGTCGCGCAACTCGAAGCCAATGTCGGCGCGCTCGACAATCTCGAATTCAGTACAGACGAACTGGCCTCCATCGATCAGCACGCCAAGGACAGCGGCATCAATCTGTGGGCAGAGGCCAGTTCGATCTGAGTGAGAACTTCAGCTAGAGCTGAGGCAACTCCACGTTCACGTGCTCGCCCTCTTCGAACACGGCCGACGCCGGCCCGACGATCAAGGGATCCGGAGTACCGACAGCCCGGTGGTCCTTGTTGGGATAGTCGAAGCTGGCGAGCACGTGACGCATCGCCTCGAGGCGAGCGCGCTTCTTGTCGTTGCTCTTGATCACCGTCCAGGGCGCGTCTCCGGTATCGGTGTAGAAGAACATCGCTTCCTTGGCCTGGGTGTAGTCGTCCCACTTGTCGAGCGACGCCAGATCGGTCGGTGAGAGCTTCCACTGACGCACCGGGTCCGTTCGGCGGGCCGCGAACCGCGCCAACTGCTCTTCGCGGCTGACCGAGAACCACAGCTTGTGCAGATGAATCCCGGAGTTGACGAGCATCCGCTCGAAGTCCGGCGTCTCTCTCATGAACTCGAGATATTGCGTCGGCGTGCAGTAACCCATCACTCGTTCGACGCCGGCGCGGTTGTACCAGGACCGGTCCATCATCACTATCTCGCCGCCGCTGGGCAGGTGTGCGACATAGCGTTGGAAATACCACTGCGTCCGCTCGATGTCCGTGGGCTTCTCGAGCGCGACTACGCGGGCGCCACGGGGATTGAAATGCTCGGTGAATCTCTTGATCGACCCGCCCTTACCGGCAGCATCGCGACCTTCGAAGATGATGAGCACTTTCTGACCGGTTTCTTTGACCCACAACTGCAGCTTGAGCAGCTCGATCTGCAGACGCCGCTTCTTCCGCTCGTACTCGCGGCGCGACATCTTCTTCTCGTAGGGGTAACCCTGCTTCCAGGCATCCGAGAACTCTGAAGGCTCCAGCCCGCCGAGCTTGTGCTTGAGGCTCGAGAGCTCGTCGATCTCGGCTGCGTAGTCCTCGGTGACGGAAATTCTGGTCGACGGGGTCGGCAGGTCAGGAACCCGACCGTCCACACCGCTGGCGTCGGGGCTCATGAATACGCACTCCCTGTCGTCGAAATGAACGAACGTCCGGAAAGTGAATTTTACGCGCCGAAGCCCGCTCCCGCGGGTCCGAAGAGAATGTTGCTTGGCATCGAGGAGGTAACGACAGGTCCGGCTTCCCAGTCGCCGAACCCTCACGCGGTACCTTGATCGAGGTAACTGAGACGGTCGGTAACCCCGAGAGAAGAGAGTTCTGGCGAGATGCGAGTAGACGGACGGGAGATCCCGGTAACGGGAAGCCTCCTGCCACCACTGCACCGCCGTACGAGCGACATCATGCGGGTTGCGATCGCTGCTGTGCTGCTCGGCGGCGTGATCGCGGGATCTCTGATCACGCGAAGCCAGTGGGACGCCCTCGAAACGTCGGTGTCCAACATCGTCGGAGTTCTGTCACCGAGCCTGTCCGACACCGTGTACCTGCTCTACGGCATCGCAATTCTGGCGCTACCGTTCGCCATCCTGATCGGCCTGATCGTCGGGCGCCGGTGGAAGTTGCTGGCCGGATACGCCGCTGCCGGTCTGTGCGCCGGTGTCGCGCTGTCCTTCACCGGAACAGGACTGGCCGCACCGAAATGGCACCTCGACGTGCCTGACCGACTCGACGCCACCTTCCTGTCTCAATTCCTCGACGATCCGCGATGGATCGCAATGCTCGCGGCGGTGCTCACCGTCTCGGGCCCGTGGCTTCCGAAGAAGTGGCGACGAGCCTGGTGGACGCTGCTTCTGCTCTTCGCTCCTATTCATCTGATCGTCAGCTCGATCGTTCCCGCACGATCGATGCTGGGTCTCGCCGTCGGATATCTGATCGGCGCGGTGATCGTTCTCGCCGTCGGCACCCCTGCCCTCGAAGTGCCGTTGGACTCGGCAGTACGCGTACTCGCGCGGCGCGGTTACCGCGTCACCGCTTTCCGCGTCGTGAGTCCCTCGGGAATCGGGCCTCTTGTCATGTCCGCCGCCATCGACAAGGCACCGGACGACGAACCTTTCGACGAACTCGTCGTCGAGTTGTACGGACAGAATCAGCGAAGCAGCGGAGCAATTCGACAGACGTTCCGCTGGATCTCGTTCCGGAACCGTGAAACTCCGCCGCCCTACGGATCGCTTCGTCGCGCCGTCGAACACCGAGCGCTCATGGGTATCGCTTTCGCCGACATCGGTTTGGCCAGCTCCAAGGCCGTCGCCATCTCGGTACTCGACCGCGGGTGGGAGATGTACGCGCGCCCGAGTCCTCGCGGCATCCCCCTTGCCGTCGCCGTCGAGAACCAAGCGGGCGAGGAAGAATCCACCAAACTGATCGACGCGCTGTGGCAAACACTGCACACCGCTCACGTGCACCAGATGGCGCACGGCGACCTGCGCGCTTCGGAGATTCGTGTCGAAGGCGGAACCATCCTCTTCGGCGGGTACGCGTACTCCGAATTCGGCGCCACCGAAGTTCAGATGCAGTCCGACAACGCACAACTTCTCTTCGCCACCGCATCACTGTTCGGGGTCGATGCAGCGGTGGACGCCGCGATTCGAGCGCAAGGCGCAGACACGATTCTCGCCGCCTCCGGCCGATTGACCACCGCTGCATTGCCCAACCGCATTCGGCGGACCGTCACGGATTCCGCGAAACTGATGACCGAGATCCGGGACGAGGTCGGTGCCAAGAACGGGATCGAAAAGGTCGCTCCCGCACAGGTCACCCGGTTCAGTCGCAACCAACTGATCCAGCTCGTTCTGCTTATCGGTCTGGTCTACGTCGCCTACCCCTTCATCAGCCAGGTCCCCGCGTTCATCACCGAACTGAAGACGGCCAACTGGTGGTGGGCGCTGCTCGGCCTCGGCGTCTCCGCACTGACATACGTCGGCGCGGCAGCGGCCCTGTGGGCCTGTGCGTCGTCGATGGTCAGTTACCGCAACCTCCTGATCATGCAGGTGGCCAACACCTTTGCGGCGACCACAACACCGGCCGGAGTCGGCGGACTCGCGTTGAGTGTGCGGTTCCTGCAGAAGGGCGGGCTCGGTACCGTCCGTGCAACGGCCGCAGTCGCGTTGCAACAGACGGTTCAGGTGGTCACCCACGTCGGCTTGCTGATCTTCTTCTCGATCGTCGCCGGACGCGATACGAACCTTTCACACTTCATCCCGGGATCCACGGTTCTGTATCTGGCGGGCGGCGTCGCGCTCGGAGTTCTCGGTGCATTCATGTTCATCCCGAAACTCCGTGGGTGGCTGCGCGACGATCTGCGTCCTCAGATCACCGAAGTGCTGGGTGAACTGAGCCAACTCGCGCGAAACCCCACGCGTTTCCTCATCATCGTGGGCGGCAGCGCCGCAACAACTCTGGGTGCCGCCCTGGCTCTGTGGGCGAGCGTCGAGGCATTCGGCGGCGGAACGACGTTCATCACCGTCACCATCGTGACGATGATCGGTGGGACGCTCGCCTCGGCGGCTCCGACACCGGGTGGCGTCGGAGCCGTCGAGGCCGCCCTCATCGGCGGTCTGTCCGCGTTCGGACTGCCGGCAAGCATCGCGGTCCCGTCAGTCCTGCTCTACCGAGTCCTGACCTGCTGGCTTCCGGTGTTCTGCGGTTGGCCGACCCTGCGATGGCTGCAGAAGAACGACATGGTCTGAGCCGTTCCCGTTACTTCTGGCGAACGACGTGCGCCTGCAGTGCTTCACCGTCCTCGTCGACCCAGCCCTTGCTCTGCGCGTAGTCGACCATCGCGGCAACACCTTCGACGTCGGTGGTGCTCTCGCGAACACGGGCCACCGAGATGAAGGCATTACCACCGCTGACGTATCCGTAATCTCGAGCGTGCAAGAGCTCGTCCAGTTCGGAATCGGAGATGTCGGCAGTCACCTCGACGTGAAAAGCCTTCAGGTTATCCACATCGCGGACGCTGACGCGGCCGTTGTCCACCAGTACAAACATGGCTTTCCTTTCCTGGATCACCCACGACGATGAGTGCGTACCGATTACACGCCGGCGACAGGTCTGTGGATCCGACTCGCAGTGCCAGGCGTCGTCCACCGATCCTGTCACGATCTTGTGGTCACCACCGTCGACTACGGCGTCCGAGAATGTTGATCGCGAACTTCCGCATTCCTTCGATCAGGCCGAGAACTCCGACTGCCGATCCAGTGCCACCGCGGTCATCGGCGTATCCATCGACAACGACATGGTTGCCCTGAGGATCGTTCACGAGGTCAGCCCTTGTCTGCCAACTCTTGTGCGTACTTCTTCGTCATGTGGTCGACGGCGTCGAGTTGTGCCTGGGCATGCCCTTCCCGGACGGCGCGCGCATGAGCTGCCGCGTCGAGCGTCGCCTGCGCCTGTCCTTGGAAATGCGGAAAAACCTCCTGCGCGAACAACTCTGCCGAACGTCGTGTGTCCTGCGGGTTCGCCCAATCGTGGCCCATCTGCAGCATGCAGCCGAAACCACCGGACTGGTCCCACAGCCGTTGCACCTGACGCCTGGCCTGCTCCGGTGTGCCGATGACACCGATGCCGGCTTCGTTGATGAAGTCGATCATCTCGCTCAGACGCGCACCGGATACGGCCATCTGGGGGAAGGCCGCCACGTGCTGGAAATAGTCGAACCACTCCTCGATGCCGTATTCGACCTGCTTGCGTGCTTCCGCCTCGGTTTCGGCAATATGGAAGGGCCCGGCAAGAGACCACTGCCGACGATCCACCGTCGTCCCGTTGACCTCCGCGCGCTCCTCCATCACATTCCAGTGGTGCGCCAAGGCGTCGAAACCGTCGGCGGACAACGTTGCTCCGATGGAGAGCAGGCCCAGACCGTGCGTACCGGCCAGGCGAGGACCGGTCGGGGAAGCCACTGCGGCCACGGTGATTTCGATGCCGTTCTCCGAGTACGGAGCGAGCTGCAGCTTGGCGTCGTACAACTCGTGAGTTCGGGTCTTCGCGGACACCGTCTCGCCACGAAGAAGGCGCACGACGATGTCGAGGTTCTCCTGCAACAACTCTCGGGTGTCCGTCGGGTTCAGACCGATCATCGCCGAGTCGGTGGGCAGCGAACCGGGCCCGACTCCGAAGATGGTGCGCCCCTGAGTGAGGTGGTCCAACTGCATGATTCGATCCGCGGCCCACAGCGGGTTGTGATACGACAGGGATGTCACGCCCGTACCGAAACGAATCCGCGGCGCACGCTGCGAGGCTGCGGCGATCATGATTTCCGGCGACGCGATGATCTCGCTTCCGGCAGAGTGATGCTCACCGAACCACGCCTCGTCGTAGCCCAACCGATCGAGGTGTTCGACCAGTTCGAGATCGCGCTGCAGTGCAGCGGTGGGATTGCGTCCGGGGACGTGGAACGGGGCCATGAAATACCCGAAACGAAGCCTGCTCATGAGTTCTCCTAGTGCTCTGGGCCAACTCCTGGCCGTGCACCGAAAACGCTATCCGCGACGTGACCGTGGTCACAGTGCACGAAAGTGGACAATCTCAGCCGCGTTGGTCGGCAAGTTTCTGCTCGTAGACCAACTTCACGAACTCGGCACGGTTACGCACGTGCAGAACGGCGAAGATGCGGCTGACGTACTTCTTCACCGTGTCCGGACTCAGCGACAAGATCGCCGCAATTTCGTCGTTGGTGTGACCATCTGCCAACAACTCCGCGAGATCGATCTGCCTGGGCGTCAGCTTCTCTCGCCAGCCCGGCTCACGTTGACCGGGAAGCGTCTGACACAACAGCGACAACTGCCTGCCCAAGATGCCCAAACCCGCGATGTCGCGCCCTGACAGATCCTTGCCTTCGGAATCGAAGATTCCCACCAAACCGTGACCACCGTGGGCGAGCTCGAGATGCATCACCGACGCACTGTGCAGCCGCTTGCGATAGAGAAAATCTCGCAGGTAGGTCGCCGACTGCGAAGGGACATCGGCCAACTGCGTGTGCGTGATGGCCGGGGAGGCCAACAGCGTCGCCCGTGATTGTGCCGTCGCAAAGACGTCGTCGAGGTACCAATGCGCTTGGTACTCGTCGAGGATCGGCGTGATCCGCCCGGTCGTCACCGGATTCGGATCGGCGAAGGCCGTCGTGAAGGTAGGCCCGGAAAGGAACGTGGTGTTGGGGCAGCCGTAGTGATCGTGCAACGCCACCATGAGGAGGTTCTTGAGCTGATCGAGCGTTCTCGCCGCCGAGCAGTAGTCGAGGATGGCGAAGACACGGTCGTAGTCCGCCGCAGACAAAGCCACGTCACCGCCACCACGCACGTCTACCACCTTGCCGGAACTATGATCCAGATCACTCACCGAACAGCATAGGCACTGCGCTCGTGAAACGGACAAGTTCGTCGCCTACCTGCACTGTTGAGGTCGATACCGGATACTGACCCCTATGTCGGAACTCGGAAAAGAACCAGACGAGAAGCAGAAGGCAGTGCTGGAGCGGCACGCGTCGTGGATCGAATTGTTCTTCGACCTCGTCGTGGTTGCCGGTATCGGTCAGCTTGCTCACCTGCTCCACGGTTCGCCGTCGTGGTCGGATGTCGCGCTCTACGCCTTGCTCTATCTCGCGTTCTGGACCGCGTGGGCGACGTTCACGATGTACGGCAACGTCGCCGGCGATCGCGTCCGCATTCCGAGCATGCTGATCGCCATGTTCGGGCTCGCCGTCATGATGGCGGCAGTGGCCGGTATCCACGACAACCATGCGCTGGCCTTCGCTGTCGCCTACGTAGCCGTGCGTCTGCTGGCGAGTCGGGTGTGGCACAACGGCCAGATCGTCGTGGACTGGCCGATCGCCCAGATGTCGCTCGGTGTGATTCCGTGGATCGTCTCGTTCTGGTTCGAAGGCGACACCCGCTTCTGGCTCTGGACTGCCGGCGTCACCATCGACCTGCTGATCATGTTCGTCGTCTCCGGCAGCGCGATCATGGAAGACGCGCAGGAAAAGCTCGACCGCATCATCAAGGTGCGCGGGTTCAAGGACGGCCGGATGCCCGAACTCGAAGCCCTGCACTCCGATCGGGCGCATCTTGCCGAGCGGTTGGGGCTGTACGTCATCATCGTATTGGGCGAGGGTGTGATCCTCGTGATCTCGGCGGCCTCGAAGCTCACCTGGGACTCGACCGTGGTCAGCCTCGCCGTCGGGTCGTTCGTTCTGCTGTCCGGAATGTGGGCACTCTCGCTTCTCTACGGTCACGCCGGTGTTCCGCACCTGCAGCCCGAGAAGTTTCCCGCTCGCATCGACATGGCCCTGCACTGTTTCACCACCGGGGCTATCGCGGTTCTGGTCGCAGGACTCGGAGCGGCGACCGAACACGGCGCGGAACACACGCCCGCGAACCTGCGGTGGCTGTTGTGCGGAAGCATCGCAGTCTATTTCGGAATCAGCATGGTGGCGGGACTGTTTGCGCGATCGGACCGACGGTGGCTGCTCGGCTGGGCACTCCCCTGCACAGCCATCCCCGTCGTCATGGGCATCGTCGGCACCCACATGAGCGCGACGTGGATCATCTGGGTACTGGTCGCCACCGTCACCTGGCAGAACGGCTACGAGTACGCGCAGGTGCGGCGGTCGCGCCGCTCTGCTGTGCGCCTTTATTAACCCCCCGCGGTTAATAAAGGCGCACAGCAGGGACGGTCTTTACCCTCACCGCCGGGTCGAAGCGATAGGGCTGCGCCAACAGAATTCCGGCCAATCGCTTACGCAACCTCGACATCTCGGCCCGGACGGTCACCGTCTTGCGCGGATCGCCGAACAACTGTGAGGCGAGCTGCGAGGCCGTGAGGCCCTCGTGCGCCTGTGTCAGAGCCACGAGGATCTGCGAATGGCGCGGACTGAGGTCGATACTCCAACTCCCCATTGCCGAGGAGTACCGCAGTTCCATCGCGTTCGGATCTCGCAAATCCAATTCGACTTCGGCACACACCGTTCCGGACGCCGGGTTCACTCGAGGACGGATGAGCCACCCACCCGGAAGCGGCTCGCACATACACAATCCGAGCGTCGGGAGCCAATGCTCGCCGCTGCTCATCACTTTCGGCAGTGCGATTCGGTAGATCGGCGCCATCGAGTCCACCGCCGCGACCCAGCCGTTACGGTCCACGACCACGGTCGGCTGGCTCGCACGAGCCAGTGTCGACGCCGAGATCATTCGGAGCTGATCCAATCCGATTCGATGTTTCTCCCGCAGTGCGGATTCCGCCAGCCTGGCCACGCTGTCCACCAGTGCGAGAGTCGACGGGTGAACTGTGTCTGCTGCGCCGGCGACGTTGACGACGGCGATGGCCCGGCGACTACGCGGATCCCGAACCGTCGCCCCCGAGCAGGTCCAGGGATGCTGCGAGCGCGAGTAGTGCTCGGCCGAGAACACCTGCACTGCCGAACCCGAAGCCAACGAGGTACCGATTCCGTTGGTACCTACAGCTTCCTCGGTCCACGACGCGCCCTCGATCATTCCGAGGCGTTCGGCCCGATCCAGCATTCGACTGGGCCCGCGGCGCCAGAGGATGCGTCCGTGGCGGTCCGCCACCACGATCAGATTCGCGTCGTCCGGGCCGACGAGCGGTGCCAGGCCTTGTACCGCCTCGTCCAATATCTCCGTCATTCCGGCGGCGCGCCGGCTCTCTTCGATCTCGGATTCGCGTCCGGTCTTGGTGATCGAGCACCGCTCCGGATCGAGTCCGAGTGCGCGCAGCCGCGACCACGAATCGGCGATCACGGAGCGCGGGCGTGCGGGCGGTTTGCGCCCCGACATCGTTGCTTCGTACACGGATTCGAGAACACGTGCGTACTGCGCCGCGTCTTCACCACTACCCAGGGCCGGTTCGAGTCGATTCGTTGCGCCGATCACACTCCAGTCCTATGTGATGGGGTCACCGAAAGCGAGCGTTGCACCCGGTTGCAGAGTTGTCCGCGTGCGTGAACGTAGGACGACGTTCACGCACGCGAACGGTGCTCACGCGTTGAGGGGTCTCCCCAACGCCGAGAGCACAGACTCGTGCATTGCCTCCGAGAGCGTCGGATGAGCAAACACGACCTCGGCGAGATCCTCACCGGTGGCTTCGAGGGATCGAGCGATACCGAAACCCTGAATCTGCTCGGTCACATCCGGACCGACCATGTGCGCGCCGAGCAGTTCCCCGGTATCGGCGTCGAAAATCGTCTTGACGAAGCCTTCGGCCTCGCCGATCGCCAATGCCTTGCCGTTCGCCTGAAGGTCGAAGTGTCCGACCCGCAGCGTGCGACCCGTACCGGCGCACTGCTTCTCCGTCAGACCCAGACTCGCCACCTGTGGGCGGGCATACGTGCATCCCGGAACGTAGTCACGATCGAGAGGATGAACATCGGTCACGCCCGCGAGCTTCTCGACGCACAGGACAGCTTCGTGACTCGCCTTGTGCGCCAGACATGGAGCGCCCGCAACGTCACCGATGGCGTAGATCCCGAAAGCACTGGTACGGCACCACTGGTCCGTGACGATCGCACCGCGCTCGATCTCGACGCCCAGAGCCTCCAACCCCAGATCCTCGACGTTGCCGGTGATCCCGGCCGCCACCAACACCCGGTCCACGGTCAACGTCTGGACACCGTCGCTCGTCTGCACGCTCACCTCGACGGCATCGGCTCCGACAGTCACGGCCGACACCGAGGCTCCGGTGTGAATCGTGATGCCACGCTTCTCGAACTGCCTGCGAACGAACACCGAAATCTCTTCGTCCTCGACCGGCATGATGTGTGGTGCCATCTCGACAATGGTCACCTCGGTGCCGAGATCGCGGTACAGGCTGGCGAATTCGACTCCGATCGCGCCGGACCCGATCACGAGCATCGACTTCGGCAGCTCCTTGGGGACGAGTGCGTCGAAGTATGTCCACACCCGATCACCGTCGGGGACAACCCCGGGAATCGAACGCGGACGGGCGCCGGTTGCAATGATCACGTGGTCGGCTCGATACGTCTGACCTTCCACGGACACGACGCCCTTGTCCACCAACTTCGCGGTGCCTGAGATGACGTCGACGCCGTTCTTCTTCATCAGATAGGCAACACCGCCGGACAATCTCTCCGAAACCCCTCGGCTGAACGACACCAACTTCGAGATGTCGAACTGGACAGACGCCGAACTGAATCCGTATTTGTCGAGTTCGCTCAAGGTATGCGCGACGTCCGCGCCGTGAAGCATCGCTTTGGTGGGGATACAACCCCAGTTGAGGCAGATGCCTCCCAGGCGATCACGTTCTACCAGCGCTACGTTCAACCCCAACTGGGCGGCCCGGATCGCCGCCACGTAACCACCGGGGCCACCACCGACGACAAGAACGTCGTATTTCTTCGACGTATTGCTTTCCACCACAGCCCCTTACACCAACATCAGCGCGGGAGAAGCGACAAAGCGCTGGAGTTCCCGAAGGAAGGTCGCGCCCAAGGCTCCGTCGATCACCCGGTGATCGCACGAGAGGGTCACGGTCATCACGGTCCGGACGGAAACACTGTCGCCGACCACCACGGCCCGCTTCTCCCCCGCACCTACGGCGAGGATCGCTCCCTGGGGCGGGTTGATGATCGCGTCGAATGCCTTGATCCCGAACATGCCGAGGTTGGACACCGTGAACGTTCCGCCTTGGAATTCTTCGGGACGGAGTTTGCCGGTCTTCGCCTTGGTGGCCAACGAGAGCACCTCACCGGAGATGTCCGCCAACGACTTGGTGTTCGCACTACGCACGATGGGCGTGATCAGTCCGGTCGGAAGTGCAACTGCCACCGAGACATCCGCCGACGCGAATCGAAGGACCGCTTCGTTCGCTGCATCGAATTGGACGTTCACGTCCGGCACCTTCATCAGCGCAGCCGCGCAGGCCTTCACGATGAAGTCGTTGACCGACAGCTTGACCGCCGGGACAGTCGAATTGATCTCCTTGCGCAGAGCGAGGAGCGCATCGAGCTCGAGATCCGCCGTGAGCCGGAAATGGGGAGCCTGCTGCTTGGACGCCTGCAACCTGCCCGCGATTGCCGATCGCATGGGCGTGAACGGAATTGTGTCGTACTCGGGTTCGACGGCAATGGTTCCCGTCTGAGCCGCCGCTTCTGGCAGGAGCTGCGCGGAACGAGCGGCGTCGTGCACGTCGGCGACGCAGACGCGTCCCCGCGAGCCTGTCGGACGACAGTCGTGCAGGTTGACGCCCAGCGATCGGGCAGTTCTGCGTGCGACCGGGGTGGCAGGCACGGCACTGTCGTCGGCGGTTGATCGCAGCGGGAGGCCGGATCTCGTGGCCGGCGCTGCTGTCGCAACAGTGCCACCGGCGTCACGAATCGCGTCGTCGATGTCTCGGACACTGATCCGTCCGAGTGGGCCGGTACCCACTACGGCGGCGAGATCGATTCCGAGCGCTTCGGCACGTCGGAGTGCTCGAGGACTCGCAAACACGTCGCTCTGCGTCGTGCCCTGCAGAACACTCGGTACGACGGTGGAACCGGTTGGTGCAGGCTTTGCCACAGCAACCACCTTCGCAGCCGACGTAGCCGTAGGTGTCGCGGGTGCCGCCGGTTCGGCAGCTGGTGACGGTGACGGCTCTTCCGCCGGCGCTGTTGCGCCGCGGGCGGCGAGGAACTGCTCGATCTCCGCATCCGTCGTGGACGCATCGGCGGACACACCGATCACGGCGCCGACGGGCAGAGTCTGCCCCGGCGTGCCGACGATCTTGCGGAGAACACCGTCGAACGGTGCCTCCAGCTCGTTGGTGATCTTGCTGGTCTCGATCTCACAGATCAACTGGCCCTTGGTGAACGAGTCACCTTCCTCGATGAGCCATGCGTTGACCAGCCCCTCCTCCATGGAGAGCCCCCACTTGGGGATGTCGATAGCTTTGATATCGGCCATGATCAGGCTCTCACCAGCTTGCGAACCGACTCTTCGATGCGCGCCGCGTCAGGCAGCCAGGCTGTTTCGAGAGTCGGTGAGAACGGAACCGGCGTGTGCGGCGGCGTGATCAGTTCGATCGGCGCCTTCAGATAGTTGAATCCCTTGGTGGCGATCAGTGCGGCCACATCGTGCCCGAAACCGCAGCGTGCGGCAGATTCGTCGACGATCACCACGCGTCCGGTCGACGCAACGGATTCGAGGATGCCGTCCTCGTCCAATGGCGAGACGGTACGAGGATCAACGACCTCGACCGAAATACCCTCAGCTGCCAGCTTGTCCGCTACGTCGTTGGCGCGGTTCACCATTGCGGACAACGCAATGATCGTGACGTCGTCGCCCTGCCTGGTGTAGTTGGCGACGCCGAACGGAATCGCGTAGGGCTCGTCCGGCACTTCGCCTTTGAGGTCGTAGAGCACCTTGTGCTCACAGAACACAACGGGATCGTCGTCCCGGATAGCCTGGATGAGTAGGCCTTTGGCGTCGTAGGCGTTGGACGGGGCGACCACCTTCAGGCCGGGCACCGCGGCGAACACGTTGTACGGAGACTGAGAGTGCTGCGCAGCGGCGGAGAAGCCGGCGCCGATCATGCCTCGCACCACCAACGGGGTTCTGGCCTTGCCTCCGAACATGTAACGGAACTTGGCGGCCTGGTTGTAGAGCGCGTCGTAGGAAACTCCGAAGAAGTCCATGAACATCAGTTCGGCGACCGGCCGCAGCCCGGTCAGTGCTGCTCCCGCAGCCATTCCGATGATCGCGGACTCGGTGATCGGAGTGTCGATCACACGTTCCGATCCGAATTCCGTCCACAGGCCCTTGGTGACACCGAGGACACCGCCGAACGCCTCGATCTTCTTCGTTTCCAGATCGGGATTGGTACCGGCATGCCCGCCCCGTACGTCCTCACCGATGAGAACGACGCTCGGGTCGCGTTGCATTTCTTGGGCGATGGCCTCTTTGACGGCCTCGCGGTAGGTCTTCTTCGACACGTTCTCGGCTTCCACGCTTGTCATCTCGGGCTCCTCAGTACGACACGTAGACATCGGTCAGCAGATTCTCGACGGGCGGGTACGCCGCGGCGCGCGCCTTCGCTACCGCCTCGTCCACCAACACTCGCGACTGCTCGTCCACCGCGTCCAGATCAGCGGCACTGACCTTCTTCATATCGACACTGCTACGGAAATTCCGGAGCGGATCCTTGGTTTCCCGCAGGTGCGCAACCTGTTCCGCCGTGCGGTAAAGCTGTGCGTCACCTTCGAAGTGACCGTGCCAACGGAATGCCGCCGCCTCGATCGTGGTGGGTCCGCCGCCAGACCTGGCGCGCTCCGATGCTTCCGCCATCGCGTCGTAAACCGCGAAGAAGTCGGTGCCGTCCACCTTGACGGCAGGCATTCCGAAGGATGCAGCGCGGGCGGCGATGTCGGGTGCGCCCACCGCGTAGTCGGTTCCTGTTGCTTCACCGAATCCGTTGTTCTCGATCACGAAGACGATCGGAAGATCCAGCACCACAGCCATGTTCATCGCCTCGAAGACGGTTCCCTGGTTGGATCCGCCGTCTCCCGTGAACGAAGCAGCGATGACGCCGTTTCGGAGTGTCTTGCCACTCAGTGCTGCACCGATCGCCAACGACGGCGCGCCGCCGACGATTGCATTGGCGCCGAGCATTCCCACGGACAAGTCGGCGATGTGCATCGAACCGCCCTTGCCGCGACACAGGCCGTCGTCCTTGCCGAAGATCTCGGCCATCATGCCGTTCAGATCGCACCCCTTGGCAATGCAGTGCCCGTGACCGCGGTGCGTGGACCCGATGTAGTCGGCGTCGCTCAGGTTCTCGCACACTCCCACGGCGATGGCTTCCTGGCCCGAGTACAGGTGAATGAAGCCGGGGATGTCGCCGGTTGCATTCTCTTCGTGCAATCGATCCTCGAACGCTCGGATGCGCGACATCTTCTCGTACGCCTTCAGCAATGCATCCCGGTCCAACCCTGAATGAGGCTTGACCCCGGTCTTTTTCGATCCTGGCGTTGTCGGCCTCTGCGCCGTCCGTTGAACCACCGTCACACTCCTCGTTCTCGATCACTCGTCGCCATGCAGTGTCGTGTAGGTCACGGGCGAAGGGAAAGAGTTGCGTGAGGTTGCCAGGAGTTGCGAAGGGTTGCAGCTGTTGACTTTCGAAGTTGACTCAGGCGCCGCTGAGGCTGCCGCGTCTGATCTTGACCAACGCACGGTGTTGGACGAGTTCCACGGCGCTCGTTGTCGTTCTCAACGACAGCGCCGTCTCGCTCACGTCGAATCCGACAACGATGCGAGCTACGAGAACATTGCGTTCGACGGCCGACAGGTCGCCGAACGGCAGAGCGATTCGACTGGATGCAGGTAGTGAGTCGATTTCACGACTGACCGCGTCGTGCAGAAATGCGAGGAATGCTTCGCCGCCTCGTCTTCGTCGCTGGAACTCGGCCAGAATCGACCGGCAGATCCCGGCGGCAATACGGTCAGCATCGACCGGTCGCAGTTCGGCACGACAACGTCGCGTCACCACAGGCACGACGCGTTGCAGGAGTTCCGCGATCGCTCCCCGATCCCCGCGAGACGCATCGTCGGCAACACTGTCGATCGAACGCCCACCTGCCCTGCTTGCCATTCGGATCTCCCCCTGGTTAGGCCTTCGGACGAATTCCCGACTACTGCTTCGGTTTCGAACTCGCTAAGGGCGGATCGGTTCGGGGCAGACTCCGGTTTGTTCCCCGATGATGTTGATCTCGGCATTGGAACGCGGGTCGGCGCCGTAGTTGATCTGGTCGGTGCACTTCTCGGGGGGCTCGATCGCACCGGGCGGGAGCGGTGCCGGGCACGAACCCATCCGCTCTCCGATGCTGTTGATCTCCGCATTCGATCGAGGATCGCCGACGTAGTTGATCTGATCGGTGCACTTGGTCGACCCGGTACCTTGACCGGGGGCCGCAGGAGCAACCGCGCTGGTAGAGACGGGGGTCCAGGCCGGTGCCGCTCCACCCTCCGCGACTCCGGGGGCAGATGCGTCCGTACCGCCGCCCACCGAGTTCGAGCTTTCGACTGACTCCGAAGTGGTCGTAGAGGGCAACGGTGGTGCGGTCGTGGACGCCGCGACCACCGCCGTAGTCGTCGCGGGTTCGGGTGCAGTGGTGTCTTCGCTCGAACATGCCGTCATCGCGCACACCGCTCCGATCGTCAGTACCGCGAGCAGCACTTTCAGACGCCGAGTCCTGTTGGTCAGCAATACTTCAGGCATTTGCTCTCACCCTCCTCGATACGCGAATCAGGTCGTCCCACCCAGCGGTGAAAATCGACCTGACTCACTCTAGAAGCCTGATTCCATCGGTTTCGTAACAGAAATCCGGCGGTCGGGTACCAACTCTCGAGGGTCCCGACATTCATACGATTACGTAACGGTGGGTGGTGAACCCTCGATATCGAGATCACGTGTGATCGTATGAAAAGCGCATATGCCGATGAGACAGTTCTCAGCGGCCGGGGAGGGGAAAGTGTTGTATCGGAATAAGATCTGCGGCGGTCGAGCAGGCCGCACTCGCAGGCTGTTCGGTACGGCGCTCGCGACAGCGGCCCTCGGAACTTCCGTGCTCACCGGATGCGGGTCCCCCCAGGGCGTTGTGATCGAAGGCGACGTCGCTTCCACCGGGTTGCCCGTCACGCAGCCCGCCGACCTGGCCAGACGGGTTGCCGAGAATTCGAGGTTGGGCCGTGCGCTTCTCGACGATCCTGGGGTGTCGGAGGGTGTGAAGACAGAACTCCGATCGTGCCCTGACTGGTATCCGATCTCGGTCGGATCCATCCTTCTCGACCCAGGCGCACCTCGTATCGTGCCGGAGACCGAGCTCGTCGTCATGAACGTGTATCCGTGCCAACCGGCCCACCAGCCCGGTACCGGAGTGTCGATTTCCGTCAACCTTGCCGGCTATGTGTACCGCAGCGGCAAGGCCGGTTCGAGTGAAGACAATCCTGAGCTGGGTGAGCGTCTGTTCTCTGTCGAAGAGCGCGGAAAGTTCATCGTCAGCGGTCAACGCGCCGCGAGTTTGTCGGTCCTGGAAACGGATCCGCGGCCACCCGAGTTCGAATGTTGCCCGCGTCCGCCGCTGCGGACCGAGTTCCATTGGGACGGGATGGAGTTCGTCCGTGATTGATTCTCGCCGGGCGCTGCTCGCCGGTGTTTGCGTACCGCTCGTGATTGCTCTCGCCTCCTGTTCCACCGAACCCGAATCCGAACCTGCTCCGAATATCGCTGCATCACTCGACCCTTCGGATCTCTCGCAGGGCTTGAGCATCGATCCTGTTGCCCTCATCAGAGCAGACCCGGAGGTGTCCGATGTGGTCAAAGACAGCCTCCGACTGTGCGGTGATGCGAACTTCCCGTACGAAATCCGGTACTCCCACGTGACGGATGCCGTATGGCAGGATGCCGTCGTCAACGTGTTCACCTGCGACGCGGCCGGTATCTGGGGACGACCGGCGCCACCGGTCAGCTTCATGGTCGCCGGATTCGTCTACCAGATCGACGAATCGGGCGCTCACAAAGTCTTCGGAGTGCAAGACCCAGGACGCTACGTCGTCGGCTCAACCGGAGGATTGTCGGTCATGGTCGACCTGTGCAAAGACCCTGGCATTCCGGAGTTCTGTCAATCGTCGACTGCATACAAGTGGACCGGTGAAGGGTTTGAGAGTGTTCCGTTCCCATGAAAGCGAAGGCCGATGACCGATCCGTTGATTCTGCTGGTCGAAGACGACGCCGTCATTCGAGAAGCCACTCAATTGAATCTCGAACGCAACGGTTTTCGGGTGATCACCGCGTCCGGGGGGTTGACCGGAATGGAGCTGGCGGTCGACGCCAAGCCGGATATCGCCGTCCTGGACGTGATGCTTCCCGACCTGAACGGAATCAGCCTGTGCCGTCGTATTCGTGAGGAACTCTCGGCGCCGGTCATCATGCTTTCCGCGCGCGACGACCCGATCGACATCGTTCTCGGATTGGAAGCCGGTGCCGACGACTACGTCACCAAACCTTTCGACAGTGGAGTCCTGGTGGCTCGTATCCGAAGTGTGCTCAGGCGGGTCGACACTCATTCCGGTGTGGAGAAGGACATCGTGACTCTCGGTGATCTGGAGATCGATCGCGAGTTGGTGACGGTCACGCGTTCTGGCGCCGAAGTAGCACTGACCCCCACCGAGATGAAACTGCTCCTCGTCATGGTGAGTGTGCCGCGCAAAGTCTGGTCCCGCTCCGAACTGCTCTCGGACGTCTGGGATTACGACTGGGGCGGCGACACCCGCATCGTCGACGTGCACGTTCAGCGATTGCGCACGAAGATCGGCTCCGAACAGATCCGAACCGTCCGGGGATTCGGGTACACGATGGACAACCATCGGTGAGATCGCGGGACCTCGCGGCCAAGCTCCCGTCCACCGGCAGGCGGTTGTCGTTTCAGTGGAAGATCGCTGCAGCTATCACGTTCGTGATCGCCGTCGCGTCGATCACGCTCAGTACCGTGATGCATCAAACCTTTTCACACAACCAGGAGGACGCAGCGCGCGCAGCAGCTGATCGCAATCTCCAACTGGTGCTGCAGGACGAAACCGGCAGCATGCGTGCGCTGTTCCGCGCCACCACCGATGGTCTCGACGTTCCGGAAGAGTTGCGTCAGGCCGTGGCCGGCGGCAAACGTGCCACCTACCTTGTCGACAGCGGGGACCAACCATTTGTCTGGGCTGCAGCCGACGTCAACACCCAGGTGGTTGCGATTCGCGTCCCGTACACCGCGCAGCGGGAATCGATCGCCAGCGTCGATCGAACTCTCCGCAACGCCACCGTCGCGGTGATCGCAGCGGGCGCCGTCCTGGGCGTCCTGCTTGGGCTCGCGATGTCGTATCGACTGCGCTCGGCCGCCCGCGCGGCCCGCAAAGTGTCCACCGGGGCGGACATCCGCGTCCGCTCGGTCACATGGTCACTCTTCGACGACGAGATCACAGAGTTGGCAGACGCGGTCGACGCGATGTCGGATGCGTTGCGAGGACAACTCGACGCCGAAAAGCGCGTGACAGCCAACATCGCACACGATCTCAGGACGCCCATCTCCGGACTGGTCGGCGCCGCCGAGCTTCTGCCGCCAGGTAGGCCTACCGAATTGGTGCGCGACGGCGTCCACAAACTCAGAAGGCTCGCCGAGGATGTCATCGAGGTGGCTCGTCTCGACACCACATCCGAACAGGCAGACATCCAATCGGTGGAACTCGCACAGGTGGTGCGTCACGCGATCTCCATCACCGAGGTCGAGTGTGAAGTGAGTGTTCACGGCACCCCTGTGTCCTACACAGACGCACGTCGGCTGGAGCGGATCATCGCCAACCTGATCTTGAATGCTCGCAATCACGGAAAGTCGCCGATCAGAGTCGACGTCGACCACTCCCGTATCACGGTGCGAGACCAGGGCAACGGGTTCACCCAGGAATGGCTTCGTCAGGGGCCGAGGAGGTTTCAGACCGATTGCGTCGAACGTGGCTCGAACTCGGGCTTGGGCCTCGGCTTGACGATCGTAGTCGGGCAAGCCGCGGTCATCGGCGCTCGAATCGACTTCTCGAACCATCCGAACGGCGGCGCTGTGGTGACGGTCGACCTCCCGGAGTGCTCGTCAGACGAGTTCGATTGACACCGAGGCAGTTCGGCCGATCGGCCGGGACGCAGCGTCCCGGCCGATCAGTGGTGTCTCGGACTCAAACCTGTCCGACAGTGACTCCGGTGCGGACGTCCGGCGCACCCAGGCGTGCCGCATCAGCCGTCAGGTCGTCGGGTTGCTCCTGCGATTCCCGCTCGGCGGCCACACGCAACCGGTAGTGCTCGATCTCCTCCGCGATGTGCTCGGGAGTCCAACCCAGCACCGGTGCAACCAGTTCGGCTACTTCCGCGGCTGCGGCGTCGCCGCGGTCGTTCACCTCGATGGAGATGCGGGTACGACGGGTGAGGATGTCGTCGAGATGCTGAGCACCCTCGTGGCTCGCGGCGTAGTGAATCTCCGCCTTGAGGTACTCAGTGGCGGAGTCCAACGGCTGCCCCAGTTCAGGCCTCGCCTCGATGAGTTCGAACAACTCGTCAGCCAAAGTGCCGTACCGCCCGAGTAGGTGCTCGATGGTCGAAACGTGGAGCCCGGTGCGCTCAGCGGTGAGATGCCGATTGTTGTGTGCGGCAAAATAGCCATCGGCACCCACCAGCTGGATACGCTCGGTGCAGGACTTCGGCACCTTCTGTTCGAGTCCGTGTACCGCGGAATCGACTGCGTCCTTGGCCATCACGCGGTAGGTCGTGTACTTGCCACCGGCGACCACCGTCAACCCTCGAACCGGACTCGACACCGCGTGCTCACGCGAGAGAGTGCTGGTCGAGTCCGATTCGCCGAACAACAACGGACGCAGTCCCGCGTACACACCGACAACGTCCTCGTGCGTCAACTCGTCCTGGAGCAGCTTGTTGACATGTCCGAGGATGTAGTCGATATCGCTTCGGCTCGCTGCCGGATGCGCGAGGTCGAGGTTCCAGTCGGTGTCCGTCGTACCGATGATCCAGTGGCTTCCCCACGGGATCACGAACAGCAGACTCTTCTCGGTCCGCGTGATGATTCCGGTAGAGGAGTTGATGCGGTTTCGCGGGACGACCAGGTGCACACCTTTCGAAGCGCGAACCTGGAATTGCCCTCGCCCACCGACCATTTCCTGGATCTCGTCGGTCCAGACCCCGGCGGCGTTGATGACCTGGCGAGCACGGATCTCGAAGGCACGCCCCGTTTCCAGATCCACTGCCTTCACTCCGACGACGCGGTCCTCCTCGCGGAGAAAGCCGATTACGCGGGTGCTGTTGACGCACAGCGCGCCGTACTCGGCGGCCGTGCGCGCCAGCATCATCGTGTGGCGGGCGTCATCTACCTGACCCTCGTAGAACTTGACCGAACCCCGGATAGCAGAACGCTTTCCGGACGGGAACGATTCGAGTGTCTTCTTCTTGCCCACATGCTTGTGGTGTGAGGGAACCCCGCGGCCGGCGCCCATCACGTCGTAGACGCCGATGCCCAGACCGACGTACGGTCGGTCGATCAACTTCTCGAGCGGGTAGATGAACGGCACCGGCTTCGCGAGATGCGGGCACAGCGAGTTCAGAACCAGCGACCGCTCACGCAGTGCCTCGAAAACGAGCGCAAAATTGAACTGCTCGAGGTAACGAAGTCCACCGTGGAACAACTTGCTCGACCTGCTCGAGGTTCCGGACGCGAAATCGCGAGCCTCCACCAAGCCCACCTTCAGACCGCGAGTTGCGGCGTCGAGTGCGCTACCCGCGCCGACCACGCCACCGCCGATGACCAGGACGTCGAGTTCGGTTTCTTCCAACTTCTTCAGCGACTCCGCCCGCGAAGACGGACTCAATGCTTGTGCTGTGCTCATGAAAACTGTTCCTTCACTTGAAAATAGGTAGAAATGCGGGCGCCGCGATCAGTCTGCGTCGACCCAGTCGAGTGTTCGAGTGACCGCTTTCTGCCAGCCGGCGTACAACCGCTCGCGCTCGGTCGAATCCATCGACGGCGTCCAGCTCTTGTCCTTCGCCCAGTTGCTGCGGATGTCGTCCTCGCTCTCCCAGTACCCCACGGCCAGACCAGCGGCATACGCAGCACCCAAAGCCGTGGTCTCGGCCACGACAGGGCGGATCACCTCGACGTCGAGCAGATCGGCCTGGAACTGCATGAGGAGTTCGTTCGCTACCATTCCGCCGTCGACCTTGAGTACTTTCAGGTCGACACCCGAGTCGAGGTTCATCGCCTCGATCACCTCACGGCTCTGGTACGCAGTGGCTTCGAGCACCGCCCGGGCAAGGTGCCCCTTGTTCACGAACCGGGTCAGACCGACGATCGCCCCGCGTGCATCCGCGCGCCAGTGCGGTGCGAACAGACCCGAGAACGCGGGCACGAAGTACGCGCCGCCGTTGTCCTCCACGGAGCGTGCGTTCACCTCGATGTCGGCCGCGTTGTCGATCATGCCGAGGTTGTCCCGAAGCCACTGGACCAGCGAACCGGTCACGGCGATCGATCCTTCCAACGCGTACACCGTTGGCTGTTCGCCGATCTTGTAACAGACGGTCGTCAACAATCCGTTCTTGCTCATCACCTTCTCGGTGCCGGTGTTGAGCAGGACGAAGTTGCCGGTTCCGTAGGTGTTCTTCGCTTCGCCTGGAGAGAGGCAGGCCTGGCCGAAGGTTGCCGCCTGCTGATCGCCGAGGATTCCGGCGATCGGTACGCCGGACAGGGTGCCACGTTCACGAACGAATCCGAAGACCTCGGAGGAGCTGCGAATCTCGGGAAGCATGGACTCCGGAATCCCCATGTCGGCGCAGATCGCCGAATCCCAAGCGAGAGTGTCGAGATCCATCAGCAGAGTACGTGAGGCGTTGGTCGGATCGGTGGCATGCACTCCGCCTTGGACACCGCCGGTCATGTTCCACAACACCCAGGTATCCATCGTGCCGAAGCACAACTCGCCAGCTTCGGCTTTGTCGCGAGCGCCCTCGACGTTGTCGAGAATCCATTTGACCTTGGGACCCGAGAAGTACGTCGCCAACGGCAATCCGGTGACTTCGGTGTACTTCTTCGGCCCGTCCTCGCCGGCGAGTGCAGTACAGATTCGATCGGTGCGTGTGTCCTGCCAGACGATCGCGTTGTAAACGGGCTTCCCCGTAGCGCGCTCCCAGACCACCGCCGTCTCACGCTGATTGGTGATTCCGACGGACGCGATGTCGGCTGCGGTCAGGTCGGCATTCGCCAGCGCGCCGGCCGTGACGTTGCGGACGTTGTCCCAGATCTCGATCGGATCGTGTTCGACCCAACCCGCTTGCGGGAAGATCTGCGAGTGCTCATGCTGTTCGACGGCAACTACGTGCCCACTGTGATCGAAGATCATGCATCGAGTGGAGGTGGTTCCCTGGTCTATCGCGGCTACGAATTGCGCCATCGTGCTACCCCTTTTGGTGTCGAAGAAAGTGCGAGAGATTTACTGTCAGAGATGATGATTCGCCATCACGCCGCGATAGTGGCCTGTTCCTCGGGCGCCTTCTCCACCGAGTCGTCAGGCAGGAATCGTCCTACCAGCTTGTCGTAGAGGAACACCCCGATCGGAGCGCCGATCAGCGGTCCCACGATGGGCACCCAGAAATACAAACTCCCGTACTGATCCCGCCAGGCGCTGCCGTAGCCGGTGAGATACGACGCCAGTCGCGGACCGAAGTCACGGGCCGGATTGATGGCGTAACCCGCGTTGGTCGCCCAGGCGAATCCGATTCCCACCACGATCAGTCCGACGACAAACGGTGCGAGATTCGCGAGCGGCGGAGTGCCGCGAGAATCCGTCACGGCAACGATGAGGAACAGCAGGATCGCCGTGCCGATGATCTGATCGATCAGTGCCGAGCCGAGGCTGACCGGGAGCGTTCCGTTTCCGGGCATCGTCGAGAAGATCGTCTGAGTCGCCGTGGTGTGTCCGGGATCGATGGCATTGAGCATGTCGTTGTAATTCCACCGGACGATCAGGGCCGCGACAAAGGCTCCAGCGGTCTGTGCCAGCGTGTACGGCAATACCTTGCGCCAGGAGAAGTCACGGAAGATCGCGAAGGCAAAGGTCACTGCGGGGTTCAGATGAGCACCCGTCGCCCGGCCTGCGACATAGATGCCGAACATGACGCCGAGTCCCCAGGCCCACGCGATACTGTCGTGTCCGCCGAGACCCCCACCGCTCCCGCCGGACACAACCTGCGCTACAACTCCGACGCCGAACAAGATCAGGATCATCGTTCCGGCGAACTCGGCTGCCAACTCGCCTGGGAGCCCTAATCGCTTGGCTTTCTCCATCCCCACCCTCACTTCGTTGTGATGCATGTCATAGTTTGGATTGCTGCACCCGTAGCGTAATTCCCTTTGCACATTCACGCATAGCTCGTGCACATATGTGCAAATGCCTCATTTGCGCACCGTAACGCGGGTAACAGACAGACTTCTGGGACTTTGCGTGATCGAGCGCCTCAACCTGGTTCTACTCGGATAAGATTCGGTTCAGTGCTCTTGCACGTACGTGCAGACAGGACGAACCCATGGAAACTCCCACTTCCGACTCCGTTACCTCCGATCCGGCGGACCCGCGCATCTCCGACGCAGTTCAGGCCGCGCGTCTCTACTACTTCCAAGATCAGACGATGGCTGCCATCGGCCGCGACATGGGAGTGTCCCGATCCACCGTCTCCCGATTGATCACCTACGCACGCACCTCAGGTCTCGTCGAGATCAAGATCAGCACCCCGCACGGCCAGGCTCCACGCATCGAACGCGAGTTCTCGGAAAGGTACGGAGTGCGCGCCCACGTGGTGACCGTCCCGGAACTGGTGGGAGATCTCGAGCGACTCGAGAAGGTCGCGACTTTCGCCGGGCGCCTGTTGGCATCGTTCTTCGACAGCGACATGGTGATGGGGATCGCCTGGGGAACCACTCTCAGCGAAGTCAGCAAGCACCTTGCCCCCAAACGCACGTACAACTCGTACGTCGTCCAACTCAACGGCGCCGCGAATACTCGTACCACGGGAATCTCCTATGCCAGCGACATCATCAGAACGATCGCCGACGCCTACGGTGCTCTGCCACAAGGATTTCCGGTGCCCGCCTTCTTCGACTACCCGGAAACCCGGGAGCAGCTGTGGCGCGAACGCAGCATCAAACGCGTACTGGACATGCAGAAGCGAATGGATCTGGCAGTCTTCAGTATCGGCGTCCCGGGTGGCAATGTGCCGAGTCACGTCTACACCGCCGGCTACCTCGAACCCGATGAAGCAGAGGCACTTCGACGCGACGGAGTGGTCGGGGACATCGCAACCGTGTTCTTCCGGTCGGACGGGAGCTACCGCGGAATCGAACTCAACGAGCGCGCGAGCGGCCCGCGACTGGACCTTTTCGAGAAGGTCGCCAGGCGCGTGTGCATCGTCGCCGGAACAGCAAAACTGCCCGCGTTGGAGGGAGCCCTACGGGGTGGGTTGATCACCGACCTGATCATCGACGACGTCAGTGCCACCGCGCTGGTGTCCTGACCGCTGCACCAACTTCTCGATTCCGTCGAGCAGCAGGCCGAGCGAGAAACCGAAATCGAAAGCGTCGTCGCCGGCGGCCTCGCCCTCCGGACTGCCGTCCTCGAAGCCGCCCTCGTCAATTGCAGCGCTGAGGTAGGGAAAGTCCTCGCGATTGATCACTCGTGCGATGAGGGCGCCGTAAGCCACGTCGTCGTCTGCCGACTGTGCCGATCGCGACGCAAGGTCGGCCGAGAATCGGGCACGACCGATCACGAACAACGACACGTTGGTCACCACTTGGAACTTCGACGCGGCGCTCAGCGCGACACCGTCAAGCGCGCTCAGACCCGCGTCGAGCCACGCCATGTTGTTGGGTCCGGTCGGCGGAGCGGTAATGGGTAGCTTGAGCCACCACGGCCGACTCAGCATCGTGGCGTATTCGTGATTCGCCCACGCTTCGAGCTTGACGCGCCATGACACTCCGTCGGGAATTACCGGCGGTGGACCGATCACCCGATCCGAAATCAGTTCGATCAGTTCGTCTTTGCTCGCCACGTAGCGGTAGAGCGACATCGTCGTGAACCCGAGCGCTTTGGCCACGCGGCCCATCGACAGAGCCGTCACACCTTCCGCGTCGGCCAACTCGATCGCGGTGTCGAGAATGTGCTCGAGACTGAGCCCCTTCTTGGGACCCCGCGTTCCCGGCTGGTCCAGTCCCCAGGCCAGCTCGACTGCTCTCGGTAGCGCTCCGCGATCCATAAGCTCCCACTCTTCACTCTTGCCATCATCCTAGAACTGTGTACGCTATAAACACTCGTTTATGCCATACACAGTTCTTCCTTGGAGGTCTCGATGTCAGGAACGATCCCCGCAATCTCGGTCCGCGGACTTCGTAAGCGATACGGCGATCAACAGGTACTGGACGGACTCGATCTGTCCGTCCCGGCCGGATCGGTATACGCCCTCCTCGGCGCGAACGGCGCCGGAAAGACCACGGCCGTAAGAATTCTCACGACCCTCATCCCCTTCGATGCCGGCGAGGTCACGGTCGCGAGGCATTCGCTCCCTGGCGATCCACAGAACGTCCGCCGACGCATCAGCGTCACCGGGCAATACGCGGCCGTCGACACACTGTTGACCGGCTCCGAGAACCTGACTCTCCTGGGCGAGCTGAATCACCTGGGCCGGAGGAGGTCTCGACGACGTGCCGACGAACTTCTCGACCAGTTCCACCTGACGGACTTCGGCGACAAGCGAGCGGGCGACTATTCGGGCGGCATGCTCAGACGACTCGACATCGCGATGAGCCTCGTCGCGAAACCGGACATCGTCTTTCTCGACGAACCCACCACCGGCTTGGACCCGCGAAGCCGCCACGAAATGTGGTCGATAGTTCGTGACCTCACGGCGTCGGGTGTCACGATCTTCCTCACCACCCAATACCTCGACGAGGCGGACGAACTGGCCGACACCGTAGGCGTTCTCAGCGATGGGCGTCTGGTCGCCGAGGGAACACCGGACGAGCTCAAACGTCTCGTTCCCGGTGGCCACGTCGCGCTGCAATTCGAGAATCTGACCCAACTCGACCTCGCCGCGGCATCACTACCGCAGGCACATGCGAATGCCGAGACCTTGACCTTGCACATACCCTCCGACGGCGCGGTTCCGTCGATCAAAGCCATCCTCGACTCGATCGACGATCCGTCGATCACCGTCGAAAAGTTCTCTGTTCACACCCCAGACCTGGACGACGTGTTCTTCGCGCTCACCGGATCAGGCCAACCCGAGATTGCGAGCGTTCGATGACCTCCACCATTGCAGTCGATTCCGCGGTGATGCTTCGCCGGAATCTCAAACACGTTCTGCGTAGTCCAGATTCGATGATCACCGCGATAGCCCTTCCGGTCATGCTCATGCTGCTGTTCGTCTACGTATTCGGCGGCGCCATCAACACCGGTAGCGAGTACATCGACTACGTCGTGCCCGGAATCATCCTTCTGTGCGCCGGTTTCGGTGCCTCGACCACCGCGGTCAGCGTCTCGAGCGACATGAAGGACGGGATCATCGACCGTTTCCGGACCCTGGCGATCTCTCCGTCGTCGGTCCTGACAGGTCATGTACTGGCCAGCGTCGTCCGCAACGTACTGACTACGGCGATCGTGGTCGTCGTTGCGCTGATCATGGGATTTCGCCCGACAAGCGATCCGCTGCGCTGGCTCGGCGTCACCGCTGTGATCGTCGCCTTCGTCTTTGCCATGTCATACCTCTCGACGGCTTTGGGACTCTTGGCCCAGAACCCGGAGGCTGCAAGCGGATTCACCTTCGCCATCATGTTCCTGCCCTACGTCAGCACTGCCTTCGTGCCGGCCGAGACCATGCCGTCTTGGCTGCAGGGGTTTGCCCGGCACCAACCCGTGACCCCGATCATCGAGACAGTGCGCGGACTCCTGATGGGCACGCCGATCGGAAACAGTGCCGTCACCGCGCTCGCGTGGTGCCTGGGCATCGCCGCCGCGGGATTCGTGTGGTCGAACTGGCTCTACCGACGAAAGACCGCTAGCTGACCACACAAGAAAGCCCCACACCTGACGGTGCGGGGCTCTTTTGCTGTGCGCCTTTATTAACCGCGGGGGGTTAATAAAGGCGCACAGTGAATTACTTGGCGTCCAGCAGATCGATCACGAAGACCAAGGTCTTGCCGGAAAGCTGGTGCCCTGCACCGGCGGGGCCGTAAGCCAGCTCCGGCGGAATGGTGAGCTGGCGACGTCCGCCGACCTTCATGCCGGGAATGCCGTCCTGCCAACCCTTGATCAGGCCACGAAGCGGGAACTGAATGGACTCGCCGCGGCTCCAGGAAGAGTCGAACTCTTCACCGGACTCGAACTCGACACCGACGTAGTGAACGTCGACGGTGCCACCGGGAACGGCTTCGGCGCCTTCTCCGACGACCAGGTCCTTGATGACCAGATCGGTCGGCGCGGGGCCTTCCTGGAACTCGATTACGGGCTTGCTACTCATGGGTCCTCCTCGTTGAGGCGAAAATTGTGGGCAGGGGCTAGCGGGTGGTGATATCCCGATAGTCACGCTCGGTGTAGCCGGTGTAGATCTGGCGCGGGCGGCCGATCTTCGTAGCCGGATCCTCGTGCATTTCACGCCAGTGCGCAATCCAGCCTGGCAGACGGCCCATGGCGAACAGCACGGTGAACATGCGCGGCGGGAAGCCCATCGCGCGGTAGATGAGGCCGGTGTAGAAGTCGACGTTCGGGTAGAGCTTGCGCTCGATGAAGTAGTCGTCCGTGAGGGCGGCCTCTTCGAGTTGCATTGCGATGTTGAGCAGTTCGTCGTCGCCGCCGAGCTTGGCGAGGATGGTGTGCGCGGTTTCGCGGACCAGCGCAGCGCGCGGATCGTAGTTGCGGTAGACGCGGTGCCCGAAGCCCATGAGCTTCACGCCGTCTTCCTTGTTCTTGACCTTGCGGACGAACTCGGCCGCGGTGCTACCGCTGGCCTTGATCTCGTCGAGCATCTCGAGCACTGCCTGGTTCGCGCCGCCGTGCAGCGGGCCCCACAGTGCGTTGATGCCAGCAGAGACGGAGGTGAACAGGTTGGCGTCCGACGAGCCGACCATACGCACGGTCGACGTGGAGCAGTTCTGCTCGTGGTCGGCGTGCAGGATCAGCAGCATGTCGAGCGCCTTGGCGACCTCGGGATCACCCTGGTAAGGCTCGGCCGGGAAGCCGAACGTCATACGCATGAAGTTCTCGACCAGGTTCAAGGAGTTGTCCGGGTACAGGAACGGCTGACCCACGGACTTCTTGTACGCGTACGCCGCGATGGTCGGCAGCTTCGCGAGAAGACGGATGGTGGACAGCTCCACCTGCTCCGGATCCTCGGGATCGAGCGAATCCTGGTAGTACGCCGACAGTGCGTTCACTGCGGACGAGAGAACCGGCATCGGATGAGCGTTGCGCGGGAACCCGTCGAAGAACCGCTTGAGGTCCTCGTGGAGCAGGGTGTGTCGACGGATGCGGTCCGTGAAGGACTCGAGCTGGGCGTCGGTCGGCAGTTCGCCGTAGATCAGCAGGTAGCTGACCTCGATGAACGTCGACTTACCTGCCAACTGCTCGATGGGGTATCCGCGGTAACGCAGGATTCCCTTCTCACCGTCGATGTAAGTGATTGCAGAACTGGTGGATGCAGTGTTCACAAAACCGGGGTCAAGGGTGGTGTACCCCGTTGTGGCCAGCAGCTTTCCCAGCTCGATGCCGTCATTGCCCTCTGTTGCCCTGGCAATGGACATCGTGTACTCACCACCGGGGTAAGTAAGCGTGGGCTTTGTGTCATTGTCAGCGGGCACGAAGGATCCCTCTCAAGCTCGAACCAACGAGTAACTACATGCGATCAACTAGAAACTAGTCGCACGGGAGAGATCGTGCCGAAGGAGGGTCGCCCCACGGCTATTTTTCGGGCACTCAGGAACCCGACATACCGACCTGAACTGAAACACGTTTCAGCTCGAGTTTTCTCGCTTGTGTGACTAGAAGATTCAGTCTACGGAATCGCCGATCGACCGCGCTGATCTGCAGGCTTCGGCCCAGATCCGCGACAACGGCGAATGCCCGCCCTTTCGCCGACTCCTGCGTCAGTGACACACGAGACGAAAAACAGGTTGGTATCGACCGATACCTACTGGGCGTTACACGATCTCACACTATGAGAGCCGGATCACAGCGCTTTGATACCCCAGCTACCCGTCCACGTCTGCCCCGGATGGAGCACCAGTAGATCGATGCCCGAATTGAAGGCGTCAGGCGGGCAGGTCATCGGCTCCAACGCCAATGCACGGCCGCGGTCGGGATACCCCTTGTCGTTGGCGGGATCTGCGATGAACGCCTGAATCCATGGGAACTCGCGGTTGGTCCACAGGGCAGTGCCCGTTCCATCCGGCGCGAGCAATTCGTGCTGCGTGCGACCACTGCCGTCGACGACGTCCAATGCGCTGTACGGAGTGTCCAACTGAACCCCGGCAAGCAGTCTCGGTGTCCGGAAGTCGTAGTCCGTACCGGCGACTGCCTGTGAATAGGCGTTCGGCAGCATCCTCGCCGGATCGATCGGCAACCGCGTGCCCGCTGCCAGATGCAGAGCACATTCGTCGAGCGGAAAGTCGCCGGCGCGAATGAAGGTGTGCATTCCGAGCCCGAACGGCGACGAGGTCGCCCCCTTGTTGGTGGCCGTGTGAGTGACGGTCAATCCGTCGGCACCGACCTCATAGGCGATCGTCAGCTGCAACGGATAGGGCCAACCCTTGTGAAGTCCCACGTCCACCGACAGTTCGACGCGCTCGTACGTGTGGTCCACAAGGCTCCAATTGCGACGCCGGACGAACCCGTGGCTCGCGTTCCCCAGCGCAGGTTCGGTGATCTCGAGTTGATGCTCGATCCCGTCGAACATGAAGTGCCCGTCGCGAATTCGGTTGGGCCACGGCGCGAGAACCAATCCGGCCGACAGTGGTGGCTTCGATCCGAGTCCCCAGGTCTCGGTCAGCGCACGCCGACCGTTGGGACCCTCGTGATCGAGAAGCCGCAACCCGGCACCGGCCGCGGCGATCTCGGCGCGATAGCCGCCACCCCGGATCTCGAACCCTCCCCTACCCGTGCTGTGCGGCGCAGTCATACGTACCAGTTTCCACCACGAGCGACCGGTTAACCAGGACGTCAGACGGCGCGTCCCACCTTGTAGCGAACGAACGCGGGAAATGCGAGGGCAGAAAGGACTACACCGACGATCACCAGGAAGCCGCCGCCCGCTGCCGCGACACCGGTCCCGAACAAGAAGGCCGCACCGCCGTGCAGTACGTCACCGATACGCGGACCACCTGCCACGACCACGATGAACACGCCCTGCAGTCGTCCGCGCATGTCGTCGGTTGCCACTTGCTGAAGCATCGTGCTGCGGAATGCGGCCGAGACCATGTCGACCGCGCCGCCGAATGCCAGGAACGCAACAGCGATCCACAGCAGAATCACACTGGAACCAGGGCTCGCGAAGTACACGGCAACGCCGAAGCCGACCATCGACAGCCCCCACAGCGCGATGCAGACCAGCACGGCCCGCCCCTGGTACTGAACCCGCGGCAACCAGCCCGAGAAGACTCCGCCCAGAACGGCTCCCACGGACATCGCCGCGAACAGCAGTCCGAGCGCAAAACCACCGCTGGCGGGGTCGCCGAAGGATTCGTGTGCGATCTCCGGGAACAGTGCTCGCGACATCCCGAACACCATCGCGATGATGTCCACCACGAACGACGCGAGCAGAACCTTCTGCGTCGCGAGATACGTGAAACCGCCCAGGACCTCGCTCAATCCTGCCCGTCGAGACGTGCCGGTCGGCGGAATCGCCGGGAGCTTCCATACCGCCCACAGCGTGGCGAGAAGAAAGATCGAGTCGAGCAGGTACAGCAGTTGCAGACCGGCCGACGGTATGAGGACACCAGCCAGTAGCGGGCCGGCTATCGCACCGAACTGCACGACAGTCATGTTCAGCGAGTTCGCGGCAGGCAACTGCCTGCCCGGAATCAACCGAGGGATGATCGCCGCTCGCGTCGGCTGGTTCACCGCGAAGAACGCCTGTTGAACCGAGAACAGGCCGAGCACCAACCACACGTTGTTCACGTTCAAGGCGGCCTGGATCCAGAACAGCACCGACGTGACACCGAGTCCGATCGAGGTGATCATCAACAGCCGTCGTCGATCCATGACGTCGGCCAGTGCGCCGCCCCACAGACCGAAAACGACCAGCGGGACCAGACCGAAGATTCCCGTCAGACCGACGTAGGCCGAGCTTCGGGTGATCTCGTACACCTGTTGCGGTACGGCGACCACGCTGAGTTGAGCGCCGATAACGGTGACGATGCCGGCCGTCCACAGCCGTCGATAGTCGCGATTCTCGAGCGGAGTCGTGTCCGCGAGTAGCCGGCTCACGGCTGGAGACGGACGGCGGACCACTGTCCGTCGACCAGGCTCGTGCGAACTCGATTGTGCATGCGGTTCGCGCGTCCTTGCCAGAACTCGACGGACTCGGGCCGGATCAGGATCCCGCCCCAGTTCGGTGGCACCGGAATCTCGCCGTCCACGCCGAATCGGGCAGCGACCTCACGCAGTTGCTCGTCGAGATCGACACGCGAGTCGATCGGGCGAGACTGAGACGACGCCCATGCGCCGAGCTGCGAACCTCGAGGCCGGGTTCGCCAATACTCTTGCGTCAGTTGAGCACTCACCCGCTCGGTGGTGCCGCGGACGATCACCTGCCTGGCAAGGGTCAGCCATGTGAAGTTGGCCGACGCGTACGGGTGGGCGGCGAGGTGACGAGCCTTGTCGGATCCGTAGTTGGTGAAGAAGAGGACGCCGTCCTCGCTGAGCCCTTTGCAGAGCACGGTCCGCGACGCCGGACGGCCACCCTCGTCCACCGTCGACAGAGTCATGGCGTTGGGCTCCGGAGCGTCCGCTTCGACGGCGTCCACGAGCCATTGACGCATGAGGGGCAGCCAACCGGTCTCGACGACCGAAGTATCCAATTCCGCACTCATGCGGTCCTCGACGGACTCCGATTCGCTGCCTGCTTGCGGATAGCCCACACGCATGGCCGCGAGTTCGTTGTCCACCGCCTGCGGGTCCTGACGTTCATTCGACACAGCCGAGAACGCTACTCCCGGGTACTCACTGGCCAACGGCTACGCGGCACGCGCTAAAGTTTGCCGTGGCTAGACCCGACCCGGACCGCGAGCCGCACCAGCGACAGCACCGAATCGGGACGAGACGATTGCGCAGTACGAAACACGGTGCGTGCTCATCCCTGCGAGCACCGAGGCGCAGTCACTGAAGCTGAGGCAGTGCGACTGTAGACCTGGCGCACTCGAACGAGGAGAGTCCACGAGAATGGCAGCGAGCGCAGCAATACCGGACGATTTTGTGAGCGGACTCGAAGGCGTCGTCGCCTTCACCAGCGATATCGCAGAACCCGACAAGGACGGCGGCGCACTGCGCTACCGCGGAGTCGACATCGAAGACCTGGTCGGCCAGAGGGTCACCTTCGGCAACGTATGGGCCCTTCTCGTCGACGGACGCTTCGGCCCCGGCCTCCCGCCGGCCGAGCCGTTCCCCCTCCCCATTCACACCGGCGACGTCCGAGTCGACGTCCAGGCCGGACTGGCGATGCTGGCCCCCATCTGGGGTTACCAGCCGCTCCTCGACATCGATGACGAGACCGCCCGCGACCAGCTCGCCCGCGCATCCGTCATGGCACTGTCGTACGTCGCGCAGTCCGCTCGCGGCATCTACCAGCCTGCAGTCCCCCAGAGCCGTATCGACGAGGCCAAGACGGTCACCGAGCGCTTCATGGTGCGCTGGAAGGGTGAGCCCGATCCGGCACACGTCGAGGCAATCGACGCGTACTGGGTCTCGGCAGCCGAGCACGGCATGAACGCCTCCACCTTCACGGCCCGCGTCATCGCCTCCACCGGCGCCGACGTCGCGGCTTCGCTTTCCGGCGCCATCGGCGCGATGTCCGGCCCGCTGCACGGCGGCGCACCGGCCCGCGTTCTTCCGATGATCGAAGAGACCGAGAAGACCGGCGACGCCCGCGCACTGGTCAAGGGAATCCTCGACCGCAAGGAAAAGCTCATGGGCTTCGGACACCGCGTCTACCGCGCCGAAGATCCCCGTGCACGCGTGCTCCGCGCCACCGCGAAGCGCCTCAACGCTCCTCGCTACGAGGCAGCCGCAGCTCTCGAGCAGGCTGCACTGGCAGAACTGCGTGAGCGTCGTCCCGATCGCGCGATCGAGACCAACGTCGAGTTCTGGGCCGCCGTCATCCTCGACTTCGCCGAGGTTCCCGCGCACATGATGCCGGCCATGTTCACCTGTGGTCGCACCGCCGGCTGGTGTGCACACATCCTCGAGCAAAAGCGTCTCGGTAAACTGGTACGCCCGGCCGCCATCTACACCGGCCCGGCGCCCCGTACTCCGGAGTCGGTCGAGGGCTGGGACCAGATCAGCCACGCGTAGTACCCCGCTCGAATTCGCCAATCACGGTAGTACAGAACACAAGTGAAGGAACAGAAAGAAGCGATGACCTCCACACCGATCATCCCCGCCGACCTCAAGCCCGCCGACGGACGCTTCGGCTGCGGTCCTTCCAAGGTTCGCCCCGAGCAGCTGCAGTCCCTGGTCGAGGTGGGCGCTTCGGTGTTCGGCACCAGCCATCGCCAGAAGCCGGTCAAGAACGTTGTTGCCAGCATTCGGTCCGGCCTCGCCGATCTGTTCTCACTGCCCGAGGGCTACGAGGTCGTCCTCGGTAACGGCGGAACCACTGCGTTCTGGGATGCGGCTGCATTCGGCCTCATCCGCGAGAAGTCGCTGCACCTGACCAACGGCGAATTCAGCTCCAAGTTCGCTTCGGTGGCCAAGGCCAACCCGTTCATCGGTGACCCGATCGTCGTTTCCGCCGATCCGGGCAGCGCGCCGGTGCCGGTCTCCGACCCGTCCGTCGATCTCATCGGCTGGGCGCACAACGAGACCTCCACCGGTGTGTCGATTCCTGTCTCGCGCCCCGCGGGTTCGGAGAACGCCCTGATCGCCATCGACGCCACCTCGGGCGCCGGTGGACTTCCGGTCAACGTCGCAGATTCCGACGTCTACTACTTCGCTCCGCAGAAGTGCTTCGCTGCTGACGGCGGACTGTGGATCGCACTGATGAGCCCGGCCGCCCTCGAGCGCGTCGCGGAGATCAAGGATTCGGGTCGCTGGACGCCTGACTTCCTCTCGCTGCCCATCGCCGTGGACAACAGCTCCAAGGACCAGACGTACAACACCCCGGCCTTGGCCACCCTGCTGCTCTTCGCCAACCAGATCGAATGGATGAACAGCAACGGCGGCCTCGACTGGACCACCGCTCGCACCGCGGATTCGTCCTCGCGCCTGTACAACTGGGCCGAGGCCAGCGAGTTCGCCACGCCGTTCGTCGCTGATCCGGCACACCGCTCGCAGGTTGTCGGCACCATCGACTTCAACGACGACGTCGACGCTGCCGAGGTGGCAAAGATCCTGCGCGCCAACGGAATCGTCGATACCGAGCCGTACCGCAAGCTCGGCCGCAACCAGCTGCGCGTCGGCATGTTCCCCGCTATCGATCCCGATGACGTCACCGCTCTCACCAAGAGCATCGACTGGGTCGTTTCTCAGCTCGGCTGATTTTCGCATTGCTTCACCGCTCGGCCCCCGACATGACGTCGGGGGCCGAGCGTCGTTTGCCAGGCCTTGTGAGCTACCACACCGGTGGTCGGATCCGAGGTCATCTCGCCCTGCGTGTCCTGCCGAGTCCATGGTCACGAATGAATTACAGTTGAGCGCGGCGCAAAGTCGCGAGCCGGCGCGATAAGGAGGTCAATGTGCGAGAGCTTCGAGTGATCGGACTTGAACCCGATGGATCGCATGTGGTGTGCGCAGATGCTGAAACCGGCCAGAAATTCCGGCTTCCCGCCGATGACAAACTTCGTGCAGCTTCCCGCGGAGACGTGGCTCGACTCGGCCAGATTGAGATCGAAATGGAAAGCCAACTCCGTCCCCGCGAAATTCAGGCGCGCATCCGTTCCGGCGCTTCCGTAGAGCAGGTCGCCGAAGAAGCGAAGATCCCCATCAGCAAGGTCGAGCGCTTTGCGTACCCCGTCCTTCTCGAGCGTTCCCGCGCCGCGGAGATGGCCCAGGGCGGACACCCGGTCCGCGACAACGGTCCGACGGTCCCCACCCTCTCCGAAATCGTGACTCACGCATTCCGCGCCCGCGGCCACAGCATCGACGAGGCCACCTGGGACGCCTGGCGCGACGAGGACAATCAGTGGGTCGCCCAGTTGCAGTGGCAGGCCGGCCGCACCACCAACGCCGCGCACTGGCGCTACCAGCCCGACGCGCACGGCGGAACGATCGTCGCGCTCGACGACGCGGCATTCGACTTGATCGATCCCGACTTCGGTCGCCCGCTCCGCGGCCTGGTACCGGTGGCATCGAGCGAGCCGGAACAACTCGAACTGTCCCGATTCGACGTCGAACCGGTGGCGGAGATCGAGCCCGAGCCCGCAGTGGTCCCCGAGCGGACGGTAGTGGCGGAACGGATCGTGGCGCCCGAACCGATTGCTGTCGAGCCGGAAACCGTCGTCGCCGAAGAGGTTCCCGAGCCTGCACCGGATGTGACCCCGAAAACCGCTCCGCAGCAGACGCAGACCAAGGACAAGCGCGGACGGCCTGCTCTGCCCTCGTGGGACGACGTACTCCTCGGGGTCCGCAGCAGCGGTCGCTGACCCGAAGGAAAGTATTCTTCTTTCGAGCGAGGCTGAGGAGAGAGGGCTGCCGGTGGCTGCACGGGTATCGACGATCTGGTTTCTGGGCGGCGCAGACGCTCGCACCGAATTGAGCAAGTACCCACAGCCTGATCAGACCGAGGCGCTGAAAATCGCCATGTCGCTGTACCCGGACAAGGAGTTCGAGTCGCTCGGGCCTCAGCCGCTGTCCATCGCCGCGACGGTGAGCCCCGGGTACGTCTTCGTCGGCGCGTACGGCCGAGTGAGTGTCGTCTGCAGCTCCGAACTCAGCACCTTCGTTCCCTCGAAACTACCTGAGTCCTGGCACCTTTCAGCCGAGGGTGGCTCGACGCTGTTGATCAGCTCCGTCCCCGAAACCGCGCAGGGTTCGTTTGCGCTGTGGGAGGACGGCGAGCTACGACGCTCGTTCAGTGCCATCCCGATCGACATCGTCGAAAATCTGGGGATCCCGCAGACCTGGGAACGGGAATTCTGGGCCGGCAACCATCCCCTGCGTTACCCGCCCGGGATCCTGCCCGATCCGCAGTCACTTCCGTTCCACCCACAACAGTTCGCGGAGTCTGCCAACCTCGAGTGGCTGGGATTTCGATACACCGGCGCGCCGCGAGAGCACGAACTCGACACGACGCAGATTCGCCTGTGGGGCTTCAAGATTCATCGCCCCGGCGAGGCACCCAAACCTGCGCCCCCAGCTCCCGCACCGGTACCCGAGCAGGCGCCGACAGAGGTGCCCATGCCCGAGAACCTGCCGCCGATCCACGACGCACCGGTGGCCAAGCCGCGCGGCCGCCTCGCTCGGTACTTCGGGTTCAAGTAGCGCGAACCGGCATCACACGGTCATGCGGCTATCGCTGCGATCCATCCGAGCGGAACTCCGGCCGCTGCCCCGAAGACCACCCATCGCCAGACGGGAATCGCTCGCCAGCGCCACACGGTCGGCGCAAGTCCGCCTACCGCAATGAGATTGACGACGACTGCCAGGAGCACGTTCACGTCGCCGAGCGCGATGCAGAACGCCGCGACGGCGCTGGTCGAGAGCATCGCGGCGAATACCGACACCGCGATTCCGGTGAACCAGGGCGTGCGGTCAGAAGTCACCGGCCGGTCCTGACACGTTCGTAGAAGGCCATCGCCGCTGCGGTCGCGACATTGAGTGAATCGGTGCCTGGCGCCATCGGTATCTTGGCGCGAATGTCGGTGGCCCGCATCGCATGTTCGGTCAGACCTGGCCCCTCGGCGCCCAGCAGTAGCGCCACCTTCTCTCCGGTCATCGCTTCGGCCAAAGTGACCGCTTCCGGATTCGGAGTCAAGGAGATGAGCTGAAAACCGTTGCCACGCAGCTCATCCAAGTCGTGTGGCCACTTTGCCACATGCGCGAATGGCACTCGCAGCACGTGCCCCATCGACACACGGACCGACCGCCGGTACAGCGGGTCGGCACAACCCTTCCCGAACAGAACTGCATCGACACCGAGCCCCGCCGCGTTGCGGAACATCGAACCGAGATTCTCGTGATCGTTGACGCCTTCGAGGACCACTACGGTCTTCGCGTCCTTCAACACGTCCGAAACTGCGAGCGGCGCCGGGCGTGCTGCTGCAGCGAGGACGCCACGGTTGAGGTGAAATCCGACGACCTCGGCCATCACTTCCGCGCTCGTACGGTAGAACGGCACGTCCACACCGTCGAGATCGTCAGCGAGCTCCAGGAGCCGTCGTTCGACGCCGAGGAGACTGATCGGCTCGAACCGCGAGGTCAGCAGTCGCTGGGTGACGAATACTCCCTCGGCGATGACCAGCCCCTTGCCCTCCGGCAGGTCAGGGCGCCGATCCGAGGAGTTGAGATCGCGAAAGTCATCCAGCCGGGGGTCGGCGGGATCTGAGATGTCGATGACGTGAACCACGGGTCTATCGTGCCGAGCCCCCCACCACTACTCCCGACCTAGCGCAACAGCGTGACGAAATGCGCGTCGAGCACCTGGCTGATCACCTCTGGATTGGTTCGCTCGGGATTGTCGACGCCGTGCGACGCGAGCCCGTCGGCGAGCGCATGCAATCTCATCGCCTCGATGTCGACCGAGGCACCCGGCCGTAGAAATCCCGCTTCAAACGCTGCGTCGACGAACGAACGAAAGTGCCCGAACAAGGTCCGATCCGTCTCGTCACGCACTGCCGTCAACGCCGAATCGGTTTGAGCGGCAGCAGCAAAAGCCTCCCAGACCTGCATTTCTTCTCGCCGGTCTTCGTCGAGGGGAACGAACTGATCGGTGAACTGACGGATGGCGCGGCGGATGTCGGGATCGAAGTCGATGCCGGCAATCCTTTCCTCCACCCGGACGGTCACGAGCGTCATCGCGAACAGCAAGAGTTCGGACTGCGTCGCGAAGAAGTGACGTAGCGACCCCGTCGACATCTGTGCCTCGTCGGCCACGGCGCGGACGCTGGCGCTTGCGACACCGTCGCGTCGGATCACACGCCACACGGCCTCGGCGATCTCTTCACGCCGCTCATCCGGACTGCTACGTTTCACCACTTCACAAAACTAACACAGCTGTGCTAGTTTTCAAGCACTAACACAGTCGTACTAGAAATGAGCTGATGTCATGATCGTCCACCTCATCATCGCGTGCGAAATCATGTTCTGGGTGTTCATCGCCGCAGGTCTCGCCGCCCGCTATCTGCTGCGCCGCAAGACTCTGGGCGCCGCACTGCTCATCTGCGCACCCCTGGTCGACGTCGTGCTGCTCGTCGCCACGGCCCTCGATCTCCGGGGCGGCGGCGAGGCGAACTTCACCCACGGACTTGCTGCGGCCTACATAGGCTTCTCCGTAGCATTCGGACACAGCCTCATCTCCTGGGCCGACGCCAGGTTCGCCTACCGATTCGCCGGCGGCCCGGCACCGGTGGCGCCACCAAAGTACGGGAGCGCGCGAGCACTGCGCGAATGGCGCGAGTTCGGCAAAGCTGCGATCGCCTGGGCCATCGCGTGCGGACTTCTCGGCGCGGCCATCTTCCTCGTCGACGACCCCGCCCGTACGGGTGCGCTCGACGGATGGATCAGCAAGCTGACAGTGGTGCTCGCGATCTGGGGAGCAATCGCCCTGAGCTACACGGTGTTTCCCAAGCGCGAGAAGGTCACGGCGCGCGGCTAGCCTCGACCGCCTGTTCGGTCGCGTCGCACACGATCACCGGACGCAGGACGAAAACCGGCAATCTGCCACCGTCTTCCGGTCGCGCAAGACGAAGTTTCAGTCCTTCGCTACGTAGCAGGTACACCCCGGCCGCTGTGCCCGAGACGAGCGAGATCACTCCACCCACGATCAAAGGCGCACGGGGATCCACGGAGTCGGCCAGCCAGCCCAGCAGTGGACTTCCCAGCGGTGTGCCACCGAGGAAACTGAGCATGTAGATACCCATCACGCGCCCACGCATCTCGGAAGGCACCGACATCTGCAGGATGTTCATCGCGGACGTCGTGAACGTCAACGTCAGTGCGCCCGTGGGAATCAACATCAGCGCCACCAACGCGTAGGTGGGCATCAATCCCACCGCGACCTCGAACACACCGAAAGCCACGGCGGCACCGAGGAACGTCCGCAGTCGCGGCGCTTCCTTCCGTCTTGCGGCATACGCAGCGCCGGCGAGGGTGCCCACGGCAAGCGTCGTGGACAGCAGTCCGTAACCGTCGGCCTCGAGACCGAACGTGTTGCGCGCCATCACCGCAAGGCTGATCGCGAAGTTCAAACCGAACGTCGAGACCATGAAGACGGACACCATGATCACGCGAAGGTCCTTGCGGCCCCACACGTATCGGAACCCGTCGCGCACCTGTCCCTTGGTACGCGGGGCCGGTTCGGACGGGATCAGCTCCTTCTTGTTCATCAGGTAAAGCGCGATGAGCACCCCACCGAACGTCGCGACGTTGAGCAGGAACACCCACCCGGTACCGATCAGGTTGATCAAAACACCCGAGATGGCCGGTCCGACGATGCGGGCCGTGTTGAACGTCATGGAGTTGAGCGCGATGGCGTTGGACAGGTGTTCCTTGCCCACCATTTCGATAGTGAACGACTGACGCACCGGAGCGTCGAGCGCCGAGACACAGCCGAGGGCAAAGGCAATCAGGAAGACGTGCCACAACGCGACGAGCCCACCGACGTCCAAAACACCCAACACCAGCGCGCACACCGCACTCGCCCACTGGGTGAAGATCAGGATGCGACGCTTGTCGTACCGATCGGCCAGCACACCGCCCCACACCGACAGGAACAGCGTCGGGCCGAACTGCAAGGCCATGACGATGCCCACCGCCAGCGCGTTGCCGTCCGAGAGCGTCAGTACCAGCCAGTCCTGGGCGATACGTTGCATCCACGTGCCGACCAGAGAAACGATCTGTCCGGAAGCCCAAAGGCGGTAGTTACGGTTGTGGAGCGCGGCAAACATGCCGGAATCGGGGTCTCGGGGCACCCCACCATCTTGCCCCTCGAGTAATTCGTTCGGGCAACGACCTCTGTGTAGCGGAGCTACGCAACAACTACTCGGTCGCGGAGCTACTCCGTCTTGTTGACCATCTCCGTGATGATCTCGACGGCCCCGCGCAGCGTCGCGAGTTCTTCGCCGCCCAGCCCGGCCAACTGCTCGTTCATCCACGCCTCACGCGCATGGGTCTCGTCCGCGAGCAACGCCTGCCCGGCGTCGGAGAGATTCACGATGATCTGACGACCGTCCGTGGGATGCGGCGAGCGCTCGACCAGACCGAGCTCGGCGAGAGAAGCAACAACACGCGTCATCGACGGCGGCTGAACTTTCTCACGTGCTGCGAGTACGCCAGGAGTCATCGGGCCGTACTGATCCAGGCTGGCCAAAGCCGACAGTTGCGTCAGCGATACCTGAGCGTCGACTCTGCGGCCGCGCAGATGCCTGGTGAGACGCACTACAGCCAGGGAAAGATCGCTGGCCAGCGCACGAGTTTCGGTGGTCACGCGTCAGACAATACGTCAAGAGCTGACCGGTAGCTCACGTAATCGAATACCGGTCAACCCTGATTTCACGTCAGGGCGTCGGTAATGGGTCCGACAGTGAAGTAGGCCACAAAAAGTGCCGCCACGATCCAGAGCAACGGGTGGATCTTCTTGATACCACCGCTGGCAGCGTGCAGGACCACCCATGAAATGAAGCCGACACCGATGCCGTTGGCGATCGAGTAGGTGAACGGCATGACGATCATGGTCAAGAACGCCGGGAGAGCCACCGAGAACTTGGTGAAATCGATGTCTCGGACCTGTCCGATCATCAGCGCACCGACGACGACCAGAGCGGGTGCAGCTGCCTCGATCGGCACGACGGAGTAGAGCGGCGTCAGGAACATCGCGACGAGGAAGAGCAGTCCGGTGACGACATTTGCCAGGCCCGTGCGGGCACCTTCGGCGATACCCGACGCGGATTCCACGAACACGGTGTTCGACGACGCCGAAGCGCCACCGCCGACGATCGCGCCCGCGCCTTCGACGACAAGCGCGCGGCCGACGTTGGGGAGGTTTCCGTCCTTGTCGGTCAGGCCGGCTTCCTTACCGAGGCCGGTCATCGTGCCCATGGCGTCGAAGAAGTTCGCGAGTACGAGGGTGAAGACCAACAGGCTGGCGGCCAGAACACCGATGCGTGTGAATGCGCCGAAGATGCTGACGTCGCCGACCAGGCTCAGATCAGGCATACCGCCGAGCATGTCCGGGATTGCGGGGATGCTGAGGTTCCAGCCCTTGGGGTTGGTGCCGAGCGAGGGTCCGACGTCGGCCACTGCCTCGATGATCGCGGCGAGGATCGTCGTGACGACGATGCCGATCAGCAGTCCACCACGAACCTTGCGCACGACCAGAACACCCATGAGCAGCACACCGAAGATGAACACCACGGTCGGCCACGACGCGATGGAGCCGTTGATTCCGAGTCCGACGGGAACCGTCGTACCGGCAGCGTCGGGGATGCGGCGGACGAACCCGGCGTCGACGAGCCCGATGAAGGCGATGAACATGCCGATACCGGCCGCGATCGCGGACTTCAAAGCCGAGGGAATCGCGTTGAACACCGCAGTCCGGAAACCGGTGAGCGCCAACAGAACGATGATCACACCGTCGATGACCACCAGGCCCATCGCCTCGGGCCAGGTGACCTGCGGTGCGATGGTGACCGCGAGCAGGCTGTTGATGCCGAGACCCGCGGCGATCGCAAACGGATAGTTGGCAACGACACCGAAGACGATGCTCATCAGGCCGGCCACCAGAGCGGTGACCGCAGCCACCTGGTTGACCGGAAGGATGTTGCCGAGAACGTCGGTCTTCGCCGCAGCGTCTTCAGCCGAGAAACTGCCGAGGATGAGAGGGTTGAGGACCACGATGTAGGCCATCGCCACGAAGGTGACGACACCGCCGCGAATCTCGGTCGAGATCGTCGACCCTCGTTCGCTGATCTTGAAATAGGTGTCGAGGATCTTGCCGGGTGCCGCCATGTTCGTTCTTTCCCCATCGCTGTAGGTCGCCGTGTGCCGGCGCACATGAAGCCGGTCGCACTAGGGAGAGTAGGCCACCGGGGTACGGGTAGCGTTAATTTTGTGACGGAGACTCGCAACACAACCAGCCTGATCGGCAAATTGTCCGCACCCGCGCCGGCACTGATCATCGGCACCGTGTTGTGGGTGATCGCCACGATCGTGGTCGCGGTGAGCGGCGATCGTTGGTCGGACGCCCTCCCCATCTGTTACGCGGGTATCGGAGTCGGCTTCCTCGGCTTCGCTCTGTTCTCGATTCAACGACGCGCAGCTGTGCGCGGAGACAAGGGCGCACAACAGGGCGCCGGCCTGGTCGACTGAACGGGTCGATTCAACGCTTTTCAGTATGGTAAGCCTACCCTGCACTTCTGTGCCGATCCTGGCTCGCCGACGCTGAAAGGAACCACGTCACCGTGAAGACCCCCTCCCGAGACCGATGGAAAAGCAGCAACCGTTCGAAAAGTCGAGCACGTTGGACGAAAATGACATCCGTTGCTCTGGTCGTGCTGGTCGGCACAGCACTCGTCTCCTGCAGTTCGGACGAGGACGACACTTCGAGTGGTTCGTCGGGTTCCGGTGGCGGCGCCTTCCCCGTCACGATCGATCACGCCTTCGGTAGCACCACGATCGATTCCGAACCACAACGGATCGTCACCGTCGGCTACAACGACGAGCAGGCCCTGCTGGCCTTGGGCATCAAGCCCGTCGGAATGGTCAACCAGTACCCGGGTGAGCCGGACGTCAACCGCACGTGGCCATGGGTCACCGGTCCTTGGGGCGGAACCGAACCGACCGTCGTCGGCAGCAATCCCGAAACCACGATCAGCGTCGAAAAGATCGCCGCGCTCGAGCCCGACCTGATCCTCGCTCTCTACTCGAGCATCGACAAAGACCTGTACAGCACACTTTCCGCGATCGCCCCCACCGTCGCGAAGGACCCGGCTTACGGCGACTACGCAACTCCGTGGCAGATCACGACGAAGACCGCGGCGAAGGCAGTGGGTCGCGAAGCCGACGGCGAGAAGTTGATCGCCGATATCGACAAGCAGTTCGCCGACGCCAGAAGCGCACACCCGGAATTTGCAGACCAGACCGCGGTGATCATCAGCGTCGACGCGACCCCGGAGTTCTACGCCTTCTCGTCCGAGGACGCCCGCGGACGGGTCCTCGGCAGTCTCGGTTTCAAACCTGCCCCGGCGGTCGAGGCCTTGATGAACGGTGAGTTCTACGCGCCGATCTCCACCGAACGACTCGATCTCCTCGACGTGGACCGTCTCGTTGTCATCGGCAATCCCGATGCCGCCCAGGCAGTCCGAAACAATCCCGGCTTCCAGCAACTCGACGTGGTCATGAACAACCGCGTCGTCTACGTCAACGACGATCAGGCCCCGCAGGTCGGCGCGGCCCTGACCGCGAGCTCGGCGCTGAGCTTGCCGTGGGCCACGAGCCAACTACTCGCCGAACTCACGAAGTAACCAGCGCCCGGCGCTTCCTGATCTGCGCGGTCCCCCAGATCCATACGCCGGCCCACACCATCCCGAACGCCCAGCCTGCCAGCACATCGGTCATCCAATGGGCAGCAAGATAGACGCGGGAGAATCCGACGGCGACCGTGTACAGGCCGAGGCTCGCGAGCATTGCCATCTTCGCGAGCCTCGGCAAGGCAAGCCGAAGGATCACGGCGGCAACCGAAGTCGCGAGGATCGCACTCATCATCGCGTGGCCCGACGGGAACGAATACGAATCGATTTCGATCAAACGCTCCGGAACGGGTGGGCGGGTCCGGGTGAAGATGCGCTTCAATCCGCTCATCACGAGCAGACCGGTCAACATCGACCCGGCGATCAGCAGAGCTTCGGTGCGTAGTCCCCGAACCAGAAGCACGATGGTGAGCAGCGTCGCGATCAGCCACGACGCGAGTGTTCCGCCGCTGTCGGTGATGACGTCGACTACGTCGACGAGCCACTCCGTCCGCTGACTCACCGCGCTGTCGAGCACCCACTGGTCGAAAGACATCTGCCCTCACATCCCTTGCGGCAGGGTCCACGTGCGCATCACGTGATGAACGTCGTCCGAGTCCACCCACCACGGCACGGTCACCGTCGCCTCCACCGCTCCCGTCAGTTCCACGGTCAGTTCGTGATGAATCACTAGCTCGCCGCCGGGAACCTCACGGCCGAGGGCTGCGAAGCCGAGAACTGCCTGTGGTTCGTTCGCCCACGTAGTCACGATGCCGGTGCTGCTCACTCGACCGTGAACGGACGTAGACGCCGTCGCGACGTCGAGCAGATCCGCCAATGCGTCAGCCGTATCGAAACTGCCGAGCACCACTCGTTGTGCAGGTAGTGCCGCCCCCAGCCACGGTCGGTCGAGGACAAGAGCGTCGCCGGGATCGACCAGATCGCCGGAAAGCCCGCGCACGAACGGCGGCAGGTGCAGTTCCTCCAGGTCGAGAACCCGTCGCTGCGCTGCCTCGCCCAGCAGTCGGTGTGTCCGAGCGACGACCGCGGAGGCCGGCATCCGCAGTGGGTCGGCAAGCCGATCGAGTAGCAGCTGAGCCAGTTCCGGATCGTCGACGGTATCCGATGCCAGCAATCCGGAGAAGAATCCGGCGTCGGGGTGTTCGGCGGCATCGAGCAATCCCTCGAAGGTGCGATCTCCCGGAGCGCGCAGCAAGCCCAGCACCTCACCGCTCAGTTCCGCATTCGAACGCAACCACCACGCCGTGTATCCACGACGGTCGGTGAGCAGCGCCCGTGTCGCCGGTGACTCGACCAGCAGCGACAACGCCTGCGGCCAGCGGTCTTCGTCCACGAGATCGAGATCGCGCACGGCTTCGACGCATTCGGGGTCCTCGTCGAGGGTGTCCCACCATGCGTCTTCGGCGTCGAGATCGTGATCGGGGCCGGACGGCAATTCCTCACGGACCACCGTGAAGCTCCACCCGACACCGACTACCCGTAACGCCTGCTCCCCCACCTGTTGAACGAAATCGGCGTCGACGATGCCGAAGGGAGAATCCTCGACCAGGACGCTTGCGAGTGGAGCTCCAGGAAGCAGAAGTTGGTCGGCGGACCGCAATTCGCCATCCGAATCAGGAAGCAGCACTTCACCGATCCACGACGGCAGCGCTCCTGGCGCCACATGGGCCGCCAGTCCGAGCACCACCTGCGCCAAGTCCGCCGCTACCGAATCATCCTGATCCGCAGCATCTTCGATCAATGCTCGCAGTGCCGGATCGGACAGCAGGTCGGTGGCACTGGCGGTCTGCGCTCCCAATCGAGACAGCAACGGGTGCGCTGCGACAGGATGAACCAACCTCGTCCACTGCACCGACGGTGCGTCTTCGCCCAGTTCGACGCCGACGACGACGGTCCGCGGACCGGTCACCGTTCGTCCGTCGGAAAGCGGAACCGGCAGTGTTCCAAGCTCTTCCACCGCGAGAGTGTCGATCACCAAGGGTTCGAGAGCCGAATAGAGTCGATTCCACCACTTCGGTTCACGTTCCACGCCGCTGAGCAGTTCGGCGATACGCGCGAGCCCGATGCGGTGCGTCGAGACCGCCGCGAGCGCTCGCTCGTGCTTGGGCCCGGAGAGTTCGGGGACGACCAGTCCGCCGATGATGTCGGTGAGCAACGCGGCGAGTTCGTCACTGAGCCCGGGCACCACGGACGCTCGCTGCGGCGCGCGGTCAGGTTCCCCGACCACCGGAAGCCACTCGTTTTCCTGCAGCTCCTTCAGAAGCGCTTCGCGCAGAAGCGAATCCGTCTCACTGCGGGCGAAGGCCGGAATCGGGACGAGCGCCGTTCGCTGCCGAGGAGGGAGAGCCGCAAGGAACTTCGCATACCCCTCGGCAAGCGGAGCGATCGGTGCACCGGGCATGAGGCGTCGCCGATCGGGTTGCATTGCAATGTCGGCAATGACGATCGCGGGGATCGACAGTTCCTCGTCGGATCGCGTCGGCGCCCGCAGGACGTCGCCTGCGACCGGCTCGACGACCCCGTCGCGGACCGGAACCAACCATCGTGCGTCAGCCGCCGTGTACTGCCACCACGTGCGATCACCGATGGAGATCTCGACGAGACCGGATTCCAACACTCGTTCCGATCGCTGAAAGATCTTCTCGCCCACACGAATAGATCCGAGAGCCGGAAGTTCGAGAAGCAGGTCGACGGCCTCGCGCGTCATCTGCGAAAGCAGCGCTGCGGCATCGACTTCCGGCCGAAGCGTCAGCACCACTTCCGAATCGGCACCGTCGCTCGGTAATTCGCCCGAGGGCCACACCAAACGAAGTACGGGGACACCGGTTTCCGGCACGGGGAGCTCGCGTGACTCGATCTCGCGCAGCGTGTGTGACGCGGAGAACCGAATCGATCCCGTCGACGAGCGCAGCTCCACCTCGTCACCGACCGAGAGAACTGCCGAGAATCCGACTCCGAACCGGCCCGTCACACCTTCGTCGGTGTCGACCTTGTTCGACGCTCGCAGCGCGGTGAGTGCGTGGACGCCGGATTCGTCCAGCGGACGGCCGGTGTTCGCCACCGTCAGAGTCCGACCGTCCAGGTCCACCCACAGTGAGCCCTCGATGCCCTCGCGCGCCGCCGCATCGGCAGCGTTCTGCGCCAACTCGGTGAGCAGACGGTCGCGGTACCCGGCCTTCGCGAGGTCGGATTCCGCAGCCGCGTCTTCACGCAATCGCGTCGGAGATTCCGACCACGCGCGCAGCGTCGCCTCGCGGAGTGCGTCCGTGCCGAACGGATCTTCTACTCGGTGGATACCGAATCCTCAACTGCAACAACGCTCGACGGGCGAGCGGGCATGGCAATCAGCTCGACTGCTCCGTCGTCGAATGCGTCGAACTGCGGCGATCCCGCACCGAGCGGCAGGCTGGTGTCCGAGTGCGCGCCACAACCGTAGGACGCACTGACCACACGGCCGTCTGCGGAGAGTTCGTTTCCGCACACGCCGAACGCTGCGTGCAACGAACCGGCGAGCGGCAGGAAGAAACCACACAGCCCACACGTCGACGGAGCAGCCTTCGCCATCTCCGACTCCGGGCCGAAGTCACCGTCGAACCAACGCTGCGCGGCATCGAGTCGACCCTCGAGGCTCATGACCTGTTTGCGGCCGAGCCCGATTTCGAGAGCTACCTCGTCGACTTCCGGGTCACCGGTGGCGACGTAGCCGGGAACGAGCCGAGGATCCTCGGCCGGCGGAGCCAGTAGGTCACCGACGGAGAGATCGCCGGGACGGATCCGCTGATCCCATGGCAGCCATTCCGGCGCAACCAACGCGTCGGGACCTGGCAGCAGCGCCAACTCACTGACCGTTGCGTGGGTGTCCTCCGGTCCGGCAGCGACGACGACCGCCCACTGCCAACCGCGGTATCCCGGAATGTCTGCTGCAAATCGATGGGTGGCGGCAAATTCGTCCTCCGACGTCACGCCGAGGTATGCCCCCACACCGCCTTCATGCAGGTCGACGACTGCCGTTCGGGCAAGCTCGACCGCATCGGCCAGTACTGGGCGCGGCACTGCACGCTCTGGAGAAGTAGCAACACTCACTCCTCCAGTTTGCCGCACCACCGCAAGTCCGCAACGCACTGGGCTGCCATGCTGGGCAGATGAGTAGGTCACACGCCAATTCCGTGCGTACTTTCGCAGTGGTCGCCGTGATCGCGTCGGCCTTGGTGGGGTGCTCCGATTCCCCCGGTACCCCCGACAACCTCACGACCGAAACCGGCTCCGTCGAGATCGTCCGAGTGTCCGCGCACGATCCCGGCGCATTCACGCAAGGCCTCGAGATCGACGGAAATCGCCTCTACGAAAGTACCGGGCGCGTCGGGCAGTCCTGGGTCCGCTCGAGCGAGATCTCGGACGAGCAGTCCCCCGCTTCGGGACCGGAGATTGCACGTGCCGATCTCGACCCGCCGTTGTTCGGTGAGGGCATCACCATCGCCGGAGACACACTGTGGCAACTCACCTGGAAGGACGGCGTCGCAATCGCCCGGGACAAGAACACTCTGAGCGAACGTGAACGGTTCCCCCTCGACACCGAGGGATGGGGAATCTGTTCACTCGGGGATCGGCTGGTCTCCAGCGACGGTACGGCCAGGTTGACCTTTCGCGATCCCGAAACCTTCGCGTCGATCTCCACGATCGACGTCACCAGAGCCTCGGAGTCCGTCGGCAAACTGAACGAACTGGAATGCGCCGAAGACGGCTTCGTCTACGCCAATGTCTGGACCACGGACACCGTCGTCCGAATCGATCCGGCGGACGGGCGCGTCACCAACGTCTACGACGCTTCGCCGCTACGCGAAGAACTCGTCACGGATGGATCGACCAGCACCGTCGACGTTCTCAACGGCATCGCGCAGATTCCCGGTACCGATCGATTCCTGCTCACCGGCAAGTATTGGCCGCAGATGTTCGAAGTCCGTTTTGTTAACTGAGTCCGACATGACACAGGACTCGCAGGGGTGTGCGTGGTAGCCGCGCCGACACTAGGACAGAATTGAGTGGTGACCGGACCGCGCGAACCCTACGACCCCGAAACTCGGCGAATCCACGACGAGCCGGAGGGGCAACAGGTGCACCCCGGTTACGACAATTACCCACCTGCGGCCCGCCCGGACAATTACCCGCCCTCGGCCCGTCCCGCTGCCCGTCGCACGCCGTTGCCGCCGCTGCATCCGATTCCCGAATCGCGGGCAGACTCCGATTCCGCGGCCGGTTCGAAGGCGCCGGGTGCGGACGCTCCCAAGGCTCCCCCGATGCCTCGCAAGCTCACCGTCACTCGCGTCGCAGCGATGCGCAGCCGCGAACTGACGAACAAGGGCATCGCGACCTTCCAGCGCGCAGCGAAGGCCGACGGCGCGGACAAGTCCGGTCTGACTGCTCTCACCTACGCAGTGATGACGAACAACGCGACCGACGCGGCGATCTCCGTCGCTCTCGCCAACACGCTGTTCTTCTCGGCGGCGACCGGTGAGGACAAGACCAAGGTCGCGCTCTATCTCCTGATCACGATCGCTCCGTTCGCCGTGATCGCACCGCTGATCGGTCCGATGCTCGACCGCTTGCAGCGCGGCCGCCGCATCGCACTCGCGTCGTCGTTCGGAATCCGGACGCTCCTCGCGGTGATCCTGGTCTTCAACTTCGACAGTTGGATCCTCTATCCGGCCGCGCTCGGAATGATGGTGCTCAGTAAATCGTTCTCGGTGCTCAAGAGTGCGGTGACACCACGCGTCCTACCACCGGAAATAGACCTGGTGCGCGTCAATTCGCGTCTGACGGTCTTCGGTTTGATCGGTGGAACCATCGGGGCCGGTGCTGTCGCAGGTGCGCTCGCGCTCGCTTTCGGTTCCACCGGAGCCTTGTGGTTCGCAGTCGCCGTCACCGTCTTCGGCGCATATCTGAGCATGCGAATCCCGTCGTGGGTCGAGGTCACCGAGGGTGAGGTTCCCGCGACCATCACCTACCACCCGGACGAGGCACACCACGCCGGCAACGCCCCGCCACAGCCGAACGCGAAACCGGCCAAGGTCCGACAGCCTCTCGGACGCGCCGTGATCATCGGACTCTGGGGCAACGGGACCATTCGCGTACTCACCGGCTTCCTGACGCTCTACATCGCGTTCGTCGCCAAATCGCGTACCGATCACGAGCCACTCCAGCAGGCCATGATGCTCGGCCTGGTCGGCGCGGCAGCCGGTCTGGGTAACTTCGCCGGAAATGCCACGGGTGCGCGCCTCAAGCTTGGCCGGCCCGCATTGATCGTGCTCCGGTGCACGGCGTCGGTATGGGTCATCGCGGTGATCGCAGCTCTGACGGACAACCTGATGACCGCCGCCCTTGCCACACTCATCGCCTCGGCCGCCAGCGCACTCGCCAAGGTCTCCCTCGACGCGTCACTCCAGCACGACCTGCCCGAGGAATCGATCGCGTCCGGATTCGGTAGATCCGAGACGGTTCTGCAGTTGAGCTGGGTACTCGGCGGCGCATTGGGGGTTCTGCTTCCGACCGAATACTGGATCGGGTTCACTGTTGTATCGGTGTTCCTGACGATCGGGCTCCTGCAGACCTTCCTGAGCTACCGAGGAAGCAGCCTCCTGCCCGGCCTCGGCGGGAAGCGACCCGATCTGGCCGAACAAGAAGTGACCGAAGTGATTTACACCGGTAAATCCAACCGAGGACAAGGAAGTACTCCGCAGTGATGATGCGCTCGAGAACAAAGAAGATCGTGGCAGCGATCAGTGTCCTGATGGTGGTGGCACTGGTTGCTTACGTCTCCGTTCTTTTCGTGATCATCAAGAACATCAACGACGACCCCGACAAGCTGCCGGTCATCACTGCATACGCACACGGCACGACGATCGAGACCAACCCTGCCGGGTTCTGCACCATCGATCTGTCCCAGTGCGCCCAGGTGGGCGACATCTACGCCCTCGATGTTCCCGCGGGCTACCCGCTGCAGCTGTCGTTGTCGACGGACGTTTCGGATGCGCAGTGGGCACTGCTCGCCGTCTACGAGGACGCCGACGGCAACCAGACCGGTGAGCCCCGAGTCTTCGAGCCCGGCGAGGCCTTGGCCGTGACGGTCGAGTCTTCGAGCGATCCCGTCAAGCAACTCGTCGGCGTCGAAATTCACCTCGCGGTCGGTGAGGGAAGCGAACAGGGACTGTTGATCTGGTCGATCAAGACCGCCTGATCCTCTGAACATGAAAATGCCCTGCACACCGATCGGTGTGCAGGGCATTTTGTTTCGAAGCCGTGTACGGCAGCTCGCATCGAGCGATCAGGTGTCGAGCTCGCGAGCGACGGCCCGGACGACCTCGGAGATCCGCTGAGCGGTCTTGCGGTCCGGGTACTTGCCGTTGCGCAGATCCGGCTGGACCTTCGCCTCGAGCAACGTGATCATGTCCTCGACCATGCCGTGCAGCTGGTCAGGGGTGTGCTTGCGCTCGACGGGCTCGCGACGCGACGCCGTAGCACCGCGCAACGACGGCGCCGGCTCGAGCACCTTCAGGCTCAGCGCCTGCGGACCGCGGCGGCCTGCAGCCATGCCGAACTCGACGCGCTGGCCGGCCTTCAAGCCTTCGACACCCTCGGGGAGGGCGGAAGCACGGACGTAGACGTCCTCGCCCTCTTCCTGCGACAGAAAGCCGAAACCTTTTTCGACGTCGTACCACTTCACCTTGCCGGTCGGCACCGCGTTCACCTGCTCATCACTCGACTGGGGCATCTGCCCCAATGTGCTCGGGAGGCTCCCGGAAGAGCCTCATGGCCTTGCTCGCATTGCTTCCGGTGGAAGAATGCAAAAGAACGCGCCCCACACTTGCTTCAGCGGGGCGCGCAGTCTGTTACCAGTCTACCTGTGACCAACCCGTGTCGGCACCCAGGTTTACAGGCACTATCCTCGTAGGTGTGGACCCTCAACCGAACCCGCGCACTTCCGGCACCGGAAACGGTCTGTTCCGTACGGCGATGGCACTCTTCATTGTCGGATTCCTGGCGATCGTGGCCATCTTCGCAGTCCATATCTTCAGCGACACCCCACCCGGCCTGGCCTTGTACCTGGTGGCACTCGCGTGCCCGATCGGCTTCATTCTGGCCATCGTCTACACGCTCAGATCCGGTCGACGCGTGCGCTGATCACTCCCGCCTCCAACCGAAAGGTCACTGACCATGAGAATCCTCCTGAACGTGATCTGGCTGGTGTTCGGCGGCTTCTGGCTGGCGTTGGGTTACTTCGCCGCAGGCATCATCTGCTGCATCCTCATCATCACGATTCCCTTCGGAATCGCAGCATTCCGCATCGGCATCTATGCACTGTGGCCGTTCGGTAAGACCGTCGTCGACAAGCCGACCGCTGGCGTCGGTTCGATGATCGGCAATGTCATCTGGGTGATCATCGCCGGTATCTGGTTGGCGATCGGACACATCGTCACCGCCGTCGCGATGGCAATCACGATCATCGGGATTCCGCTCGCGGTCGCGAATCTGAAGATGATTCCGATCTCGCTGATGCCGCTCGGCAAGGAGATCGTCGACGTGGACCGCGTCAATTACGCGTAGCCGTGGACCGCGTCAATTACGCGTAGCCGTGGACCGCGTCAATTACGCGTAGCCGTGGATCGCGCGTCCATTGCGCGTAGCCGGCAGCACAGCCAGAAGAACCCGACCACGGCAGGCGCGGTGGTCGGGTTCTCTCGTATCAGGTCGGATCAGCGGCCGAGGCTACCGAGTCCGGGGAGATTGCCGAGCGAACCGGTACCCGTTCCCGGGTTGCCCGGATCTACGGGGCCGACCGGACCCTCGGAGACCACGATGGTCACGCTCGACGCGCGCGAGAGCACGCTCTTCGCAGTGATCTCGACGGTGACGCTGCCGACAGCGGTGGGGGTTCCCGAGATGGTGCCGTCCTGTGCAAGTGACAGTCCACCGGGCAGAGTGCCGTTGGTGAGTGCAAAGGTTGCGCGGGAGACAGCGGAAGCAAGCTTCTGCGAATACGCCTTGCCGACCTGACCAGCAGGCAGTTCGACGGTCGCGGGCAGCGGGTACGCAGCAACTACCGTCACCTTGCCCCCGTTGGTCGTCGACGCGATGGCGCCGGTCGAGGTATCGAGTGCGAGGTTTTTGACCTTCTCCAGTGCGGGAACCTTGGTATCGGTCAGAGCGGTGGTGGCGCGGGTCGTCAGGTCGACCGACCACAAGTGTCCGTTCATGATGTCCGCGACATATGCAATGCCTGCAGCCGAGTCGACGCTCACGCCGTTGGGAATCGCAGTCGGAGACAGCGTGGTCTTCGACAGGACTGCGCCGGCTGGCGTGATCGTCCACAGGTTGGTCGCCCTGGTGTCGGTCATGTAGACGTTTCCGGTGTTCGTGTCGACATCGACGTCGACCGGGTAGAGGTTGTCGGCACGCACGATCGACTTGAGCGCTCCACCCTTGCGTACGTCCGCCTGCCACAGCGTGCGTCCGTAGTTCTCGTCGAAGAAGTTGGTGTCTGCGATGTAGAGGAAGCCGCGGTCGCCGTCGAAGGCGAGCTTGGTCGGCGTTGCCGACTTGTCGACGAGAATGCTCGACACGGCGTCGGCGGCGTTGGGGTCGACGACTCGGATGTTGCCGGACTTGTAGTCAGAGAAGTACGCGCGGTGCGTTGTGGGGTCGACGACGACATCGTTGATCTGCGGCCGCGAGCCGTCAGGGTTCTTCTCGCTCAGCGTGACCGTCTTTTCGACCTTGCCGGTCTTGGTGTCGACAATCGAGATCGCGCCGCCGTAGGAGGAGGACACGTATGCGCGTCCGAGGCCCGAGTCCACGGCAAGTGCCGACGGGTAACCGACGACACCGTCGATGTTGCCGACGGACTCGCCGGTGTTCGTGTCGACGACGGACAACGAGCTGGTCGGTCCGCCGTACTGCGTGATGTATCCGCGGTGGGTTGCCGAGTCGACGACGATGTCGCCAGGCTGCGTTGCGGAATAGCTTCCGACAACGCCGTGTGTCGGATCCTCGGGTGAGGCGTGTGCAGCGGGAGCAGTGACGGACAGGCCGACAGCAGCAGCGGCGACGGCGAGGGACGCGGTGACCGCGCGCCGACGGTAGTGCAGATTCATGAGGGGTGCCTTAATGCTTTGGAAGACTCTGAGGATTCTGCCCTTCGGGCAGATGAGGCAAACCTAACCTAAGTTTCAATTTCGATGTTGAGACGCAGGCCACATCTTCGGCCGGAATCGACGCGCCTCTCAATCACCCGCCATTCCATTTCCATATAACGTGTGACCTTGCTCACATTACGGATGGATAACGGAACGGACACAACCGGACATTCACTCAGGCACCCCCACCTACCTGGGAAGAGTCTCCTGCGCTTTGTGTGACGCGTTGTACGTCCTTCGCCACGCCGCGTTATCAAATGGTGACACGAGAGACTCGAGCCGTTACCGTCGTTTTCGGCCGGGAAACTCGGCCACCTCCGGCCCGCCGCGCCAAGCCTTGTCCCGCGGGTACCGGACTTCCGACAGAGCATTCCAGGGACGAGGACGGGGGACCCAAAGTCCTCTGTGAGAACAGAAAAGTTCTCCAGTGGACACCGGTTCGATCGCAAGACCGAATCTTGGGGTGAAGCCAGACCCTTTCCAGCCAGGAAAGGCGAGGCCGGGCGACCTCTCAGCCCGAACCCGACAGCTGACCTCGCAGGCGCGTGTGGAGAGGATTTCGACCATCATGAGCGGACGCCATCGCAAGCCCACCACCACCGGCCGCACTGTCGCCAAGGTCGCCGTCACCGGCGCCATCATGGGCGTAGCAGGAATTGCAGCCACCGGAACCGCAAACGCTGCCCCCGACTCCGACTGGGATCGTCTCGCCCAGTGTGAGGCCGGCGGAAACTGGGCCATCAACACCGGCAACGGTTACCAGGGCGGACTGCAGTTCTCCCCCAGCACGTGGAACGCACACGGCGGCGGACAGTATGCAGCCACCGCAAACCAGGCCACTCGCGAGCAGCAGATCGTTGTTGCCGAGCGTGTTCTCGCAAACCAGGGTTGGGGCGCATGGCCGTCCTGCTCCTCCAGCCTCGGACTGAGCAGCGGCGCCACCGAGCGTTCCGCTCCGGCCACCACGGCTCCTCAGGCAGCTCCGGCTCCGGCTCAGCAGGTCGCTCAGACCGTTGCACACCCGGTCGCTGACGCCATCGATCAGGCAATCGCGTTCGCCAAGGCCAACGGCATTCCGGTCGACCCGCAGATCCTCGCAGTCGCCGACACCGCGAAGACGTTCCTCAAGTAACACCGGTAAGACTGTCCGCTCGGACGCTCGAACATCAAGAAGGCCCGCACCGATTCGGTGCGGGCCTTCTTCGTGTCGAGTTGTTATCGGTTGATGACGGTGTGCGGGTGTACGTAGGGAAGTGACTCCACCGGAACCGGAAAGGTGGTGTCCTCGCCGAAGGGTGAAAGTCCACCTGCGCGGGTCGATGACAATTCGGTCACTGCGTGATCTCCGTCTGCAGTTTCCGGCCATCCTGGATCTACATAGTGTTGCTTCGAATTGTTGGCCACGAAGTCATTTTGACAGGACGCCGTTACGCCGTACAGACCAGGTCTCTAATCTGATACCTGATGACCGAAACACGTGGCACCCCGGCGGGCAGTTCCGCAGCCGAAAGTCTGACCGATTGGCTCTCGGCGCGCAGTGACGCCGAGTTGACGGAGTTGCTGCGTCTGCGCCCCGATCTGGCCGTACCGCCGCCGAGCACGATGGTGGTTCTCAGCGGTCGGGCACAGCAACGCGCGTCGGTCAGCCGAGCTGCGGACGAACTCGACACCCTCGATTTCGGTCTTCTCGAATTGTTGGCACTGGCTGGCGCCGAGGAAACCCCGATGACGCGGGCGGAGCTCAACAGTGCGATCGCCGAACGCGCCCTGACCGGCAAGGGCAAGGTCACCAAGAAGGCCGTCGACAAGTCACTGTCGAAGATGCGCGAGTCCGCCCTCATCTGGGGTGTCGATCCCATCAGCGTCGTCCCGGCGGTCATCGGGATGATTCCGTGGCGTGTGGGGCGAGCCCTCGAGCCTGCCGAGGCGATGACCGAGACCGAGATCTCGGCAGCCCTCGACGCTCTGGACACCCGCGAGCGGGATCTCCTCGAGACTCTCGCCAACTCGAGCCCGATCGGCCGCACCCGCGACGCCGCCCCCGGAACGCCGCCGGAGCGCCCGGTTCAACGACTGCTGGCGGCCGGCCTGCTGCGGTGGCTCGACGAGCAGACCGTCGAACTCCCGGCGACGGTTCGTCAGGTCATCCGCGGCGAGCCGGTTTTCGATCCGACGACGCTGACCGCACCCGTCATCGGGGGCGACAAACTCAAGCCTGCGGACGTGAACGCCGCAGCAGCGGGCGAAGCGCTCGAGTTGGTACGCCAATGCGAGAACGTGATCGCCGTTCTGGGCGCAGCACCGGCCCCCGCACTGCGAGCCGGTGGTCTCGGTGTTCGAGAACTACGACGCGTGGCCAAGACGGCCGATCTCGACGAAGCGCGCGTGAGCCTGCTCGTCGAATTGCTCTCGGCAGCCGGCCTCATCGCCAGTGGAACGCCCGACCCGGCGCCGGTCTCGGACAACGCGGACGAATACTGGACGCCCACACTCGCCGTCGACGGCTGGCTCAACGCGTCCACAGCGCGTCGGTGGGAGGTCCTGGCATCCGCCTGGGTTGACGTACCGCGAGTTCCGTGGATGATTGGGCTGCGCGATTCCACCGACAAGCCGATCGCCGCATTGTCCGAGGAGGGCCGAGCCCCGGCGGCGCCTCGCGATCGCCAGGCCATTCTGGGGCTGCTCGCCGAACTCGACAGTGGCCAGACTGCTTCGGCCGTCGAGGTGAGTCGGCTGCTCGCGTGGCGACGCCCGCGATGGAGCGGGCGCCTGCGGACGTTCGCGATCGAGCGGACTCTGGACGAGGCCGCCGCGCTCGGACTGGTGGCCCGCGGTGCTTTGTCGTCGCCTGGACGAGCATTGCTGCACGGTGGGGACGCCGAAGCCGAAATGCAGTCCGCGCTACCCGAGCCCATCGACTACATCCTGGTCCAGGCAGATCTGACGTTGGTTGCTCCCGGCCCGCTGGTACCGGACCTGCTCGAGCAGGTGAGCCTGGTCGCGGACATCGAGTCGGCAGGATCGGCGTCGATGTACCGCATCAGTGAGGACAGCGTGCGTCGTGCGCTCGACGCCGGTCTGACGGCCACCGAACTGCATGCGATGTTCGCTTCGAAATCGAAGACGCCTGTTCCCCAATCACTTTCGTATCTGATCGACGATGTCGCCCGTCGACACGGGCGACTGCGTGCCGGGGTTGCGGCGTCGTTCATTCGGTGCGAGGACGCATCGCTTTTGGCGGAGGTACTTGCATCCGCGGTGGCCGAGCCGTTGGCTCTGCGCGCATTGGCTCCTACGGTCGCGATTTCGCAGGCCCCGCTCCGCGAAGTCCTGGCCGAGCTGCGAGCCGCCGGATTCGCACCGGCAGGTGAGGACTCCTCGGGCACGTTGGTCGATCTCCGCCCACGTGGGGCACGTGTACCTAACCGTCGCAGCCGACCGGCGTCGAGAATGCCGGCGAGCCCCTCGGCGGATCAGCTGGCGTCGTTGGTACGCACGATGCGGGCAGGTGACCGCGCTTCCGCCCCGGGCCGTGGTGGTGTCCGGACGGACGGTTCGAGGGAGAACAACGCCGCCACCATCGCCTTGCTGGCCACGGCGGCCCGAGACAATTCCAGCGTCAACATCGGCTACGTCGACGCTCAGGGGGTGGCGACGCATCGCATCGTCGACCCCGTCAGCGTGGGCGGCGGACAGTTGGACGCCTTCGACCCGGCTAGTGGTGCCGTACGCCGTTTCACGTTGCACCGCATTACTTCCGTCAGCCCCGTCGACTCCGGAAAAAAGTAGCAGAAAACAAGCAACTGGCTTTTTTCTGTAAATGAAGTATGGTCGAGGTCAGTTTGTGATTGCCACTTCGAAAAATGAGGAGCGACAATGGCTGACAAGGCGCCGGGTAAGAACATGAAGAAACCCGCCCAGTCGATCAAGGAACGCCGCGCGGAAAAGCGGGCGAAAACTGCGGAGTCTTCCGAGTTCATTCGTAAGCGGAAGCGGAGCTGACAGCACAGTCCAGAGGAAGACGAGCTGACTGCGAAGCTGACCCATGCCTGCCTCCACCGACACCCTCGTGCACCTGCACGAGACATTCAACCTGTTCAAGTCACGTAGTCGAGGAACTGACGCGCGCTCGCGCGGCTACGCAGCGGGCATGACCCTCGCTTCACTCTGCGTCCTCGACGAACACGCTCGGCAATCCGGAATACTACTTTCGGATTTACCGCAGAAAGAGAATCAACCATCGTGAAAAGAACAATCCACACCCTGGACCGTATTCAAACCAGACTTGAATCGGAGCTTGATTCCACTCCGGGTGATTCCGAAAAGAATATCGGTTATCGATCCGGGATTTCCGAAGCTATTACTCATGTAATGGAAATGCGGAAGTCAGTGGTCGCGCAGAAATAGGAGGCGTATCGATTAGGTACTCACCCCAATAACTGCCGCACTCCACCGATAAGAAAGACGACCTGGTCCTCGTAGAAGTCGGCGAGCCGCTCCGGCGCGAGCGGCTTGCCACTTCCGCTCCAATCGTCCGCCCGGCTCAACGCGTGGAGGAAGCCCATCAAGGCGATAGCCCAGCGAGTCTCCATTCTGTCCGGATCGGTAGCGGGAAAGGTACGACGGACCTGGTCGAGCAGGTGATCGCGGAGGTGCAGCTCTGTCGCCTCGAGGGCTGGATGGCCGGCTCGCGACATCCGCGGCTGCGAGATCTGCGTGACGATTCTGATCCAACGCATCCCCCGCGTGCGATGGCGAACGAGCAATGCCTTGTAGGGCGCGGTGACGGCCCGTACCAGCGCCTCGACCGTCGGCGGTGTCTTGTCGGCGGCGAGGGCGTCCACGTTCGCGCTGATCTGATCTCGCACCGACGTCCCCATGTCCAGCAGCACCGCGGCGACCAGATCGTCCTTGGTGCCGAAGTGGTAGTGGACGGACGACGGCCCGAGGCCGGCTGCGGCGTTCACCGCGCGCAGGGACACGGCGTCCAATCCCTCTGTCGCAAAAAGGCGCTCGGCAGTTTTGAGCAAGCGTATGCGCGTCGCGTCGCCCTGACGGTTCTGCCTGGAGTCGGTCATACGAACGAGCTTCGCACGGGCTCGACAAACGTCTCCACAGTGGCGAACGCGGAGTCAGAGTGATTCACAGCCTGCTCTTTCCTGATTCACATGATCGACTTGAAGAAACACTATCCTGCAACATCGACGCATAAGTTGTTGTATTGCAGATGATTACAAACCTCCCACTGTGCGGGAGATTCAACTTATTGGATCACTTGATCCATGTTAGACATCTCGATCAGAGCGAGTGAGCCAAATCACTTCCCTGTCGACAGGAGATGTCATCGTGTGGTCCGCATCGTCCATCCGCTTCGGAGCATTCCTCGCCCCGTACCATCCGCTCGACGCCGATCCCGCCCTGCAACTCAGACGCGATATCGACCTCATGACGCACTTGGACCACCTCGGATTCGAGGAAGCCTGGATGGGTGAGCATCATTCGACCGGCGCCGAGATCGTGCCTGCCCCGGACATCTTCATCGCCGCAGCCGCCGAGCGGACCGAGCGCATCCAGTTCGGCACGGGTGTGACGTCCCTGCCCTATCACCACCCGCTGATCACCGCCGACCGCATCACTCAGCTCGATCTCCAGACCCGCGGACGACTCATCTTCGGCACCGGTCCGGGCAAGATCCCCCTCGATGCACACATGATGGGCATCAACCCGTCGGACCAGCGTCGGCGCCAGGGTGAAGCACTCGAAGCCATTCTCGCGTTGCTCCGCGGCGAGGTCGTCACTATGGAAACCGACTGGTTCACGTTGCGTGACGCGCGTGCACAGCTGCCCACCTACCGAGCGGACGGCATCGAAACCGTGACAGCGTCGACCATTTCCCCCAACGGTTCGGTACTCGCAGGCAAGAACGGCCTCTCCCTGCTCTCGTTGGCGGCGAGTTCACCCAGCGGCTTCGACGCACTGGATCGCAACTGGGATGTGTACGAGAAGGTCTCGACCGAACACGGCCACCGCGCCGACCGAGCGACGTGGCGTGTGGTCAATCCGATGTTCCTCGCCGAGACCCGAGCCGAGGCTGAGCGCGCCGTGAGCCGACGGATCGGATCGATGGCCACCTACGTGAATCGACAGACTGGCCAGAACCCGGCCTGGGCAGATACCCCTGCCGGAATCATCGATCAGTGGCGCAACGACACGCTCGGCGAGTTCGGTCAGGCGATCATCGGTACTCCCGAAGATGCGATCGCGCAGATCGAGCGTCTGATCGAGAAGACGGGAGGGTTCGGCACGTTCCTGATCCTTCACGTCGACATGGCGAGCTGGGAGGACACCAAACACAGCTACGAATTGTTCGCCTCCGAGGTGGTCCCGCACTTCCGGAAGCGCAATGTCGGGCGTCAGGCGAGCATGCAGTTCGCCGAGGACAACCGCGAATACCTGATCGGCGGGCTGGTCGGAGCGATCACCAAAGCCCATACCGACTACTACGGCCGGCCGGCCGAGACGGGAGCCGTGCGCGCATGAGGGCCGTCCGATTCCAGCAGGGAGAATTCGCTGTTGCCGAGGTGGCCGACGCGCCGCCGTTGGCGCCCCATCAGATCCGCATCGACGTCGTCGCCTGCGGGATCTGCGGCAGTGACCTGAGCATGTCGAAGGACCCGTGCCGGTTCGTTCAGGTCGCGCACGACGGGGGCTACCCGCTCGCCACCTTCGATCCAGACGCGCCAGTGGTCCTGGGGCACGAATACGCGGGTATCGTCTCCGAGACCGGTTCTGCAGTAGAAGATTTCACGATCGGCGATCGGGTGGCCGGCATCGGGTTGGCCACCGACACGGCTACCGGGATCCCGACGATCATCGGCTACTCGAACGACTATCACGGCGCGTTCGGCGATCACATCGTCGTCGATGCGTTCTGGGTCCGCAAAGTTCCCGATCACCTGTCACTCGAGCACGCCACACTTGCCGAACCGCTCCACGTGGGCGAGATGCACCTGCAACAGTCCGGCCTCACCTCGGCCGATTCGGCGCTCGTCATCGGCTGCGGAACGATCGGACTGGGCGCCATCGTCGCCGCCAAAGCGCGCGGAGCGCAGATCGTCATCGCTTCGGAGCCCTCCCCGAAAAGACGTGAGCTCGCCGAGAAGATGGGTGCGGACATCGTCGTCGATCCGGCCGAGCAGGATCCGATCGAACTGTGGAATCGGATGATCGCCGAAGGCAACCAGCTTGTCGGTCAGGCCGCGAACGGAGTTCTGATCGCCTACGAATGCAGCGGCCGGGCGGGAGTCATCGGAGAACTGATGCACACGCTGCCGTTCAACTCGCGGATTCAGGTTCTGGCTGCGCCGTTCGGCGACGAGACGATCATTCCCGTCGTCGGGCAGTTCCGGAGGATCTCGATCAACTTCGGTCACGGTCCTTACGAGAATGCCTACGACATCACCCTGCAGAGGCTCGCCGACGGCGAGATCGACGCCGAAGCGATCATCACCGGCCGGGTCGGTCTGGATGGAGTCTCGGACGCTTTCGCAGCTCTGCGCGCACCCGACGAACACGTGAAGATCCTCGTTCTACCCGCCGGCCTCCCGGAATAGCGGTCGATCCTGCCCTGTTGACGTAGGGGTGCCCGCACTCGGGCACCTCTACTTCGGGGTGTGCAAGCGTCGCCTGTTGGCGTATGCGCTCCGATACCAGGACAATGGCAGGGTTGGCGTCAGCCGACAGCGCGGTGCAACGCTTTGTGGCTGCCGCGTTTGTTTCACTAGGAGGCTTCCGTGACCGACGGACCGTTGATCGTCCAATCCGACAAGACGCTGCTGTTGGAGGTCGACCACGAGCGCGCCGGCGATGCCAGACAGGCAATCGCCCCTTTCGCGGAACTCGAACGGGCCCCGGAACACGTCCACACGTATCGCATCACTCCCCTGGCCTTGTGGAATGCCCGCGCCGCCGGACACGACGCCGAGCAGGTTGTCGACGCGCTCGTGTCGTACTCGCGGTTCGCGGTCCCCCAGCCACTGCTGGTCGACATCGTCGACACGATGGCCAGGTACGGACGTTTGCAGTTGGTCAAGAGCCCGGTGCACGGCCTCATCCTGGTCAGCCTCGACCGCGCAGTCCTCACCGAGGTGATGCGACACAAGAAGATCTCGCCGATGCTCGGTGAGAAGGTCGACGACGACACCGTGATCGTCCACCCGAGCGAACGCGGCCGCCTCAAGCAGATGCTGCTCAAGGTCGGCTGGCCCGCCGAGGACCTCGCCGGCTACGTCGACGGCGAAGCGCATCCCATCGACCTCGCATTCGAAGAGGGCCACTGGGAACTGCGTGACTACCAGCAGATGGCAGCGGATTCGTTCTGGGCCGGTGGCTCGGGCGTCGTCGTGCTGCCGTGTGGCGCCGGGAAGACGATGGTGGGCGCAGCCGCCATGGCGAAGGCAAAGGCCACCACCCTCATTCTGGTGACCAACACCGTCGCCGGTCGTCAGTGGAAGCGTGAGCTCATCGCCCGCACGTCGTTGACCGAGGAAGAGATCGGCGAATACTCCGGCGAGCGCAAGGAGATTCGGCCGGTCACGATCGCCACGTACCAGGTCATCACGCGTCGTACGAAGGGCGAATACAAGCATCTCGAGCTGTTCGATTCCCGCGACTGGGGACTGGTGATCTACGACGAGGTGCACCTGCTGCCCGCGCCCGTCTTCCGGATGACGGCAGACCTGCAGTCTCGCCGCCGTCTCGGCCTCACTGCGACACTGGTGCGCGAAGACGGCCGCGAAGGCGACGTCTTCTCGCTCATCGGCCCCAAGCGCTACGACGCTCCGTGGAAGGACATCGAAGCGCAGGGCTGGATCGCGCCGGCCGACTGCGTCGAGGTGCGAGTGACGATGACGGACGCCGAACGCATGTCCTATGCCGTCGCCGAACCCGAGGAGCGCTACAAGCTGTGTTCGACGGCGCACACCAAAATTGCTGTCGTGAAATCGATTCTGGCCAAGCATCCCGATTCCCCGACCTTGGTGATCGGTGCGTATCTCGATCAACTCGACGAACTCGGCGAGGCTCTGAACGCTCCGGTGATCAAGGGATCCACCAAGAACAAGGAACGCGAGATCCTGTTCGATCAGTTCCGTAACGGCGAGATCCAGACGCTTGTGGTGAGCAAGGTCGCGAACTTCTCGATCGACCTTCCGGAGGCGTCTGTCGCCGTGCAGGTTTCGGGAACGTTCGGGTCGAGGCAGGAAGAGGCTCAGCGACTCGGGCGCCTCCTGCGGCCCAAGCACGACGGCGGTCAGGCTCACTTCTATTCGGTGGTTTCCCGCGACACTCTCGATGCGGAGTACGCGGCCCATCGTCAGCGATTCCTCGCCGAACAGGGCTACGCCTACCGGATCACCGACGCCGACGACCTGCTCGGACCTGCAATCGGCTGACCATTTCTGCAACACGTTGCAGAAACAAATGGACATACGTCCAGTTATCTGTAGAGTGTCCCCTGTCACAGTCGTGTCCATCGGCCGGGGGTCACCAGCACCATGCGCTCAGTTCCACGTCTACGGGGTCGGCTCGCCGGAACCATCTCGCTGCTGACTGCCGCCGTCGTCGTCGCCACGACCGGCGTCAGTGCTGCGGCACCGAGTCCAGCTCCTGGCGCGCAGAACTCGGTGTACGCACTTGCGAACGGCTGCTACGCACTTCGCACGGAGTCCGGTGATTTCGTGCGCCGTGACGGAACCGCGTACCTCACCGATTCCACGAAAGCCGCCGACGCCGAACCGTTCCGCCTACACGCGGCCCAGTTGGGCCGTTTCATGCTGTACGGCCCGGACGGATCGATGCTCTCGCACGACGGCGCAGACTCCGTTCTCGCCACCTCCGAAGCAGCTCCGTCCACCGACTGGACCGTGATGTCCACCGGCGAGTCCTTCGTTCTGACCGCGACCTCGAACGGTCGCCAACTGATCTCGCGAGACTTGATGCTCACGATGTCCGATCCCGGTGACGTTCCCGAATCGGCGTTCACTCTGATCCCCCGCGACGGCTGCGCCGATTTCCCCGAAGCAGAAGTGGGTGCAAGCGGTGTTCCGGGAGAAATCGGGCCGAACGGTGAAGTCACCGGATTCATCGACACACACGTGCACATGAATGCTTCCGAGTTCATGGGCGGAAACCTGCACTGCGGCCGACCTTTCGATCCACAGGGCGTCACCGCAGCGCTCGTCGACTGCCCGGACCATCAACCCGACGGGATACCGGCCCTCCTCGAAAACGTTCTGTCGTACGGAAATCCCTTCGAAACTCACGACACCACCGGCTGGCCCAGCTTCGCCGACTGGCCGGCGCACGATTCCCTGACACACGAGCAGACGTACTACAAATGGGTCGAACGGGCCTGGCGCGGCGGACTACGCATCTTCACCAATCTCTTTGTCGCCAATCGGGTCCTGTGCGAGCTGTATCCGAGCAAGCGGAATCCCTGCGACGAGATGGAGACCGTCCGAATCCAGGCCCAGCAGACACGCGAACTCCAGGACTACATCGACGCCCAGTACGGCGGACCCGGCCGCGGATGGTTCCGCATCGTGAGCTCCCCCGAACAAGCCAGGCAGGTGGCCGCCGACGGAAAGCTCGCCGTCACCCTCGGAGTGGAGGTATCCGAACCCTTCGGTTGCTCTGTGCGTAACGGGATTCCGCAGTGCACCGAGGACGACATCGACCGCGGCCTGGACGAGTTGTACGACCTGGGTGTCCGGCAGATGATCGTCACGCACAAGTTCGACAACGCTCTGGGCGGTGCCCGTTTCGACGGCGGCGTCACCGGCGTCGCCGTCAACATCGGCAACTACCTGGGTACCGGCGAGTTCTGGCAATCGGAATCATGCACCGGCGTCGCCGAGGACAACGTGCTGCCCACCAAGGTCGACGGCGCACAGAACCTTCTCGCAGTACTCCCACCCGGGGTGACGCTTCCGGTGTACCCCGCTGGTCCGCAATGTAATTCGCACGGCCTGACCGACCTCGGCGCGTACATGATCCGAGGTTTGATGGACCTAGGGATGATCGTGGACATCGACCACATGAGCGTCAAGACCGCCGAAGCAGCCCTCGATATTCTCGAAGCCGCGAATTACTCCGGTGTCGTCTCGAGTCACAGCTGGAGCGACCCGAGCCTGTACAAGCGGATCTACGCGCTCGGCGGTTTCGTCGCCCTGTACGCCGGGCAACTGGACGCGTCGGACGAGAAGCCCGAAGAGCGTGGATTCATCGACCAATGGCGCGATGCGCGGGCGATGCGAAGCGAGAACTACTACTTCGGTTTCGGCTACGGCGCCGACACCAACGGCTTCGGGCCGCAGGCCGCACCGCGCGGTGACGCCGCCGAAAATCCGCTGCAGTATCCGTACACCGCCTTCGACGGCACGGTCATGGACCAGCAGCGCGCCGGCACCCGGATTTTCGACGTGAACACCGACGGTGTGGCGCAGTACGGGATGATTCCCGACTGGATCGCGGACATGCGCATCGCTGCGGGAGCCGACGGCGACACCATCATCGAGGACATGAGCCGAGGCGCCGAGGCTTACCTGCAGATGTGGGAGCGCGCGCGAAACTAGCTACGCTGGTGGACGGTCCCCGTGCGATCGGGGGCCGGTCCTAGATCGTCCGGCACCACCCGAAGGAACTTTTCGTGGCTGACTTCCAGTTCACCGTCGACAAGGCTCACGCCAAGTCGGTCAACGACACACTGGCCGACGTACGCCGCCTGCAGATTTCTGCGGTGATCTTCGCGATCGTCCTCGCCGCCGTCGGGGCCTGGCTGATCAGCATGGGCGAGGTGTGGTCCATCATCATCGGCGCGGTCCTCGCCATCGGTGCGGCCAGTTCACTGTGGGTGGCGGTGTGGGCGCCCCGCAAGGTGGGAAGCGTCGAATCTCTGTATGCGAACAACCCACTGGTCCCTGCGATCGTCACCGAGGTCCACCCGCGTGCGGCGACGCTGACCGCGCTGATCGACATCGCGAAGCCGGCCGCCGGGGCGCCGAAGTACGCGCTCGTCAGCCGCAACGTTCGACTCAATCCGAAGTGGCGAGTCGGCGACCGCATTCCGTCGGTGGCGCTGCGTTCGGATCGTTCCACCCGAAGCAAGGCAGACACCTGGCAGATGGTCAGTCCCATGCCGATCGAATGGGGAACCAAGGACTCGGCCGTCCTGGCACGAGCGATCGCCGCTGTCAGCGCGAGCGAGTGGAACTTCCTGCAGAGCCGGATTCCCGACTCCGAAGAAGTTCGCACTCACCCCGATCGCCGGGTTCTGATCAAACCGGCCGATCTTCCCGACTCCCTGCGCTAGCCCCAACGGTTACGCGAGCGCGGGAAGCACTTCCTTCTCGAACATCTCGATTCCCGACGTGTCGTACGCGGCCTCGGGGAAGTAGAAGATTCCGTACTCGAGTCCCTGCGCCTTGAGCGCCGACAGGTTCTCGATGATCTGCTCGGGTGTACCCACGGCAGGCATTCCGCGGAAGGCGTCGAGCGACGCATCGGCGGCAGCTTCGCCGACCAGCGGCGTCAGTCTGGCTTTCAGTGTCTCCAACCGCTGAGCCACCTCGGCTTCCGTCGCGCCGATGGCCACGTTGTAGTTGGCCGAACGCACGATGGCGTCGAAGTCGGTACCGACGGTGTCGCAGTGCTTCTTCAGGATCTCCGACTTGTGCACGAAGCCCTCCGGGGTGCCGTCGAAGTTGGTGTACTGCGCGTACTTGGCCGCGATCTTGAGTGTGACCTTCTCGCCGCCGCCGGCAACCCAGATGGGAATTCCGCCCTCTTGCAACGGAAGTGGGCGGCACAGCGCTCCGTCGACCTGGTAGTACTTGCCGTCGAGCGTGGCGCTGCCGGTCGACCACGCCTGCTGCATGATCTGGATTCCTTCGTCGAGTCGGCCCAGACGCTCACCGGCAGAGGGGAAGCCGTAGCCGTATGCGCGCCACTCCTGCTCGTACCATCCACCGCCGATTCCCATCTCGACGCGTCCACCCGTGATGAGGTCGGTGGTTGCAGCGACCTTGGCGAGGTACGCCGGGTTGCGGTAGCTCATGGCGGTACACATCTGGCCGAGTCGGATACGCGACGTCGACGCACCGAGTGCGGCCATCAATGTCCACGCCTCGTGAGTCGCTTCTTCCGTCGGCTGGGGAACGGTGTGGAAGTGGTCGTAGACCCACACCGATTCCCACGGCCCTGCCTCCGCGCGCAGCGTGAAGTCTCGCATCACCTCCCACTGCTTCGCGGGGTCGATGCCGACCAGGTCCAGACGCCAGCCTTGAGGTACGAACAGTCCGAATCGCATGTAGCGAGCGTACCTACCGTTTCCCGACGCGCGAGCGGGGTGACACCCGCGGCGAGTAGATCGGAATGAAGCGGAACATCATTGCTGCGCCGGCGAACGAAGTCGCGCCCAGTGCGGCGAACGCCCACCCGAGCGGGAACACCGCGGCGAGAAGACCGATCGCGAGCGGCCCACCGAACATGCCCGTGTCGTGGGTCAATCGCCATGCAGCGAGGAACTCGGCGCGCTCTTCGGGCGGAGCGATATCGGCACCGAGAGTCATGATCACGCCGTTGCCCAATCCGTTGCCGATCCCCATCACGACGGCGACCACGGTCAGTCCCAGCGCACCCGTCGAGAACGGCAGCATCAGGTACGACACACCGATCACCGTCAGAGAAGGCACCGCGACCAGCCTGCGGCCGTACCGGTCCATGATGTGTCCGGCCGGGTACGAGCACAGCAGGTCCACGGCCGCACCGATACCGAAGATCACACTCACCTGGGCTGCATCCAACCCGAGGTGCAGTGCCCACAGCGGCAGAACCGCCTCCCGCGAAGCACGGGCCGCGCCCATCAGAAGGGAGCCTGTCCCGAGCGTCGACAGGGCGGCACGATGACGGCGAAGGATGTCCGGGAGGGTGACGTGCCCGTGATCGCCGATGCTCGCCTGCGCCTTTCGCGGCGGGTCGGGAACGCGAGCCATCAGTGCCCCGGCGAGTACGACGCCCACCAACTGGACCAGGAATCCTCCGCGCGCTCCCACCAGGAGAATCACGCCGGCACCGATGAGCGGTCCCAGGAAGAAACCCAACCGCCACATCGCCGCGAACGACGACATCGCTCGGGCCCGTAGCCCGAGTGGCACGGTCTCGGCGAGGTAGCTCTGCCTCGCGAGGCCCCACACCGCATTCGCCAGTCCGGTCAGCAGTGCTCCGACTCCCAGCATCCACGGAGTCTGCGCAAGCAGGCAGATCACCACTCCTGTTGCACCCAAGGAACTTCCGCCGATGATCGATCTTCGCTCACCGAAACGCGACACTATCCGTCCGGCCGGGAGGTCACCGAGTACGGCGCCCAAACCACCGAGGGCAACGATCAGGCCGGCGACGGCGACCGACGCACCCAGATCCCGGGCTGTCACGGCCATGATGGGGGCAGCCGCACCCTGACCGATCCCGAAGATGGCCGCCGGCACGAAAACCGTTGTCACCAGCGGCTTGAGCCCGGCAATCGCCGGCTGTTCCTTGGGTACAGTTTCCGTCACGCGCTCACTTCTGCCGCGTCAGCGGCCCGCGAAAACCGGTTCGCCGGACGATCGAGGCCGTAGTGGCCCCGCAGGGTGGATTCGGTGTACTCGGTTCGGAAGAGCCCACGCGCCTGCAGAATCGGCACGACCCGATCGACAAAGACCTCGAGCCCACCCGGCAGGTACGGCGGCATGATGTTGAAGCCGTCCGCGGCGCCCTTGTCGAACCATTCGGTCAACTCGTCGGCCACCTGCTCCGGTGTCCCGGCGAACGTCCGATGTCCTCGGCCACCACCGAGTTTGCCGATCAACTCTCGAACGGTCAGCTTTTCGCTCTCTGCAAGGTCTTTGACGAGTTGGTATCGACTCTTGTTTCCCTGAATCCGATCGATGTCCGGCAGTGGCGGCAGCGGGGCGTCCAGGGAATGTTCGGTGAGATCGACGCCCACCATGTTCGAGAGTTGGCGCAGTGAATACTCCGGAGAGATCAGGTCCGTGAACGACTGCTCCAGGGCCTTGGCTTCTTCTTCCGTATCCGCGATGAAGGGAACGATGCCCGGCAGCACCTTGATCTCGTCGGGACTACGCCCGTACTTGATCAGCCGAGCTTTGAGATCGTTGTAGAAATCCTGCCCCTGCTCGAGAGTCCGTTGAGCGGTGAACACGGCTTCGGCATATCTCGCCGCGAAATCCTTACCGCTTTCGGAGGAACCGGCCTGCACCAGCAGCGGACGTCCCTGCGGAGACCTCGGCGAATTAAGCGGACCGGCGACCGTGAATCGTTCACCGTCGTGGTCGATCCGATGGACACGATCAGGATCGGCGAAAATTCCGGTCTCTTCGTCCAGGACAACGGCTCCCTCTTCCCAACTGTCCCAGAGTCCGAGCGTCACGTCCAGAAACTCCTCGGCACGCTCGTAACGACCGCTGTGCGCCGGTACTGCATCGAGGCCGAAGTTGGCCGCCTCGTCGGCGCCGGCCGACGTGACGATATTCCATCCGCCGCGTCCCCCGCTGATGTGGTCGAGGGAAGCGAACTTTCTTGCGAGAGTGTACGGATCGCTGTAACTGGTCGACGCCGTCGCAATCAGACCCACCTTGTCGGTGGCTGCAGCGATCGCCGAGAGCAGGGTCACGGGTTCGAAGATCGCCTGCGTGTTGTGCTTGACCCGCGGGCCGACTGCCAGTCCGTCGGCGAAGAACACCGAGTCCAGCTTTCCTCGTTCGGCGATCCTTCCCAACTCCTGGAAGTGCTTGACGTCCAGAAGGTTGGCCGCATTTGTGTGTGGGTGGCGCCACGCCGCCTCGTGATGGCCGACGCCCATCAGGAAGGCGTTCAGATGAAATTGTCGTTCGGACATGAGTTCGCAGAATCTTTCCGTGAAAGTGGGGTCAGGTCGTGACGCGCCAGCGCGAGAGCCGACGTTCGATCAGGACCAGAATCGCGTTGATCGTCAGACCCAGCAACGAGATCGCGACGATACCCGCGTACATGTTCGGGATCTGGAAGTTGAGTTGTGAGGCGGTGATCAAATACCCGAGACCGGCTTTGGCCCCGACCATTTCGGCGGCGATCAGTACGAGAATCGACGATGCGGCGGCCATGCGAATTCCGGTGAAGATCGTGGGCACCGCAGCGGGTAGAACCACCTTCTGGAACAGCCGAATCGAGGAGAACCCCAGCGAGGCAGCGGACTTGATCAGCAGCGGATCGACCGTGCGGACACCGGAAATGGTGTTGAGCAGAATCGGGAAGGTGCAGGCGTAGATCACCAGGGCGATCTTCGATTCCTCACCGATTCCCAGAATCAGCACGAAAACGGGAAGCAGCGCCAAGGCTGCAGTGTTACGGAACAATTCGAGAATCGGGTTGAGGAAGTCGGAGACCGGGCGGTACCAGGCGATCGCAATTCCCAACGGAATCGCGATCGCGATGGCCACGAAGAATCCGGTCAGCGCACGCGTCAGGCTGGCTGAGACATGTTCTTGCAGTTGTCCGTTCTCGGCGAGGGTGAAGAATGCGGACACGACTTCGGTGAAGGGTGGGAGGAAAACCTTGTCCACCAGCCCGAGCCGAGGTGCCGCTTCCCAGATCCCGAGGAAAATCGCGATCGCAATCGACGGCTTGGCGATCCGCCACGCGGCGGAACCGACGTAACGCGCCGCCTTACCGCCGGCCTGGCTCCGCTGCGCAATGTCAGGTGTTTTGTCGGGCAACGGTTTCGGGTCGACGACCACGTCCGGCGTTGCCAATGCGCTAGACATGTGCAACCTCCTTGGCGGGATCGAGTTCGCCGGCGCGGGCGCGCTCGACTTCACCGTGCAGCAGTGTCCAGATCCGGTGCCGGAACACTCGGAACTCCTCACCGGATCGCACGTCGTCGCCGGACCTGTCGATGTCGATGTCGACGATCGTCTTGACGCGCCCCGGCCTCGAGGTCAGCACGGCAACACGTTGTCCGAGGTAGATGGCCTCGTCGATTCCGTGGGTGATGAACAGGATCGTTTTGCCGGTGGCCTTCCAGATGCGCAGAAGCTCATCCTGCAGCGACTCCCGTGTCTGTGCGTCCAGGGCTGCAAACGGTTCGTCCATCAGCAACACCTCGGGATCGAAGGCCAAGCTGCGAGCAATCGCAACTCGCTGCTTCATTCCGCCGGACAACTCGTGCGGATAGCGATCCGCGAAGCCTTGCAGACCGACCAGTTCGAGGTAGTGCTCGGCGAGTTCGCGTCGCTCGCTCTTCTTGACGCCCTTCGCCTCGAGTCCGAACTCGATGTTGTGACGTGCAGTGCGCCACGGAAGCAGTGCGTACTGCTGGAAGACGATCCCCCTGTCCAAGCCGGGGCCGGTGATCTGCTTGCCGTCCAGAAGGATTCGACCGGAAGTGGGCGAACTGAGTCCACCGAGAAGGTCAAGGAGAGTCGACTTGCCGCAACCACTCGGCCCTACGAGTACCAGGAACTCCCCCGGCGCCACGTCGATGTTGATGTCCTCGACTGCGGTGAAAACCTCGTCGGTCCCACGAATGTCGAACTGTTTGGTGACGTGCTCGAGCCGTAGTTTCGGTTCTGTGCTCATTTTGCTGCCTCCAGTGCCTGTCCGTCAGCGCCGCTGTCGGGTGAATACGTTCCGTTGGCGTATGGATTGAACTCGTTGGTGTAGATGTCCGACGGCTTCAACTTCCCCTCTTCGAGTTCGCCGTTTCGGGTGAGCCAGTCGATCCACGTGCTGATCTCGGTATCGGTGATCGTTCCGCCGGGGCCGGCGACTCCCGGACTCTTCCAGTAGCTGATGAGCTTGGTGTCCTCGTTGCGTCCTCGGTTGTTGATGATCGAGGTCAGCTTCGCGATCACTTCCTCACGTGGGTGCGTCTGAGTCCAGCGGATGGCTCGCGCTGTTCCCTGAACGAAATCGGCGACCGCCTCCTTGTTCTGCGCGATGTAGTCGTCACGGAACACCAACGTGCCGTAGGTGAACGAGCCGAACAGCGATTCGTCCGTGAACAGCTCACGAAGACCACCACGTTCGAGCGCGGAGTCACGGAAGACCGAGCCGAGAGTGGCGACGTCGATCTGTCCCTGCCGCAGCGCTTGTTCCGTGTTGACCGGCGGCACCACGATCAATTCCACCTGCTTGATCTCGTCCGGCGTAAGCCCCTGTCGCGCAAGCCATTCACGCACGACGAACTCGTGATGCGCGCCGAGGGTATTCATCCCGACCTTCTTGCCGATCAAGTCCTTCGCAGACTTGATCGGACTGTCGTCGAGCACGTAGTACCCGTTGAAGCTCTCCTTGTCCGAGCCGTAGTACCCGATGACCGAGGTGATCGGCGAACCTGCGGAAGCCAACTTCACCACGGCACCGTTGAACGCTCCACCGAACTCGGTTTGACCGGTCGCCGCGTTCTGAATGCTCTGAGGGCCGCTGGTCGTGTCACCGATCCAGTTGAGCTCCACGTCGTTGAAGTAGCCGAGGTCGGCGGCCAACTCGGGGTAGATGACCTGTCCGGTGCTGCCTTCGTACCGCAGGACGGTCTTGCCGTCGGCGGTCTTGACCACTTCGTCGGAGGAGCCCGAGCAGGCAACGGCGAGGCTGGACAGAGTGACAAGAGCGACGACCGCGGCTACCGAGCGCGCGAAACGAGGGCGAATCATGAAGTGGCTTCCTGTAGAAGATGATTGGTTCAGTTCTCGGCTACACCTGTCCGGAGCGCCGTGTGCGGCGCTCGGCACAGGCAGGTGTGGGGAATGTCAGTTCAACGACAACAGTTGAGCGACATGAGCGGGAAAGACCGAAACACGTGAGACTCCAATGAATGTGACGACGGAATCGAGCCGTAAGCAGTGCCGAAACCATACGTCGGCACCCACTACCTGGGTCAACGGTTACATTCATGCCGGATTTAAAGTGTCAGGTCCGTATCATGATGGCATGCTTTCGCCGACGACTGCGCAAGACTTCGAGCAACACCGTGGCCATCTGACGTCGGTGGCCTACCGGCTCACCGGCAGTTTCAGTGACGCCCAGGACGCGGTGCAGGAAACTTGGATACGCTTGCAAGTCGCGCAATCACGCGAAGGTGCCGACCTCGAGATCCGCGAACTGCGCGGATGGCTCACCACCGTTGTCGGGCGGATCTGTCTCGATCATCTCAAGTCGGCCGCGGTGCGCAGAGAAAGCTATGTAGGACAGTGGCTTCCGGAGCCGATCGTCACGGCCGTCGCCACCACCGCGAGCACACCCTCAGCGACACCCGATCCGCTCGCGTACGTGGTGGCTCAGGAACAGAATCGCTTTGCTGCCCTCGTCGTCCTGGACACCCTCACGCCCGCTCAACGAGTCGCCTTCGTCCTGCACGACGGCTTCGACGTACCGTTCGCCGAGGTGGCCCGTATCCTCGACATCGAAGTCGCCGCCGCCCGACAGTTGGCTTCACGGGCTCGGAAAGCCGCAGCATCGGCGCCGGTACCGGTCAGCAGCGAGGAGCATTCCGCCGCAGTCGAACGATTGGTGACGGCTATCGCGAGTGGAGATCTGAACGCCGTGATCGATGCACTCGATCCCGATGCCGTACTGATCGGTGACGCAGGCGGAACGACCCGCACGGCGGTCAACATCGTCCGTGGCAGTGATCGCGTGGCGCGGTTCTACCTGGGGTTGGCGCGCAAGTACGGACCCGCTGCGGTGTTCTCGATGTCACCGGTTCTCGTCAATGGACAGCTCGGCGGTGTATTCGCCGGCTCACCCGGGGACGACCAGTACCCACAGTTCGCCGCGCGAGTCGCCGGCTTCACCGTTCGCGACGGAGTTGTGTGCGCGGCCTACGACATCGCGAATCCAGCCAAGTTCAGCGCTGTGCCGATGCTCGATCACACCGAACCCGAGCGCAAGTAGCGAGACTCCCATTCTTCGAGGTGCGACCTGGACACCTGCGTTCCGAACCACAGCCGGTGCAGCACATCCGATCCCAGGTGATGTAGTGCGGTGTGCGTTCCCCACCGCTGCGACGCCCATTCGGGTTCGTTGTGGGCGGCGTCGATCCCGGCCATCGTGCTGCCTCGCAGTTCGAAGTCCAGGTCGCGACGAAGCTCGGAAAGCTCGGACCAATTCGCCTGTGGTGCATAGTGCCTTGCGCGGATTTCGGTCAGCAGCTTGAACAGGACACTGCCGGCGCGTTCGTCCACCCAGACCAAAGTCCGTCGATGTGCCCCGCGTCCGACCGTCCACAGGACGATCAACGCCACCACGACTCCGATTGCCGTCTCGAGCATGCGGCTGAGAATCAGATGCTGGACGGTCCCGTGCGCACCACCGGCAGCGCCGAGGAGAATGGCCAGGGCGGTGATGAAGATGACGGCGATCCCGTAGTTCCGCACCAGGAACAGCTCGATCCCCGCCATCAGGACGGCAAGCACCGCCACCATCCACAGACCGGTCGGACCCCATACATAGATGACGCCCAACAGAATCAACCCGAGAACGGTTCCGCCGATGCGATGGATTCCGCGATAGGTGCCCAGTATCCGATCCGGCCCCTGGTGAAGGACCATCGCAGCGGCGATCACCGCCCAGTCCGGGCGATCGATGCCGAGCAGAACAGTGAGGGTTCCCGCCGCCATACAGGCCACTGACAGCCGAAGGGCCGTGATCGACGCTCGGCTGGACGGATTGCAGGCGCGGAGGAACCGATACCGGATCGTCGGATCCGGCAGAGGTGGATGAGCACCGACCTCGTCGACGTCGAATGCGGGGTCCGCCATGAGTTCGGGATCGTGGTCGTCGGAGATCGCCCTTGCCATCGAGATCTGCGCTCGTTGGAGTTCGCGGGTCAACGGGTGGTCCTTCCCGACGATTGCGCCGCGGTACAGGCACTGCCACGCGTCGTGCAGGCGAAGCGCGGCAGCGTGGCGCTTGTCTCGCGCCAACTCCGGCGGGGCGTACGTCGCCTGTGCTTCCGTGTACTCCGCAACGGCCGAAACGGCTGCCTGTACCGCGCTGCGCTCTATCGCTCTCGGTGCCCACAGGATGCCCGTCATCGAGACGACCACCGCGCTGATCCCGCCGACAGCCGTCCACGTCGCGACCTCGACCGGCGGCTGGCCGGGAGTGGCGATCACGGAGCTGATCTCGGTGGTGAGCAGTAGGAAGAACGCGCCCGGTGGGCCCAATCGAAGTGCGTCGACGGTAAAGGCGCACGTCGAGACCACGACCGCCATGATCAGTACGACGAAGACCAGGAGAAACGTCGGCGCGCCCGCGGCGATGGCTCGGTGGACCGGCTCCCCGACCGACGCCCCGATGAAGGACAGGATCGTCAGCACCGTCGCGGCGATACCGACTGCCTTCCATCTGCTCCGGTACGGGCGCCCCTCACCGTAGATCGACGCGAATGCGCCGAGGCCGACCAGGAGTGAAGTAGGTCCGAATCCGAGCAGCGTGGCGATGGACGCCGGAATCGCCAGGGCGAGTGCGACTCGAACAGCTCCTGGATACCGGTTTCCCACCGGCGGCAATCCGAACAGGACGCTGCGCGCCGGCCGCGGTGCCGGGAGGCTGGACTCGTGACCCGCTGATGTTTCTTCGGGGTCCACTGCCCATCCTTCGCGCCGGCCTGTTCGTGTCTGTGTCGTCCTATTCTTGCGGGCGGGCGACGTGGCATTCGAGGCGGGTCTGGAGGTCGATTCGACCAGCCCCTTATTGACACACCGTCAACAGTGTGGATGATAGGTGAGGTCAGATCCGCTCGCGGGTCGCACTTCATCGATCGGGAGAAATCACGATGACGCAAGGATCAACCGCAGTCGCTGCAACCCGGACCACAGAACGACGGTCCCCGTGGATGGACGACGAATTGGAGTCCGTTGGCGACCTGGCGAGGAACTTCTTCGCCAAACACGTGACACCGCACCAGAAACGCTTCGCGGACCAGGGTTTTCCCGACAAGTCTGCATATCGGGAACTCGGGACACTCGGGCTCGCCGGCATGTCGATCCCCACCGAGTACGGCGGCGGAGGAGGAACTTTCGCACACGACGCCGTCCTGTTTCACGAGCAGGTGATGGCAGGTGATCATTCACTCCAACTCGGTGTGCACTCGGGAATCGTGCCGCACTACCTCAATGCCTACGCCGATCACGAGCACAAACTGCGCTGGTTACCGAAGTTGGTGAGCGGCGAATGGGTGGGCGCAATCGCCATGACCGAGCCCGGCACCGGGTCCGACCTACAGAACATCACCACCCGCGCCGTCCGTGACGGTGACGACTATCTGATCAGCGGCGCAAAGACATTCATCTCCAACGGCCGCAATTGTGATCTGGTGATCATTGCCGCCAAAACCGATCCCAGCCTCGGAGCGCGAGGAGTGTCGCTCATCGTGGCCGAGGTCGACGACAACACACCGGGTTTCGAGCGCGGGCGAATACTCGAGAAGGTCGGACAGAAGGGCCAGGACACCACCGAGTTGTTCTTCGACGGCTTGCGCGTGCCGGTGACAAACCTGCTCGGGGACCGCGAAGGCACAGGATTTGCCCAGCTGATGCAACAGCTACTGCCCGAACGATTGATCTGTGGGGTTGCTGCCACTGCGGCAATGGAGCGTGCAGTCGCCATCACCGTCGAGTACAGCAAATCGCGAAACATGTTCGGGCAAACGCTCTTCGATCTGCAGAACACCCGCTTCGAACTTGCCGAGTGCGCGTCCATCGCTCGTATCTCACGAACGTTCATCGACGACTGCATCGTCAAATACCTTGCCGGGCAGCTCGATGCGACTACCGCCGCGATGGCCAAGTACTGGCTCACCGATCAGCAGTGCGCCGTGATCGACCGGTGCGTACAACTGCACGGCGGGTACGGCTACGTCCTCGAATATCCCATCGCCCAGATGTACGCCGACGCTCGCATTCAGCGCATCTACGCCGGATCGAACGAGGTCATGAAAGACCTCGTCGCGAGATCTCTCTGAGCCATCAGGAGTCCGCCTCGCAGGCCGGCAGCACTTCACGCACGATTGCCAGCAAGCTGCGTACCAGCAGAAGGTGCACCTGTTCGCGGTCCAGCGACCCGGTCACCAACCACTGCTTACTGGCGGCCTTCGCCAATCCTCCGTACGCCACGATCACCGAATGAACAGCGGCCTTGCTGCCTTCAGTCGGTTGAATCTCGAGCGCATCCATCATGCGTCGCGCGGCAACGTCGTCCGCGTCCTGCAGGATCCGATCCATCTCGGGATCACGGCGAAGGTCGTCGGACATGACTGTCGAGATCCACATGTCTCGATGACGCCAGGCGACGTCGAGCCACCGATCGATCACGGCGGCGATCCGCTTCTCCTGGCTCGCCGATCGCGGAATGCGGTCCACCGCCACTTCGGGGATGAAGACGAATCGCCGTACGACGTCGAGATACAACTCGCGCTTGGAGCCGAAGTAATGATTGAGCAGCGGACGACCGACCCCAGCGGCCTTGGCCAACTCGGTCATCGAGACGTCGGCATAGGGCTTCTCCTCGAAAACCTTTGCCGCGCTGACAATGATCTGTTCACGGCGGTCTTCGGGTCCGAGACGCTTTCCACTGGCGACCGGCACCGAGTTCATTCTTTTCTCGCCGGCGTGCTGTTGACGGTCGCCTGGGCCTCGACCATGAGCGAAATGTGTTCCACCAACCGCTTTCGAGAGATCTTGGAGGACGGGGTGTGCGCCTGATAGATGAACGCGAGGGCGCCGAACAGCCCCACCGAGTTGAGTTCGGAGTTGGCGGAGTCGGCCGTCTCGCCGCCGTACATCAGCTCCAGCGACGCGGAAATCGGATTGGTGAACTCCGCCATCAGTTCTCGCCCCCGGTCCCACAGGGCAGGTTCCGCCTGGGATTCGACGAACATGATGCGTCCACGGCGCGGATCTTTGAATACGTAGTTGGTGAAGGCCTTCACCACGTGACGGATCAGGGCCGACGGTTCGGAAGGCGCGGCTCCGAGAGCGTCCAGAATGGTGTCACGAGCGCCGAGGACGACTTCGTCGAGCACGGCGACCAACAGTTCGTCACGGTTGGTGAAGCTCTCGTAGAAGTACCGTTCGGTCAGCGCGGCCTCGCGGCAGGTCGCACGCATGGTCGCGGCAGCCGCGCCCTCGGTGCCCATGATCTGCAATCCGGCTTCGATCAGCTGCGCCCGGCGCGCGGCGCGGCGGTCTTCCGGTTCCTGCCCACGCCACCTGCGCGGGCCGGTGCGCCGAGCCTCGATATCCGTCATGCCCCCATGTTCTCACTGACCGGCAGTGCTCTCGACCTCAGGTGATCGTGGTGACGCTCGAGAGCGAATTGACAGCGATTGATGTCAGTCGAACAAATTCTGACATCAACCGCTGTTGACATCACATGATGTCAGACTTACTCTTCGTTCAGTTGTTCACGCACCAATCAGGAGGCGTCACACATGGTCGACATCGACCCACCCTCGGGGCCATCGGCCAGTGAAGAGGAAACTCCAACTCGCCGAACACGAGTCGTCGTCATCGGAGCCGGTTTCGGCGGCATCGGATCTGCCGTCCGCTTGAAGCAATCCGGAATCGACGACTTCGTCGTTCTCGAACGCGCTGCGGAACCCGGGGGGACCTGGCAGGTCAATACCTACCCCGGCGCACAGTGCGACATCCCCTCGATCCTGTATTCGTTCTCGTTCGCGCCCAATCCGAACTGGACGCGGCTGTATCCGCTGCAGCCGGAGATCTACGACTATCTCCGCGACTGTGTCCACCGCTTCGGACTCACCGGTCATTTCCACTGCAACCAGGACGTGACAGAGGCATCGTGGGACGAGCATGCCCAGATCTGGCGGGTACACACCTCGGAAACCGTGTGGGAAGCACAGTTCCTCGTTGCGGCCACCGGCCCGTTCAGCGCCCCGGCCACTCCTGACCTCCCCGGACTCGAATCGTTCCGTGGTCAGATGTTCCACACCGCCGCCTGGAACCACGATCACGACCTTCGCGGCGAACGGATCGCAGTCGTCGGCACCGGCGCCTCAGCGGTGCAGATCATCCCCAGACTGCAACCACTCGCAGACACGTTGACCGTGTTCCAGCGGACACCGACGTGGATTCTGCCGCACCCGGATCAGCCGATGACCGGCTGGCCGAGCACCCTCTTCGAGCGGGTACCGCTCGTCCAACGACTCGCACGCAAGGGGCTCGACCTCCTTCAAGAAGCCCTGGTACCCGGATTCGTGTACAAGCCGTCACTGCTCGAAGGCTTGGCCGCGCTCGGCCGAGCTCACCTTCGCCGGCAGGTACGCGACCGCGAACTTCGCGCAAAGCTGCTCCCCCACTACGCATTCGGATGCAAGCGTCCGACGTTCTCGAACACCTACTATCCTGCGCTGGCGTCATCCAATGTGGAGGTCGTGACGGACGGAATCGTCGAGGTACAGGAGCGGGGAGTACTCACCGCGGACGGCACTTTCCGCGAAGTCGACACCATAGTCATGGGTACCGGCTTTCGCATGGGAGACAACCCGTCGTTCGACATCATCCGAGGCAAGGACGGCCGCAGCCTCGCGCAAACGTGGAACGGCAGCGCCGAGGCCTTCCTCGGTACCACCATCAGCGGGTTTCCGAACTTCTTCATGATTCTCGGCCCCAATTCGGTGGTCTACACCTCACAGGTCGTCACGATCGAAGCGCAGGTCGAGTACATCGTGAGTTGCATTCTCCAAATGGACCAACGCGGTATCGGCAGCATCGACGTCCGCGCCGAGGTGCAGCGCGAGTTCGTGCGCGCGACCGATCGCCGACTCACCACCAGTGTGTGGAACGCAGGCGGGTGCAGTAGTTACTACCTCGTCGACGGTGGCCGCAACTACACCTTCTATCCCGGATTCAACCGATCCTTCCGTGCCAGGACCAAGCGGGCCGACCTCGCTCACTATTCGCACGTAGAACCCGTCTCGCCCACAGCACTCGCCACTGCTCGAGAAACCGTGAGGAGCCGATAATGCTCGGCATCAACGCCTTCCGAGGCACACCCGTCGTCGCACCGTCCGGCGCCCGCCGCTACACCGACGAGGCACACGCGATCGCTGCCCGCGACGTCGAATTCGACTGGGACGGTGTACCACTGCACTACGTGCCGAACGAACCGATGGTCACCCACGTCATCAACTTCATGCATCTCGTGTTACCGGAGGGAGAGCGGGCCATGTCCGCGACACTCGCCGAAGCACTCCCTCTCATCGAGGACACCCGCCTGCACGAGGAGGTGGTGGGGTTCGTCGGCCAAGAAGCAACACATGCGTCGTCTCACAAGGGTGCACGCGAACATCTTGCGGACCTCGGCATGGACATGAAACCGATGTCACGCCGGATGGACTGGCTCGTGGACAAGATACTAGGCGACAAAGGATTGACCGGAAAAGCCAAGCACGCCTGGCTCTGTGAACGTCTCGGCCTGTTTGCTGCCATGGAGCACTACACAGCAGTGGTCGGGGAATGGCTGCTCACCGATCCCGCGCTCGAAGATGCCGGTATGCACCCGATGATGCTCGACATGGTCAAGTGGCACGGCGCCGAGGAAGTCGAACACCGCAACGTGGCTTTCGACGCCTACATGTACGTGGACGGTAGCTATGCCAGACGCGTTCGCACGGCGCTGCTGGCCAGCTTCACGCTCTTCGTGTTGTTCATCGCCTCGATGAATTACCTTTTCCGACAGGACCCGTCGAAGGCGAAGGGACGCCTGTGGCCTCTGCAGCTGATCAGCGCCACTCGTCGCGGCCTGGTTCCGAACATGAAATTCCTGGTCACCGAGATCCCCCCGTATCTGCGGCCGAGCTTCCATCCGTCCCAGATCGGGGACATGGACGTCGCCATGCGTTACCTCGCTCGCTCACCTGCCGCCAATCGTTCTTCCGGAGAGGGTGAAGGATGAACAAGACGACTGCCGACCGTCCTCACGACGCACCCGACTTCACACCGACTCGGTCGTTGAGGTTTGCCGCGCAGGCTACGGGCGCATACCGTCGGATCTTTGCGTCGAGCCTTGCAGCGCAAATACTTTCGCGCCCCAGACCGGTCCGCTACAGCGGGTTCGACATGACTCTGGACGTGAAGTCCGTCCGGTTCGAATGCGACGACGTCCTGAGTGTCACCTTGACCCCGAGGGAAGGCATCACCCTGCCGTCGTGGATTCCCGGCGCTCACCTCGACGTCTTTCTCCCCTCGGGAAGGCAACGACAGTATTCGCTGTGCGGCGACCCCGACGACTTGACCTCGTATCGGATCGCCGTCCGCAGGATCGACGAGGGTGGGGGCGGCTCGCGCGAGATACACGAGTCGCTGAAACCCGGCATGGTGGTGGACGTCCGAGGGCCACGCAATGCATTTCCGTTTGTCGCTGCTCCGTCGTACCTCTTCGTTGCGGGCGGAATCGGGATCACTCCGCTACTTCCCATGGTGCAATGTTGTCACCGCCGCGGAATCCCCTGGCGTTTGGATTATCTCGGACGAACTCGCACAGCGATGCCCTTTCTGCACGAGATCGAAGAGTATTCCAGTGGTCGGGTAACCATCCGACCGGACGACGAATCCGGCCCGCCGGATGTCGAAACACTGGTCTCCGCTGCAAAGCCCGGCGCAGCGGTCTACACCTGCGGACCTGCCCCGCTGATGAACATGGTGCGTGCTGCAGCTTTCGCGGGCAACCCGACCGGATCGGTGCACAGTGAGCGTTTCTCGCCGCTTCCGGTGATCGACGGCAACCAGTTCACGGTGCATCTGGCGCGCACCGGTCTCACCGTCGATGTAGGCGAATCCGAAAGCACTTTGGCTGCAATACGGCGCGCACTGCCTGGAGTCGCGTATTCCTGCCAACAGGGCTTCTGCGGTACGTGCAGGGTCCGGGTGCTCTCCGGGTCCGTCGATCATCGCGACACCCTCCTCACCGAATCCGAACGTGCCGATTCGATGTTGACCTGTCGATCACGTTCCACCGGTGGATCCCTGGTGGTGGACCTGTGATGGGAAGATTCTCCCTCGTTGCGGCCGACGAAGACTTCATCCGATCCGCGCCGGTGCGGATCACTCACCGGATCGAATCCGAAGCGACGTGCGAAAGCGTGTGGCAGACGTTGACCTCGGATGGAGCGCTCGCGTCCTGGGCGCGCGGGATCACCGGCGCCGACTGGACCTCGGCCAGACCATTCGGCATCGGGACTACCCGAACCGTGCGCGCCGGCGCTTTTGCTTCACTGAACGAGAGATTCTTCCGCTGGGACGAGGGGCACCGAATGACGTTCTACGTGGAGTCGGCGTCACTGCCGGGGTTCAAACGCTTCGCCGAAGATCTGGTGCTGGAACCGACTTCGGCTGGAAGCCGCCTCACCTGGACGTTCGCGGTGCAAGCGCAGCCGTGGTTCGCCCCGATTCTGGCTCTGTCCCGACCGATCCTCGAACGCGTCACTCGCAGCTGGGCCGACGGCGCCGTCCACCACACACTTCAAGGAACTCCACAATGACGGCGACCGAGATCGACACGACCACACAGGCGAACGACGACACCGTGACGCAGGCAGTGCGCGACGCGCGTGCTGCTTCCGCGTGGTGGGCAGAACTGACATTCGAGCAACGCGCTCGTCGCCTGGATCGGTGGCGAGGAATCATCGCGCGTCGAGCATCCGAACTCGCCGACGTCGTGCATCGGGACATGGGCAAGCCGCACCCCGACGCGATGCTCGAAATAGCCATGGCACTCGAACATCTCGCGTGGGCGTCGAAGAATGCCCGAAAGGTACTGGGCAGGCGCAGCGTCGGTTCCAGTCTGTTGACGATCAATCAGGCCGCCTCGGTGGAGTATCGGCCTCTCGGGGTGATCGGTGTGATCGGTCCGTGGAACTATCCGGTCTTCACTCCGCTCGGTTCGCTCTCGTTCGCCCTCGCTGCCGGCAACGCCGTGGTCTACAAGCCGAGTGAGTTCGCGCCGGCAGTCGGGCAATGGTTGGTCCGAGCGTTTGCCGAGGTCGTCCCTGAACATCCTGTGCTGCAAGTCGTCACGGGTGACGGTTCCGTCGGCGCGGCACTGTGCCTGGCCGGCGTCGACAAGATCGGGTTCACCGGATCCACCGCCACCGGCAAGAAAGTCATGGCGGCCTGCGCCGAGACCCTCACCCCGGTGTTGATGGAATGCGGCGGCAAGGACGCGCTCATCCTTGATGCCGACGGAAATGTTGGTGCCGCCGCGGACGCTGCAGTGTGGGGTGCGTTGTCCAACTCCGGTCAGACCTGTCTGGGCGTCGAGCGTGTATACGTGCACGAACACGTCTTCGACGAGTTTCTGCACAAGACAACCACTTTGGCTGCCCGAGTTCATGCGGGGCCCGACATCGAGGACAAGATCGGCCCGATCACCATGCCCTCGCAGGTCGACGTCATCCGGCGCCACATCGAAGACGCGGTATCGCGGGGTGGGCATGTCCTTCTCGGAGGGCTCGGCTCGATCTCCGGTCAGTACGTGCAACCGACCATCATGGTCGACGTACCCGAAGACAGCCTCGCCGTCACGGAGGAAACTTTCGGCCCGACCATGACGATCACCAAGGTCGCCTCGATGGACGAGGCGGTGAAATTGGTCAATGCGTCACCATACGCGTTGGGAGCAAGCGTGTTCGGCAAGGACGGAGCGGCTGTTGCCGATCGGCTCCGATCCGGAGGAGCGTCGGTGAACTCTTACGTGATGTATGCCGCGGTTCCCAACCTGCCACTGGGTGGGGTCGGAGCATCCGGTTTCGGGCGCGTTCACGGCCCAGATGGCCTGAAGGAGTTCACCTACGCTCGTTCGACGACTCGGCAACGATTCCGTTCGCCACTACCACTGACGACGTTTCGACGGACCGCCCGAATCGACTGGCTGGTCAAAGTTCTCATCCGCGCTCTACACGGAAGGCACTGAAGCAATGACGGGACGCTTGTCCGCAATTGCGGGAACAGTCCGCGATCTGGGCATTCCACTGCCCGGACGCCGAATCGACTACGACGTCGCCGGCAAGGTCGTTCTGATCACCGGTGGAGGGGACGGTATCGGTGCGGCGCTGGCGCGCACTCTTCACCGACGTGGGGCGACGGTGGCGCTGGTCGACGTCAACCGGAATTCGCTGGCAGCAGCGGAGCGCGCATTCGAGTCACGGCGAGTCGTGACGGTGACGGCCGATGTCCGCGATCGGGACGGCATGACCGCAGCCGTGCAAACGATCATCGAGCAGCTGGGCAGAATCGACGTCGTGGTGGCCAACGCCGGAATCACCCCTCCCCCGGCAACATTGCGCCAGATCGATCCCGACGCCTTCGATCGTGTGCTCGACGTCAATCTCACCGGCGTCTTCAACACCGTGCATCCGACCATCGACGAGGTGATCCGCAACAGTGGGCACATCGTCGTCGTGTCATCGGCGGCGTCGTTCGCCCCCGGTTTGGGCGGCGCTTCGTACATGATCAGCAAGGCGGGGGTCGAAGCGCTCGGCCGGGCGCTGCGTCTCGAGGTTGCCGGCTACGGCGCCACTGCCGGCATCGCGTACTTCGGGATGGTGGATACACAACTTGCGCGGGCAACACTCGACGACGACGAGATCGGGCGCAAACTCGACGCTCGACTACCCGGTCCCCTCCGTCATCGAATCTCCCCGGACCGTGCCGCCACGGTGATCGCCGACGCGATCGCGCGCCGCGCCGGCCGGACCCTTGCACCGGCAGCCTGGGAACCCTGGGCGTGGGGACGCGGATTCGTCAACGTCCTGGCCGACGGCTACCTGGCCGGGGACAAGCAAGCACATGAACTGATCCGCGAACTCGAAGCCAGAACCACCGCAGCAGTACCGACAAACACAGCGGCCCCGATGAATGCAGCCAGGAGAACATCATGACCACGTTGTGTGCAGCCTTCCAACGAGTGTCGGCTGTAGCGCCCGACGCGGTGGCCTTACGTGACATCGGCGACGCGCGAACACTGACGTGGCGCGAGTACGCCGAACAGGTACGCGAGGTTGCCGCGGGATTGGCCGGAATCGGCGTGGGACATGGCGATACGGTTGCCTTGATGATGAGCAACCGGATCGAGTTCTACCCGATCGACGTCGGCGCCCAACACCTCGGCGCGACGTCCTTCTCCGTCTACAACACGTCGGCACCCGAAGCCATCCACTACATCCTTGCCAATTCCGGTGCGCGAGTTCTCGTCTGCGAGGCCCAGTACGTGGATACCGTTCGCCGATCCGGAGCCACACTCGACACGATCGTGGTAGTCGACGCGCAATCGCATGTCCACCAGCCCGGCACCGTGACCTTGGAGCAGATGAAGGATTCTGCCGCATCAGATTTCGATTTCGACGGCACCTGGCGTGCGGTGAAACCGAACGACGTCGCCACGTTGATCTACACCTCCGGCACGACGGGCAACCCCAAGGGCGTCGAGACGACTCATGCGTGTCTGTTGTTCGAAACCAACGCCGTCAGCGCAGTCCTCCCCGTCGAATTCGGTGACCGCATCACCTCGTACATGCCGTCGGCGCACATCGCGGATCGACTCACCTGCCTGTACATGCAGATGGTGTTCGGCACCCAGATCACCGTCGTACCGGATCCCGGCCAGGTGGCTGCCGCGCTCCCCGATTGTCGCCCCACGATCTGGGGCAGCGTCCCCCGCGTGTGGGAAAAGCTGAAAGTTGCCGTCGAATCGGCCGTCGCCAACGAACCGGACGACGCGCGTCGGGCCGCGTTGAAGTGGGCACTCGACGTCGGCCGCACTCGTCTCGCACACCTGCGGGCCGGTGAATCCGTCCCCGCCGAACTGGAAGCGGAGTACTCCCGAGCCGATGCGATGGTTCTCTCCGCGCTGCGTGCGAAACTCGGCTTTGCCGACCTGAAGTGGGCCATTTCCGGTGCAGCGCCGATTCCGCCGGAGACCTTGGCATTCTTTTCAGCCTTGGGAGTTCCGATCTCGGAGATCTGGGGAATGTCCGAGCTGACATGCATCGCGAGCACCGCGCCGGCCGAGCCGACCAAACTCGGAACGGTCGGAAAGCTGCTCCCAGGCATGGAAATGCGCATCGAGGCGGACGGCGAGCTGCTGGTTCGAGGCCCGCTGGTCATGAAGGGGTACCGCGGCGAACCGACGAAGACGGCCGAAGCGATAAGCGCAGACGGTTGGCTCTCGACCGGAGACATCGTCACGGCCGACGCGGGCGGCTACCTCACCGTGATCGATCGGAAGAAGGAGCTGATCATCAATGCGTCGGGAAAGAACATGTCACCCGCCGCCATCGAGACAGCGGTGAAGACGTCGTCGTCGTTGATCGGTGAGGTCGTGACGATCGGCGACGGACGGAAGTTCAACACCGCATTGATCACGCTCAGCGCCGATGCCGCGGTCGAGGCGGCGCGCGCACTGGGACTTGCGGTCGACGCCGCAGTACTCGCCGAGGACGCTCGGGTCGTCGACATCGTCGCAACTGCTGTCGCCGAGGGAAACTCGCGTCTGTCGAGGGCCGAGCAGATCAAGCGATTTCGCGTACTCACCACGTTCTGGGTACCTGGTGGCGACGAGCTGACACCGACGATGAAGCTCAGGCGCAAGCCGATAGCCGAGAAGTACGCGCCCGAAATCGCGTCACTCTATGCGGATTCGATTGCAGAGGACGTTTACGAGCCGGCGCCCTGCGCATAGATCAGTGTCTCGGTGGCCTTGACCACAAAAGTAGCGGCCGATCCCGGAACCAGATCGAGCTCGGCCGCTGCGCTCGCCGTGATGTCGGCAGACAAGCCCGGCTGGCCCGCGTCGTCCTCGGCTCGGACTCTGACGACATCGCCTCGGTTTTCGATCTCCGCGATCGTTACTGCAAATGCGTTTCGGGGACTGCCGTGCGGCGGATCCAGGTAGACCGAAACTGCTCGCGGTTCGAAGACCGCCACGGCGGCACTGCCCGCCGGTAGGTCGGTCTCCGTCCGGCCCACAATATCCACCCCGGTCGGACTTCTGAGCACTCCGTCTCCGGTCATCGTGCCGCTACGCAAATTGATCCCCGCGATGCGTGCGGCGAAGGCACTACGCGGGCGGGTCAGAACCGTTCGTACGTCACCACGTTCGACGACCCGGCCACCGTCCACGACGACGACCGTGTCGGCCAGCGCCAGTGCGTCCAGAGCGTCGTGCGTGACGAGCACGGCCGTACGATCCCCGGTCCGGAGCACTCGGCGCAGCAACGACCGCAGCGCGGGAGCAGAGGCGACATCGAGCGCGGACATCGGTTCGTCGAGTAGAAGCAGTTCGGGTTCAGCAGCCAATGCCCTCGCCACTGCGACCCGTTGCGCTTGGCCGCCGGACAGCTGTGAAGGCCTGCGGTCAGCCAAATCGCCGGCGTCGACTGCGTCCAGCCAATGGCGGGCAGACTCGGCGGAATCGCGACGCGACCGCCCTGCACTGCGCGGCGCGAACGCCACGTTCGCAGCCGCACTGAGATGGGGAAAAAGAAGTGCCTCTTGCGCGAGTAGAGCAGTGCCGCGCCGATGCGGCGCCAACGCGACTCCCCTACCGGTATCGGTGAGAACACGGGAATTGAGTTCGATCAACCCACGCCGCGGATGATGTAGTCCGGCAACCGCCGCCAGTACCGTCGACTTGCCTGCGCCGTTCGGTCCGAGGATGGCGGTCACCTCACCGGCCGCGACGTCGAACGCCGCGACGACATCGCGCTCCGGAATCTCGATGTCGACGTGGAGGCCACTCATAACGAACCCGCCGATCCGCGTCCACGCACCGCAACCACGATCACCACCGCGACCACGACCAGCACCAGCGAAAGCGCCACCGCTGCATCAGGATCGGTCTCACGCTGGAGATAGATTTCCAGGGGCAGAGTACGCGTGACCCCTTGCAGACTTCCCGCGAACGTCAGCGTTGCACCGAACTCCCCCAAAGCACGCGCGAAAGCCAGCACTGCCCCTGACACCAGACCGGGAAGCACCAGCGGCAGAGTCACCCGACGAAGCACCGTGGTGGGGCGGGCTCCGAGCGTCGACGCTACGGCCTCGTATCGCGTGCCCGCAGTACGTAACGCACCTTCGAGGCTGACGACGAGGAACGGCAGCGCCACAAACGTCTGCGCCAGAACCACCGCGGTTGTCGAGAATGCTATCTGGATGCCGAGCACTTCCAACTGCTCACCGATCAACCCTTTGCGGCCGAACGTGTACAGCAAAGCGATACCGCCCACCACGGGCGGCAGAACCAGCGGGAGCAGAATCAACGATCGAAGAACTGACAGTCCCCGAAAGCGGCTGCGTGCCAACACCGCCGCCATCGGTACCCCGAACAGAATGCACAACAGCGTGCTCATCGCCGCTGTCTTCAAACTCAGTTTCAGCGCGGCAACCGACGATTCGGAAGTCACGAGTTCCCAGAACTGCGACCACTGCACGGTGGCAAGCATCGCGGCCAAGGGAGCGATGACAAACGCCCCGCCGATCAGCGCGGGGAGGTAAATCCATACCGGCAGCCCGAGCGGGGCGCGGACTGCCGGTCGTAGGCGTGTCACGGAGCAGCGAATCCCGCGTCACTCAGAACTGCCAGGCCCTTGGGCCCCTTCACAAGGTCGACGAACTTCGTTGCCGTTTCCGAATTCTTCGAATCCTTCAGCACCGCGATCTGGTACAGGTTGACCACCGTGGTGGCTTCCGGGAACGCTACGGTCTGCACCTTGTCGCCGGCGGACTTCGCGTCGGTGACGTAGACGATGCCGGCATCGGCCTGCCCGGACGTCACCTTGTTGAGAACGTCCGTCACCGAGGATTCCTCACTGACGGGCGAGAGGGTCTCACCGGTGGCCGTCTCGACCTTCTTCGTAGCCGCACCACAAGGGACCTGCGGAGCGCAGATCACCAGTTGCGTCCCGTCCTTCGTCAGGTCGGCGAAGGACGCGATGCCCTTCGGGTTGCCGGGCGGCACAACGATCGTCAAGGTATTGCTCGCGAAGTCCGACGGCGACCCCGCGACGACGCCGGCATCGGTGGCCTTGGTCATGTTGGCGGCATCGGCCGAGGCGAACACGTCAGCCGGTGCACCCTGCGTGATCTGGGCGACGAGATCCGATGACCCGGCAAAGCTGAAAGTGACCTTGGAACCGGGGTTCTCGGACTCGAACTCAGTACCGAGTTCGGTGAAGCTGTTCTTCAGTGACGCCGCCGCGAAGACGGTGATGCTTCCCGTGGCACTCTCGCTCGAGTTTGTTGTGGTCGGAGCGGCCGACGACGTCTCCGACGACGAATTGTCGGAGGAACTACAACCAGTCACCAGGGCAAGCGAAAAAGCGCCTGCTGCAACAAGTCCGACTACACGCTTCACGGATTTCCTCCAGTATGTTCAGTACTACGGTGTTTGCAGAGTTGCCAGGTTTTCAGAGTTACGGCGTTTCAGGGTTACGGCGTTTCCACGATGACCGTGGTGGCCTTCACGATTGCGACGCCGATACTCCCGACCTCGAGTCCGAGCTCCCGAACCGCGTCGGTACTCATCAACGAGACGACGGTGAAGGGCCCACACTGCATTTCGACCTGTGCCATCACCTTGTCGGTGACGACCTTGGTGACGAGACCGGCAAACCGGTTGCGGGCCGAACTCGCGCCCGTCAGCGGATCGGCCGGAGCGGGTCCGGCGTTGGACCGGGCGAAGCCCGCCAACTCGGCGCCGTCGATGACCTTGCGGCCGGAGTCGTCCGTCGTCGCGGTGAGAAGCCCACCGTCGACCCACCGTCGAACGGTGTCGTCACTGACACCGAGCAGACCGGCAGCTTCGCGGATTCGAATGTTGGGCACCAGGTGATCGTAGGTCGCAAGTGCGGACCTAACAAGCCGAAATGCTCCGCAGATGCGTGAACTAGTCAATCCTGATCACGTATCTGCGGAGCATTGTCGATAGTTGCCGTAGACGAGTCAGCGCATCATTCTTCGGCCCAGGGCACGCGGCAGGAGTCGGTGCTGAACCCTTGCTCGGTGATCCCCAATGCCGAATACATCCGGGCGCGCATGTTTTCGAGCCCGATCTGATAGGTCAGTTCCACGACGCCCGCCCGCCCGAACCTGCGCTCGAGATCCGCGACCTGCTCGTCCGTCACTCCGTTCTCCCCGTGGGGGTCGCCGGTCATGGCATCGGCGTAGGCGATCGCGGCCCGCTCGTCCTCGCTGTACTTCGGTGAATCCCGGTAGTTCGCGATCCCTTTCAGCTTGTCGATGTCCAAACCGTCCAGGCGCGAGAGCATCGTCCCGAAGTCGACACACCACGAGCAGCCGACGGTCCAGGCGACGCGATAGACGGCCAGTTCACGAATGTTCGACGGCAACACCTTCGACGCCTTCTGCACGGCCATCTCGTGACGGGCAGCGGCGACGAACAGTTTGCGGTGATTGGCCAGGACGGCGAAGGGCTCGGGGACTTCGTCGTACTGCCTGGCGGCAAATTTGTATGCCACTTTGATCAACGGACTGGCTTCTGACGGTGTCACTGCGGGAATGCGAGTCATGGCAAGCCTCCGTTTGTTCTGGGGCACCGGATTCGATGCTCTCTACAGAGTTGGACGACGGCGGCGATTCAAACGTGACAAGCACCGCGCCCGAGCGGATGTGAGGATGCGGTCTCAGCCGACTAAGCTGCAAAGATGCCTTCGACGCCCCGCAACCGCACCGTCTCGCGTCTGCAGCCGTTCGCATCCACGATCTTCGCCGAGATGACAGCGTTGGCCACCCTTCACGACGCGGTCAACCTCGGTCAGGGCTTTCCGGATACCGACGGTCCTGCGGCCATGCTCGAAGTAGCGCGGCGAGCCATCGTCGAGGGCGTCAACCAATACCCACCCGGCCCGGGCATGCCCGTGCTGCGGCAGGCCATTGCCGAGGATCGGCGCGTCCGCTACGGACTCGACAGTGACCCCGACTCCGAAGTTCTGGTCACCGTCGGCGCCACCGAGGCGATCAGTGCTGCGATTCTCGGACTGGTCGAACCCGGCGAAGAAGTAGTGCTGATCGAGCCGTACTACGACTCCTATGCAGCATCTGTCGCATTGGCAGGCGCTGTGCGTCGCACAGTTCCGTTGGTAGCCGCGGGAGACGGATTCGCGGTCGATCTCGATGCATTGCGCGGCGCGATCACCGCCAAGACGAAGATGCTGATCGTCAACAGTCCTCACAACCCCACCGGCACCGTTTTCACCGATCACGAACTTCGAGCGATCGCCGAACTCGCGTGCGAACGCGACCTGATCGTGTTGAGTGACGAGGTCTACGAGCACTTGGTCTTCGACGGCCTCACCCACACACCGATGGCGTCGCTCCCGGGCATGCGTGAGCGCACCGTCACGGTGTCCAGTGCCGCAAAGACTTTCAATGTCACCGGCTGGAAAACCGGCTGGGCGATCGGCCCCCGCGAACTCATCGACGGTGTTCGCGCAGCCAAGCAGTTCATGTCGTTTGTCGCCGGTGCACCATTTCAACCTGCCGTTGCGTATGCGCTGACCAACGAACAACCCTGGGTGGTCGAGCTTCGGCAGAGCCTGCAAGGCAAACGGGACGTACTCGGCAAAGCACTGACCGAAGCCGGTTTCACCGTGCATTCCGGCGGCGGCACGTACTTCCTTCTCGCAGACATCAGGCCGTTGGGTGAGACCGACGCGGGAGATTTCTGCCGCGCGCTTCCCGAGCGTATCGGCGTCGCAGCCGTACCGGTCGACGTGTTCGCGGACAACCGCGACGATTGGAAGCACCTGGTGCGCTTCGCCTTCTGCAAACAGGATCACATTCTGTCCGAAGCAGCGCGCCGTCTCCACCTGCTCCAAGGAGCAGCACACCCATGACAGCGCGGACAATCCCGACCGCATTCGTCCACCGCTACCTCGCGTTCTCGCCGGACAATCACGTCGATTTGTCGGGTGCACTGCGAACTGCCGGGATCGACCTCGAGACTTTGTCCGACCCTCGCGCCCGACTCACCCCGACACAGGTCACCACCTTCATCCAATCCACTTGGCAGATCACCGACGACGAATTGTTCGGCCTCGGATCAGCTCCGGTCCCCCGCGGCACTTTCCGATTGATCTGCCTGACGCTGATCCACTGCCCAGATCTCGGATCGGCCTTCGGTCGAATGTCCGACGTGATCCGCGCACTGCCGGCGCTCGCCCCACTGTCGATCGAGAAGGGCGAGGAAAGCACGCGGGTGAGTTTTGCCGTCCGAGCTCGCGAAGGTATCGCCGAACCTGATGTAGCAGAACGTGTTACCACCGATTTCGTCCTGATCTTGCTGCACCGCTTTTCCGCGTGGCTGATCGGGAAACGCGTCCGCCTGCGGGCCGTCGAATTTCCTTACTCGGCACCGGATGCGCGGTTGGCGCAGGACTACGACTACATCTTCGGAGCACCCGTCACCTTCGGCGCGCAGCGAGCGGCACTGGAGTTCGACAACTCGGCAATGCGTGCACCGATCATCCAAACCGAAGAGACATTGGAGGAGTACCTCCGAGAATCTCCGATTCAGCTCATGTCCGAACGCGATTACGACAGCACTGCGTCGGCGCAGGTGCGACGGGTCCTGGAACTCGGGGTGAAGGGTCGAACCTCCACCGCCGAGGAGATCGCCGAGATGCTCTCGATCAGTATTCCCCACCTGCGTCGACTACTGCGGCGCGACGGAACATCACTGAATCAGCTGCGCGAGGAAGTACTCCGCGACGTAGCCATCGCCGGTCTGCGACGCGGAGAATCCGTCGAAGTACTCTCGGCGCGATTGGGATTCTCCGAACCCAGCGCCTTCCGTCGGGCCTTCAAACGATGGACCGGCGACACCCCGAGTTCGTACCGCTAGCTGACACAGAACTCGTTTCCCTCGGGATCGGTCATCGTGATCCACACACTCGGCCCCTGTGCTCCTCGATGCAGGATCGTCGCTCCGACCTTCTCGAGTTGCGCTGCGACATCCTCGCGCTTGTCCCCCACGCGTATGTCGAAATGGAGTCGGTTCTTCACCGTCTTCGATTCCGGAACCAGTTGGAAGAGAACGCGGGGACGTTCAGGATGCTCCGGATCGCTGATGGCCGCACCTTCGCGCCAGACGAGAACTCCCTCGAAGGTCGTGGTGTCGGATTCCTTGGCGTGACCAGCGGCAACGAGGCCCCTGATGAAGTCTTCGTCGCTAGGCTCCGCTGCCCACCCGAGTGCTGCGGCCCACCACTTCGCTTGTTCGTGCGGGTGCGCCGAATCTACTGTGACTTGAAATTCGTATCCCATGTTCCGACGTTAACGCCGACCACCGACACGTGGCGCAGGTTCGGGTGAGCCCGGGCGTCAGTCGACGCTCTTGATGGTCTTCATGGTGATCAGCGACGTCACCCTCGAGACAGCCGGAAGCCCGCTGAGCTTGGTGACCATGAAGTTCTCGTACGTCGCGAGATCTTTCACCGCGACGCGGATGAAATAGTCGGGAATTCCGAACAGTCGCCGACATTCGATCACTTCGTCGAACGCCGCGACCTGGGATTCGAAGTCTTCGATGGTGGCCTGGTCATTGACTCCGATCTCGGCGGTGACGATCACCTGAAATCCTCGACCGAGCGCTTCCTGACTGACGATCGCCCGGTATCCGGTGATGATTCCGTCGGCTTCGAGCTTTTTCACGCGGCGCAGGCAAGGCGAGGGCGTCAGACCCACCAGATCGGCCAATTCGGTGTTGGTCAAACTAGAGTCCTGACGAAGGTGAAACAAAATTGCGTCATCCATGGCATCCATCGCACTATTATTGCGCAATGTTCACTATGTGGGCATTATGAGCAATCGATCACCTCGATCTTTGTTATAGATTTGCGTCGTGATCGAACCAGCATCGTCGACGGCCGCAACTGCCGTCGAACTCCCGCCGCGAACCCCGGCGTGGCGGCATGCCTTCCAGCTGTCGCTGCCGGTCGGATTCGGCCTGCTCCCACTCGGGATCGCACTCGGTGTTCTTGTGGTCCAGCAGGGCCTCAGTCCTTGGTGGGCAGTCGCTTTCACCTCGCTGATCTACGCAGGATCGCTGGAGTTTCTCGCCGTCGGAATGGTCGCGGCCATGACACCACTGCCGTACGTCGCACTGACCGCACTGCTGGTCAACTTTCGACATGTCTTCTACGCCTTGAGTTTTCCGCTGGAAAAGATTCGAAATCCCTTCGCTCGCTTCTACAGCATGTTCGCACTGACCGACGAGGCCTACGCGATGTCGGTGACTGCCGATCCCCGGACGCTCACCGGTCGCACCATCGTCTACTCGCAGCTGTACCTGCACGCCTACTGGATCGGTGGTGCGATCCTGGGCGCGACTGCAGGGCAGTGGATTCCGGACTCGATCGTCGGTCTCGACTTCGCCCTGACCGCGCTGTTCGTCGTCCTCTCGATCGAAGCGATTCGTGCACAGAACGGATTCGCGGTGCCGGTCGCCGCGGTCACCTGCGCTCTGGTCGCCCGGCTAGCAGCGCCGGAGCACATGCTGCCAATTGCGATGGGCGCCTTCGTGCTCTTCCTGATCGGCCGCTTCGTCTACGACTCACGAAAGGCGAAGATCGATGCCTGACACCTCGTACATCTTTGCCGCCGTCGCCGTCATGGCCGTGGTCACCTTCGCGCTGCGGGCGATACCGTTTGCCGCGCTCATGCCACTGCGCTCCTCCGCCTTGGTCGGCTACCTCGGCATCTACATGCCGGCAGGCATCATGTTGATCCTCGTCATGTATTCGCTCAAAGGGGTGTCGATCACCGCCCCTTCTCACGGCCTACCCGAACTGATTGCAGTGTGCGCCACTATCGCCGCGCACCTGTGGCGAAAGAATGCCGTCCTGAGCATCGTCGTCGGAACGACGATCTACGTCGCGCTGGTCAACACCGTGTTCGCCTGAGCATTTCCCATCGACGAGCAAAATATCTTTACTCCCGAATGGGCAATTTGTAACCTCCAGGCGCTTATCTGAACAGTTGAACACTTATACGATTTCAGTAGTGTGGCCGCCGGCCGCGACTGAAAGATCGGTGAGGTTCGATGTCCACGACAATGACCACGACGGGCACTCGAATCGCCGGTGCCTGGCACAGTCTGGATCGAGGCCAGCGTCGAAGCATCATCGGGATGACCGTCACCGTCGTTGCACTCAACGTCGTCGGGTGGGCAGTTCTTCTCGGTCTGGTCGTGCCCGGCCACTACACGATCGAAGGCAGTGTCTTCGGCATCGGACTCGGTGTCACGGCGTACACGCTCGGCATGCGCCATGCGTTCGACGCCGATCACATCGCCGCTATCGACAACACCACTCGGAAGTTGGTGGCGGACGGCAAGAAACCGATGTCCGTCGGGTTCTGGTTTTCGCTCGGACATTCGACCATCGTCTTCGTTCTCGTCGCCCTGTTGGCTTTGGGTGTGCGGCAACTGGCCACCAGCCTTTCCGACGACAACTCCGATCTGGAGAAGTGGACAGGCTTGTTCGGCACCACCATTTCCGGCACGTTCCTGATCTTGATCGGAATCCTGAACCTCGTCTCTCTCATCGGGATTCATCGGGTGTACACCAAGTACAAGGCCGGAACCTTTGACGAGGAACAACTCGAAAAGGAACTCGACAACCGCGGTGCCCTGAACAAGATCCTCGGCCCGGTCATGAAGATGGTCCGCAAGCCCTGGCACATGTACCCGGTCGGCCTACTGTTCGGATTGGGATTCGACACCGTCACCGAAGTCGGACTTCTGGTGATCGCCGGCGGCGCGGCGGCGACGGGGCTCCCGTGGTATTCGATCCTCGTCCTACCGATACTCTTCTGCGCCGGGATGTCGCTTTTCGACTCCATCGACGGATCGTTCATGAACTTCGCCTACGGTTGGGCGTTTGCCCAACCGGTGCGAAAGATCTACTACAACATGGTGATCACGGGGCTCTCGGTGGCAGTAGCCCTGTTGATCGGGACCCAGGAAATCATCTCGATCTTCACCGACAAACTCGACATCCACGACGGCGTTCTCGGCGCAATCGGAAACCTGGATCTCGGCGCAATGGGCTTCATCATCGTCGGACTCTTTGTCGCCACCTGGGTGATTGCTCTACTCGTGTGGCGGTACGGCCGCATCGAGGAACGGTGGCAGGCGCAGTCCATTGCCGCCGCCTCACCCCGATCGCCCGCTGAATAGTTTCTCGATTTGAATCTCCTGGTGGGCACGTTCAGCGGCTTTCACTTACTTAGGGGAAGGCGCATCCTGCGGAGTTGGTGAGATGCAATAGTGGAGCTCGTAGAGCAACAGCCCCGGCGAGGAGCAAACAGTGCAGGTACGTCACCCGGTAGCGGGTTTGGCGATCACGGGACTTGTTCTCGCAGTGGCAGGCTGCGGTAGCAGCGACGACAAAGCTGTCGAAGGACCAGGCCTCGCCGTGGCGGCGGAAACCACACCGGCTCCCGACCGGGTGACCGTGCACCGACCTGGCTTCATCGACACCAGCATTTCCCCGTTCGACGTTCCCGCATGGCCGGGTCCGCACCCCACCGAATTCCTGCGGCCCAACCCGCCGTCGGGCGAGAGCGGTGAAATCGTCGGCAACCAAGCTGCGGCAACGTACTCAGCCTCGCTCGACAACCCCGACGCACTGTGGAATGTCGGTGGCACGGTGGAGTGGCTGGTTGTCGATCCGCTTCGGTGAATACGCGAGCAGGGCCGTAGAGCACCGTGGCTCGGCGTCATTGCTGGGCGTCACGCACAAGCAGCGCGGCTTGCACGCGGTTTGTGGTCTGCAACGCGGCCAAGATGCGACTGACGTGAGCTTTGACCGTGCTCTCCCGCATACCGAGCTCCTGCGCAATCTCTGCGTTGGTATCCCCGCGAGCGAGGAGGTCGAGGACGTCCCGTTCGCGGGGCGTCAAAGACTCGATGCGTTGGCGGGCATTTGTTGCCGCCTTCGTATCGGCCCGGTGGTAGCGGTCGATAAGTCGCCTGGCAGCATTGGGGTGCAAGATGGCCGATCCCGCAGCCACGGTGTGGACCGCGCGCACTATTTCGCCGGGAGCAGCGTCTTTGAGCAGGAACCCATCGGCGCCCGCAGCCACTGCTTCGTAGACGTATTCGTCGAGATCGAAGGTGGTCAGAGTGATAATTTTCGGCGGATGCGGCAGAGCGCGGAGACTTGAGATCGCCGCGATGCCGTCCATTCTCGGCATACGGATATCGACCAACGCAACGTCGATCCGGTGAGCGGTAGCCTTCTCGATTGCTTCGATGCCATCGGATGCTTGCGCAGCGACCTCAATGTCGGGGTCGTCGACAAGTAAGTCCGTGAGGCCGAGTCGAACAAGTGCGTCGTCGTCGACGATCATTACGCGGATCATTTTTCCTGCCAATCTTGTTCGACCGGATGGGGGTGTGGAATTCGAGCTGAGACTCGCCACCCGCCTTCGTCGATGGGGCCCGCTTCGAATTCACCTCCCAGCGCGAGCACTCGCTCACGGAGTCCGACCAATCCGTAGCCGGAGGGGGCTGCATCCGAGGATGCCGACCCGAGCGTGTTGTCGACCGACACGGTAGTCACAGGTGGTCCGTAGGCGAGGCGGACGGTTACCGAACCTCCTACCGCATGTTTACGCGCATTGGTCAGCGACTCCAAGACGATGCGCTGTACAGCGAGCTGAAGGGCGACAGGGGCGTCAGCTGAGGTGCCATCGACTACGAGCGTGACATCTTGCCCGGCCGCGCGTGCTTGTTCGGTCAGGTCGTCGACATCTACGAGAACCGGTCGAGTCGGCAGATCTTCAGGGGATTCGTGAAGGGCCCCGAGAAGGTCTCGCAGATCGGACAATGCTTGCGTGGATGCGTTGCGTAACAGAGTAAGTCGATCACCGATCGGAGCGGGGAGGGTCGCCGATTTGGCCTCGAGAACACCGGAGTGCAGAGCGATGATGCTCAGACGATGCGCGAGAACGTCGTGCATCTCCGCTGCGATCCGGGCCCGTTCCTTGGCGCGCGCCCGGTCCTCCCCCAGACTCCGTTCGTGCTTGAGACGCGCGACTTCGTCGTTGAGCACTGCGATCCTTTTCCGGCGGTGTCCGACCCACATTCCCGCCAGCATCGGCAACGCGAGAATGATGATCATCGCGGATATCTCGATTGCCTGTGGAGTGGCCTGAGCAGGCGCGAATGCTGTCACCGCGATCGCGATTGCACTGAAGAGCAGGGCGATGTTCGTGCGCCGCTGGACTGTTAGATCGAACAGGACCAACGCCAGCAGCGGCAGAAGAACCCAGCCGAAAATGCCGGTTGCAGCCGTAATCACCACTGGGGCGACGTACCAGGGGACTCTCTGCCAAGCGATCAATGCCCCGGCAACTGCCGCGACGACGATCCCGGGAACCCGATATCCGCTGTCGAGAGATGACGCACAGTTCTGGATAGCGGTCGCGGTGAACACCGCGACGATGACGAGACGCCCCGTTGCACGGACGGTCGAGTTCTCAGCCCAGGTCATGCCAATGACAGTAGTTGTCACAGCTCCCGATTGACCCCGACGATGGGAGCCCACGACCCCCGACTTTCGTCGGGGTATACCGTCGTCGATCGGCCGATTCTCCTGCTCACCGATATTCGTAGCGTCGAATCCGTGAATGACAAACCCCGCTCCACTCGATCTGTCCGCCCCGCAGTCAATTCTTCCGCCATGTTCCTACGCGAGGCGTTCGACGGTTTCCGCGACGTCGGCGCCGTCGCTCCGAGCAGCATCTCACTTGCCCGGGCGATGACTGCACCGGTTACCCGATTCGACGGTCCGCGCACTGTCCTCGAGGTCGGAGCAGGGACGGGCCCCATCACAACGGCGCTGCTCGACCGGCTCTCTCCGACCGACAGACTCGATGTCGTCGAGACGAATCCGCGCTTCGCAGCTCGATTGCGCGAGCTCACTCGCGACGCCCATAGATTCGGCGGGCCGCGCACGCATGTCCACGAATCACGAATTGAATTGATAAAAAATGACATTCGCTACGACGCGATCGTTTCCGGACTACCGTTCACCAATTTTGCGCCAGGCACGGTGAGGGACATTCTCACGCGCTACGACGAACTTCTCACAGGTGGAGGGTGTTTGACGTACTTCACCTACCGGGGCACTCGTCGACTGCGTTCGGTGACCGCTTCGCGGGAATCAGTGCGTCGCCACCGCCAGGTCGAGGAGCTTCTCACCGAATACCGACAACGATTCACCGTGGACTGCAAGACAATCTGGGCGAACCTTCCGCCCGCCCTGGTGTGGGAACTGTCTCGTGAAGTCCTACCGAACCCCGCCCCGTCTGATCCTCAGGTGAACGCGTGATCGATCTGGTTGGGCTGCTGGGACATGTACCCGCTTATGGTGCCTACGCACTGGTCGGCACTGCGGTCCTGGCCGAGTCCGTTCTTCTTGTCGGCGCTCTTGTCCCCACGTTCACACTTCTGGTGACAGGTGGCGCAATGGCCCGGTACGGGCACGTCAATCTGGCGGTTCTCATCGCAATCGCCGCCATAGCAGTCGTGGTCGGTGACTTCCTCGCCCACCGCACCGGGCGCTCGCTTCACCGGCGTCCCTTCAGCGAGAGGCTCTTTCGCCGCGTCCCCACTCGGTTACTGCGACGAGCCGAGGCACTGATCCTTCGACACGGCGGCCCTGCTGTGTTGGCAAGTCGATTCATCCCGGTCGTGCGAACACTGACTCCCCACCTCGTCGGGATGTCTGATCTGTCGTACCGCAAGATGGCTCCGTACAGCACGGTCGGTGCCCTCGTGTGGGCGACAGCCGAGACAACCCTCGGGTACATGACCGCCGCATCCCTCCATCAGATCACGACGTTCGGGGCCCCATTTCTTGTCGCAATTGCCGCACTGACGGCCGCTGCGGTGGTCGGAGCAAGATGGGTGATCCTTCGCAGCAGATCGAGAGCGCGGGTGTTACCTGGTTGGTCCCGTGCGCACTCTTGCGGAAGCACCTTCTGCGAGCGCTCGGCGCAGGCTGGGCGCCACCGAATGCAGGAGGACATCGATCATTCGGATCGCAGACGACGTGATGTGAGTTCAGTTCCGCGACAACGCTGCACAGAACTCTCCGGGTTGGTCGACATGCAACCGCAACCCATCGATCAGAGTGGAGCCAGATCCCTTCGACAGCCGTTTCGGGAGCGTGACCGAGACGGGTCGGTCGAAGCCGACGTCCACGACAGTGCCGTCGGGCCCCGGTAGAACCAGGCAGTCGTCGACAATCGCATTTGCCGTCTCACCGAATCTTCGGACCATGCTCACCCGCGAAATCCGGGATCGGTCCACCTCGACGCGTATACCTGCGCCTGATCGAAACACCGCTGTTCGAGGTGACACGAGATGCGGGCGCACGACGCGTCCGGCAAGCCACCCACCGATCGCGATCAGCGACAACACCGTTGCGATGAGCAGCACGACGCGGAGCCAAGGCCATGGAACCAGGAAATGAATCGCTACGGCCTCGATCACACTCGCCGCTGCAAATGCCACCGGTATCGACATGGTCCCCCTCGAGTAGCCGAAAGTCGCTGTATCGCTGGAACCTCCGTCCACCCGACCTCTCGCGAGTAACCACAATGTTCGGATCATGAACTTCCTCCAGACATGAGACGTGCTGCGACGCGCGCGACCACTTCCCGTTGCGCCGGATCAGGCACCAGATCTGCGATCCCGACCGAGACGCCCACACCTGCAGATTCTCCGTCCGTGGGCACGTCGCCGAGGACTTCGGCCAGCGATTCCTCCAACTCGCACGACAAGTTCGCGATCTCGTATGCGGCCTCGGTAACCTCGCGCCCAGCCAGTGCGGCGAAACGGCGGTACAGATCGACGATGCGCTTCCGGTCACTCTCGTCGGACAGCAATCGCGCAGCCGTGGAGAACAGTTCATGCGGCGCAGTTCCCGAGATCGCCACCAATTCCCACATGTCGCGTTCACGCTCGAAGACATGCCGAACCGAATCCGTCGGGGACGACGCGATCAACTCGTCGAACGCAGACAGCAACTCCACCGGAAGCGGCGAGACCACCCGGCCGGCACCTCGCGCCGAGAGCATTTCCTCGAGGCGCACTCGCTGGTCTGCGAGGACGCGCTGCTTCCGGTCTATCTCCGCGATCAGGGAAGAAAGATCTTCGGCGAAGTCGTCCGGTTCTCGTGCATCGATCGGTTCCGGCTCGATCATTGCGGCAATGGAGCCGAGTGGAATGCCGGCGGCAGAGAGCCAACGAATGCGCATCAGCCTGACCAGATCGGGTAGTTCGTACGTTCGGTATCCGTTGGACAGCCGTCTCGGCTCAGCCAGCAGGCCCAGACGGTGATAGTGCCGAACGGTCCGTGGGGTGGTGCCTGCCGCCCTGGCCACGTCGCTGATTCGCATACGAACAGCATCAACTATGACGCTACGTCATAGTCAATATTCGGCACGCCGGGCCACAGGCCCAAGGTCCTGTTCTAGCGGCCAGGAGTTTCGCGGACGAATTTCGCGGGTATTGATCCCTTGCGGCGGCGATTTCCAGAGCGAGGGGTCAGCCGCGCAAGGTCTGCCCCCGGCTGTCACTCGCCGGGCGGCGGGCCGCCAAAACCAGCGGGGCCGGCGAAACAATCTGTGCCAGGCGATGATTTCGATGCAAACGACACGAATCGACACCATCCTGATTCTGATCGTCGGGACGGCCATCGGACTGATCGTATGGTTGGCCACCCGGCAACCGATCGCTTCGATCGGGCTCGGCCTGGCTACCGTCGTCATCTGCTGGATCTCGTGTTCGATGATCCACGGCTTCCCTCAACGATCGTCCAAGCACTTGCATCCGAACGACGACCCGGAACGCGATTCTCCGAAGCGGAGATGACTCCGGCCCCCCGCACCGAGCAGTGAGTGGTTCACCTGTCGCAGGTGAACCACTCACTCCGGTCAGGTGATCAGACCTCGTCGGGTCGCCACGTCGCGACGGCCCAGATCACAGCGACGTCGAGAGCGATGATCACGATCGACCACAGCGGGTAATACGGCAACCACAAGAAATTGGCCACGATCGAGAGGGCCGCGATCACGAATGCCATCCCGCGAGCCCAGGTCATCCCCACGAACAACCCCAGGGAGACCGCGATGCCGATGATTCCGAGCACGATGTGGATCCAACCCCACGTCGTGACGTCGAATTCGAAGGTGTAGTTGACTCCGACGACGAGGAGATCGTTGTCTGCGAGAGCCGCGATGCCTTGCAGTAATGCGACTACGCCGGCAACGAAGAGCAGGCATGCGGCCGCCACCGTCGTCCCGATGGCAAAGCCTTGTCGGACAGGATGGTTCGCATGTGATTGGCGCGGAGCAGTCATGGCGTCCCCTTCATCGGCGAAATAGCGTGAGAACAGTATTCAAAGGTTCACGCCGACGGACATCACCCAGCAAGGATGAACAGCCGTCCAGCACCGCAATTGAAATTTATGGGAACATATGTTCGATTACGGTGTACTGTGGTGTCCATGACCGCCACGATGCAACCGTCTCTGTTCGACAACGGTGACCTCGGCGTTTCTTTGGCCGAACTCGACGGCACCGTGCAGCGACGCATTCTCACCGCCGGCGCCTGGGTCGACCATCGCCCTGCCTGGTTGACCGGGTCCGCGGCCGTGTTCGACAACCTGGAGGCCACGGTCCCGTGGCGCTCCGAACGGCGTCAGATGTACGACCGCGTTGTCGACGTACCTCGGCTGGTGTGCTTCTATGCAGAAAACGAACCGCTGCCGGACGCACTTCTCGCCGAAGCCAAGGATGCGCTGAGCAGGCACTACTTCAACGAACTCGGCGAGCCCTTCGCCACGTCGGGGCTGTGTTTCTATCGTGACGGTTCCGACAGCGTTGCCTGGCACGGGGACGACACGGGACGAAGCCGCACCGAAGACACAATGGTTGCCATCCTGTCTCTCGGGGCCGCTCGCCCGCTCCTTCTGCGCCCCCGCGGGGGTGGCGAATCGATCCGGTTCAATCTCGGTCACGGCGATCTACTCGTGATGGGCGGATCTTGCCAACGAACCTGGGAACACTGCGTCCCCAAGAGTGCGAGAGCCCTCGGGCCGAGAATCAGCGTTCAATTCCGCACTCGCGGAGTCAGATAGCGTCGCGAAGCTCGTCTCGAAGCGCCTTCCGATTGAGCTTGCCGACGGCGGTCTTCGGAACCGATTCGGCGAAAACTACCCGACGCGGTTTCTTGTACGACGCCAGTCGCTCGCCGACGTGCGCCACCAATGAGGCTTGGAGTGAGTCGTTTTCGACGGTCCCGTCCTCGAGGACGACCACCGCCGTGACGGCCTCCACCCACTTGGCGTCTGCGGTGCCCACCACGGCAACCTCACGAACAGCAGGATGCGTCAGGAGTGCGTCCTCGACTTCACGGGGATAGACGTTGTATCCGCCGCTGATGATCATGTCCGACGCTCGGTCCTTCAAGAACAGGAATCCCTCGGCATCGAACTGGCCGATGTCACGTGTGTGGACCCAACCGTCTTCGGTGAAGGTGTCAGCATTCAGTTCCGGTGCATTGAAGTATCCGGCGATCGCAGATGGCGAGCGAATCACGATTTCGCCCGGTTCTCCCTGCGGCACTTCGTTTCCCTCACCGTCGAGCAGCCTGATCTCGACTTCGATGGCCGGCTGACCACAGGACAGCAGGCGATCTTCCGTGTGATCTTCGGGCCGTAGAACGGCGATACACAGCGGTGCCTCGGTCTGCCCGTAGTACTGCAGAAAACGGTGTTGCCCCCAAGCCTGCATTGCACGTTCGATGGTGGCCAGCGGCATCGGCGACGCACCGTAGATCACGGATTTCAGACTCGAGATGTCTGCGGTCGCGAAATCAGGGCGTTCGAGAAGCATCTGAATCATCGTCGGCACCAGATTGATTGCGGTGGCACGATGCTCGGTTATCGAGCTCAAGAACGTCGAGGGATCGAATCCAGGAAGAATGACGGTCTTACCGCCGCGGAGCCAGAACGGAAGCACGAAAACACCGCTGGCATGGATCAGCGACGCCGCGTGCAGCATCGTGTCGTCTCGAGTTGCAGGAAGCAGATTGAGCAGTACGTTGCGGCAGATACCGGCGTAACTACGTTGAGTGTGCTGCGCAGCCTTCAGCGTTCCGGTAGTCCCCGAGGTGAACAAAGTCAGGATCACGTCGTCAGGAGCCACCTCGACGTCCGGGGTGTCCGAAGGCATGCTCTGCGCCTGGTCGAGCAAGGAGCTCTGTCCCGCCGCATCCGTTTCCAGACCGATGAATGTCCGATCGGGGAACCGGGCGGACAGTTCCGCGGCCCGGTCTGCGAGGTCACGACCGAAGACGACGTGCGAGCTGTCGGTGTCCTCGAGCATCCGCGCATGCTCGTCGAGCGACAGTCGCGAATTGAGTGGAACCCGGTTGACGCCGGCTTTCACACAGGCAAAATCGACAGGCACGCTGGCTAGAGAGTTGTTGACCAGCAACGCAACCCGCGCGCCGCGCCCGATACCGAGCGCAATGAATGCGTGTGCCAATCGGCTGCTGAGTTCGTCCACTTCCGTGAACGTCATCGATCGATCGCCGAAGACGACGGCCGTTCGCGGGCCGTGCTGTCGCGCGCCACGGACGATCAGGTCTCTGGTTATGGGCATCATGGTTCAGTTTCCTCGTTCGAATTCCGGTTGTTCTCGAATCGGCCGTGCCGGCCGGCGCCCGCGGCGAACGCAGCAGCGCCGCGCACACCTTCAGCGATGACAATGGGATTTCCTGCAACGCCCTCGGCGCGCAGTGCTTCGGCAAGTGGTAGATCAAAAGATCGATAGGCCGACGCGCGATCCGCGAGCATGCAGAGTTGAGGGAAAGCGGTCAGCTGGTGTGCAAGCTCCTTGGCAGCCTGAAGTGATTGCCCCACTGGAACAACACGATTGGCAAGTCCGAAGGACAGCGCCTCCGGAGCGTCGACCGGGCGACCGGTCAAGATCATGTCGAGCGCTCGCCCCTGCCCGACGATTCGCGGCAGACGCACGGTCCCACCGTCGATGAGGGGAACTCCCCAGCGTCGGCAGAAGACTCCGAAAACGGAATCTTCCTCGCAAATTCTCAGATCCGCGAGCAAGGAAAGCTCGAGCCCTCCGGCCACCGCGTATCCGCTGACCGCAGCGATCAACGGTTTGGACAACACCAACCGACTCGGCCCCATCGGCCCGGTGCCGCCACCTTCGGGATGCAACTCGTGCACTCGGGCGGGGTCGGAGACTGCGGTCAAATCCGCACCGGCACAAAATGTGCCGCCCGCACCCCACAGAATCGCGACCTTCTGACTCTCGTCCGACTCGAAATCCGAGAACGCATATCGCAACTGCGCCGCCATCGGTCCGTCCACCGCATTCTTGCGATCGGGGCGATTCATCACGATGACGGTGACGCCGCCGTCACGCTCCACATAGACATCGCCACCTGGTCGATCGGAGTCGGTCACGATAATTCCTCACTGCTCGCGGATATGGTTTCCCGGTACCCACCATGCCACTTGTAACAGAATTTGTCAGGAGTTGTTCAAAAGTTGTTACAAAATGATCGAGGAATGTCCGCAACCCGAGTCGTACTGGACCTCGCGACGGCCAGTCCGGACACCGAGTTCAGCACCGCCGTGCTGACCCGGGCCGGCGAGATCGTCGGCGTCAGCGCCTCGAGCATTCGCGTGGCAGCAGGCCGTCTGTGCCGCGAGGACAAACTGCGTCGAACCGCTCGCGGAACGTATGTCCTCAACCCGGACGGCATCCCCACCTACGGCGAGGTCGAGGGGTGGCGAACACGCACCGATCGCATACGCCCCTGGGACGGCACCTGGATCGCCGTCGAACACTCAGGTCTCAAGCGAAGCGACCGCACTGCCGCTCGCCGGCACGATCAGGCGTTGCGCCTGGCGGGCTACGAGGACTGGAAGCCCACACTCGCAGTCCGACCGAACAATCTCGCCGGCGGCACCGACAGCGCCCGCCACACTCTCCGCCGACTCGGCGCCGCCCCCGAATCTACAGTCATGGAGATCGATCACCTTGCCCCCGAGGATGATTCGATAATTCGCACACTCTGGAACTCGGAAGCACTGTTGGCCGACATCGCCGGGGCCCGTGAAGCACTCACACAGGCGCAAACACGCCTGGCGACAATCAGTCGCGAGGAGGCGGCCCGCGAATCACTTGCTTTGGGCAGCGCGGTGATCTCGGTCATCGTGCGCAATCCACTTCTTCCGGAAGAACTCGAACCGACGCAGCCACTGCGAGACCTGATCTCGCACATGCTCGAGTACCAAGATGCATCTCGTGAACTGTGGCAGTCACTGCTCCAATTCTGATCAACTTCTCCCAGAGGATAATTCAGTACGTGGCGCGGCCACCACTGGCGTCGTACACAGCACCGGTCGAGTAACTCACCGCAGACGACGTCAGCCAGGAGATCAGTTCGGCAATTTCGTCCGCCTTCCCCATTCGCGCCATCGGCGTCAAAGACTGCGAACGGGCGAGGATGGCCGGATCAGTGCCGGCATTCATCGGACTTTCCACCGCCGCGGGAGCTATCGCGTTGACCAACACACCGGTGGTGGCGACCTCTTTTCCGAGCGATTTCGTCAGCGCGACGACGGCCGCCTTGGACGCCGAATACGCACTCTGATTCGGGTTTCCGTCCTTGGCAGCAATACTCGCAAGGTTTACGACTCGCCCCCACCCCGACGCGACCATCCCCGGCACGAATGCCCGGCACATGAGAAACGTTCCCTCGACGTTGATGCGGAACGTACGCTGCCAGCCCGCAAGATCGACGTCGACGAGTGGCGCCGACGGCCCGACGATTCCCGCACTGTTGATCAAGATGTCGACTCTGCCGATTCGAGCACGAAGCGCGTCGACTGCGATCGGATCACTCACGTCGAGTTGTTCATCCGCACCCTCGGCAAGGTCGGCAGTAATGATCCGAACGCCATTCTCCGTCAACAGCTTTGCACTGGCGGCACCGATTCCGCTCGCACCACCGGTGATGAGCGCGGTAACACCCTCGGGATAACTCTGCATCGTCTTCACTCCTGAGTTTCTGTGCGATACGCACTCAATTTATGTTGCAAATAGGCATAATTGCCGTCACACTGTGTAGAAATTCTGAATATATGGCGTTTGTCGTCAACGTCAAATACCTGGAGGCCTTGCCGATGGAAACCCGCTGGTTGCACGCGTTTGTCGCGGTTGCGGAAGAACTTCACTTCGGGCGGGCCGCATCACGGCTCCAGATGGCCCAGTCTCCGCTCAGCCAGATGATCCGAAAGCTCGAAAAGGACATCGGCGTCAAGCTGTTCGAGCGAAGCACTCGCAGCGTCGCACTCACATCCGGCGGACACGCATTTCTCCCCCACGCCTATCGCGTCATCGAGAACATGGAGACGGCACGACACGCTACGCGCGCGTCGTCGGGGGGCGTCTACGGACGGGTCACGATCGGTTTCACCGGAGTGCTCAATTATCAGGCACTTCCGCCATTGACCCGCGCGTTGCGTCAGCGCTATCCGGAAGTCGAACTGACACTCCTCGGCCGGATCATGACTCGCGACGCGGTCATTCAACTCGAGAGCGGCGCCCTCGATCTGGCCTTCGTGGGACTACCAGTGGAATCCGCGTCACTGTCTACCCGGCTGATTCGACGGGAGGCATTCGGCGCCGTGCTTCCGATCGACCATCCCCTCGCCGAGAGGGACGCGATCGACCTCCGTGAATTGGCCGACGACGGATTCGTGACCACCCCGCTCTCGGCCGGCTCTGCCCTCCAGGAAACCGCGATGCGCGCCTGCATGAACGCAGACTTCAGACCTCGCGTCGTCCAGGAGATCACCGATCCGTACATGATCCTCATGCTCGTTGCCGCGGGCGTCGGCGTAGCGCTGATGACGTCCGGGATGGCTGCGATCACCCCACCTGGCAGTGTGTTCGTCCCGCTCACCGGCGAGCCGACGTTCATGAATCACGGAATTGCCTGGTCACCCCGGCACATGACCGATGCGCTCGCCGTCGCGCTGGAGACGTCCGAGGAGATTCTGCCCACGCCCGATATTGAGACCAAAAACGTCATTATCTGAGACTCATTTAGTGTTGGACGCGCCATAGTCCTTCGTGGCACTGTCGTCTCAGCCGCCGAAAGGTGAGGGACGTCACCGATGCGTGGTGCATCACCAAACGTGCCGCCACGGCCGGCCCATCGGGACGAAAGGACTTCACATGGCACCACCGATCACCTCCACCGGTTCCACGCACTCCACCGAAGAACATCCGAATTCGAACGCGCGCCGCGCCGCCGTTTCAGGCTTCCTCGGCAGCACCCTCGAGTACTACGACTTCTTCATCTACGGCTCCGCGGCCGCGCTCGTATTCCCCAAGATCTTCTTTCCTGGCGGTGGCTCGACGGCAACGCTGCTCTCGATCAGTACCCTGGGCGTGGCCTACGTCGCCCGCCCACTCGGCGCAGTGCTGTGGGGACACCTCGGCGATCGGTACGGACGCAAAAACGCACTTCTCGCCTGCCTGCTCCTCATGGGTGTTGCGACAGTCATCGTCGGTTGCCTGCCGACCTACGACCAGATCGGCATCGCCGCGCCGATCATTCTCGTCTTGCTTCGCCTACTTCAGGGGCTCTCCGCCGGCGGTGAATCACCCGGCTCTTCGGCACTGACACTCGAACACGCACCGGATCACCGTCGCTCGTTCTTCACCTCGTTCACCATGAGCGGGATCATGTTCGGTATCGTCGTCTCCAGCCTGGTCTTCATCCCAGTGGCGAGCCTGCCCGACGAAGACCTCTACTCGTGGGGCTGGCGAGTTCCCTTCTGGCTCAGCATCATCGTGACCGTCGTTGCCCTGTGGCTACGTCGCGCCCTGGATGAGCCCGAGGTGTTCGAAGAACTCAAGGAACAGGACGAGACGGCCGGAATTCCCGTCGTCGAGATGTTCCGCTCGCACTGGCGCACCGTGATCCGTATCAGCATGAGCTCGACGTTCGCGATGATCAACACCATCGTCAACGTCTTCGCCCTGGCGTACGCCGTCGAATCGGGATTCGAACGCTCAACCATGCTGTGGGCAATCGCGACCGCCAATTTTGTTGCCGTACTGACTCAGCCGCTGTTCGGCATTCTCTCGGATCGCTACGGACGTAAGCCCATCTTCGTCGTCGGCGCGATCGGAGCCGGCCTGATGATCTTCGTGTTCTTCCATTCGATCGGAACCCAAAGCGTCCCCATGGTCTTCGCTTCCGGAATCGTCATGATCGGAATCTTCTACGCGATGCCCAACGGCACGTACCCGGCGTACTTCCCCGAGCAGTTCCCCGCGAAGGTCCGGTACACCGGAATGGCCGTCAGCCTCATGCTCGGACTCCTTGTTGCCGGCTTCACACCGGCTATCGCCCAGGCCATTTCGGCCGGAGACAAGAGCAACTGGACACCAGTTGCATGGATGTGCCTGGGCTTCGCCGTCGTCTCCGCCATCGCGGCAATGACCGGACCGGAAACGTACCGCACGCCCACAGCAGAACTGGGCATACCGAAGCCGAGCCTGCCGAGCAAGCAGGACTCAGAGCTCACCAGCAACAACGCTTGACCGGACCGGCCCCTCGCGCTGAATCTCCGCGAGGGGCCGTCCCCACTTATGCAGGAGAATGTCATGACTACCGAATACACACGTCACCGTATCGGCCTTGTCGGGTCGGGTATCGCCACCTCACTCTCGCCCGCGTTGCACGCACACGAAGCAGCAGCACTCGGACTCGACGATTACAGCTACGAACTGATCGATCTCGAGAACCTGAACATCCCGGTCGAGAAAACCGGTGAGGTGGTGCGTGGCGCCGTCGGGGGCGATTTCACCGGACTGAACATCACCCACCCGTGCAAGCAGGTTGTCGTGGACGGGCTCGACGAGCTGTCCGACAACGCGCGGTTGCTCGGTGCCGTCAACACGGTTGTCGTCGACAACGGCCGTTTGATCGGCCACAACACAGACCACAGCGGATTCCTCACCGCACTGCAACGCAGTTTGCCCGACGCCGCCTTGGACCGAGTGGTGCTCGCAGGGGCAGGAGGGGCGGGTTCCGCTGTGGCCTACGCCCTCGCCGCCGCCGGCACCACGGATCTTCGCATCGCAGATATTGATCCCGATCGCGCTGCCGATGTGTGTTCTCGCGTCGCCTCGGCCTTCCCTGCCACGCGCACAACGGCTTTGGCGATCGGTGAGATCGCCGTCAACCTGACTACGTGCGACGGCGTCGTCAATGCGTCTCCGATCGGGATGGTCGGCCATCCCGGAACTCCCTTCGATCCCGCTGCGCTCCATTCGGACTTGTGGGTTGCCGACATCGTCTACCGACCGATTCGCACCGAATTACTCGATGCTGCACTTGCTCTCGGATGCTCGGTCCTCGACGGTGGGCAGATGCTGGTGGCTCAAGCCTCTGACACCTTCACACTCCTGACCGGTATCGAAGCCGATCCGGATCGCATGCGCAGCCATCTGAGCGAAATGCTCTCCGAGACGGCACGCGCATGAGCACAACCGAACGTCTACTTTCTCGAGAAGTACCGGGAGCACTGATGAACGTGACTGCACCGTTCGCCGAACCGCTCGACATGGGCACCGTCCGCCTTCGGAACCGGTTCGTGTCCGCTCCGATGGAACGCAACTACTGCGAAGTCGACGGCACCATGACGGACGAGTACATCGCCTACCTCGCCCGCCGCGCCGAAGGTGGTGCGGCACTGATCTTCACCGAAGCGAGCTACGTGCGCGCCGACGGCAAGGGTCGCATCCGGCAGATGGGTGTCGACGTCGACGAGCGGATTCCCGGCATCAAGAAGATGGTCGAGGCGATCCACGCACACGGCGCCCTCGTCGGAGTCGAACTCAACCACGGTGGACGCACGGCGCAGGGGTCGGTCAGCGGATTTGTTCCCGTTGCGCCGACACCGATTCCGTGCATGGTCGTCGGCGGCGAGATGCCCGAACAACTCGACGGCGACGACATCGAACACATCATCGAGTGTTTCGGTGAAGCCGCGGCGCGCTGCCAGAAGGCCGGCGTCGACGTCATCTCCCTACACGGCGGCCACGGGTACTTGATCCACCAGTTCCTCTCCCCTGCTTACAATCACCGAGACGACGAATGGGCGGAGCCGACCCTCTTCGTCAACAGAGTCATCGCTGCAGTACACGAGCATGCTCCGGGAATTACTCTGGGACTTCGGTTCTCAGCTTTCGAAGGTGTCGACGGCGGACTCGACGCCGAGACAACCCGCGCCCGCATCGACGCCATCGACACCGACCGACTCGATTTTCTCGACGTCTCGGCAGGCAACTACGAAGCGGGACAATGGATCATCCAGCCCGGTGAATGGTCGCGCGGTCTCCTCGCGCCGTACGCCGAGCAGTACCAGCGCGATTTCGACATCCCGGTGGGTGTGGCCGGACGCATCACGTCGCCGGAGACCGCCGCGCGGATCATCGAATCCGGGCAAGCCAACTTCGTCAGCATGGCTCGTACGTTGCACGCTGATCCGGACTTCCCGAATCACGCCATCGACGGTGGGCGGTACCGCCCCTGCATCGCCTGCAACTACTGCATCGACAGCCTGGCCGCCGGCCCCATTCCCTGCTCCGTCAACCCGTGGGTCGGACGTGAACTGGATCAGCCCACACAGCCGGCTGATGCCACCGTGCGGGTCGCCGTCATCGGTGCCGGTCCGTCCGGAATGGCCGCTGCCCGCGACCTCGCACTTGCCGGCCATCGCGTCGACCTGTACGACGAACGCCCTAGCCTCGGTGGCGATTTCGCTCTGGCATCGACGCTGCACGAGTATCCCGAATACGGGCGGATAGTGGACTGGTACCTCGCGGAACTGGCCGAACTCGGGGTGCAGTGCCACACCTCGACCAGAGCAGATGCCGCTTTGCTCTCTGGTAGCGATTTCGACGCGATAGTTCTTGCCGCCGGCGGCGTCGGCCCCGTGGTCGATCTCCCCGGAGCAGCAACCCGTACCGTTCGCGACGTCCGCGAATTCCTCGTCTCCGGCGATCCTGCCCCCGAAGCAATCACCATCTTCGGCGCCGACCGCGAGGCTGCTGCCGTCGCAGACGATCTGCTCCAGAAGGGCACACAGGTCGTCATGATCGGCCCGCAGGAAACCATCGCACACGACGTCGGCCGACGCGGCAAGATCGTGCTGCTGCCGCGCCTGGCCGCAAGTGAGAACCTCACGACCTACCTGAGCTCGATCGTCACGAAGGTCGACGCCGAGTCGGTCACGATCTCGACAGGCGGTGTACTGAGCGAAGTCGACGCCCCCGGCGAGCTGCTGATCTCGCAAGGCGTCGAGCCGCGCTCGGAGCTTCTGACCGAACTCCGTTCACTGGCACCACGACTCGGCGTCCATACCGTCGGCGACGCGAGCGGTGACGGCGGGTCCATCCATGCCGCACTCGTGACCGCAGCCGACGTTGCCGTCGCTATCACCGCCGCTGCTGCGGCCCGTCAGGAGGTTCACGCATGAGCGCACAGACAGCCGCACCGGTGGCAACTGCGTTGCCACCCATCGGACTCGGAACCTGGCCACTGGTCGGTGCCGACGCCACGAACTCGGTGCTCTCCGGAATCGAGGCCGGGTACCGCCTCATCGACACCGCCGCGATCTACGGCAACGAGGACGCCGTCGGCGTAGCGCTGGCGACATCGGGTCTACCGCGAGAAGAACTCTTCGTCACCACCAAACTTCGTGGAAACGACCAGGTTTCCGGTGACATCCGCGGAGCGCTCGAGCAGAGCCTGGAACGACTGGGACTGGATCAACTCGATCTGTTCCTGATCCACTGGCCGCTCCCGCGGATCGATCGTTACGTCTCGTCATTCGAGGCGATGCTGGCCTGCCGCGACGCCGGGCTGGTTCGGTACGTTGGAGTGTCGAACTTCCTCGAGCACCACCTGCGCCGCGTCGTCGCTGAAACCGGCGAGGCTCCGGCAGTCAACCAGATTCAGATGGACCCGTCGCTCGCTCGAATCCCGGTTCGCCGCGCAAACGACGAACTTGGCATCTTCACTCAGTCATGGAGTCCGCTCGGCCGGGGCGACGTGCTCGGCAATGCCGTTGTGAGCCAGATCGCCGATCGAATGGGTTGCACCCCTGCGCAGGTGGTCCTTGCTTGGCATGTCGCGCAGGGCGTGGTTCCGATCGCGCGGTCCGCGAATCCGACGCGCCAGGCCGAGAATCTGGCAGCACTCGACGTGACCCTCACCGGCGAGGACATCGAAGCACTGAACAGTCTCGACCGCGGCGAGTCTGCGGCACGGGACGTCGAAGCAGAGGAACATTTCTGATGACGCTGAAAGTCGGAATCGTCGGCTGCGGCAAGATCGCCGGCAACCATGCCCGCGCCCTGCAACAAGTACCCGGAGTCGAGGTAATCGGCTGCTGCGACCCCGATCTCGGACGCGCCCAGGAATTCGCGGCACTCCACGGCATTCCCGCAGCCGTGAGTTCCGTGGAACAACTTCTGGCCCTCGGACTCGACGCCTGTACCGTCTGCACGCCCCATCCGGTACACGAAGAGGTGATCGTTGCGGCTGCCGAGGCTGGCGTACATGTGTTGTGCGAGAAACCCATCGCAGTCGATGTTGCTGCCGCCGACCGCATGATCGAGGCCGCCGACCGCGCCGGGATCACGTTCGGGGTGCTCTTCCAACGCCGATTCTGGCCTGCAGCGCGTCGGATCCGGGACGCCATCGACGACGGCCGGATCGGACTGCCCACGCTCGGCGAGGCGTCGGTCATCCTGCACCGCCCGTCGAGTTACTACTCGGCCGACGCGTGGCGCGGACGCTGGGATACCGATGGCGGCGGCGTGCTCATGACGCAGGCGGTGCACCAGAGCGACATGCTGGCCTGGTTCATGGGCGAGGCCGTCTCGGTCAGCGGCTTCATCCGCACCCATACACACGGTGAGCACATCGAGACCGAGGACAGCGCGTCAGCTGTGATCTCCTTTGCCTCGGGCGGCACCGCCACCGTCACCGCGACTACCGGTGCCAATCACAATCTGGGCAACCGTGTGACAGTGATCGGGCGCACCGGTGCCATGGCCAGCGTCCTCGAGTTTCCCGAAGGGCACGAGGGTGTCAACGAAATCTGGACCGTGCCGGGCGAAGTGGAGTTCCAGTCGCCGTACTCCGCCGACGTCGACGCCAATCTCGATGTGGGAGCCGTCAATGCGGCACTGACCGACTTCCATACCCTGCAGGTACAGGACTTCGCCGATGCCGTCCTGACCGGGCGCGAACCCGCCGTCACCGGCCGCGACGCCCGCGCGTCACTTGCCATCATCGCCGCAATCTACGAATCGTCACGAACCGGGAAGGTTGTCGAACTGTCGTCGACACCGACCCTCGCAACAACTGCCAAGGAGCAGAAATGAGTAGCAGTACCCCCCTCACCTACGACGTGGTTGTCGTGGGCTCCGGCGCAGGCGGGCTTTCCACAGCAATTGCCGCAGCACATGGCGGCGCGTCGGTACTCGTTGTCGAGAAGGCCGACACCTGCGGCGGTGCAACGGCATGGTCTGGTGGGTGGATGTGGACCCCGCGCAACATGTTTGCCATCGCCGACGGTGTTGTCGAGGACCGTTCGGCGCCGCGGACATATCTGGAAAACCGACTCGGCGACAATTTCGACGCCGCCAAGGTCGATGCACTCCTCGACGGCGCACCCGAGATGGTCGAGTTCTTCGAACGCAAGACCGCGCTGAAGTTCGTTCCCGGAGCCAAGATCGCCGACATACACGGCGACACACCGGGAGCCGGCACGGGCCACCGTTCCGTCGGACCGACACCGGTGAGCTTGCGAAAGCTCGGCCCCGATGTCGCGGCGCTGCTTCGTCGACAACTGTACGAGACGTCGTTCCTCGGCATGGGCATCATGGCCGGCCCTGATCTGCAGGCTTTCCTGCACTCGACACGCTCGCCGAAAGCATTTGTACACTGCGGAGTTCGAGTCACCAAGCACATGTTCGACCTCGCCACCAAGCGCCGTGGTCAGCAACTCGTCAACGGCACCGCGTTGGTCGGCATGATGCTGCGCTCGGCACTCGATCTGGGGGTTGATATTCGGGTGAAGACGTCGGCAACGTCGCTCCAGACCGATGACGACGGCCGCGTTGTCGGCGTCCGCCTGGAAGGCCCGGACGGTGCCTACTCGGTAAGTGCCCGACGCGGTGTCGTACTGGCCACCGGCGGATTTGCGCAGGACATCGACCGACGACGCGAATTGTTCCCCCGGACCCCCACCGGAAACGAGCACTGGTCGCTCACCCCGAAGACAACCACCGGCGACGGCATCACCCTCGGTGAATCCGTAGGTGGCCGCCTGGACCGCACACTCGCATCCCCTGTCGCGTACTGCCCCGTCTCGATCGTTCGCTACCGCAACGGCAAGGAAGGGGTATTTCCGCACATCCTCGACCGTGGAAAGCCCGGTGTCATCGGAGTTCTCGCGAACGGCAAGCGTTTTGTCAACGAGGCACTCGGCTACCACGACTACACACTCGCGATGGTCGAGCAGGTTCCCGAGGGAGAAGAAGTGTGTTCGTGGTTGATCGCAGATCAACAGTATGTGCGATACCTCCCGCTGGGCATGGCCAAGCCCCTGCCGATCCCGATCCAGCCGTACCTGCGCTCCGGATACCTCACGCGTGGGCGCACTCTTCGGGACTTGGCCGAGAAGATCGGCGTCGACCCCGTGCAGTTGGAGAAAACCGTCGCAGCCTTCAACATCGGGGCTGTCGCCGGTGACGACCCCGAGTTCGGTCGCGGTACAACACCATTCAACCGAGGGTCCGGAGATGCAGCCAACCCCTGGCCGAACCCGTCGCTCGCACCCTTGCAGAAAGGTCCGTACTACGCGGTAAAAGTGGTGCCAGGGAGTTTCGGCACCTTCGCCGGCCTGGTGACGGACTCGTCGTCGCATGTGCTCGACGACAACGACCGCCCCATCGAGGGATTGCTCGCCGTCGGCGTCGATCAGGCGAGCGTGATGGGCGGGCATTACCCGTCGGGCGGCATCAACCTCGGCCCGGCTATGACGTTCGGTTATCTGGCAGGTCGGGAACTGGCCGCCGCCACGACAGTTGGAGCGCACGCATGACACCCTCACTGGGGCTTGCCGCCCTCACGGTGCTGGACACGGCTCCGATGCAACACGTCGACCTGGCCGAAAAACACGGCTTCGACACCATCGGCATTCGTCTGATGCCCGCGGCACCAGGCACGACGGCCTATCCTCTGCACGAGGACAAGCAGGGGTTGAACGAACTGGTTCGTCGACTGGACGATTCACCGGTCGAGGTATTCGACCTCGAAATCATCCGTCTTGCAGCCGACTTCGACCCCGCCGACTGCGTTCCGCTGCTCGAAGCCGGAGCACAGCTCGGAGCCAAAGCCGTTCTGGTTGGCGGTGACGACCGCGACCGCGCTCGGCTCACGGACTCCTATGCCCGCCTCGCGGAACTGTGCGCGAACTACGGCATCGTCGCTTCCCTCGAGTTCATGCCGTGGACCGCGGTACCCGATGCGCGTGCCGCCATCGAGATCGTCTCGGCGGCAGACGGTCCGGCTCGGAGCGTTCTCGTCGACGCACTCCACACCGACCGCTCGGCGACCACGCTGGAGGATCTTGCGTCCATCCCGCGCGAGTGGCTGCACTACGCCCAGATGTGTGACGGTTCGATCCCTGCTCCCACGGAGGACGCAGAGCTGATCCGTCAGGCCCGCGAGGAGCGTCTGGTGCCCGGCACCGGCGGCATCGCCCTGGCCGACATCTGGTCGAGTTTGCCTGCCGGGTTGCCGGTCAGCATCGAATTGCCCAACGAGCCACTTCGTCAGGCCGTCGGCACGGACGCCTGGCTGGAGCGCCTGGTCGAGGCCACGCGAGAAGTATTGGCCTAGCGGCCCTGTGCGCGTTTAGCGAGTCCAGGCACTCCCTAAACGCGCACGGGGGCGTCAGCCCCTCCGAGCCGCAACGGCCTGCGCCAAACGGTCCAATTGTGCTGCCGTGGTGGACCAGTCGATGCATGCGTCGGTGATCGACTGACCGTAGGTGAGCTCGTCCGCCTTGCCCAAGGTCAGGTCCTGACGGCCGGCCTCGATGAAACTCTCCAACATGACGCCGGCGATTCCCTGCTCACCCTCGGTCAGACGTCGGGCGATGTCGTCCAGCACGATGACCTGACGCTCGTGATCCTTGCTGCTGTTACCGTGGCTCGCGTCGATGACCACGCGCTCGGGCAGGTTCGACTTACGCAGTCGGGCAAGGGTGTCCGCGACGGTCTCGGCGTCGTAGTTCGGTCCGTCGCTGCCGCCACGGAGAATGACATGGCAGTCGGGGTTGCCCGCGGTACGAATCAAGGCAGCCTGGCCGTCGAGATCCGTTCCGGGGAACACGTGGCTCGCTGCCGCCGCGCGGGTACCGTCGACGGCTACCTGCACATCACCTTCGGTGGAATTCTTGATGCCGACGGGCATGGACAGCGCGCTGCACAGCTGACGGTGAACCTGACTGGCGGCGGTCCGCGCGCCGATCGCACCGTAGCTGACCAGATCGGCGATGTACTGAGGCATTATCGGGTCGAGGAACTCGCAGCCGACCGGCAGGCCCAGACTCGACACGTCGAGCAGCAACTTTCGGCCGATTCCGAGCCCGGTGTTGATGTCGAACGTGCCGTCGAGGTGGGGGTCGTTGAGCAGGCCCTTCCACCCGAGAGTGGTGCGCGGCTTCTCGAAGTAGACGCGCATGACGATGTGCAGATCGTCCCGCAACTCCTCTGCCTTGGCAGCCAACCGGCGGGCGTAGTCCATCGCCGCTTCCGGATCGTGCACGGAGCACGGACCGACGACGACGATCAAACGGTCGTCGTCACCGTTGAGGATGTTGATGGTGTCAGCACGCCCGGTGCGCACGGTTGCGGCCGCGACCTCGTCCGGAGCGTGCTGGGCCCGAACAGTCGCCGGTGACACGAGCGGACTGATACTCACAGTCCGCTGATCGTCGAGGCTGTCCGAAGCTGCGGTGGTGTCGATGGTGACAGTCATGGGGTTTTCGGTTTCCTGTTCTCAGGCCGACCCCAGAGATGAAGAGAAACTCCAGCGAGCCGGTCTGTAGTCCGGCTCTTGGGTGGAGGTTGTCAGCGCGTGGTTACGCCGGCAGGCCCACCCGGGGCCGGCCTGCTAAACCAGAAATAGACGCGCTGCATGTCGGTCACGATACCTCGAGTTCGGATCGGATGGGCGCGCCCCTCCACAACGAGCCGAATCCGAGGAGGGAGCTCTGCGACACCCGCCAACGCGGACTGGCTAAATCTGGTGAGCGGTTGGCGTTTTCGAGCAAGGCGTCGGCGGTCACGGTCGAATAGGTTGAAAAGGCACCCTCAAATGCCCAGAACACCAGATGGAGCTGTGCCTTCTCATGCCTGTGATCGAATCGACCGAAACCCCCTTGCAGTCGACAAAAGATGTGGACGGCGAATTCACCCGTCTGATCGATTCCTTGACACGACGCGGGTTCCTGACCGGTGCAGCGGCGCTCGGTGCACTGGGCGCACTGTCTGCATGTTCGAGCGAATCCAGCGGCACCGAAACCTCGGACGAATGGGTCGACATCGTCGTCGCGGACCAGGCCTACCGCCTCCCGCGGGACCCCAAGCGTGTGGTGGTGCTCGAAGCCCGAGGAGCCCTCGATTTTGCACTATTGGCCGAGTACCCGATCGTCGCGACCAATTGGGATCCGAAGTCGCAACTCATGCAGCAGGTACCCGCCGGCGCAGCTCGCCTCGGTGGGACGAACAACGAACCGAATGCGGAATCGATACTGAGCTTCGACCCCGATCTGTTGGTCGTCGGGAAAGGCTGGTGGGGCTACTACCAGGACAAAGGCCTGCTCGGCACTGACATCGCTCCGGTGCTCGTCGTCGACGAGGGCACGACGGGCTCGTCCTGGAAGCAGGCCATGACCGCGCAACTCACGGCTCTCGATCGCCGCGAAGTCGCCGAACGCGTCATCGCCCGCTACAACGCCGAACTTGCACAAGCGCGGGCCAAGATCGGTGGACTGCTAGAAGGAAAGTCGATCGCGATAGCCGGCGCAGACAGCGGCCAGATCTGGCTTCAGAACAACACGTTCGCCGTGTCGGTTGCACAGGACCTCGGCCTGAACGTCTTGACCGACGCCGCCCATGCCGCGCCCGATCGGAAGGACTCGACGTTCTACAGCCTCGAGGAGCTCGCCATCTTCGACCAGGCCGACTTCGTACTACTACAGAACCCCGACGCCGTCGAAGCCGAGTCGCCGACGTGGAAACGAGTCCGCGCTGTCCAGGACGGCCATGTCGGGCAACTGCGATACGACCTCAACAACGGCCTCGCTCTGACTGCGATGGCCCTGGCTGCCGACATCGCCGAACAGGTACAGGTCATGCGCTGACGTCAGTGCGGGCATTTGATCAGCGCGTGAGTGACGGGTGGGGTCACTCACGCGTCCAAGCGGAACTCGCCTCGTACCTGACGTACGCCGTTGATCTGCACTTCGACGGCATGGTCGCCCGCGTAGTACTTCCGGGTACTGATCGGTTTGAAGGAATGCCTCTTCGCGATGCGGGCCGGCACTCCGGGTTCCAGTGTTCGTGTTGTCAGTTTGAAGACCTTGGGTGTCGTCGTCCCGTTGGCCTTCACGTGGTGGACGATGTAATCGATCACGACGGTGACGGACTCTCTGCTGTTGTTCGTGACAGCGAAATCGAAGGTGAGTTCTCCACCCGCATCGACTACTTCTCGGTCGATGACGAAACCTTCGACCACGACGTCGGTGGGCGGCGCGAAACCCAAGAGAGACAGAGCATCGGGGTCGCCGGCCTTGATCAACGTCCGCAATGCATGTTTGACGATTTTCAGTGTGTTGGAATCCGGTGTCTGCAACCAACGCTTCGCAGTCGACACGGCGAGCGCTGAGTCAGCACGACTGAGATCGTTGAGATGGTTTGCGACTGAACGTCGTACATATTCCGAATCATCCCGATACAGCTGGTCGAGAATGACGATTGTCGACTCGGGACGCGCCGTCAATTCTTTCACCCGTCGTCCCCAGGGCAAACGAGTACGAGTGCCTTCGGTCGCCAAGCGCCGGACGTGTTCGTCTTCGTGGCCGGTCCAGGTGAGTGCGATCGCCAGCGAACGGTCGAGGTTCGTTTCGAGAAATGTGCGAATCGCGAATTCGGCGGTCAGACGCGACGTCAGCTCAGCAAGGAGAGCCATTCCCTCGTCGAAATCCGACTCGGAGCCACTTCGTGTCGCCGTGACGGCGACGGCTTCGGTGACCGGCCAGATCATCCAACCAGTGAAGGTCACCTCTGAAAGCGCACGGCGGATGACCTCGGCGAAGACCGGAAGATCCTGAGGCAGTTCGGCAGTCATCGCGTCCCGTACGACGCGGGTGCGTTCCCCGAGACTCATTCCGTCGAATTCGGATGCACTGCCCCGAACGAGGGCGAGGCGTGTGTGACCGGAGGCTCGCTCGAGGCAGCCCGCCAGATCGGCGACGACGGATTTACCGAGCAGTTCGTCGGCGGTGGGCATCAGGGACACACCGTGAGAGCGGAAATCCGATCACCGTCGAGAGTGAAGTGATGGTGCAACCGGATGGGACTTCCGGGAAAATCCCCCTCGACGTTCACCGACACGACAACAGCTGAGCCAGGGGTGTGCACCGACTCGATTTTCTGGGTGAAGGTGAACGCGGTCGACACCGCGGATTTCCATGCCACGATTTCTCCGATGCCGACGTACGTCCGGCCGTCGTCGCGCACCACGGCGTCTTCGGTGAACACGTCGCGGGCGTCGCCGCCGTCGAAGTACGCGCGCGCTGCGCCTGGCACCTTCGCTGAGTCGATCATTCGCGAAGAGTACTGCTGGGGTCCGACAGGTTCGGCGAACCCACTGCCCGAGCGGACGCCGCCAACTGAATCTCCATCAACAGCCTGGCCGACGGCTCGGACAGGTCGGTATCCGTGATCTCCTCGGCCCTCTTGATCCGATACCTGAGTGTGTTCGGGTGAATCCGAAGCTGCTCGGATGCGCGTCGGACATCGCCCGAATGTGCGAGGTAAACGGAGATGCTTTCGCGCATGTTCGACCCGTTGCGTCTGTCGTAGACGTCCAGGGCGTCGACTCTCGGATCGTGCAGTTGCTCGTCGGCCGCAATCGTGTCCATGATTTCACCCAGCAGCACCGGCGTGCGCGAGTCCGCGAGAGTGGTTACTCGAATATCCCCCGACGTTCCGTCCAAGACCCGATCCACTTCGGCCCGAGCCTGGGCCACCTCCGCAAGCGTCGAAACCGGCGAAGAGACCGCGGCCCGCAAACCTGAAGGCGACACCTTGTCCAAACGCGCGACAACTTCACGGGTCCACGAGACTGTGGATTTCGCGGATTGGGTTCGCGGAAACAGCACGTAGATCCGAGTGCCGACGGCACTCACCAGCGATTCACGCTGAAAGGCGCTGGCGTGCAGTCGCAAAGACGACACGAGTTCGCCCGAAGACGGCAGCCCACCGTCGCCGATACTCGCCACGCCGACCACCATCGCCGGTCCGGACATCGGGATGGTCAACGAGGCCGCGAGCGAAGGCACATCGACTCCGCCGCCGCGAACCCCGAGCAACCGCTGAATCTGTATCGCCTCATTACTCGGCGCGTCTCGGATGCGCGAAATCAGCCGAGCAGCAACGGCCGCGGCACCGCGAAGCACACTGTCGGCATCGGCGGCGATGGGTACCGGGCCTTCCTGAACCCAGATAGTGCCGAGAAGATCGAAACTGAAACCGCTCTCCCCCCTGCTGTTCTCGGAGATCCTGCGTATCGGGACCACCAACCGTCGCCTGATCGCGAGGTCTTCGTGAGCAGGCACCTCGACTACGTCGTCGCTTCGCCGCAGGCTTTCGAAGACGCCCCACTCCTGCAGCTTTCGGAGGTATTCGCGAGGGCCTTCGCGACCGAGGATGGATTGCCGGCGTAGTTCGTCCGCAGCATCTCCCGATGCCGAATAGGCCAAGACGTGGGAACGCTCGTCCTCGATGCTGACCATCCCCCGCGTGATTGCGGCGACGTTCTGCGCCAGCTCGAACAAGTCTGTGTCACTACCGAATACGATGTCGTCCGAATCCTGTCGGGACACCGAATGATCGAGCACGCCCCGGATCGTTGTGAACAATCGATCCCAACGAGCATCCGGGTGGACAGCTATCAAGGCGATTCCGGCGCGCTGTGCCGCGACCTGCACCGACGTGCCCGCGACCTCCTTCGACATGACAGCCCGTGGCGCTGATCCCTTCTGATCGAGACGGTTCAGCCACGCCGCCAGTTCGGCTGCGTCGATACCGACAGCGAGCCAGAGCTCAGAGGATTCGACGCCCTCGGTTCCGGGGCGCGTGAGGTCCCCGGCCTCTGCGAACACCACGGAGTCGACGAAGACGTCAGCGTCCGACGGCGCGAGGACGAGCTCGACAAAAGCTCCGCCCAGCGCCCGAAGGACCGCGTCGAGCCTGACCCCACGGATAGACACGTACCACCCACTCTCCGGACCGTCGCAACACCTCAATTTCGAGAATAGTGCATTTTCCTGCGAAAACGGTTCAGCCGATCGGACAAACACGGACACCGATGTTTGGCCGCTCAGCGGATTACTCGCCGACGTTTTTCGACTTGACTGATTCACGACACGACAACTGCCCACTCCTGAGTCTGCCGAAGGATCGTCATGGACGCCGTTACCAATGTCCCCCACCCCGCCAACGAACCGGTGAACAATTACGCACCGGGAAGCCCGGAACGATCACGCCTACGTACGAAACTGACCGAACTGGCCGAAACACCGACCGACATCAGGCAGGTCATCGGGGGTGTCCACCGAACTGCGGAAGGCAAGCGGGAGAACGTCGTTCAACCACACCGTCACAGTTCAGTCATCGGATCGTATGCGGGCGCAACGCACTCGGACGTTCGTGATGCCATCGACGCCGCAACCCTCGCCGCCCCCGCCTGGCGCGACCTCTCGTTCGACGACCGCGCTGCGGTCTTCCTCCGCGCCGCCGATCTTCTCTCCGGCCCGTGGCGCGAAACCATCGCCGCTGCAACAATGCTCGGCCAGTCGAAGACCGCATATCAGGCCGAGATCGACGCCCCCTGCGAACTCGTCGACTTCTGGCGTTTCAACGTAGCGTTCGCTCGCCAGATACTCGCCGACCAACCCGTTTCCGCTCCGGGAGTGTGGAATCGCGTCGAATATCGACCACTCGAAGGCTTCGTCTACGCGATCACGCCCTTCAATTTCACCGCCATCGCTGGAAATCTACCCACCGCACCGGCCCTGATGGGCAACACCGTGATCTGGAAGCCGTCACCGACGCAGGCCGTCGCGGCGTACCTGACGATGCAACTACTCGAAGCCGCCGGTCTTCCGCCCGGGGTGATCAATCTTGTTCTCGGCGACGGCCCCACGGTGTCCGAGGTCGCGCTGGCCGACCCCCGCCTGGCGGGCATCCACTTCACCGGATCGACCGCAACGTTCCAGCGCTTGTGGCGTGAAGTCGGAGCCAACATCTCGAACTATCGGACGTACCCACGTCTTGTCGGCGAAACCGGCGGCAAAGACTTCGTACTCGCACACAGTTCCGCAGACCCGGACGTACTCACGACGGCATTGATTCGCGGGGCCTTCGACTACCAGGGCCAGAAGTGTTCGGCCGCATCACGCGCGTTCATCCCGAAGTCGGTGTGGGCCAAGATGGGCGACACGTTCATCGACACTGTGTCGTCGCTGAAGTACGGAGACGTCACCGACCTGCAGAACTTCGGCGGCGCCGTCATCGATCAGCGTTCGTTCGACCGAAACGCCGCCGCGATCGTCCGCGCCAAGTCGACCAGCAGCCTCACCATCGCAGCAGGCGGCGACTACGACGACCGCGAAGGATTCTTCATCTCGCCGACGGTCCTGCTCGGTGACGACCCCAGTGACGAGGCCTTCAGCACCGAGTACTTCGGCCCCATACTCTCCCTGCACGTCTACGACGACTCTGCACCGAATGCCTACGCCGACATCCTCGCTCGCGTCGACAGCGGATCCGCTTACGCCCTGACCGGTGCCGTGATCGCCACCGACCGTGCGGCCGTCGATCAAGCTCACCACGGTCTGCGGTTCGCCGCCGGAAACTTCTACGTCAACGACAAACCGACGGGCGCGGTTGTCGGGCAACAGCCCTTCGGGGGCGCGCGGGCTTCGGGCACCAACGACAAGGCCGGTTCACCGCAGAACCTGCTCCGTTGGACGTCGACGCGTACCGTCAAGGAGACCTTCGTTCCTCCCACCGATCATCGTTACCCACACCAGGACGTCGATCCAGCCGAGAGCGAGAACCGTTGATGAGTACCGTCTCTCTGAGCAACCCGTTGCGGCCGGTACTGCTGGCGGCGGCACGCTCGTCGCGGCTGGAGAAGACAGTCTCCGGGATGTCCTTGACCCGCAAGCTGGTAGACAGGTTCGTCGCCGGGGACGCGGAACCCGCAGCGGTCTCGGCCGTACGCGACATCCTCACCAGTGGCCGGTTCGCGACGGTCGACTACCTCGGCGAGGACACTACCGATCCAGCTCAGGCAACAGCTACCGTCGATGCCTATCTCTCCCTTCTCCGCTCGTACGCAACGCTTTCCGAAGCGGCGGGGACGCACCGCTCCCTCGAGGTTTCGCTCAAGCTCTCGGCGCTAGGGCAGGCACTTCCCGGTGACGGCGAGAAGATCGCCCTGGCGAATGCACACCGAATCGTCACAGCGGCAAACGAAGTGGGCGCATGGGTCACCGTCGACGCGGAGGATCACACCACCACCGACTCGACACTGTCCATCGTCGAGGAGTTGCGCCGTGACTTCCCGACGCTCGGTACGGTCCTGCAGGCGTATCTGCACCGCACCGAGGCCGACTGCCGGCACTTCTCCGGATCAGGTTCACGAATTCGGCTGTGCAAGGGTGCATACAAGGAACCGGCCGGCGTCGCGTTCCAAAAGCCCGGCGAAGTCGACGCGTCGTACATGCGTTGCCTGAAGGTCTTGATGGAAGGTGACGGGTACCCGATGGTCGCCTCCCACGATCCCACCATGATCGACGCCGCCCTCGAACTCGCCACATTGACCGAACGGACAGCCGAGGATTTCGAGTTTCAGATGCTCTACGGCATCCGCGACGGCGAACAACGCAGATTGGTAGCCGAAGGCAATCACCTGCGGGTCTACGTTCCTTACGGCAGCCAGTGGTACGGCTACTTCATGCGTCGCCTCGCGGAACGACCGGCCAACCTCATGTTCTTCATGCGCTCACTCGCCTCCAACAACTAGGCGCCGGAAACTGGTGGCAGCGGAGGCAATTCGAGGTTCTCACGGAAGGTACCTCCGACGTAGTCGGATCCCACGATTGCGCGCTTGCGCAGTTCCGGCAGCAGTCCGCTCGTGACGAAATCGCGTGTACGCGGATCCGCAAGGTCACCGAGCGTGATGACGTCGAGGACACCTGCGTCGTATCGTTCCTCGATTGCGTCCGCGAGCTGTTCCGGGGTGCCTGCCGCTGCCCAGTGGCCCGTATCCTTGGACGCGATGATCAACTCACGCAATGTCTTTCCCTGTGACGCGAGCTTGCCGAAGATCTCGACCCGGCCCCGTCGTCGATTCACCGACGACGGGTCCGGTAACAACGACTCCGGGATCGGCCGGTCGAGCGGCAATTCCGAGAAATCCACGTCACCGCCGAACATGTCGGCAAGCCTGGTGCGTCCGGCGTCGAAGTCCGTCGATTCCTCGGCCTCTCTGACCAATCGTTCGACTTCGGCTTCGGTGGCGCCGTACGTTGCGTGGAACGAGCTGAATATCAGCGGTAGTTCGTCTCCGCGCCCCAACTCTGCCGCCCGGGCGCGGATCGTCTTCGTGTAGGTGACCGCGTCCTCGAAGGTTGCGAGAGAGGTGAATACGACCTCCGCGAAGCGAGCGCCCAGTTCGATACCTCCAGCAGACTGACCTGCCTGGAATTGGACCGGGCGACGCTGCGGCAGGGAGGGTATGTTCAACGGTCCCTGCACGGTGAAGTACTTACCTCGGTGCTCGATGGGGACCACCCTCGACGGATCGAGCACCGCAGAGCCCTCTCCTTGAATCAAGGCGCCGGTCTTCCAGCTGTCGAAGAGCGCGTTGACGACTTCGAGCGATTCGGCCGCTCGGGCGTAGCGCTCCTCCGGGCTCGGCAGGTCCAGGTCGCTGTAGTTCTCTTCTCCGAGTGAGGAAGTGACGGCATTCCATGCGGCTCGACCATTGCTGACGTGGTCCAGGGTGCCGAACAACCGTGCGAGGTTGAACGGGTGATGAAACGTCGTCGTGACGGTCGCGATGAGCCCCACATGCGTGGTGACCGCACTCAGCGCGGCAAGGAAGATCAACGGCTCCTGTGCGCCGATCGCACCCTGCGCACCGAAGCTCAGGAGATCGGCGGCAAACAGTCCGTCGATCTTGTTCGCCTCGGCCGTCTTTGCGACTTCGATCGCGGACGCGACCGTCGAAGTCGACGGATCGATCGCGGCGTCGTAGATGCTCACCGCCCCGCTGACACCGGTCACCGTCTTGAGCGGACGCCTACGATCGGCCACCGACCGTCCTCCTAGCTTCGCGAAATCTGTTCCGAATTCACAACGCTAGACCGATCCTGGCTCCCGACAAGGTATCCGCTCAGCCTGGTTCTATCCCTGCGAACACCGCTTGGTCACGCCCCGGATTTACGGGCACGATAGGCGGCGACGTGCGCCCTGTTCCCACAGTTTCCGGTGTCGCAGTATCGCTTCGACCGATTGCGCGACAAGTCCACGAAGACCGCTTCGCAGTCGGGAGCCTCGCACCATCGCAACCTCGAGAATTCGTCGGTTCGGATCAGATCGAGCACACCCATCGCCGCTTCTGCAGCCATCCGGTCCACGAGGGGCGAATCGTCAGCGGTGACGTGCAGATGCCAGCCGAGATCATCGTGCCTGGTGAGCCGCGGCCTCGCGCCCGATTCGAGAAGCAGTGAGTTCACCACCTCGACGGCGTCGTCCACTCCCGTGGCTTCCCAGAACTTTCGCAGTCGTGGACGCAGTGCACGAACCGCCGCCAATTCCTCCAGAGTGCCGTCCCGCCGGCCGGTCCAACGATCGGCGTCGAGGAACCTGGTCAGTTCCTCTGAATCCGGCAACAGTTCCTCGCCACCGCGAGCCGTGTTGACCAACGACGCGGCGAAGACGAGCGCCGATTCCGTGTCACCAGCAAAATGCACTTTGACTCCTGAGCCTTGTCAACCTAATGTCAGCATCATAATCGCTTTTACTCCTGACAGGTGCCCACGTGAACTCTCGCAACGGTTTGATCTTCGCTCTGCTGTCCGCGGCAACGTTCGGCGTCTCGGGCCCGTTCGCGAAATCTCTCATCGAATCAGGGTGGTCCCCCGGCGGCGCGGTGTTCGCGCGCGTGGCCGGCGGCGCACTGGTGATGATGGTGATCGCGGTAGCCACCCAATGGCCTCGCCTACGACAGGTCGGCGCCCACACGCGAACCGTACTGCTGTACGGAGTGTTCGCAATTTCCGGCGTTCAACTGTGCTTCTTCAATGCTGTGCAACATCTTTCGGTCGGAGTCGCATTACTCCTCGAATACCTTGCACCGATCATCGTCATCGGATGGGTGTGGATCACCAAAGGCGCGCGGCCGAGCGTGCAGACACTTCTCGGTGCGGCGGTTGCCTTGATCGGCGCCGCAGTGGTGATCGACGTCTTCGGATCGGCAGAGATCAGTGCCGTCGGAGTTGCGTGGGGACTGGCCGCAGCGGCATGCCTTGCAGTCTATTTCGTCATTTCCGAACGTGCGGACGGCGATCTCCAGCCTGTTGTGCTCGCGGCTTCGGGGCTGACCGTCAGCGCACTGGTCATCGGCGCACTCGGGCTCGTCGGCATCCTCCCCCTCGAGTTCTCGGCCTCGAACGCAGTCGTGGCAGAACACTCGGTGAGCGTGTGGCTGCCCGTGGCGGTCCTGGTCCTGGTCAGCACTGTCATCGCCTACCTCACCGGCATCGCCGCGATCACGCTGCTGGGACCGACCATAGGATCTCTGGTAGCACTGACCGAAGTGCTGTGCGCGGTCGTCGCCGCGTGGATCCTGGTCGGGGAATCCGTCACCGCACTCCAAGCCGTGGGTGGCGCAGCAATCATCGCGGGGTTGGTCCTCGCCCGGCTCGGCCAGAGTGCACCGAAACAGATACCGGCCGACCCGATGACAAATGTCATGGCAGAAGAATGACGGACGGACGAGGGCTCACGTCCTCGAAGCGAGCAGATTCTATGTATGACCTCAACACAGGCACGGCATTCACCACAGGCACTGCACACACTCCCTGAAGGATCGGCACACGACGCCGTCCGGTTGACCGGACTTCGCAAGAGTTTCGGAACCGTCGATGCCGTCAAGGGCATCGACCTGAGCATCCGCCCCGGCGAGATCGTCGCGTTCCTCGGCCCGAACGGCGCAGGCAAGACGACAACCATCGACATGATCCTCGGACTGTCCCGACCGACGTCGGGCGACGTGAGCGTCTTCGGAATGTCACCCCGATCGGCGATCGCCCGCGGACTCGTGTCTGCAGTCATGCAGACCGGCGGGCTGCTCAAAGAACTGACGGTGGCCGAGACCGTGCAGCTGACCGCCAGCCTGTACGCCCAATCCCGTCCGGTCGACGAAGTGCTGGGGCGAGCCGGAATCCTCGACATCTCCGATCGCCTCGTCAGCAAATGCTCAGGCGGACAACAACAGCGCCTGCGGTTTGCGATGGCGTTGCTGTCGAACCCCCAATTGCTCATTCTCGACGAGCCGACCACCGGTATGGACGTCGAAGGGCGTCGGGACTTTTGGTCCGCCATCCGCGCCGACGCAGATCACGGTCGCACTGTGCTTTTTGCGACGCACTACCTCGAAGAGGCCGATGTCTACGCCGACCGCATCATCCTGGTCCGGCAGGGCACAGTCGTCGCCGACGGGACTACCGCCGAGGTCAAGGCGATGGCGTCCGGGCGCACCCTGCGCGCACGAGTCCCCGGTATCACCGACGAACTGCTCCGAGCCATACCGAACTCGGACGCCGTCGAGGTGCGTGGTGAGTCATTGCTCGTGCACTCGGGCGACACCGATGCCGTTGCACGGTTTCTGCTGACCAACACGCAGGCTCGCGATCTCGAAATCGTCTCGCGTGGCCTCGAAGACGCATTCATCGCACTCACGTCGAACAACTCCGAAGGACAGAAGTGATGACCACTGCAATCGAAGCGAACACCTACGGAGCCGAGCGAACCGTCGTACCACTGGGCGGATTCAACACGACCCTGTTGCGACTGGAATTTCGTCGTCTGACCCGCAATCGGCGCACGATGATCTTCACACTCGTCATGCCGGTCGTCTTCTTCCTCGTCTTCGGGCTCGGTCAAGGCGACGACGACCACGGGATCGGGCACGGCAATGTCGCCGCGTACATCATGATCAGCATGGCCCTGTACGGCGCGATGCTGGCCACTACGAGTGGCGGAGCGATGGTCTCGATCGAACGAGCGTCGGGATGGAGCCGGCAACTGCGCCTGACTCCACTGACGCCGGTCGCCTACATCGCCGTCAAACTGATCATGGCGATGCTGCTCGGTCTCGTCTCGATCCTTGTCGTCTACGTCGTCGGCGCGTTCACGTCTGCGCAGATGGACGGATCGCTCTGGTTCACAACAGCATTGATCGCCTGGCTGGGATCGTCGATCTTCGCGGCCTTCGGCCTGTTCATGGGGTATCTGCTCCCCAGTGAGAACGTCATGCAGTTGCTCGGCCCCGGACTGGCCCTGCTCGCCTTCGGCGGCGGACTCTTCGTACCTCTCACCGACGGTTCCGTGTGGGCGACCATCGCACAGTTCACGCCGATGTTCGGCATCAATGCCCTCGCCCACGCACCGTTGACCGGCAATAGCATTCACTGGACCTGGATCGTCAATATCCTGGTGTGGTTCGCCATCTTCGCCGGCGGAGCGATCTGGCGGTTCCAACGAGATACGGAGCGTGTGTAGTTGTCGCAAACGACTGACCGAAACGATTCCGTCGCGCTACCGCGGCGGAATCGTTTCGGTGTTCTCTTCGCGGCGGTCTGGATGGTATTTCTCGGCGGACCGCTGATCGAGGGATGGAATCTGCGCGACGAAGTGCGCGGCTGGACAGGGATTCTCGCGACGATCACCTTCAGTGCGCTCTACCTGTACACGTTCGCCACAACTCAACAGCGGCGCCGAATGACAATGACTCGGCCGAAAATTCGCGAAGCTGCACTGGCTCTGGCCGCTCTGACCGTGTTGGCCGCCGTGATGATCGTCAGCGTCGGGCCGACGGGTTTGGCAGCCGCACCGTATCTCGCGGTGACAGCGGTGACGCTGCTGCCGACCGTCGCGGGCGGCATTCTCGCCTTGGTGTTTGCAGCCTCCGTGGAGATAGTCAGCCTCTCGTCCGGGTGGGGTAATTACTCCGGGCTCTCCCTCGGAGTCTGCGCGGCCGCATTCGCGACCTGGGGCATCATGTCCCTGATCAGCCGCAACTTCGCCATGCTCCATGAACGCGAAGAGCAGGAGCAGCGGGCAATCATGGAAGAGCGAACGAGGATGGCGCGCGATCTGCACGACATCCTCGGGCACTCGCTGACCGTCATCACGATCAAAGCTGAACTGGCCAACCGCCTACTGGACGTCGACATAGAACGTGCGCGCAGCGAACTCGACGATCTCGAAAGACTCTCTCGAGACGCGCTTGCGGACGTGCGATCGGCCGTCGAAGGATTTCGTGGAATTTCACTTCCCGTCGAGATAGCCCGTGCACGAGAGGCATTGCGTGCGGCAGGTATCGAGGACGACGTGCCGAGCAGTACCGACATGGTCCCCACTCGCCTCCGAGAACTCTTCGCATGGACGATCCGTGAGGGTGTCACCAACGTGGTTCGGCACAGCGGAGCAACACACTGTCGGATCACGGTCGACGAAAGAAGCGCATCTGTCGTCGACGACGGACGAGGGGCCGGGTCGACGTCTTCCGGCAACGGTCTGATCGGATTGCGTGAGCGGGCCGGCGCGTCGGGCGCACGAGTGATCATCACTCATCCCGAACCGCAAGGGTTTGCACTTCAGGTCGTCGAACAGGAGAAAGTGTGAGCAACCAGGGCGATCGAGCAACCATACGGCTGCTCTTGGCGGACGACCAGGCGCTCGTGCGAGGAGCTTTGGCCGCGCTACTCGATCTGGAATCCGATCTGTCCGTGGTGGCCGAGGTCGTCCGCGGTGACGAGGTGGTGGCTGCCGTACTCGAGCACCGTCCGGACGTCGCGCTTCTCGACGTCGAGATGCCCGGCATGGACGGTATCGCCGCGACAGCGGCCCTTCGCGAAGCAGCACCCGAGACCCGGGTTCTGATCGTCACCACGTTCGGGCGCCCAGGATTTCTCCGTAAAGCCCTTCACGCGGGGGCCGGCGGGTTCGTCGTCAAGGACACACCTGCCAGGCAGCTTGCCGACGCGGTCAGGCGTGTTCATGCCGGACTGCGCGTCGTCGATCCCACCCTTGCGGCTGACAGCCTCGTCAGCGGTGAGTCGCCCCTGACGGAGCGTGAGACCCAAGTACTGCGCGCTGCTCACGACGGCGCACCCGTGGCGGCCATCGCGGGGGCGCTGTTCTTGTCCGCAGGGACAGTTCGAAATCACCTGTCGTCCGCAATGGGTAAGACGGGTGCCACGACCCGCGCCGAAGCCGTGAGAATCGCCGAGTCGAACGGCTGGCTCTGATCCGCGATGCCGGAATCCGCTTCGCCGGCAAATAGTCCGCCGTTCGATTCTTGATGACGATTTGTCCAGATCACTCAAAGTAGGGACCTTCTACCCTAGGGATTTTCCCTGCAAAGGACCCCCTTCGTGAGAATCCAAAACAGCTAATCGTTCGATAACTGGCTATGATGCAGTTAATTGAATCGACGGAGCCTGTGCGTAACGGGGGAAGGGACGTCTCATGTCGAACCAGTTCAACGATCGCTTGAACTCGCTGTTCGAGACTGCCGACTTTCACGTCACCAACGCGATGGTCGTTCGCGGCATGACCGAGTTCGGATGCCGCATCTCGACGCCGTACCTGTCGCAACTACGCACCGGCGTCCGAACCAACCCGTCACCCGAAGTGGTCGCTGCCCTCGCCCACTTCTTCAACGTCCATCCGGACTACTTCTACGCCCCGTCCGACCACACTCCACCGACCGTCTCCGGTGGCGAAGCAGACCTCTCACTTCTCGAACAGCTGCACAACGTGCGCCTGCGAAACCTCACTGCTCGGGTCGTCGATCTCTCACCGTCTTCGCAGGATCTGCTTGTGGAAATGGCGGAGAATCTACGTTCCTCCGAGAATCTTCCGCGCGTACCACCGGACTCGAATTCCTACATGTCACGCGCGTAGCGCCCTTCGCCGACTCTCCTTGACTGCGCAGGGAGGGTTGGCCTTATGCTGATCGATGCAGCTGGTTCGCCCGGCACGGTCATGAGGAGCCCCGAAGACCGTTCCCGGCGTCGAAGCCCCGTCAGCGCAAGCTGACGGAGTGAGAGGGAACCCGGTGAAAATCCGGGACTGTCCCGCAGCGGTAAGCAGGAACGACCGCCGTTTATGTGCACTGGGCATCCGCCTGGGAAGCGACGGCCAGTAGGTTCGATCCAACTCGATCGAGTGCCCGCGAGTCCGAAGACCTGCCGACTGTGTCGGGCACGCCGTGCCCGACGGTCCACCGCCTCGTGGAATGGGCGTGTAGATCTCCATCGGACCTCGTGCGTGGTTCGGGCAGTGCTGCCCGCCGAAGCTCGGGGTCTCGTGAGGTGTACCCGTCTGCCGGCAGTGGCCATCAGTGCATTGGCAATCTGGAGAAACTCCGTGACAACGACATTCACTTCGACCGTGCTGGGCTCACCGCGCATCGGTCCTCATCGAGAACTCAAGCGGGCAACCGAAAGCTACTGGGCGGGGCGCATCGACGCCGACGCCTTGCAGAGCGTCGCCCGTGACCTCCGTCGGCAGGGCTTGGCCGACCTCCGTGACCTGGGCCTCGACTCGATCCCGGTCAACACCTTCTCCTTCTACGATCAAATGCTCGACACCGCAGTTCTTCTCGGCGCACTTCCCGATCGCGTCGCATCGGTCGCCGATCCGTTGGACCGCTACTTTGCAGCTGCCCGTGGGACGGACACCATCGCGCCGCTCGAAATGACGAAGTGGTTCGACACCAATTACCACTACCTGGTGCCGGAGATCTCGCCGTCCACCACGTTCGCACTCGACCCGTCCAAGGTCTTGTCCGAACTCGCAGAAGCACTTTCCGACGGCATCGCAGCCCGCCCGGTCGTCATCGGACCGGTCACCTTCCTGTTGCTTTCGAAGCCTGTCGGCACTGACGAGCCTCTGCTCTCGCGGCTCGACGAACTGCTCCCCCTCTACGCGGATCTACTCGGTCGGCTCGCGAAGGCCGGCGCGGAGTGGGTTCAGCTCGACGAACCGGCTCTCGTAGGTGATCGCACCGACGAGGAAATCGAAGCGGCACGCGCTGCGTACGAACAGCTTTCGGCACTGACCGAGCGGCCGTCGATCCTGTTGGCGTCGTACTTCGGTTCGCTGCGTGACGCGCTGCCCGCACTCGCGTCCACCGGTGTCGAAGGATTTGCCGTCGATCTGGTGGCCGGTCAGGATTCGATCGGCTCCGTCCCCGAACTCGCTCGCAAACTGGTCGTCGCCGGTGTGGTCGACGGACGAAACATCTGGCGGTCGGATCTGGATTCGGCACTGAGCACGTTGGGTGCTCTGTTGGGCAGCGTGGATACTCTTGCCGTCTCCACGTCGTGCTCCCTGCTGCACGTTCCGTACACTCTCGACGCAGAAGCCGATGTCGACAAGGCCCTACGCTCGTGGCTCGCGTTCGGCACCGAGAAGGTCAAGGAAGTGGTCACTCTCGCAACCGCTCTCACGCAGGGGCGAGAGTCGGTGGAGGACGAGTTCGCGCTGGCACGAGCTGCAGCGTCGACCCGCAAGGACGATCGCAGACTCAATGACGCGAGCGTTCGAGGCCGGCTGGACGCCGTTCTGAGCTCGGCGACCGGTCGCGCGCCCGCCGCCGAGCGCCGCGCTGCCCAGGACGAGTTGCTGTCTCTGCCACCGCTGCCCACGACCACTATCGGCTCGTACCCACAAACGTCGAAGATCCGTATCGCTCGCGCGGCGCTGCGCAAGGGCGAGATCGACGAAGCCGAGTACGTCGACCGCATGCGCGCCGAGATCGCCGAAGTTGTTGCACTCCAGGAAAAATTGGAACTCGACGTACTCGTTCACGGCGAACCGGAACGCAACGACATGGTGCAGTACTTCGCGGAGCAGTTGGACGGGTTCTTCGCCACAGCCAACGGATGGGTCCAGTCGTACGGTACCCGCTGCGTGCGTCCGCCGATTCTGTACGGCGACGTCTCACGTCCGAAGCAGATGACCGTCGACTGGATCACGTACGCACAGTCGCTGACAGACAAGCCGGTCAAGGGCATGCTCACCGGGCCCGTCACCATTCTGGCCTGGTCGTTCGTCCGCGACGACCAACCGCTCGCCGACTCGGCAAATCAAGTCGCACTGGCCATTCGAGACGAGACGGTCGATCTGCAGGCCGCCGGTATCGGAATCATCCAGGTCGACGAACCGGCACTGCGTGAGCTACTTCCACTGCGTGCTGCGGACCAGCCCGCCTACCTGGACTGGTCGGTCGGTGCCTTCCGGCTGGCCACCTCGGGCGTCGCGGATTCCACCGCCATCCACACCCACCTGTGCTACTCCGAGTTCGGAGCGGTGATCGGTGCCATCGCCGGTCTCGACGCGGACGTCACGTCCATCGAGGCTGCGCGATCACACATGGAGGTGCTCGACGATCTCAGTTCGGTCGGGTTCGACCTCGGCGTCGGTCCGGGTGTCTACGACATCCACTCGCCACGCGTGCCGAGCGTCGACGAGATCGCGGAGTCGCTACGCGAAGCACTCAAAGCTGTTCCGGTCGAACGATTGTGGGTCAATCCGGACTGCGGATTGAAGACACGGGGGCCGATCGAGGTCGAAGCGTCGCTGCGTAACCTCGTCGAAGCCGCGAAGGTGGTACGAGCGGAGCTTTAGGGGCAAGCCCCTGTGCGCCTTTCTGGTGGTGGCACTATCGGAAAGGCACACAGGGGGTCATGCCGTATGGCCGATCGGTCTCGAAGCATAGAAACGTAGGCTTCCGGATCTCTCCCTTTCCTGCTACCTTGCCTTACTAGACAGTGACCTAAGGAGAGGCCTTACAACCGCGAAAGCGACGACCCAGGCCCGGGTTCACGTCGAAGGAGTTCACCCACGTGGACACGGTTTCGACCGATGTCCGCCATTCCACGGTCGAGTACGCCCCTGGCTTACACCTCGACATAGTCCGACCGAAGGACCCGCCGCAGCCGTTGCCTGCGATCGTGTGGATCCACGGCGGTGGATGGCGGCTACAAGACCGCACGGCCTGCCCAGACCTCGCGAAGCATTTCGCTGCCGAGGGATACGTGATGGTCAGCATCGACTACCGGTTGGCACCGGACATCGTTCACCCCGGTCAATTGCTCGACGTTCGGCGCGCAGTGCGCTGGCTGCGAAGCAATGCCGCCGAACATCGCGTGGATCCGGATCGAATTGGACTCTGGGGATCGTCGGCAGGAGGGCACCTCGCAGCGCTTGCCGGCATCCATTCCTCGACCCTTCGGCTGGACCACGAAGAAGCCTCATCCGTCAGCTCAGCAGTCCAGGCCGTCGTCGACGGTTACGGCCCAGCAGATCTTCCTGCCCTGGTGAATCTTTCGTCGCCGATCTCCGAAGCCGAACAAGTATCGCCCGAGGCATCACTGTTGGGTGGACCGATTCGAGACAACCTCGCCGCCGCACGCGACGCGAGTCCGGCACTCGTAGCCAAGGGCGGAACGCCCCCGTTCCTGGTCATGCACGGGATCGAGGACACGATGGTTCCACACCACCAAAGCGTCAGCCTGTACGACTCGCTCGCCGCCTATGGAAACGACGTGATCCTTTATCTCGTGGACGGTTTCGGCCACGGCTTCTTCAACCCGGGCAACGTGCTGGAGCTGGGTCCTGGGCTCAGTCTCGATCAGGGGCACCTCGAGCGTGATCCGTCCGCGTCCGCAACAGTCCGAGCCTCCACCGACCGCGGGAGACGGTTCGTCGAACGCCGCCCATGCGCGTCGTTCGCGACTATCGAAGCCTTTTTCTCTCGAACGCTGAAAGCAGGTGCGTCCCTCTCATGACCACATTCGACATTCCGAGTTTGGACGAGGTCCACTCCACCGTTCCCGAATCGGATTCTCTACCAGGGCGTTGCGTGCCTTACCACCTGTCCGCCGGTGAAGGCGAGCGATACCAACTAGGCGGTCAACTCCTCACAGTCATCGCCCGCCCGCAAGATACCGGTGGACAGTTCGGCGCCGCCTACGTCTACGGCGGCGCAGGTGTCGAGACGCCGTTCGTCGAGCACTCCGACGAATTCCGTTTCCTGTACGTCACCGACGGTCGACTCCAAGTCTGGCTTCCGGGCGAAACCAACATCCTCGTAGCGGGAGACGCCGTGTCGATCCCACCCGGCACGCCGTACGCGTACCGCATGCTCGCGCATCGCACGCGATTCCTGAGTTGGCTCACTGTCGGTGACGGACACAGTTGGGGCGCAGAATCGGGCACCGCCACGCAGTCGCACGTCTTCGACATCAGCGCTGACCAGAATGTTTCAGACGCGCGTCAGTCCGAACTTGCAGCGCAGTACGGAATTCGAGTTCTCGACCTGGAGAAGAAGGATCTTCCCTCGTCGTCGGGATCGATTTTGCCTCAGTCCAATTCGGCCTACGTCCTGCGAGCCGGCGAAGGTGACCGATGGGCGAGCATGGACCAACTCAACACTTATCTCGCACGCTCCCGAAACACGGATTCGACGTACTTCGCGATGCACACCAGCGGCGGCAAGAGTCCATACATTCCGTTGCATTTCCACCGTCAGCACACCGAGAACTTCTTCTGCCTCGAGGGCCGGATTCTGTTGCACGCGAACGGTAAGGAAATCCTTCTGACCAAAGGCGACTTCCTTCACGCACCTGCAGGCACCGTGCACAGTTTCTCGTTCGCCGGCCACAGCACCCAGATGCTCGGACTCCTGACCACCGGTGTGTTCGAGAAGTTCTTCGAATACATGAACCGCCCGACCGAGGCTCACGTCCACGTCGAAGGAGGCGACATGACCTTCCCTGGTGAAGGATTCGGGCGCGCTCGTGCCGAACTGGACCTGGAGGTCGTCGGGCCGCCCCCAACTCCCGGCGGATAAAGCGATCTGCGCTCACCTCCGATGACCATTCCCTGAACTAAGAGAGCGTGCCCGCCGAACGAGAGCTGAGAAAGTCGCCGACGGTGGTCACCGGCGCTCTGAGCATCCCCGCGCAAGCATCGATGAGGAAGTAGGCCAACCCGGTCCAGTTGGGCTCGATGGTGTCCTGCTCGAGGCGTGCCTCGTATTCGGCGCAGACGTCGGTGACCATTCGTCCCATGATCCAAGATCGACCGACGAGCACGGGCGCAGGAATATCCGAGAGGAGACCCATCGCCCGCTGAAACACTTCGTCGACCAGCGGATCCGACAGCATGGCAATGAGTTCGATGCCCGACGGCGCCGCCTTCAGTTGTTGTACGAGCCGTGCACGCCAGCTCGGACGAGGCAAGGACGCCAGTTGGTCGGTCCACGGGAGTATGAGGCAGCCCAACAGATCTCGGAGATCCGGGTCTTCGCCGAGTAGATCGGCGAGTTCACGGCGTCGGCGACGGGTGTCGTCGGTATGACGCTCGATCAACGCCCGAATGAGCTCGTCACGTCCGCCGAAGTGATAGGTCACAGCGGAGTGATTGGCACTACCAGTGCGCTCGGCGATGTGCCGGTTGGAGACCGCATCAACCCCTTCCCTGGCAAAGAGCTCCTCAGCTGCGTCCAGCAAGGCTTTCTTCACCCGGTCACCATGTTGTCCCATGCCTACTCCTCGTCGACTTCGTCTGCCGGGGTCGTTCGATACGCCTTCTCACCGATAGGGCAGACATCACTACCCTGCCTGTTTGAATTTTAAGACATGCGGCGTAACTTTATTTAAGACAGGACGCGTAATTCTGTTGGACGACGGTGGGCGTGTCCCATCGGCCCAACCGTGGATCCGCCCTGCCTGTCGCGACCGGATCGAGCAACACCTGCCCAGAGTTCGAGGAGTTCCACAATGCCCACCACTGCTTCTCCCGATGCCGAAAGTCCGCCAGAGGGGAACGCCGTGGCCGAAGCCGCCGCTCGCGCCCGAAAGGAGCAGATCGGCCGGTACGTGGCGATGATCTTGCTGCCCTTCTTGATGGTCGGAATGATGATCACCGGCTACTTGGTTGCGATGCACGCACCTGCCCCGAACAACATGCCTGTCGCAGTTGCCGGACAGACACAGCAGGCCGAACAATTTGCGGCAGCACTCGAAGCGTCCGATCCGTCGGCCGTGGACGTCCGGATCGTCGCCACTGACGAGGAGGCACGCCAACTCCTCCTCGACCGCGAGGTGTCCGGCGTCGTATCGCTGCACGCTACGGACCCCAACGCGACGGTTTACACCGCAAGTGCGGCCGGAGCTGCTCAGGTTTCCACGGTCACCGGACTGCTCGCTCCCCAGGTCCTTGCGCAAGGCGGCGATCTGACCGTCGAAGATCTCGCACCACTGCCGGCCCACGACCCTGCGGGCTTGGCCGCGATGTTCATGGCCACCGCTCTGATGCTTGCCGGTTACATGCCCCTGAGTATTACGCTGTCCAACTCGCCCGAGCTGTTGCGATTCCGCCGAGTCGTACCACTTCTCGCCGGATGGTCAGCGCTGATCGCAGCACTGGTGTGGTTGGTCGCGGGTCCGATCCTCGGCGCGGTCGAGGGGCATACAGCAGCAATCCTCGGGATCTCGTGGCTCGCCGTATTCGCTGTCGGTTCCGTGCAGTTGCTCCTCACCCGGATATTCGGCCCGTTGGCAGTGCTGGTCGGCATGTTGTTCGTGATGGTGCTCGGCGTCCCGGCATCCAACATGGGCATGTCGGTGTTCACGATGCCGTCGATCTACGCAACGTTGCACAGCTTCCTGCCTACCGCAGCCGCCGGCGAGGCCCTGCGCTCGGTGCTCTACTTCGGCGGCGACGGACTCGGCTCCCATCTGCTGGTCCTGGCCCTCGGCGCAGCGATTGCACTACTCGCAACACTGGGCGTCGACGCGCTGAAACGACGCCGCAACCCCGAGGCTGGTACTCCCGAGATCTCGATGGCATCGCTGACCGCACGGCCGCGACCAGCCAGCAACAAGGTTCGCTACGCCACCTTGGCGTTCTTCCCCTTCGCCATGGTCACGCTCATGCTTTCGGTCATGCTCGGTTCGATGTACCAGCCTGCTCCCCGGGACATGCCGGTCTCGGTGGTCGCGGCCACCACGGAACAGGCAGAACAAGCTGTCGCCGGCCTCGAACAGAACTTGGGCGGACTGTTCGATCTGCAGGCAGTCGGATCAGTGGACGAAGCCCGCAGCCTCGTTCAGGACCGCACAGTCACCGCCGCCTACGTCCTACCTTCGGCAGAGTCGCCCACCGCGACACTGATCACCAGTCAAGCCGCCGGAACGAGCCAACAGCAAGCAGTGCAATCGGTCTTCAAACAGGTTTCTGCCGGCCAGCACGTACAACTGACGACAGAAGATCTCGCACCGCTCGCCGACTCGGATTCCAGCGGCACGGTCAGCATGTACTTGGCGATGGGCTGGATCATGTCCGGCTTCATGATCATCGTCGTCGGCAGCAGCGCAGCGCCGGCAGTGATGAAATTGCGGACGCTTGTTCCCGTTCTCGCAGGATGGTCGGTGTTCATGTCGGCCGTGATCTGGCTGATCGCCGGTCCCCTCGTCGGCACGATCGACGGTCACTTCTGGCAGCTTTTCGGCACCGGCATCATCGCGATCTTCAGTACCGCGTTGTTCACCACCGTGCTGGTTCGACTACTCGGACTCCTCGCAGTCATCCCGGCCGTCGGAGTTCTCATGTTTCTCGGAATACCGGCTTCGGGTGCCGCGATGTCGATCTACATGGAACCCGGGATCTTCCGCGTCCTACACGACGTACTGCCGATGCCCGCAGCTGTGGAGTCCGTCCGATCGATCCTGTACTTCGGTGCGGACACGGTCGGTAGTCAGCTGATGACCTTCGGAATCTGGGGAGCCATCTCCCTGCTGTGCGTGTTGCTCATCGACAAAGCTCGCGCCGACAAGGCTCGCCCCGCAGAGGCAACGGAACGTCCGTCGGATTCCGAATTCGCCACGGCGTGAGAGCCGGAACTCCCTGAAGGACAGGGATTCACGCCTGATAGCGCGAGCAAGAACGCTGCGACTGTCGGGGATCTGGACTGCGCGCTCCGACCAGGTCCTCGACAGGCGTGAGAAACAAAAGATCGGACCACCAGCGAATGCCGCGGAACAAATGCTGCAACGATCGCAGGCAGCCGAGCCGTCGAAGTGGCCTTCGGTGACTTCGCCTGGATGTGAGGGCGGGTAATGGGTGTTACCGGAATATCTACTCCTCGACAACTGCTGGGACCCTTGTGGTTTCGATCTCTGCAGGAGCAAGTTCGAGGGCGCGGACGAGAAGCGACAACACAGTTGGCGCTGATTACGGTGCTCTACCTGGGCTATCGCGCCGGACGGATCTTTGCCGCCGGCCAGGAATCACGAGCATTCTCCAACGCCCACGCTCTCGTGGACTTCGAGCGCGGAATGCATTTACCGAACGAAGCGTCACTGAATGCCTTCCTCACGCATTCCGATACCCTCGCGAGATTTGCGAACGGATACTACGCGAGCGTGCACTTCCCTTTTGCAATTGCCACACTGCTGTGGTTGTGGGTATATCGCGCGCAGTACTACACATGGGTCCGAAATGTCATGGCTGCCTTGACCGCAACGGCGGTTGTGATCCACGTGCTGGTCCCGCTTGCACCCCCGCGAATGCTGCCCGATCTCGGTTTCGTCGACCTCGCCACCCGATACGGGCAATCGGTCTACGGACCTCCAGACACAGATACCCTCTCGAACCAGTTCGCCGCGATGCCGTCGCTGCACATTGGATGGGCGCTGTTGCTGTCCATCGCACTGTTCCTGGCAATACGGTCTCGATGGCGTTGGCCCGTTCTCGCCCACCCGGTTGTGACCACATTTGTGGTGATCGCCACCGCAAATCACTATTGGTTGGACGGATTGGTCGCGACCCTCATCATGGTCATAGCGATGGCTTTCCTGACTTCCACCTTTCCTCGTCGCAACAGAGTCGATACCACGGGAGGGAGATGACGCCACTGAATTTGCTGTCACACAGTGCTGTTCACAGCGACAGCAGAAGGGGAACAGTGGTCAGCTCAACCACGTATTGCCGAAGAGCAGAATCCCGTCCGCACTCGGGGTCACTCCGTGGACGTTCTCGCGCCACGGGATGAAGACCTTGCCGGAGTTGACCACGGCCATCGGCGCCGTCTCGTTGACCACTGTCTGAATATCGTCGATGACGGCTCGCCGTTCATCCTCGCCCGACGCTGTTTGCAGCTTGCCGAGCAACTCGTCCATCCGAGCGTTCTTGTAGCCGAGGATGTTCGACGGAGATTCGCTGAACAGATTGCCGTACATGCGCACGAAGGGTGACTCTTCCAGCACGTTGAACGCGAAGTAGGACACGTCGTAGTCGTGTTTTGCATACAGCATGGAAATCAAATCGTTGATGCTGGTCGCGTAGGTGATGTCGACCGTGAAACCCACTGCCTGCAAGAGCGACTGAAACGTCAGCGCGCTGCGTTGCGTCGCCGGATCGTTCATTCCGACGTATGTCAGTTTTCCGTCGTAGCCGTCGGCCTTCGCCTCGGCCAGATACTTCTTCGCGGCCTCGGGATCGAAGCCGTTTCCGGCCACCGAACCGTGCCACTGCGACCACGACGCGAACATGTCGGTGCCGGGTTCACCGAAGCCGCCTTGAACTCGCTCGTTGAACGTAGTCGGGTCCACCGCAGCGACAATCGCCTTACGCACACGCTCGTCTTTCGCTGCCCGATCGTCGCGCTGATTGATTGCCAGCACTCCGGCCATGCTGGCCGAGTACACGAATCCGGGATCGCCGGCTTCGAAAGCCTCGTGAATGAAATCGGGTGACTTCAAATAGGCAACCTGAATTCCGTCGGTGTGCAAGCCCTCGAGTTTGCTCTTTTCGTTGACGATTGCGGGAAAGCGCAACTTCTCGAGGTACGGCGCACCGTCCCAGTACGTCGGACGGGCCGTGAGCACCAATTCGTCCTGGGAAGCGAACTTCTCGACTGTGAACGGACCCGCTCCGACCGGGGTGAACGTACCGGTAGCCATCGACGAGGGTGCGACGATCATGCCGGGACCGGTGGTGAACATGATCGGGAACTCGTCCCACGGCTGAGCCAATGTGAAGACAACCGTACTCGGATCCGATGAATTCATCTCACGCACAGCGGTCTTCCACACCAGCGCGTGAGTACCCTTCTTCTGCAGATAGTGATCGATGCTCCACACGACTGCAGCGCTGTCCATCGGCGTGCCGTCACTGAAGGTGACACCGTCACGCAACTTCAATGTCCACACCGTGTTGTCGTCATTGGCCGACAAGGACTGTGCCAAGTGCGGAACATATTCGCCCGCCGCGGTATCGAATCGCATCAGAAGGTCGTAGATGGCTGCCATTTCGCTACCACCGGTAGCGCCGCCGTCCTGACGGTCAGCCGGATCGAGACTGCTGATCCCGTTGTACGTGGCAAACGACACCGTGCCACCCGAGCGTGGCTCTCCCCCGTCGTTCTGGTCACCGACAACTCCGACCGTCACGTCCGATGCATCCGTCGTCGTACCTTGGCTGCTACCCGCGCACCCGGTCACCACCAGTGTCGCCGACGCCAGGACAACCATCCAGATTCGAGCGCGAGCTCGGCACGAGCGCTTCATTGTGACTCACTTTCACAGTTCACGGACGCGTCGATCCTTGAAACCGACACCCGACAGATTTGTAAGCGAATTCTAGGTAAGGACCAATCCTGCGTCCTTGTTTTCGTAAAGCTGAAGCGATAATTCGAATCTGGGGCGACAGAAACAAGACACGAATTCCAGAACCTTCTGAATCGGATCCGCCGACATCTCGACATGCGCCGCACCCAGAGGAAACTCGTCGCCACTTGCGCCAGACGGCTCAGGGCTGTCGCCGAATTGCCGGGTTTCCGAGTTTCGCGAGAACATCCACAATCTAGTACACACATTTATCAACCGTGAGCCACGCTAGGGTTAGGCCATGAATGAGCGAACAACCGATGACCAACCAACCGTCGGCGAGCTCAACTTCTGGTCGTTCATCGAACTGGCCAACAAACGACTGGCCACCGAACACGGCTTTCGCGACCAGCTGGCCACCGAGGTGCTCTTGACGCTCAATCGGGCCTCGAACGTGGTCACCTACGATCTCGAGTCGTCGATCCACCGCCCTCGCGGCTGGTCATGGTCGTCGTTCCGACTGTTGTTCGTCACCTGGCTGGCCGGTCCGATCGAGCCGAAGGCTGCCGCCGAACTCACCGGGATGAGCCGGGCCGCCGTCTCCAATCTGTCCAAGTCGCTACTGGCAGATGGGCTGATCGATCGCCGTCCCACCGAGAACGACGGACGCTCAGTCCAGCTGTACCTGACCGACAAAGGCCGAGAAGCCATGGTCGAAGCGTTTCGCGAGCAGAACGAACGCGAACACGCCTGGGTCAGCGTCCTGAGCGAGGCCGAACAGCGCATCCTTGTCATGCTCCTGGACAAACTGATCACCAACCGCAGCCAGTTCGACGTACGCGGACGTAACTGACATAGACCCGAACCCCCTTGGAGGGTTGCGCCCATCACATCATTTTAGTTAATGTATTTACTATCTGGTGGAGGTGAGCCAGGCAGAACAGCACAGAAGGAGCCCCGTCATGGCGTTCTATCGACAACTCGGCAACATCCCACCGAAGCGTCACACCCAACACCGTGACGAGTCCGGCAACCTCTACTACGAAGAGCTGATGGGCGAGGAAGGTTTCTCCTCGGATTCTTCGTTGCTCTACCACCGCGAGATCCCGTCGGCCATCGTCGACGCAACAGTCTGGGAACTGCGCGATCAGAGCACAACCCCCAACCATCCCCTCAAACCGCGCCATTTGAAACTCCACACACTGTTTCCCGAAAGCACCTGGAACGAGACCGACGTGGTAACGGGCCGTCGTCTCGTCCTCGGCAATGCCGACGTGCGCCTGTCCTACGTCGTTGCGGCAGCGCCATCTCCCCTGTACCGCAACGCAATCGGCGACGAGATGGTCTACATCGAATCTGGCGAGGCGACCGTCGAGACTGTCTTCGGCACACTCGAGGCCCGTGAAGGTGATTACGTCCTGATCCCGATGTCCACAACGCATCGATGGATCCCCAAGGGTGACAAACCACTTCGTGCCTACACCATCGAAGCGAACAGTCACATCGTCCCGCCCAAGCGCTATCTTTCCCGCTTCGGCCAGCTACTCGAGAACGCACCGTTCTGTGAACGAGACCTGCACGGACCGACCGCGCCCATGATCGCCGAAGGCACCGACGTCGAGGTTCTGGTCAAGCACCGTACGTCGGCGGGCATCGTCGGCACCCGAATGGTTTATCCCACGCACCCTTTCGATGTCGTCGGTTGGGACGGATGCCTGTACCCGTACACCTTCAACATCTCGGACTACGAGCCGATCACGGGCCGTGTTCACCAGCCGCCGCCGGCGCACCAGGCCTTCGAGGGGAACAACTTCGTGATCTGCAACTTCGTGCCTCGCAAGGTCGACTACCACCCCCTGTCGATCCCGGTGCCGTACTACCACTCCAACGTCGACTCCGACGAGATCATGTTCTACTGCGGCGGTGATTACGAGGCCCGTAAGGGTTCCGGCATCGGGCAGGGTTCGATTTCGATTCATCCCGGTGGCCACGCCCACGGCCCACAACCCGGAGCGTACGAGCGAAGCATCGGCGCCGAGTTCTTCGACGAGTTGGCCGTGATGGTCGATACGTTCCGGCCGCTCGAATTGGGTGAGGGAGCCTTGGCGTGCGAAGACGGAGCCTACGCCTGGAGTTGGGCGGGACGGGGGCCGCAGCAATGACAATCGTCTCTCCCCTCCTGAGCGGCCTGTGCGACGACGCAGCACTCTTCCCGCCCGGCAATGCCCCTCTGGCCGAAGCAGTTCCGGCCCACGCCGCCTACCTGAAGGCAGATTACGACGCACTGGTGGGGCCCTTCGTCTTCCCCGCGCCTCGACTGAGCGAACTGGCTGCGTACGTCTCAGCGGACAGCCCAGCGACGCTGAGCCTGACCGTGCCGGCCGGTCCAGCCGATACCGCGGCCGCGCTGTCGAACGCGCTCGCCATCCCCGGCGTTCGCGTCGCCGCCGTCGAAGTGGGAATTCCTGACGGACTGGAGGCCGATGCCGCCTTCGCGGAGCTCGCCCGTGTCCATGCCGCTCATCCCGACATCGCTATTTTTGTCGAGGTGCCCCGAGGCGGCCGGCGCGCCGACTATCTCACGGCTCTCGAAACCGCAGGGTACTCCGCGAAGTTTCGCACCGGAGGCATTGTCGCCGAGGCGTACCCGAACGAGGACGAACTCGCCGATGCGCTGATTTCCGTCGTCCGAGCGAATATCCCGTTCAAGGCGACTGCGGGACTGCACCACGGTGTGCGCAACACCGATCCCGAGACGGGCTTCGAACAGCACGGCTTCCTCAACATCATGGTGGCCGTCGACGCTGCGAGGCGGGGCGCCGATCGTTCTGAAGTTGTTGCTGCACTGGCGCAGCGCGATGGCGAGTCGATCGCACGGGCACTGGCCGACCTGACCGAAGACGAGGCAGGCGAGGTGCGTCGCCGATTCCTCTCGTTCGGTACCTGCAGCATCTCGGACCCTCTGACCGAGCTGGAAGGCCTCGGATTGATCGTCCGCTCCGACAAAACCGAAGGAACTCTCGTATGACCGTCACGACCATCGACATTCCCGCCGACTCACTGTTCGGTCTCGACAATCTGCCGTACGGGGTCTTCTCCCCCGCAGGCGGGTCACCACGCGTCGGCGTGCGGGTCGCCGACTCGGTCGTCGATCTCGCAGCGACACTGGGTGATTCCGTCTTCGCCGAACCGACCCTGAATGCATTCATGGCTCAGGGCCGAGATCAGTGGGTTTCGGTGCGGAACCGGATCACGGAGCTCGTGACCGGCGAAATAGACTCGGATGCCGTGTTTTCCGTCGACTCGGTGACCCTGCACTTGCCGATCGCGGTGGCCGACTACGTCGACTTCTACGCCTCGGAGAATCACGCAACCAACCTCGGACGGTTGTTCCGCCCGGACGCCGCCCCCTTGATGCCGAATTGGAAGCACCTTCCCGTCGGATACCACGGGCGGTCGAGCACCATCGTCGTCTCCGGCACCGGTATCGTTCGCCCCTGCGGACAGCGGAAGGCACCCGATCAGGAAAGCCCGGACTTCGGACCGTCTCGTCGCCTCGACATCGAAGCCGAGATGGGATTCATCGTCGGAACTCCCTCGAAGATGGGCGATTCCATCACCCCGGACGAATTTGCCGAGCACGTCTTCGGCGCCGTCGTCGTGAACGACTGGTCTGCCCGAGACATCCAGGCGTGGGAGTACGTGCCCCTCGGTCCGAATCTGGGGAAGAGTTTCGCGACGTCCATCTCTCCGTGGGTTGTTCCGTTGCTTGCGCTCGAAGCAGCCCGAATCGACACTCCGGTGCAGGATCCCGAACCGCTTTCCTACCTGCGCGGTGAAGAGAAGTGGGGCCTGGACATAGATCTGGCCGTGGAGTGGAACGGTCACGTCGTTTCGCGACCTCCGTACGCCCAGATGTACTGGTCGCCCGCGCAGATGCTCGCGCACACCACCATCAACGGCGCAGCGGCGAGCACGGGCGATCTCTTTGCGTCCGGAACCATTTCCGGGCCGGACAAGGATCAGCGCGGCGCCTTCATCGAACTGACCTGGGGCGGAAAAGAACCCGTTGCAGTTGGCTCCGAGACTCGCACGTTCCTCGAGGACGGCGACACCATCTCCATCTCGGCCACCGCTCCCGGGGTCGGCGGTTCACGCATCGGCTTCGGCGATGTTCACGCGCGGATCCTGCCTGCAACGCAAACTGGAAGATAACGATTGACAACTGTTTGATTCACGCTGATCTGATGTCCGGAATTCCTTGCCTCACGATTCTCCAAAGATAAGCTGGACTAACCATCCAGAGCGATCGAGAGTCCTGGCTCCCTGACGTCGCAGCAACCCCCTCTACTGAGGTGCGGGTGCTTTCCGCCAGGTCCGATGGAGGACTCGTGCCAGGCGATCGACCCCGTACCTCGGTGGGGACACCTGCTGTCATCGTGATCGTGGGCGGTGGTCCCCGTGGTACCGGTGTACTCGAACGGATCCTCGCTCACGAATCGGTGAACACTGACCCCGCACCGATCGACATTCACGTCGTCGACCCATATCCGGCAGGCGCCGGCCGCATTTGGCGAGGCAGCCAGGCGCCGCTCCTGTGGATGAATTCGACAACCGCTGACGTCACGATGTTCACCGACGACACCACCGCGGTCACCGGTCCGGTAGTACCCGGCCCGACGCTCGCGGAATGGGTCGCCGAGAACGCGGCTGAGCTTGCCGAATTGCCCGAGATCGCGGCAGAAGTTCCGACTGTCACGCCGTCGTCGTTCGCATCGAGGTCATTGCAGAGCCGATACCTGAACTGGGTGTTCGAGACTGCAGTCGACTCTGCGCCGGCGCACGTCGACGTTCAGGTTCATCGACGATCCGTGGTCGACATCGTGAACGTCGGCAAGATGCAGAAGGTTCATCTGGACGACGGAGTTGTCATCGACGCGACGGCCGTCCTCCTCGCACAGGGGCACCCCGATGCGTTGGCTGCTCCGCGTGAAACCGCGCTGAGCAGCTTTGCGTCCGACCACGGGTTGACCTACGTAGGACCTGGATACACCGCCGACATCGACGCCGATGTCATTCCCGAACGCGAACCGGTTCTGATCGCCGGACTCGGGCTGGCTTTCATCGACTGGATGGTTCTCCTCGCCGAGAGCCGTGGCGGCAGCTTCGAACGCGGCGAAGACGGCGTCCTGACTTACGCTCCCTCGGGTCGAGAACCCCTGTTGTATGCCGGATCTCGTCGCGGCGTGCCGTATCACTCCAAGATTTCGTACTCGATCGCTGACGCGCGGCCACCGCTACCACGGTTCTTCACTGCTGATCTTGTGCCCGGCGACGGACCGTTGGATTTCCGAAACGACATCTGGCCCTTGGCGTCGAAAGAACTGGCAGGCGCCCACTATCACGAACTGTTCGCGTCGCACCCGGATCGAACGGTGGGCACTTGGGAGGAGTTCGACGCCGAATTCGCCTCGCTGGCTTGGGGATCGCCTCGATTGCAGGAACTGGTCGAGAACGCAGTTCCGAAACCGGAAGACCGTATAGATCTCGAGCGACTGAACCGCCCGCTCGGCGGTGAGCGCTACGACGGACTCGCCGACGTCCAACTCAGGATCACCGACTACATCTCGGCAGACGTCGCACGCCGGTCGGACCCGTATTTCAGCGCCGACGCAGCTGTCTTCTCAGCGTTGCTGTCGACGTACATGACCGTCGGAGAATTGTTGCGGCGCGGCAGAATCCCGGCCGAATCCGTCGCCAAGGACGTCGAGGGTTGGCTGCATTCGTTCTTCAGCTTCATTGCCAGTGGTCCGCCACCCGAGCGTCTGGAACAGTTGACCGCCCTCAACGAGGCCGGCATCGTGCAATTCCTGGGGCCGGATTCAGTGTTCTCCACCGAGATCGATCCGGCAACGGGAGTCGGGATCTTTGTCGCCCGCAGTGCGTCGCACACCGATATCGTGGCCGCGAACACCCTCGTCGAGGCACGATTGCCGGTCGCTTCCATCAGTGCGAGCGGCGACGCGCTCCTGCGGACACTTCACGGCCGGGGCGAGGCAGTCGAACTACGTGCCACCGCCGACAGTTCTGCGAAGCTCGCGGTCGACGGCACATCGCGAATTCTGCATCAGGACAACAGTGCGCATCCCCGCCGCTTCGCCGCCGGGCCGTGGGTTGCCGGGCACAACTGGTCGGCGGCATTCCCTCGCCCGCGCACCAATGCGGGGTTTTTCCGGCACAACGACGCCTTGGCTGCGGAGATTTTGGGCGCTGCGCGCCTGTGAGCGGTTAAGGAGTCCAGGGACTCCCTAACCGCTCACAGGGGCTGCGCCCCTCTTAGCTGAACACCAACTCACCCTCGTCAACCGCGACGGTGATGCTGCCGCCCTCTTCGAGGAGATCGTCGAGCAGCATGTCGGCGATCTTGTCGTCGACCACACGCTGGATCGAACGACGCAACGGGCGAGCCCCGAACTCGGGTTGATGCCCGTGCTCGGCGATCCAGTCCACGGCGTCAGCAGTGAACTCGATGTCGATGCCCTTGGACTGCAACCGCTTCCGACTGTCGTCGAGCAGCAGATCAGTGATCCGGTGCAGTTGCTCGGTGTCGAGCTTGCGGAAGATCACGATCTCGTCGATGCGGTTGAGGAACTCCGGCCGCATCGATTCGCGCAACCTGGCCATCACGCGGTCGCGCAGCGGCTTCTCCGCCGACTCTGCATCACCTGTGGTGAAGCCGAGTCCACCGGACTTGCTCGAGATTATGTCGGAGCCGAGGTTGCTGGTCATGATCACGACGGTGTTCTTGAAGTCCACCGTGCGCCCCTGGCCGTCGGTCAGACGCCCGTCGTCGAGCACCTGGAGCAAGGTGTTGAACACGTCCGGGTGTGCCTTTTCGATCTCGTCGAGAAGGATCACCGAGTACGGGTTACGACGCACCTGCTCCGTGAGCTGTCCCGCCTCGCCGTAGCCGACGTATCCGGGAGGGGCACCGACCAATCGGCTGACCGTGTGGCGTTCCCCGAACTCACTCATGTCGAAACGCAACATCTTGTTCTCGTCACCGAAGAGTGTGGCAGCCAGAGCTTTTGCGAGCTCCGTCTTGCCGACACCGGTAGGCCCGAGGAACAGGAAGCTGCCGACGGGACGATCCGGATCACTCATTCCGGTCCGACTACGACGCACGGCGCGCGCGATGGCACGGACGGCGTCGTCCTGTCCGATGACACGACCGTGCAGTTCCTCTTCCAGACGGCGCAGACGATCTTTCTCTGCCTGAGTCATCTGGCTGGCCGGAATACCCGTTGCACGAGCGACAACGTCGGCGATCTGTTCAGCGGTCACGTCCGGAGTTTCCTCGGAAGGAACAGAGGATCCTGCCTTCTCGAGACGCTTTGCGACGCCGTTGATCTCGTCACGCAAGGTCGACGCCTTCTCGTACAACTCGTCGGCGACGGCTTTTTCCTTGTCGCTCTCGAGCTGCTCGAGACGCTGCTGCAGGGCAGCGGTGTCTACCGTGGCCGTCTTCAGACGGAGCCTGGCACCGGCCTGGTCGATCAGGTCGATTGCCTTGTCCGGCAGGAACCTGTCGCCGATGTAACGTGCCGACAGCTCCACCGCAGCGGTGATCGCCTCGTCGGTGTAGTGGACCTTGTGGTGATCCTCGTAGCGACTGCGCAATCCACTCAAGATGGCGATCGCATCCTCGATCGACGGCTCACCGACCTGTACCGGCTGGAAGCGCCGTTCGAGCGCGGGATCCTTCTCGATGTTCTTGCGGTATTCGTCGAGCGTGGTGGCACCGACGATGTGCAGTTCACCGCGAGCGAGCTTGGGCTTGAGGATGTTTCCGGCATCCATCGCGCCTTCGGCTCCGCCGCCGGCACCTGCGATGGTGTGCATCTCGTCGATGAAGACGATCAGCTCGTCCTTGTGTGCGGTGATCTCGTCGATCACCTTGGTGAGCCGTTCCTCGAAGTCGCCGCGGTAGCGGGTACCCGAGACCATGCTCGAGAGTTCGAGCTGGACGATCTTCTTACCCACCAACGATTCCGGCACGTCCCCGTCGACGATGCGCTGCGCCAGTCCTTCGACGATGGCAGTTTTGCCGACGCCGGCCTCACCCACCAGAACCGGGTTGTTCTTGGTGCGGCGGGAGAGGATCTCGATGGTCTGTTCGATCTCGTCGGCACGGCCGATCACCGGATCGACGCCGCCGTTGCGGGCACGATCGGTCAGATCGACGCCGTACTTGTCGAGCGTCGGGGTGCTGGACTCGTCTTCGACTGGACCGGACGCGGGATTCTGAACCGCGGCCTGCAGCTTCTCCGGCGTGATACCGGCCGAAGCGAGCAGACGACCCGGAACATGATCGGGGTCACCGGCTAGTGCGATGAAGAGATGTTCGGGGTCGATGTACGTCGATCCCAGGGCTCGGGCCAGTTGATGCGCCTCGAGGAGAGCAGTTTTGACGGCGCTGCTGAGCGCGGGAGCGGAGTATGCGCCCTGCTCACGGCCCTGTGGTAGCCGCAGGTCGACGGCGTCGACCACGGACTTCGGGTCGGCTCCGGCGCGCTGCATGAGCGTGCGGACCGGATCCTGCTCCGCCATGACGCGGAGAACGTGCAGTGCATCGAGATCCGAATCACCGCGAGCAGCCGCTACGCGTGCAGCGTCAGCCATGAGTTGCTGGGTGGCCCTGCTCATGAGCCGGGAAATATCGATGCGACCGGGACCCTCGGGCCCGAAGAATGCTGGCATTCCGAAGCCTCCTTGCAGAAAGTTGAGCGTTACTGACTCAATTAACGTGCATGGGGCCCGATCAATTCCCGAGGGCTCAGATTTGTTTCAACGCCTTCAGACGGACGATCGTTCTCAACTACCGAAAGATCCGGTAGAACGACCTACCGGGTACGCCTCGATGTGCATGATCACCGATCCCGCGCAGGGACCACTCTTGATGTCGGTCCGCCACGAACCTTTCAGACTGCCATCGGGCTGCGGTGTGTAGTACGCGTCCGAGTGCGCCGGCGCCCACACCTTCGGCATTCCCTCACCCTGATAGCAATCCCACTCCCAGTCATACGGATGCACCCAACTGGTTCCGTCCCAGGTGTATCGAGCCGGCTGCGGCAAAGTCGGATTGGCGGGAGCCGGCCCGCCGACCACGGTGGCAACACAAACTCCGCCCGAGCAGTCCGTCTCGAACGTGTATGTATCGGAGAAATCCGGCTCCCACTGGCTGGCGGCCAGACTTGTACCCGTCTTGGTCGCGGCGAAGCGCTTGAGCGAGTAATCACCGGACCAATTCGCATCCGCAGCCCCCGCGGGCATCGCCCCGGCGACAAACCACGTAGCAACGAGAGCAACCACCAGCAACGACTTTCGCATGCGTGAAGTGAATCACAAGCTATGTCCGAATTGTCGGATACTGACCACAAGAACACCGACGACGATCAGCACCAGCGCCACCAACGGCAATGCTCCCGCATCTCTGTCCGCCAAGATCAGCCCACCCACGAGGCCGCCCGCCGCGATCGCCGAATTGAAGATCGTCACGAATACCGATTGCGCAGTGTCCACAGCGTCGCCCGTCGTATCCGCGAGCGCAGTCTGAAGGAGAGTGGGAGCACCTCCGAATGCCACGCCCCACACCGCGACGCTGAGTGCGATCACTGCGAAGCTGTCACCGCCGACGCCCAAGCCGGTCAAAGCTGCTGCAAAGACCACCAAGCTCAGGACGGTGAGCCTTCGAAGCGCCCGGTCGACGAACACCCCGACCACACCGATGCCCGCGAAGGCGAAAAGTCCGAACACGAACAACACGGTCCCCAACCGATCGCCGAAACCGATGCGATCCAGAAACGCCGCCAGATACGTGTACACGATGTTGTGCGCGAGGATCCACAAGAACGCGACCAACAGAATCGGTCGTACGCCTGGCAGGACCAGGACTTTCCGCACCGACAGCTGTCGATCCGCATGTTGCCCGGGAAAGTCCGGCATCACCGTGAGTATCCACACGACCAGAAGTAGCGCAGCAACCGACATCACGGCGAAGACGACGCGCCAATCGGCCAAGGTCCCGAGCCATGCCCCCATCGGAACGCCGATAGCCAGCGCGATCGGCTGTCCGACGGAGGCAACCGCAACGGCCCGCCCCTGCAGACGAGGGGGCGCCATCCTGCGTGCGTACCCGGCAAGCAACCCCCACACCACACCTGCTGCCATGCCCGCCAGAAACCGAACACCCAAGGTGAGAACAAGATTCGACGACAGCGCTGTCACCAGATTGAAGACACCGAATCCAACAGTCGCCGACACCAGGACAGCACGTCGTCGCAATCCTCGGGTCAATGCGATCAGTGGTACCGCCCCGACGACGGAGCCCAACGCGTATGCAGTGACCAATTGCCCGGCGCCGGAGACAGATACGGACAGTCCTGACCCGATCTGCACCAGTAGTCCGGCCGGCATGGTTTCGGTTGTGATCGCGATGAAACCTGCCATCGCGAGTGCCGACAACCCGGCCAACGGTAGCGCTCGGACGGAATCGGTCTCCGCCAGTGCCGAAGTCGCAGTCCCGTCCGAGTTTGCGCTCACCTCGTCGGTGTTTCGGGACTGCCTTCACCCGACTGGCCGGAACGGACCAGTTCTGCAATCGACGCCCAGTCCATCTCGCCCTGACCGTTCGCCAGAGCCTGAGCAAGCACGCCCCGAAGTACGCCACCGAACGGCAAGTCCAGATCGACGCTGTCAGCGGCGTCGAGCGCAAGCCTCAAATCCTTGAGACCCAGAGCGGTGGTGAATCCTGCCGGCTCGTACTGACGCGTCGCGACGAGGTTTCCGTAGCTGGAGTAGACCGGCCCGGGGAAGATCGTCGAGGTCAGCAGTTCTACGAGTTGGCTTCCGTCCACACCTGACCTCTCCCCCAATGTGATTGCCTCACCCAAGGATTGAATCGCGGAGAGGATGAGGTAGTTACCGATGATCTTGACGATGTTGGCCTGCTCCGGACGCTCACCTTGTGGCCACGTGCGAGCCCCGATGACGTCGAGGAAGGGCTGCACTCGCTCGAGGAGGGAACTGTCGCCGCCGGCGATGATGTTCAACTGGCCAGCCTGAGCAACAGAAACGCGTCCGAATACCGGCGCCGCGATGTACCCGATGCCGTACTCGGCGTGCAGTGCGGCGGCGCGCTTGGCAAGGCCGACGCTGACGGTGGCCATGTTGACGTGCACGGTTCCACTCGGAACGGATGTGAGTACGGCGGGATCCAGAATGGCCGCAGACACGGCCGAATCATCCGCCAACATCGACAGTACAACGCCGGACTGGAATGCCTCGGCAACGGTTTTCGCGCCGGTCGCCCCTTCCGCGACCAGTTCGGCTACCGCTTCAGGGCTGCGATTCCACACCGTCACGTCGAAGCCTGCACCCATCAGATTTCGAGCGATGGGACGACCCATCGCACCCAGACCGACCACGGAAACAGAAGTCATGGATTTCCCTCTCGAAAATGTTGAACCACCTAAGACGGTTCAACACTCTCACACGGGTACAGTTGCTGTCGAACCGGTTGAGATGGTTCGCCACAAAGGAGGACGAAAGTGAACGAAGCAGGAGCTGATCAATCCGCTCGGGACGTGTTTCGACTCGACAACGACACGCTCGCCTTCCGCTTCACCGCCACCCTCACCAACCGGAACGGCTCGAGGTTCGAACGACTCACGAGCCCGCAGCGACTCGAATTATGGTTACGCGCCAACGATCTGATGGACACCCCAGCAACCGCGACAGAAGACGACCTCCGCGGCGCACGGGATTTACGCGAGGCCATTCATCGCATCGGAACCGCCGTGTGCGAGGACCGCCGCGCCTCACGCGCAGATGTCGGGATCGTCAACACCGCATCCGAACTCGGTGATGCCCACCTCGTCCTCGAGAGTGGCCGAGCCCTCTGGAAATCAGCCGGAGACAATCCGATCCGCGACGGTTTGTCGATAGTGGCCGCCGACGCAATCGCGGTACTCGGTGGACCCGACCGCGACCGCGTCAAAGCCTGCCAGGGCGACGGGTGCACCGGCCTCTACGTCGACACCAGTCGTGGCAACAACCGACGCTGGTGCTCGATGAACATCTGCGGAAACAAAGCCAAGAAATCCGCGATGACCGCTCGCGCCGACTAGCTCATCTCACCTTCACGGCCACTCCATTTCGCCGCCGCCCGATCCCACAGCTTCTCGATGGGCGTCGACAGCAGGAGAAGAAGCAGCGGGAAGTACGACGTCACCGGAACGAGCACACTGACGAGCAGTGCCACCACCATGATCAGGAAAGTGACGATTTCAGCGGTGAAATGCGGCTTCGCATTCTCTTCACTCAACGACGGGTTGCGAACCAGACCCCACGCGACCACCGCGAGGCACGCAGCACTGGCTGCCATTGTCCCGATGTAGAGAGCCCTGGTTCCGAGATCTTGTGACGGCGCTGCAACCAGCGCCGTAGGGAAGGGCAAGAACACGATGGTCATCACCCACAACCCCAGTCCGCGCACGACCACCTTGTCTCCGTCGATCACAAAACGAAGCAGTCGATGCTGCGACCACCAAAGACGGAAGATCACCAGAAAGCTCAGAGCGAACGAGTAGAACTGCGCAGCGTGATCGCCCAGCAGTTCCGACGTGGTGCCGTGGTGGTCGCTGGTCAACTCGACCAGCGGAAGCACGAGCAGCGTGATCGCGATGGCGACAATCGCGTCGACGAAAGTGACGTAGCGCTCGAAGTAGCGGGTTCGTTCCGCAATCTCAGCCATTGCGGAAGCATAAGCCTCACAACAGGAAACAGACCGGCGACGCCACTTTGCGGGAGCGGGTATCCGGAAACATACAATTAACGAATCAAATTCGTTAGATCCCTTGACCCTGACGGAACCCATCCCCATACTTAACGAATCACATTCATTAAGTGACTCGCATCACGCCACCAGGGGTCGGTACTGCCACCCCCTTCAGGACATGGGGTTGCCCTAGTGCCGATCAACGCTTCGACGAATACGCAGTCCGACCGGGTTCCGCTCACCGCCAACCGCGGTGTTGCTGTCTTCAGCATCGGCGTCATGGGGTTCATCACCGCGAACCTCATCCCCCTGATGATCGTGGCAATGGTCGAGGACCTCGGTGTCACCGAATCCGCCGCCGGCGCCGTCCTGACCGCATCGCTGCTGGTCTGCGCATTCACCTGCCTCGCCACCACTCGTATCGCATCGGGTCGGCATCGTCATCTCCTCGGCCGCGTCAGCCTGATCGCGATGGCGGCCGCATTCGGCATTGCGGCCATCGCGCCGTCCACGGTCATCGCGTGCGCCGCGATCATCATCGGCGGCATCGGCGCTGGTGGATCCGCGTCCGTTGGCGGAGCGGCACTGGCCGCGCTCACGAACCCAGACCGGGCATCGAGCATCAGCGGGCTCGTGAACCGTCTCGTCGTCACAGCCGTCCTCGCCCTCATCCCCATCCTCGGCACACACATGACCAACGCATTCGGCATCGTCGCAGTCCTGGCACTGGCAACCGCCGCAACGGTCACCTGGTTGCCGTCGTCCCCGGTGAGAGAGTCGCCGGAGACGGCGAAGTCCGCCAAGACGACCACAACTCTCCCCGCCGGGGTCAGCGCAAAACGACTCACTTTTGCCGGAACCGCATTTCTCGCAATGCTTGCAGTCTGGGCGATCAGTGAGGACTCGCTGTGGGCAGTACTCGGCATCATGGGTTCCGAGCACGCCGGGCTCTCGGATCAACAAATGAGTCTCGCACTGAGCGCATCGACGGCGGGTGGTGTGCTCGCGGCTGTTGCCTTGACCGCGTTGGGTTCTCGGGTCAGTCGGACAATATCGATCTCCGTGCTGCTGATACTCGGGGCAATTCTGAAGCTGTCTGCCAGCCTCACCACCGATCCCACGATCTACCTCGCACTGGTCATCGCATGGAACACTATCTACGCAGCCACGTTCATCGTCTTGGTTGCCATCTCGGCCGCTCTCGACGCGGCCGGCCGATGGTCGGCCCCACTACTGGGCACCTACCTCATCGGCTCCGCGTTCGCGCCGCTGTTCGGAACTTCGGTGACGGCGAGCCTCGGGTATCCGACCTTCGGAGTCATCATCTCGGGGATCAGCTTCGTTCTCTTGGTCCCGTTCGCCTTGGTTTCCCGACTCTCCGCACGCACCGAGGGTGCGTATCGTCACCACAGCGCCGCCATCACTACTACCGTCATCGCGTAAGGATCACGTAGAAGTCATGAATGACAGCATCACTCACTACCGCAACGGAAAGATCTTCACGGCTGCCGACGACGGATGGGCCGAATCGATAGTCGTCGAGGACCACAAACTCAGATTCGTGGGCGAAACCGTCTATGCCGAAATCCTGGCTCCCGACGCCGAGGTGATCGACCTCGAAGGTGCCGTCGTGCTACCCGGTTTCGTCGACGCACATACACATTTGGTCATGATGGGATTCGCCCTGCAGAAGTTGGATTTGCGTGACGCCACAGATCTCGCCGACATTCAGTCCAGCATCAAGCAATTCGCGGAATCGAACCCGGACGCACCACGCCTGTTGGGTCGCAGTTGGTTGTTCTCCGCACTGGATGGAGGACACCCAACGCGAGAGGTGATCGACGCCGTAGTGCCCGATCGTCCGGTGTACCTCGACGCCAACGACGTACATTCGGTCTGGGTGAACACTGCAGCACTGCGTGAACTCGGCATCGACGCGGACACTCCCGACCCGATCGGAGGTCGTATCGGCCGGGATCCGGTCACCGGAGAAGCCACCGGAATGCTGTACGAGACCGCCATGATGCTCTATGTCTGGCCGAAACTGGCGGAGCTCGCGTCCGACGAGGACCGGGACGCCGCCCTCGCGCTCGCGTTCCGCCACTATCTCGAGGACGGCGTGACCGGTGCGGTCGACATGGCTCTCGGCGCGGACGAATTAGCCTCGCTGGAAAGAGCATTGGACGCCGGAGGCGGCACATTGCCACTGCGCGTCGCGGCTCACTGGCTGATGACCCGCGAGGACAACGAGGCCGACAACGTCCGACAAGTTCACGACGTGATCGAGCTTCACGAGCGCGTCCAAGGTCCGTGGCTCCGTATCGCCGGAATCAAGATCATCATCGACGGTGTGATCGACAGCTGCACGGCCGCAATGAAAGAGCCGTACTCGGACGGCACCAACGCCGAGCCCATCTGGGATCTCGAGTCGTTGATCCCCGTCGTGACGGCCGCAGACGCCGCAGGCCTGCAGATCGCGATGCACGCGATCGGCGACGAGGCGTCGGAGATCGGATTGACGGCACTCGAGTACGCGATCGCTGCCAACGGAGACATTCCCCGCAGGCACCGAATGGAACACTTGGAGTCGATCACCCGGGACAACGTCGAAAGGCTTGCCCGCCTTGGCATCATCGCGTCGATGCAACCGGTTCACGCTGACCCTGCGATCCAAGAGAACTGGCAGGCAATGCTCGGCGACTACCGGGTGAATCGCGCGTACCCGTGGCCTGAATTCACCGAAGCCGGAGCGGTTCTGGCGTTGGGTTCGGACGCTCCGACGGCGCCCCATCCGCCGCTGCCGAACATGTTCATCGCCACCACCCGTCGATCCGCAATCGATCCGTCGCTGGCACCCAACCTGCCGGGGTACGCTCTCCCCCTCGCGGACGCGCTGGCTCACGCAACCCGCGACGCTGCATACTCGTGCAGGTGGGAAGATGTGACCGGCCAACTGGTTCGGGGAAAAGCAGCCGATTTCGTCGTATTGAAACAAGATCCGTTCACCGAAGGGGTCGATTCTCTTCTGACCACGGAAATCGCGATGACCGTGGTTGCCGGATCCGTGCGATACGACGCCACCCGGGCAGAGAAGACCGAAGCACAGCACACCGAAACCCGATAGCTGATCGTTACCAGTTGTTCGATAACGCGCGCATGCGGCCCGGCGACAGAACGAAGGAGGGACGTGAACTCGTGAACCCATACACTCTGGAGGACGCATGCGCAGGAAAGCTCCGATTTCGGCCGCCGTCACTGTCTCTGCCCTGGCAACCACCGCTGCCCTGATCGTCGCCGGTTGCGGGTCGACCGAAGGAACACCTGAAGCGGCGGCGAGTTCCACGGCAGCCAGTTCAACGGAGTCGGCGACCTCGACGGCAAACGAGCCCGAGACGACGGTAACGAGCTCTCCCCCGCCACAATCGAACACCCGCACAAGCTCGTCAGCGACGACTGCAATCCCGGCCTCGGGTCCCTGTCTCGACGTCGACTCCTCGCTCGTCACCGACGCGATCGGCACGCTGGGCACCGACATCAACGGAGGCAAGTGGATACCGCGATCCGCGAGCGAAGAACAGATCGGGAATTGTCCTGATCTGCTCTGGGTTTCGGTGGACGGCGACGGGGTCGGCGATGCGACGTATCAGTCACACGTCCTGTTCTTCCACGACGGAACATACCTGGGCACCGCTACCAGCGAGCCGTACTCGTACACACACGTCATCGACAGCAACAAGGATTCGGTATCCGTCCAATACCGTTGGCTGCTGGACGACGATGCATTCTGCTGCCCCCAAGGCGGACCGAACCTAGTGAACTTCACGTGGAACGGCAGCGCCGTGGTTGCCGACGGCCAGTTCCCGCCCTCCTGAACCTGCCCGGGTCGGAGTGGGCCCTGAATACAACTGTGCCCCAGTGACAAGGTCACTGGGGCACAGTCTTCTTCGATCTACTCGTCGGCGATCCTACTCACCGACACCGAGTTCGCGCAGGCGAGTCTTGTACAGCTCGATGTTGCCGAGCTTGATGTCCTCGTAGCCGCGAACCACGTCCGGCAGTGCCGCGATCTCGACGGCGCGATCGTATCCGTCGGTTGCGAGCGTACGAGAGAGATCAGCGATCATGGCCTCGTACTCGGCGAGCAGTTCACGCTCGACCTTGCGAACGTGCATGTAACCGAAGGGATCGAGCTTGGTACCGCGAAGCTTCTTTCCCTTGGCCAAAACCTTCAGTGCAACATGCGACTTGGGCCCGAGACCGATCTTCTTCTTGCGGCCCATCACTCGGAGGATCGGGGGGTGGAGCTTGTAGGTCAGGTTCTCCCCGGCCGGCACCTGCGACTTGACGTCTTCGATGAAGGCAGGATCGACCAGCATGCGAGCAACCTCGTACTCGTCCTTGTACGCGGTGAACTTGAACAGGCCGCGGGCAACAGCCTCGCTGAAGTCGGTCCGCTCGGTTGCGGCACGTTCGGCGGTCCAGACTGCCTGAACCTGATCGATGTAACGCTGGGCGATCTTGACGGACTGGAACTCGATGAGCTGCGCCGCACGCAGTTCCACCAGTCGCAGGGTTTCACCGGTGAAGGTGGTTCCGGCGAACATGTGAGCCGGTGCGACTACGGGTTCGCGGACGGACTTGGCCGGCGTGGTGACGGCCGAGAACGCTGCGGTGTCGGCAATTGCTGCACGACCCCAACGGAATGCCGCGATGTTCGCGTCCACGGCAACGCCGTTGATGCCGATCGCTTCTTCGATGGCCTCGGCCGGCAGACGGAGTCCGCCGCTCTGGTAGGCCGCACCGATCAGCAGGAAGTTGGCGGCTGCGGTGTTACCGAACAACTCCTGTGCCGCGGCGAGTGCGTCGAACGAACGCAGGGTGCGCGACACCTTGTCGAGACGGGCGAGGAGTGACGTCTCCTCGGGGTAGCGAACAGCCTTGTCGTAGACCATGTCGCCGGTCGGCGTCTGCGACGTCGAGGCGATGGAGACCGTCTTCTCGGCATTGCCGTAGTCGAGGTTCTTGTTGTCCGTCGCGGTCAGCAGGTCGAAGGCGACGATGCAATCGGCACTGCCCGGGGTGAGGCGGTTGGACGGCTCGAGCGCGCTGGAGCTGAAACGCAGGTGCGAGACAACAGGTCCGGCCTTCTGGCTCAGTCCGATCTGGTCAAGGCTCTCCACCTCGAGGCCGGCGCGCAGTGCCGCCGTTGCGAGCACCTGGTTGACGGTCACGATGCCGGTGCCACCGATGCCCGCGAGGAAAACGTTCTGCGTGCTGGTGAGCGGTCCGAAATCAGGATCTGCGACGACGGGCGGGACGGGACGTGCGGCCTTGGGAGCCTTCTTGCCCGGCACCAGTTCGACGGTCACGAACGACGGGCAATCGCCGTCCATGCAGGTGTAGTCGGTGTTGCAGGACGTCTGGTCGATTTTCGTCTTGCGGCCGTACTCGGTGTCCACGGGCTGGACCGAGAGGCAGTTCGACTTCACACCGCAGTCACCGCAGCCTTCGCACACTGCCTCGTTGATGACGACGCGAGTGTTGCGAGTGGGCAGCGTGCCACGCTTGCGCTGGCGACGTGCGTCGGCCGCACAGTGCTGGTCGTAGATCAACACTGTGACGCCCTTGATCTCGCGAAGCTCCTTCTGGGCCTCGTCGAGGCGATCGCGGTGCCAGAGCTTGGTGCCCTTGGCCAGAGCGCGCTTGTTGTGACGCGAAGGCTCGTCAGCGCAGATGATGATCTGCTTGACGCCCTCGGTGGTCAGCTTGTGGCTGAGTTGAGCAACGGAGAGGGCACCTTCCGCGTCCTGTGCACCGGTCATCGCCACTACCTCGTTGTAGAGCAACTTGTAGGTGATGTTCACGCCTGCGGCGATGCATGCCTGGACAGCCAACTGACCGGAGTGGAAGAAGGTGCCGTCGCCGATGTTCTGGAACAGGTGAGGCACGTCGGTGAACGGTGCCTGCCCGATCCACTGGCTGCCCTCGCCACCCATCTGCGTCAGGCCCGTGACAGCGCTGTCCTCACGGCCGGACATGGTGACGAGTGTGTGGCAACCGATTCCGCCGCCACCGATGGAACCCTCGGGGATAGCGGTGGAACGGTTGTGGGGGCACCCGCTGCAGAAGTACGCGGTTCGCTTGGCGGAGAGCACGTTCAGCGACAGCGGGGCCGGGAGGGTGCGCTTGAGCTCGACGTGGGGCTTCAGTACGCGCCGCAACGGGGCGAGCAGCCGGCCTGCGGTCAGTTCACCGCTGGCAGGCATGAGCAGACGGCCCTGGCCGTCACGCTTGCCGATGATGCGAGGGGCATCGTCGGTGCCGTACAGGACTTCCCGGATCTGCGCTTCGATGAACGCGGTCTTGTCCTCGACCACGACGATCTGCTCGAGGCCTTCGGCGAACTCCTTGATCTTCTCGCCCACGACGGGGTAGCACATTCCGATGCGAAGGAGACGGATCCCGGCGCGGTGCAGCGCGGCGTCGTCGACACCGAGGTCTGCCAGAGCTTGTCGGACGGAGTCGAAAGTTGTACCGGTGGCGGCGATACCGATCTTCGCACCGGAGGGGTTTACCTCGATCACATCGAGGTTGTTGGCAGTTCCGTACGCGTGCACGAGATCCCATCGCGGGCCGTACAGATCGGCCTCGGCGATGACACTGTCCGGCGGCGCGGCCATCTGACGCTGCTTGTAGACGAAGGGCTTGCCCTCGAACTGCACTTCCGGAACCACGATGTCGAAGTCCGCGATGCTGCCGTCGATCGTCCAGGCGCCGTCGGCGACGTCGGCGACGATCTTGAGCGCTACGACACAACCGGAGACACGCGAGAGCGCAACAGCGTGCATACCCATCGTGATGATCTCTTCGGCATTGCGCGGGAACAGAACCGGCACACCCATCGCGGCAAGCGAGCGCTCACTGACGGCCGGAACCGTGGAGGACTTCGACGCCGGGTCGTCGCCCACCAGCAGGACTACGCCGCCCTTGGGGTTCACGCCGTACATGTTGGCGTGGCGAATGGTGTCGGTAGCGCGGTCGACGCCGGGGCCCTTGCCATACCAGACGCCGGTCACGCCGTCGTGGGTCGCGGTTCCTGCGGGGAGGTCCGTCTGGCTTCCCCACACCGCGGTGGCAGCAAGTTCCTCGTTGAAGCCCGGAATGAAGGTGATGTCGTGTTCTGCGAGCACCTTGGGCATGCCGTGAAGCATCTTGTCGACGCCGCCCAGCGGGCTGCCCTGGTAACCGGAGACGAAAGTGGCAATACGCTTACCTGCCCGGATGTCGCGAACATGCTGCTCGACGAAGCCGCGTGCAATTGCCTGAACACCGGTCAGCAACACCGGTCCCGATCCCGACCGGTACCGATCATCGAGGTCATAGGGCTTGGCCTGGGCTACGCCCGACACCAGTTCAGTCATCGTGGACCACCGTTCCGTCTGCAGTGCATTTCAACTACCGTGCATTTTCAACAACCGCGTAACTCGATCTGTTCAGATGATCGTGGTCGAGGTATGTGAAAGCGTCAACAGAGGCTTGTTCAACTATTCAAATTGACAGTTTGTGAGCCAAATCACGTGACCTAGGTCATCGAATCAATCAGTTGGAGACCCGTTCGTGGCGATACGGCGAAACGGACATAAAACGTTCCTGACAATACAAACCGAGAACAGCCTTGACATTGACGCAACGTCAACTTGCATGCTGAATGAGCGAAACCGATCCGAGAGTAGGAACTTCACGTGAGCGAATGGTCCATCCAAGAACTCGCCAAATCCGCCGGTACCACCAGCAGAACGCTGCGTCATTACGGCGATCTCGGACTCCTGGAACCGAGCCGCATCGGCGCCAACGGCTACCGCTTCTACGACGAAGACGCCCTGGTGCGACTGCAACGCATCCTGCTGCTTCGGGAACTCGGACTCGGATTGCCGGCCATTGCCGAAGTCCTCACCGGTGAACGCGACACGGCCGCCGCGCTGCGTACCCACCTCGAACTCCTCGAGCAGGAGCGCACGCGGATCTCGAGACAGATCGAATCGGTCAACAGGACCTTGAACAAGACGAAGAAAGGTGAATCACTCATGCCGGAAGAAGTTTTCGACGGGTTCGACCACACCCGATACAAGGAAGAGGTCATCGAGCGTTGGGGTAAGGACGCCTACAGCAGCGGCGACACTTGGTGGCGGTCGATGTCGGAGCAGGACCGGACAGCGCACCTGCAAGCTCAAGCCGACATCGCAGCGGCATTCGGAAATGCCCTGACAGCGGGCCTGTCCGCGGAAAGCGACGACGTCCAGACGATTACCCGCAGACAGTTCGAGTGGATAAAGATCGGTTGGCAGGGAAGAACTCCCAGCGCCGACGCCTTCACCGGACTCGGCCAGATGTACGTCGACGATCCCCGCTTCACCGCAAACTACGACAAGTACGGAGAGGGCACCGCTTCGCTGGTCCGTGACGCGATGAAGGTCTACGCCGAGCGCAACCTGCACTGACGTCGCTCAGTCCTGCCCACTGCCGAGGAGGTTGTGTCGGTGCGCTGCCGCGACGGCCTCTTCCCGGGAGTGCGCACCGAGTTTGCGATACAAGGCTCGGAGGTGACTCTTCAACGTGTTGTTGGATACGAACAACTTTCGTGCGATCTCACCGATCGGAATACCGAGGTCCAGTTCCACGAGAACGTCCATCTCCCGTTTTGTCAGTTGGACCCGAACGATGGCCGCCGGATAAAACTGCGGCGCTTCGGATTCGAGAAAAGCTGTGACGGCACCGCTCGGGCCGTCGGCCCGCTCCTCGAGTTGCCTGATCAGATCACGCGGAACAGTCGCCAACGCCGACAGGACACCCGAGGTTTCAAGTATTCCGCAAGCCTCCTCCCACTGGCTCGCAGCCGCGGCGATGCTGCCCAGTTCACGGAGCGCCGCGCATTCGATCAGCAGGGATTCGAGGCGATACCGTGCGAGATACTGCCCACTCCAGTCGATTCCGCGACACATTTCCAAGGCCTGCGACGAGGATCCCGTCAAGAGATGCGCGCGAGCGGACGAGACCGTGACGACAGCGAACGTGTGCGCGGCGGCAACTGATTCTTCCAGCGCCTTCGTCCCCTCTCCCGAAGCCAACAGGAGATCGATCCGCGCTGCGGTGAGAAGGGCGTCACCGAACGATCTGTCGCATGGATTCACGTGGCCGTCAGTTGCCACCGCGCGCTGCAGAGAGATCAAGCCCGAGAACGGATCGGATTGCAGCAGAGAAAATCTGGTGTATGCGTAGGCCGCGAATGCCCACAGGTCACCTGGCGGGGTGATCTCGGCGAGCGCGTCCATCGCCGCAGCGCCCGCGTCTCGGTCCAGGCTGTCGTACGCCACCAACGCACGTGCGATCGCTCCGCCCATGTGCGAAGGCGGTCCCAACCATCCCGAAACATCTGGATGTGTACGTTCGAGGCGAAGCCACTCGGTCGTGTGCGCGACGTCCCCGATCAACGCGGAGTTGAGTGCTGCGTTGCCTGCTGCGTGCCGCAGGACGAACGCCGGGCCATGCTCCACGGCACCTTGATACGCGAGACGTAGTTCCACTGCGGCGTCACCGAGGTCGCCGGTCAATTGATGTGAGACTCCCCAGATGAGCCGCAGTGCTGGAAGCTGAGACCCCAACGTGCCCAACGACTCGTCGCCGAGTCCGTACACGACGTGTGCCAACCTGCGTGTGATCTCGGTAGAGCGTTGGTACTTACCGGATGTTCTCAGCACGACGGATTGGACGGTCCCGACGTTCAACAAGCTGTGCGCATGCGGACTACCACCTATCGCACGCAATTCCGCCGGTTCCGTCGGCAACGAATCGCCGTTGATCAACTGCGGCCTCAGACGTGATTCGAGCAGGTCACGCCCCACCAGAATCGAAGAGTTCGAACTCAGTACGTCGCCGGGTATCGATTGCAACGCAGTCCGGACCAACCCGGTGTGATCGACCAGAAGATCGGCCCAGTGACGCTCGAGTATGTCGAGCACCCTGGTCCACTTGCGTCCGTCCAAGGCGTAGTGAACGGCACCGGCTATATCCGAAGTCCCGAGAGCGTGATCGACGAGAACCTGGAAGGGATCTTCGAATCCATCCCCTTGTTCGGTCCGTATCTGCATGAATGCCAGGCGAACTGACGGCGCAAAGTACCAGGACGGTTCCCCTTCGAGACTATTCCGGAAGATCAGACCAAAAGACTCGAGCAAGTCCAATTTGCCTGCCACGTCCAGATCGTCGGACAGGACACGAGCGATCTCCGGCGTCACCGTGCGGGCAGCGGCGATCGTAGTCGCGAAGTCGAACAACTCGAGCGACTTGCCCGATCGAGGAGCGGTCCGACTGACGTACGCGTGGATCGCCTGGTCCACTCGCTGCTGAACGCGTTCACGTCCACGGCTCGGTTCACTCAGCCCCGCAACCGCACTCAGAGCAACCTTCATCAGCACGGGAACGCCGGCAACGCGTTCACAGATCGAATGGACGACGCCCGAAGGAAGGTGGATCCCGGCCTCCGCGAACAGAACTGTGGACTCGTCGAGCGTGTACCTGAGGTCGTTCGCGCACAGGTACTCGTCCACGCGGACGTCCTCGAGCAAGTCCGTCGCAGATCGATCCTGCAGTGTGACAATCACTTTCAACCCGGTAAGCCGTACGATCAGATCCACGATTCGGCGTCCCACCTCGTCACCCTCGACCAGGTCGATGCGGTTGAACACCAACACGAATGGAGCGGGCGACGAATCGAGTAGTGATTCGATTGCCCCCACCGGATCCTCGTGCATTCGTGGCGGGGCCTCGAGTGATTCCAGCGAATCCCGAATCACCGCGAGCGCGGTGTTCCAGTACTCGAGGGGAGTCATCCGAGTCGACGGCGCCGGCACCCAGACAACCGGCCTGTTCGGCACCTGCCCGAGAGTCGTGAGCCACAGCGCGGCGAGTTCCGTCTTGCCGAACCCACGAGGCGAATCGATGACCGTCAATCCCGCCGAGCGTTCCATCAATCCGAGCAGGCGAGGACGAATCGCCGTGGCTCCGCGCCCAGCGAGCCGCCTTTGCAGCGTGCCCCGCCCTCGAGGATTTCGCTTTGCTCGAGATAGCTGCGATCGATTCGAAGGGGACGTCATGACGGCCGACAAACGAGCAGTCGATCCCCGCCGAACTCGAGATTTCGTTCGAGCATCGAACTCCCAACCCGTCCACCCATAACGAACAACATAGACAGAATCGCCGCGACGCGCGAGCACTGGCCGTCTCACAAATACGCCCGATTTGTCTCATTATGTGGGCTCAACGATGCCGAGTTGTAGATTGTGCGAACTCGACCCCTCCCCGAACTGCCCCTCGCCCGTAGTGCCCGACTGGCCTCGTGACCTGCGCGTGAGCA